>SCPZ01000142.1 GCA_004299305.1 Methylobacter sp.
AAAGACACAAAGACACAAAGACACAAAGACACAAAGACACAAAGACACAAAGACACAAAGACACAAAGACACAAAGACACAAAGACACAAAGACACAAAGACACAAAGACACAAAGACACGAAGAAATTGGAAATGTTGAATAATTCTTTGTGCCTCTGTGCCTTTGTGTGAGAATAAAGATAGAATCCCAGTCGCTGCTGTTGGGCTAAGCGATAGACCTGAGTAGTTACAACAAGACAAGCAAAAAGCCTACGAGACAGCGCAATCGAGACTGTAGCCGGTTTTTTCTCATGGCTAAATAAATTCGAATTTTCTATTAAGAGGACACTATGCGGAACTTAAAGCTTTTACCCGTCGCGTGTGGAGCGATACTTGTAATAGCTATCATTTTATATGTCGCCTTCTATTTCATATTTCTTGATCTGTTTGTTGACTTATGGTGGTACGAATCACTAAAACTTGAAGCCTACTTCTGGCTCAGGTTGCTGTACAAATTCTTTCTGTCCGGCGGAGTCACGCTGGCGTTCTTTGCTATTTTCTTTTTTCATTTCTGGATTGCCTCGCGCTATTTGGGCATCAATCCGCCTGATGAGCTTCTTAGTAACATAGATAAACGCCGACGCTTCCAGAGTTTTGCCGACACATTTATGAATGGTTCGGCCGTTGTCTATACTCCTATATCATTGATTTTAGCTGTCTTTATTGCTATTCCTTTCTATAATCAATGGGAGTCGACCCTGCTGTATTTTTTCGGCAGCGATTCGGGCGTAACCGAAACGGTTTACGGCAAGGATGTCAGCTTTTATATGCTGTCCTACCCGACTTACATGTTGATTCAGCAGGAAATGCTGACCACCGCCTCGCTAATTTTCTGCATGGTCGGCATTTTATATTGGTTGGAGCATGTTTTTATCCCCGATGAAAACTCCGAGTTTCCCTTAGGCGCCAAGATTCACCTGACCATTTTAATGGGGTTTGTGGTGGCGTTTGTTGTTTGGGGCTTCATGCTGGATCGTTTTACCCTGCTTTATACCGACGCGCATGAACCGGTGTTTTACGGTCCCGGTTTTATCGAAATACGCTACCAATTACCGCTGATCTGGTTGGAAATTGTTACCTTCGTGGCGACAGCGATAACCGCAGGCCTATTTATTTTTTCAGAAAAACACCGCGTCAAAGCCCCCTTTTTAATATCGTTCACCCTGTTTCTCTGTGTCGCAGGCTTGCCGAAGATTCAATTTATCCCCGATTTAATCCAAAAATATATCGTCAATCCGAATCCTGTCAAATCGAATAAGTCATTGATGCAGCACAATATTGATGCGACGCTGGCGGCTTACGATTTAAAGAATGTTAAAACGGTTGATATGACGATTAAGCTGGATGCGGCCAGGGACATTGAAACATGGAGTACGCAAAAGCATTTTGAGAATATCCCGGTATGGGACAGGGAGTTTATCATCGACAGCTACAAGCAGTTACAGGAGATAAGGCCTTATTACAAAATCCTGTCTGTTGACGAAGACCGCTATTTTATTCTTGATCACACCAGGCAAGTCGACCTGGCAGCCAGGGAAATCAATATTTCGAAGTTACCGCCTGAAGCCCAAAACTGGGAAAACATTCATTTGCGCTATACCCATGGTTATGGCGCCGTTGTCACGCCCTCTGCGCAGGACGCCGATAATCCGTTGATCTGGTATTTACGTGATTTAAACATGCATTCCGATGTCGGCTTCACAGTCAAACACCCGGACATCTACTACGGTTTGGAGCACTACGACTATGCCATAGTCCCCAATGAGTTAAACGTTGTAGGAATTGCCAGCTCCGGCTCTGATCCCGGCATGGCGGGCGCTTACCACGGCGAGGGGGGGATTCCCATTCCATCCATGTTCAGAAAAGCCTTATTAGCTTTTTATTTTAACGATGAGAAAATATTCTTTTCGACCAATATCTCCACCCAAAGTAAGGTTAAGATACGCCAAAATATAATCAAGCGCATTACTACGTTAACCCCGTTCCTGCATCTGGATAAAGACCCTTATCTGGTTATAACCAAGGATAGGTTCTATTGGATACAGGACGCTTATACCTTATCCAACAAGTATCCGGTTTCCAAGCCCGCCGGCGATGATTTCCTGGAGGGGCATCAAGACTTCAACTACATCCGCAACTCAGTTAAGGTCGTTGTCGATGCCTATGATGGCGATGTTGATTTTTATATTTCAGACCCCTCGGATGCTATTATTCAGGCATACAGCAGCGCGTACCCAGGATTATTTAAAAACCTGGAAGAAATGCCGGCCGAATTAAAGCAACACTTGCGTTATCCCCGCGATCTTTATTACCTGCAAATGAAAGTGTATGCCAAATATCATCAGAATAGTCCTGAGTTATTCTATGAACAAGCCGAAACCTGGGCGCAAGCTAATGTCCGGGGGCAACCGGTATTACCTTATTATCAGACCATGGATTTTGGCAACTGTAAGGATAGCGAAGAATTTGTCTTGATTAATCCGATGACGCCGATCAACAGAAATAACCTCAGCATGATAGGCGTGGCCGGGACGCTGGATAAAACCAATTGCAGCTCAGATTACAAACCCGGCATTACCGTCTACAAGTTCGGTAAAGAAGTTCAGGTTAATGGTCCTGCTCAGGTTGAAGCCTTGATTAACCAAAACCCTGAAATTTCTGAGCAATTTTCATTATGGGATCAACACGGTTCAATTGTTGAGTTGGGACGCATGATTATTTTGCCGATGGGGAATACCGTTCTTTATGTCCATCCCATTTATCTGGCTTCAACCGATAATAAAATCCCCGAATTGACCAGGGTCATTGTTTCTGTCGGCAATGAGGTTGTTATGGATAAAACCTTATGGTCGGCTTTTAATCGTTTAAAACAAACTTTCATCAAAAATGCTGCTGAAAGCGACGGAACGGAAACGCCTAAAGCCATTATGAAGCCGGAGAAAGTTAAATAATCAAAGTAGGTAACTTGAAATAACAGACAGATGACTAGGCGTTATTGCGCGGAACCTCGCATACACAAAAGCTGTATGTGCTTATTGAAAGTATTTTTTGAGAAACAACACACCTAGGAGCAATTAAAGAATGACCAACCATGTTACTTTGACCCAGTTTATCATCGAGCAGCAGCGAGAGTTGCCGGGGGTATCGGGAGCGTTTACTTCGTTACTAAACGATGTGGTTACAGCATGTAAGAAAATTTCAAATTTGGTTAATCGGGGTAATTTGATCGGTGTGTTGGGGAGTGCCGAATCCCAGAATGTACAAGGTGAGGTCCAGAAGAAACTGGACATTATTACCAACGACATTATGGTGGATGCGTTGAACTGGACCGGCCATTTAGCCGGTATGGCATCGGAAGAAATCGACGACATCATCAGCATTCCCGCACAGTATCCAAAAGGCAAGTACCTGGCGTTGTTCGATCCCTTGGACGGTTCTTCAAATATAGATGTCAATTTGGCGGTAGGCACCATATTTTCGATACTGCGCTGCCGCGAAGGTGTGGAACCTGCCCTGGAGGATTTTTTGCGTAAAGGTTCCGAACAGGTTTGCGCGGGTTTTGTTCTTTACGGCCCTTCAACGATGATGGTTTTAACAACAGGACAGGGTGTTAACGGTTTTACGCTGGATCAGGCGATAGGCGAATTTATCCTGACTCATCCGAACATGACGATTCCCAATGACACCAATGAATTTGCGATCAATATGTCGAATCAGCGTTTTTGGGAACCGCCGGTACGTCGTTATATTGATGAGTGTTTGCAGGGTACGGAAGGTGCGCGCAAAAAAGATTTTAATATGCGCTGGGTTGCGTCCATGGTGGCGGAGGTTTACCGGATACTCACGCGCGGCGGGATTTTTATGTATCCTTATGATTTACGCGATCCGTCAAGAGCCGGAAAACTGCGCATCATGTATGAGGCAAACCCGATGGCCTTTATTATTGAACAAGCTGGCGGAGCCTGCTCCACCGGACGTGAGCGCATCCTCGACATCAAGCCCAAAGGCCTGCATCAGCGGATTCCGGTTATCTTAGGATCGAAAAACGAGGTTGAGCGGATTGTCGGCTATCATTTGGAAGAATGAGTTGATCGAACAAAAGGCTCAAGGCGAAAGACTAAAAAAGAGCCACCTTTGTATGATAAAATTTTTGTTTTTTAATTTCACTATTTGAGTTTTTCCATGAACAAACCTAAAAAAGTCGCGATTCTCACGGCGGGCGGCTTGGCCCCTTGCCTAAACTCAGCCATTGGCAGTCTTATCGAGCGTTACACTGAAATCGATCCTTCGATTGAAATCATCTGCTACCGTAGCGGTTATAAAGGGCTGTTGTTGGGCGATTTTTATACAGTTACTCCAGCAATCCGTGAAAAAGCCGGTCTTTTGCATCGTTTCGGCGGCTCGGTGATCGGCAACAGCCGTGTCAAACTGACCAATGTTAAAGACTGCATTAAGCGTGGATTGGTTGAAGAAGGTCAAGATCCTCAGAAAGTCGCCGCCGACCAACTGGTCAAAGATGGCGTGGATATTCTGCACACTATCGGCGGCGATGATACCAACACCGCAGCGGCCGATCTGGCTGCGTTCCTTGCGAAAAACAACTACGGCCTGACCGTTATCGGTCTGCCCAAAACCGTCGACAATGATGTATTCCCGATCAAACAATCGCTAGGCGCCTGGACGGCTGCTGAGCAGGGTGCGCGTTACTTCTGGAACGTGGTTGCCGAAAACAATTCCAACCCGCGTATGCTGATTGTCCATGAAGTGATGGGCCGCAGCTGCGGCTGGCTGACTGCCGCTACCGCTGTTGAATACCGCAAGTTGTTGGATCGCGCCGAATGGTTGCCTGAATTGGGATTGGATCGCGCCACTTATGAAGTGCATGGCGTTTTTATCCCGGAAATGGCTGTCGATATTGCTGCCGAAGCGGCTCGTCTGCGCGCGGTGATGGACAAGGTTGATTGCGTCAATATTTTCGTTTCAGAGGGCGCAGGCGTCGAGTCCATTGTTGCTGAAATGCAAGCCAAAGGCCAAGAAGTGCCGCGCGATGCGTTCGGTCACGTCAAGCTGGATGCGGTTAATCCCGGTAAATGGTTTGGCGACCAGTTTGCAGAAATGATCGGTGCGGAAAAAACACTGGTGCAAAAATCAGGTTACTTTGCCCGTGCTTCCGCAGCCAATGTCGAAGATATTCGCTTGATCAAGTCTTGCGCTGATCTGGCCGTTGAGTGCGCATTCCGCCGTGAGTCAGGCGTTATCGGTCACGATGACGATAATAACTTTGTATTGCGTGCGATTGAGTTTCCACGTATCAAGGGCGGTAAACCATTTAATATCGATGCACCTTGGTTTAATCAAACTTTGACTGACATCGGTCAGACCAAAGGTGCCAAGGTTGAGGTTGGGCATTAAAATTTAATCTGCGCTGGTTCCCAATCTCCAGATTGGGAACCTTGAAGCGAAGCTCCAGCTTCGCGAAAACATCATCATGATCCCCGACACTATTTTTGTTTACGGAACGCTCAGGCGTGATGCGAACAGTGACATGCATCAGCTTTTGGCTAAGTATGCGGAGTTTGTCGATGACGCCACCTATCAAGGCAAGCTTTATAAAGTTGATTACTACCCCGGTGCGGTTCCCTCTGATAATCCGAATGACGTGGTGGTACAGGGCGAAGTCTATTTGCTTCACCAAGCCGAGGTTGCATTGCCTCTACTCGATCAATATGAGGAGTTCGGCCCGGAGTTTCCCGACCCCAACGAATTCATACGAAAAAAACAATCGGTATTGCTTAAAAACGGACGCACCGTTACGGCATGGGTTTATATCTACAATCATCCTACGGAAGGCTTGGAACTGATTGAATCGGCAAATTTTATTCAGCAACCACTATGATCACCATTATCCAACGCGTAACTACCGCTAAAGTCACCGTCAACAACCAGGACATCGGCAAAATCGATACCGGCATTATGGCGTTGGTTGCTGTAGAAAAGGCCGATACCGAAAAAGACGCTCAACGCCTGCTGGAACGTATCCTTAACTATCGCATTTTTGCCGATAGCGACGACAAGATGAACCTGAGCTTGAGGGATATTAACGGCGGTTTGCTGCTGGTTCCGCAATTCACGCTGGCGGCTGATACTCAACAAGGCAACCGGCCCAGTTTTACTTCAGCCGCACCGCCGGAAAAAGGCAAAGAGCTGTTCGACTATTTACAACAATTGGCGAAACAAACTTACGCAAAAGTTGAATTCGGCCAGTTTGGCGCCGACATGCAGGTTGCGCTGGTCAATAACGGTCCGGTTACTTTTACATTGAGGACTCATTAGCAGTCGGAAAAATAGAACACGGATGACACTGATTGGACGGATTTAAACGGATAGAGACTTGAGCTAATTAGTTGTTTTATCGGTGATAATCTGTCTAATCCGCGTCATCCGTGTTCCATTAAAAGTCATCATCCTCATAAGGCTGCGCTTTCACATTATCGGGAATCTTCGGCATTTTGGCCGACCGCAACAGAATTAACGCGCTACCCAACACAAACAGCAGTGCGACAATAAACAAGACTACCCACATTATTCAATCCCCCGTTTTTGGCTTGCATAAGCCGGTTGCGATAGAATACCCCCACACAGATCATTTACATACTTCACTATGAAACAAGTCGAATTACTTTCTCCTGCCGGAACCCTAAAAAACATGCGCTACGCTTTTGCATACGGCGCGGATGCCGTTTATGCAGGTTTGCCGCGTTATAGCCTTAGGGTGCGTAACAACGATTTTCTGGCCGACAATTTGGCCAAAGGCATAGTTGAAGCCCACCAGCTGGGCAAAAAGTTTTTCCTGGCAACCAATGTGATTCCGCATAACGCCAAGGTTAAAACCTTTATCAAGGATATTACCCCGATTATCGCAATGCAGCCGGACGCCTTGATCATGGCCGATCCTGGCTTGATTATGATGACCCGCGAAGCCTGGCCGGATATGCCGATCCATTTGTCGGTACAAGCCAATACCGTCAATTATGCGTCGGTCAATTTCTGGAAAAGCATGGGCGTTGAGCGGGTTATCTTGTCCCGTGAGCTGTCGTTGGATGAAGTTGAAGAAATCCGTCAGCTTTGCCCCGATACGGAACTGGAGGTGTTTGTCCATGGCGCATTATGCATCGCTTATTCCGGCCGCTGTCTGTTATCCGGTTACTTCAATCACCGCGATCCAAACCAAGGGACTTGCACCAACTCCTGCCGCTGGAAATACGACACGCTGCCCGCCGAAGAAAATGCAGAAGGCGATTACTTGCCGGTTGGCGAAGTATTGTCGATGTCTGACATCAGCAACGCCAGTTGCGGCGGGGCGGAAAGGCATCCATTGGCCGATAAGGTGTATTTCCTGGAAGAAGAGGGCCGCAAAGGTGAATTGCTGCCGGTCATGGAAGATGAAAACGGCACTTACATCATGAATTCGAAAGACTTAAGAGCCATTGAGCATGTACAGCGTTTGGTCGAAATCGGCGTGGACAGCCTTAAAATCGAAGGTCGCACCAAGTCGCATTATTATGTGGCTCGTACCGCACAAACCTATCGCCAAGCGATTGACGATGCGTTGGCGGGGCGGGCATTCCAACCTGAATTGATCGGCGTTTTGGAAAACCTCGCCAACCGGGGTTATACCGACGGCTTTTACCAACGCCACCATACTCACGAACATCAAAACTATATGACCGGTTATTCCAAAAGCCACCAACAGCAATTTTGCGGCGAGATCAGGAGTTACGATCAGGCAACCGGCCTTGCTACCATTGATGTCAAAAACAAGTTTTCGGTCGGTGATAAACTGGAATTGATTCTGCCGCAAGGCAATCAGGATATTATCGTCGAACGCATGGAAGGCATGTACGGACAAGACATGGAAGAAGCGTCGGGCGGCGGCTATGAAGTGAAAATACCGTTGCCGGAAATATGCGGCGATAATGGCTTGTTGGCGCGGTATACTTAAATCAGCGTTCGAAAAATAGCACACGGATGACACGGATTTGACTGATAAACGCGGATAAAAATCCGTTTGAATCTGTCTAAATCTGTGTCATCCGTGTTCCATTACAATTGCTGAGAAGACACACATTAAGCAACGTCTTTAACTTTATGGGATTTGAATCATGACTTTTACTACTGCCGATCTTTGCGATGCCCATTCAGCGGAAGACCACTTCCAGATTGCCGAACCGTTGCTCAAAGCTTATGGCGGCCAGACCAGCTTTTGCGGTCAAATTACCACGATCAAGGTTTTTGAAGACAACATCTTGATCAAAACGGTTCTGGAAGAAAAAGTTGAAAACCGGGTTCTGGTTGTCGATGGCGGCGGCTCCCACCGTTGCGCTTTGTTGGGAGCCGATATGACAAGGCTTGCCATCGCCAACGGCTGGCAAGGTATTGTTATTCATGGCTGCATCCGCGATTCCGCACTCATCAATCAACTTCCTATCGGAATACGTGCGTTGCATACGCATCCCTTAAAAAGTCATAAGAAAGATCCCGGTGACCGCGACTTATTGGTCACTTTCGCAGGTGTCAATTTTAAACAAAATCACTTTTTATATGCTGATGCCGATGGAATTATCGTATCAGAAACAATGTTGAGTTAGAATAATCACAAATTAACCTAGTAAAGAAGTCAAGATATGCAAATTGTACTCGCCAACCCCCGTGGATTCTGTGCCGGTGTAGACCGGGCTATTGAAATTGTCGATCAGGCCATCCAGGCTTTCGGCGCCCCCATTTACGTTCGCCACGAAGTCGTTCACAACCGTACCGTTGTTGATGGGCTTAAAGAAAAAGGCGCTATTTTCATTGAAGATTTAACCGATGTGCCAGTCGGCTCTTATTTAATTTTCAGCGCCCACGGTGTTTCCAAACAAGTCCAGCAGGAAGCTAAAGAACGCAATTTAACGGTTTTTGATGCGACCTGTCCGCTGGTCACCAAAGTTCATTTGCAGGTCGCCAAACATGCCAAGGAAGGCCGTGAAGTTATCTTGATCGGTCATGCCGGACACCCGGAAGTTGAAGGCACCATGGGGCAATATGAGCGGTGTACGGACAATGGCGGTATTTATCTGGTAGAAACCCCGGAAGATGTTAAAAATCTGGTCGTGAAAAATCCCGATAACCTGGCTTATGTGACGCAGACCACTTTGTCGATGACCGATACCAAGATTATGGTCGATGCCTTAAGAGCGCGTTTTAAAGCCATACAGGAACAAAAAAAGGACGATATTTGCTACGCCACGCAAAATCGCCAGGATGCTGTTTTTGAGCTGGCTAAAACGGCTGATATTATCCTCGTAGTCGGCTCGCCCAATAGCTCCAATTCTAACCGTTTGCGCGAAATTGCAGAACAGCTCGGCAAACAGTCCTATCTGATCGATACTGCAAAGGATGTGCAGCAAAGCTGGTTTGACGGTGTGGCCGTGGTCGGCGTTACCGCAGGCGCCTCGGCGCCGGAAGTTCTGGTTCAGGAAGTTATTAATCAGTTAAAACAATGGGGTGGACAATCTGCTATTGAGATTCAAGGCATAGAAGAAAAAGTGGTGTTTTCTTTACCGAGAGAATTAAAAAAACATATCAACTAACATGTTCAGCACCGGAGCGGTCGCCCCTGATAATCGCTCCGGCCCTGCCTTTTTCCGCGCTGATTCAGGCGCAAGTCTAAATAAAAATAAAGACAAAAACCGCCGTTTTTATCTAAGTGATTTCCTGCGATAAATATACCCAACTGACTGGTCTTTTTGCCCGTCTTCTGTGTTGCAAAAATGGTTGCATAGCTCGCTATGCGCCCATTTTTACGTCTTGTAGACGAACAAAAATCCTGCGCCATTTGGGTATATTTATTCTCGGCAATCGCCTAAAATAGCCTGCGTTGTACAACCAAGTTTAACTCGATAACGGCAGACTATCGTTATTGCCACCTTTCATTTATTTTCCTTAAAGACGATTATGACACTTACTGCAATGGATCTTGTTGCTCAAGCCAAACAAAATATTGTTGAAATTGATATTGATGCCGCAAAAAATTCCCTGGGAACAAGCCTTATCCTGGATGTCAGGGAACCTGTTGAATACGCCGCCGGTCATTTGCCTGGGGCGTTCAACATATCTCGCGGGGTTTTAGAGTTCAAGATAGGTTCGCATCCTGATTTTCAGGATAAACAAGATGCCCATATCATCGTTTATTGCCAATCCGGCGGTCGCTCCGCATTGGCCGCAGAGGTATTGAATAAAATGGGTTTTAGTAATGCAGTCAGTATGGCAGGCGGATTTAAGGCATGGACTGAAAGTGGCAATGAAGTAATCTAAATGGTTGAACTGGAAGTCATCCGCCTGGATAAATGGTTATGGGTTGCGCGTTTTTTTAAAACGCGCAAACTGGCTGCTGAAGCTATTTCAGGCGGAAAAGTTCATGTTAATGGGCAGCGTACTAAACCAGGGAAAGAGGTTAAAATCGGCGCTACGCTTTCCATCAGCAAAGACAATTATCGATGGGACATCACGATTACAGCGATTAACGGCCAACGGCGCTCGGCTAAAGAAGCTGTTTTGCTTTATCAGGAAAGCGCTGACAGTCTGGCCAAACGTGAGCAACAAATCATTAAAAACCGTGAGCAGCGGGAATTATTTGATTTTAGCGGCAGGGATCATAAACCGAACAAAAAAGAAAGGCGATTGATTCATCAATTTAAACAAGGATAGGGTAAGGTAACTCGCAATAAATAATCTTGAACCGTAGCGGGTTTAAGCAAGATATATTTTAAGCTTCGAAGACGGCGCACTGCTGTCTCGTCTGTTAATTTGCCGCATCATGTACAAGTTGTCCACGTTCCAGAATTTGATCCAAATGAAAATCAAACTGGTCGTTCCAATAGATGCGTTTATTTTTAAACCTGACGCTCTTGAACAATCCAGGGTCATAGAGTGGTTTATAGCAGGGTATACGTTCCAATTCCGCCTTAACATTGAAATCAATGATTGATTCATCGTCTAAATACACGCGCAGAATATAATTATCTTTAGGCTCTACATTAATCAATTTCATAAATACCTCGAATTTATCTTAATGGTTCAATACGTAGAGGCTCTTGACCGGAGACCGCTAACTTCCAATCAATCATTAAGGATTCTTGATGGAGTTCAATCCAAGCCTGTATCAATCGCGTTTGTTTACGCGGCAGGCTACCCGATAGAACTTCACCCTCCAAAATAGAAAATACAGCTTCATCGTCCTGATATTCCGCATGTATGTGCGGCATGTTATGTTTACCATTGTCGTAAAAATACATCATGATTTGAATGCCATAAAAAATGGATATGGTTGGCATGTTTTTATTTCTCTATGCTCTGATAATTACAAACAAGTGGGCGGCTTAGGCAAACCGGCCAGTTTGCATGCGTATTTTAAAGGGCCATCGGGAAACAATTTGTGCAAGTAACGGCTGTTGCCCTTGGTCTCGCCGAACTCTTTGGCAATTGCTTTAGTGAAAACCCGCGCATTGGGTAAGTGTTTAAATTGCTGATAATAACGCCGAATAAACAAAATAATTTCCCAGTGTTCAGCGATCAGATTGATATTGTCTAACGCGGCCAGTCGCTGGGCCACATCTTCATTCCAGTCGGCCGGGTTTACTAAAAAGCCCTGTTCGGTTGTTTCCAAGCCTAAGTCCTGAGTTATTACGTCCATGACTGAATAACCGGGTTATTAACTGTCAATTCAACCAAGTCGGCATAATCTATCACCTCTAATCCTTCAATGAGCTCATCGGGGAGGATTCCGCGGACGGCAATGTCATCGGATAATACGCAAAAACGAGAGCCGCCTACTTTTTGCGCTAGTGCTTCGCTCATATCGCTTATATCGCTATTTTGTAAGGCTCGCAGAACTGCGTTTTCAAGAAACACCACGACATCGCCGGAATCAATACGTTCCAAAACAGCTGTGTCAGGCGGAGACTGAAAAATAAGGTGTAGCATGTTAAGCGCCGTCAGTTAATTTAAGGCCGATAATTCCGGCAATGACCAAGGTAATGGATAGCAGGCGATAGGCGTCAGCAGATTCTTTAAATAAAATGATGCCTAACACGGCCACGCCGACCGCACCCATACCCGTCCATACCGCATAGGCAGTTCCCAGTGGTAAGGTTTTAATTGCCAATATTAATAAATAAAAACTACAACCGCCGGACAGCATGGTTACGATGCTGGGCCATAGTTTAGTAAATCCTTGATTATATTTAAGACTTAAAGCGAATACGACTTCTGCAAAGCCCGCAGAAAATAAAAGAAACCACGCCACGAACACCCCTTTTTTTGTGCTTGAATACCAAATATTCTACAATACACTAAACTTAACGGCATTTGGAAACATTTTAGTCGTCGTTAGCAAAGGGTTAGGTCCCTTTTTTTAATCCGCGCTTCTTAAATAATTAATCATTTAGTCTTTCCGGAAAAATACTTGTTCCTTAAATATTTATTTTGACGACAATAACTTTTTTCTTATCTTTATAATTAGCGTTAGTCAAAGAAAATAACTTCACAATTTTTGATCACGGCCCTAAAGAACATTTAAACCGATAATGAGCGACATACTTTCTTTTTCAATTCAAAATCCAAGGCAAATAATTAATAATTTGTCATTATTAATTAAAAGCAAATGCCTGATCAGCGTTCGTTTTGGAACAAATAATGAGTCGTATATCACCACATTGCTCGGTATTAATGAAAAAAATAATGTGCTGATTTTAGATTACGGTCCTAAGGAAGATTTAAATCAACATATACTTAATGCCAACAAGGTCACATTCGATACTGAATATACCGGCATTAAAGTTTCTTTTATCGGATCTGCGCTGAAAAAAATCACTTATAAAGGGGAGGCGGCATTCGAGATGTCTATTCCTAAATCGCTTTATTGGATGCAGCGTAGGGAGTACTTCCGGGTAAAATCGCCGCTTTCAAAATCCAGTTATTGCCAATTGATATTAAAAGATAGGGACCCCGTCAACCTTAAATTATACGATATCAGCCTTACAGGCTTTGCAATGCTTAATGTTTCCAAAGAAATTTCCGACTTATTGATTCCCGGTACATCATTTTCTGGATGTAAGCTGGTACTTTCAGAAGCCGGTGAAGGTCCGATTTCCTTTGAGATCTGCGCAAAGTACATCATTAATCCTGATAAACTACAAAAGATTCAAAAAATAGGCTGTAGATTTATCAAGATAACACGTCCAGTTGAAGAGATTATTCAGCGCTATATGCAGCAGATTCAACGAGAGGATTTACAGAAGAAAGAGTAATGCGTTTGCACGGCGTAAGGCACTATGACTACACATTATTTTGTCCGATAATCAACAAAACACATAGTCATTACTCATGAACGACGCCTCCTCTTTTTCAATCTATAATCCAAGACAAATAGTCCATAATTTATCGATATTGGTTAAGAATAAATGCTTGGTCAGTGTTCGTTTTGACGGAGGCAAAGCATTTTTTCTTACCGCAATACTCGAAATTGACAAAGAAAATAATGCCATAATTTTCGATTACGGTCCCAAAGAAGCTTTAAATCAACAGCTTCTTAAGTCTGCTAAAATCACCTTCGAAGCCGATTTTGCAGGTATTAAATCTTCTTTCAAAGGAAGTGGGCTGCAACAAATTCTCTATCATGGGGAACCGGCATTTACCATGCCCATTCCTGAGTCGATTTTTTGGATGCAGCGTAGAGAATATTTTCGGATAAAATCACCGCGTTCAAAATCCAGCTACTGCCAGTTGATATTGAAGGACCATGATCCCGTGAATTTAATGTTATACGACATTAGTCTTACGGGTTTTTCGGTGCTTAATACTTCAGCTGAAATATCCAGTTTACTGGTTCCCGGCGCACAATTTGAAGATAGCAGGCTGGTGCTTTCAGGAGCGGGTGAAGATGCTATCTCCTTTAAGGTTCGCACTAAGCTTGTCATGAACCCGGATAAAATCGCCGCCCTCAAAATTCAAAAGATAGGTTGTCTATTTACCCGGATAACGCCTTTATTTGAATCCACCGTCCAGCGTTATATCAACCAGCTTCAACGGGAAAGCATACAAAAAAAGAGTGACCGGGAGTAAGCTACTTCCTTAACAAACACACTCTCAATTCACCTAAAGCAATGGCTATCACTTCTACACCAAGGTCTACACCACGCAACATAATCACCGTTACCCAACTTAATCGTGAAACCAGCCAACTACTTGCTGAGCATTTCCTGTCTGTGTTGGTTGAGGGGGAGCTATCTAATATGGCGCAGCCCTCGTCAGGGCATCTTTATTTTACCTTGAAGGACGCTAATGCGCAGGTACGTTGCGCCATGTTTCGCACTCAGCAGCGCCGGTTAGCGTTTAAACCGGAAAACGGCAAACAGGTTGTCGTTAAGGCGCAAGTCAGCCTGTACGAACCCAGAGGCGACTACCAGCTCATCGTCGATCATATTGAAGAGGCCGGCGATGGGGCTTTACGCAGGGCATTCGATGCACTAAAGCTGAAGCTGTCAGGACAAGGACTGTTCGATGTTGCGCACAAACAATCCCTGCCCACGCTGCCAACAGCAATTGGCGTGATTACCTCGCCCTCAGGTGCGGCCATCAGGGACATACTGACTGTGCTGCAACGGCGTTTTGCGGCGATACCGGTTATTATTTATCCGGCTGCGGTGCAGGGTGATAACGCCAAACATGAAATTGCCAAGGCGATAGCCGCCGCGAATCGTCTTAAGCAATGCGACGTTATCATTCTTGGGCGGGGCGGCGGGTCGCTGGAAGACCTTTGGGCATTCAATGAAGAGTTGGTCGCCAGAGCCATTTTTGACAGCAAAATCCCGATAATTTCAGCCGTCGGTCACGAAACCGATTTTACCATTGCCGATTTTGTCGCCGATTGGCGCGCGGCAACGCCTTCGGCAGCAGCAGAATACGCCAGCCCCGATCAACAGCAATGGTTGTCCCGGTTTATATCTCTGGAGTCACAGCTGCAACAACAACTGCAACGCAAGCTGAACCAAAAACAGCAAACCCTTGATTGGCTGAGTCGGCGATTGCAGCAGCAACATCCCGGTCAAAAACTGGCTGGAAATGCACGGCGTATGGAGGAACTTGAGGCAAGGCTTAAGTTAGCCATACACGCAAAAATCCGGCACATGACCGGTATTATCGAGGCAAAAACAGCCAAATTAGGGCAACATAATCCTGCGTTAATCATCAATAGCCATAGACAGCGGCAAAACTATTTGCGTCAACGCCTGTTTGCCGCCATCCGGCATAAACTGGAGCAGTTTAACCAGCGTCTGTTAAATTCCAGCCAGACCTTGCATGCGGTTAGTCCCTTGGCAACGCTAAGCCGCGGTTATGCGATGGCAATCAACCCTGATTCAGGGGAGATCATCCGTTCTGCCGAACAACTTAAGCCGGGCGATATGGTTCAAACCCGTCTGGCGCAAGGCCGGTTCACCAGCCTGGTTAAAGCCATTAACCGGGATTAGTGTCGGGCAAAGGCCACTGCTGCCTGACTTTATAACGGACGCCGCCCGGTTCAGTGCAGGATTCAACCAGACAAAACGCTTCGGCACGCCAAACTATCGGCTCAATCTTCAGCTCAGGCAAATGGCGGGCATGTCGGGCTAAAGTAATATGAGGCGTATAAGGCCGGGTATCTGTATGCAGACCGCAGTTTGCGGCTGTTGCCGTCAACGCGTCAGCTAACATCACCGCCGCCTGTGGCGTTGGTTGCAGGCTGGTCAGGCATAAGATCTTGGGTTTAGTCCAATAACTTAAGCTGTCAAAGGTCAGTGTAAACGGTTGGGCATTAATATCGGCGAGGGACTGTTTAAGCAATGACTCAGTATCTGCGCCAACATGGCCTAAAAACACCAATGTCACATGAAGGTTGTGTGCTTGCACCCATTTGCATTCTTTATCCGCGATGGACTGGCCGATGCGCGTTAGCGCCTGCCGGGTTTCATCATCAGGCCATAAGGCGAAAAACAATCTTGACGCGTTGTTCATGGTTTTAGGTTTTTCACAATTGTAGGACAATTTCCGCCGGAAAATCCGCTATGGATATGAGGAGGAAAAACGTAAAAGGTATCACCAAAATCAAGAATCAAAATGCAAAAAATAAAAAAGCTGAGCTCCCAATATCTGCTCAGGTCATAATAGTTGACTATTTTGCTAGGTTAAGTATAGTAACAATATTTTAACGGTATTTATTGAGGATACTACTGTGCGCTTAACTACTAAAGGCCGCTATGCGGTTACTGCAATGCTGGACTTGGCTTTCCATAGTCAAATTAAGCCGGTAACCTTAACTGACATTGCGGCTCGTCAAACCATCTCCTTGTCTTATCTGGAACAACTATTCGCCCGCCTACGCCGGGCAGGCATGGTAAAAGGTGTGCGAGGGCCGGGCGGCGGTTACAAATTGTGCCGTAAGGCCAGTGATATTAATATTTCTGAGGTTATCGCCGCTGTCGATGAACCGCTTGATTCAACCAAATGTGGCGGCGAGGCCAATTGCCAGAAGGATAAGGCTTGTTTAACTCATAATCTGTGGATGGGCTTGAGTGAGCAGATTAGAAATTATTTGGAGGGTATTTCTTTGGCCGACTTATTAGAAAAAAACCAGGTTCAAGAGATCGCCCAAAGACAGCATCACGATGCACAGCAAGCCATTGAAATTTACCGTCATCCCGAATAACGCTAGGTCTGAATGATCTATTTTGATCATAACGCGACCACACCGATAGATGATCGCGTTTTGGAAGCCATGCTTCCCTTCCTGAAAACATTCTACGGTAATCCCTCCAGCTTATATCGTCTCGGCAGAGTCGGGCGTAGCGCCATAGATACTGCTCGTGAACAGCTTGCAGCATTGCTTGGCGTTCAGCCGGGACAAATTATTTTTACTTGCGGCGGCACCGAAGCCAACAATTTGGCTTTGGCAACGCTGCCCCCTCAAGCCGGATTCGCTGTTTCAGCTATTGAACATCCGTCGATTATTGAGCCCGCCCTGTATCTACAAAGTCAGGGACATACGCTTAGTCTGCTTGATGTCAATGCAGATGGCTTGATAACGCAGGATGCTATTGACGAAATTATTCGGCTAAAGCCTCATCTGGTTTCGATCATGCTGGCCAATAATGAAACCGGCGCGGTGCAAAATATCGCGCATTATGCCGACCAGTTAAGGGCGCATGGCATCAAGTTTCATTCCGATGCTGTGCAGGCTCTGGGGAAAATCCCGGTCGATTTTAACCGGCTCGGCGTAGATCTGATGTCGCTGTCCAGTCATAAAATCTACGGTCCCAAAGGCTGCGGCGCACTGGTATTTGAAAAAAACGTGGCGATAAACCCTATCTTACTGGGCGGCGGGCAGGAGCAAGGATTCCGGGCCGGGACTGAAAATGTCGCCGCAATCGTCGGCTTTGGTAAAGCCGCTGAACTTGTCAAGACCGAACTTGACGAACGCCATGCGCATCTTTTAAAACTTAGAATGCTGCTGGAGCAGGGCTTAAGCGCTATTCCCGGCTTGACTATTTTTGCCAAGCAGGTGGAGCGACTGCCGAATACTGTCCAGGTGGGTATTCACGGTATTGATGGCGAAATGCTGTTGATGCAACTGGACCAACAAGGCATCGCAGTTTCCAGCGGTTCAGCCTGCGCCAGCGGTGTGAGAGAACCCAGCCCGGTCTTGGCCGCCATGGGTGTTGAACCTGCCCAGGCAAAAACTGCGATTCGCATCAGTTTGGGAAAAGCCAATACTGAAGCCGATATTTTTGAATTCATTAAACAATTAAAATTCTTAACCGAAACAAGATAAAGAGGTTGTATGTCTGTCTCACTAACTGAAAGTGCCGCTCGGCAAATTAGCAAACAACTGGAAAAACGCGGCAAAGGTTTGGGCTTAAAGTTGGGCGTAAAACAAGCCGGCTGTTCCGGGTATGCTTATACAATTGATTACGCGGACACGCTTAATGAAGGCGATGTCGTGTTTGAAAATTTCGACGTAAAAGTCATAATAGCCGCCAGTGACTTGGCATTTGTAGACGGCATCGAACTGGATTATCGTAGGGAAGGTATTAACGAAGCTTTCCAGTTCAATAACCCGAATGTAAAAGGAACCTGCGGTTGCGGAGAGAGCTTTTCTGTTTGATCCTAAAAAATCAGTTAGTCACGGATTTACACAGATAAACGCTGATAAAACATTTTGTTACTCAAGGTTAACGCTTCACAAAGGGTAGCGCAGTACCCCCGTTGTTCATCCGTGACTCAACTGCGTTTGATTGATGTCCGGATGGGAGTGATTTACGCCCCCACTTCCCACTCCGATCAAGAAAACACCATAAATTAATAAATCGTAACTATTCAGCTAATTGCTGAGAGTACGCCCCCCTCTCCTGATGTATAACTATCTACACAACTTTTTTACATCATAAATACAATGAGTTGCAAGTTGCTCTGGCTCCCTCTTCTGCTGGAGAGGGGTGAGGAGAATAAAAACAAGCATTTATATCCCCCTCATCCCAACCTTCTCCCTCAAGGAAGAAGGAGCCGGTACTTGTGTAGATACTTATGCTCCTGATGGAGAGGGATGTTGTGCTACGTGCTGAATAGTTACAATAAATCTACCCTGTAGTTTTTTCTATAATTAATAGGTTTTTTAATAATGTGCTACTCTTCAACTCAGGTCTTTGTTAGGTTAAATATCACTTCCGTTTTTTGCCTACCAACAGTAGCCGCTTTACAATTGCATTGAGTCTCAGGAACAGCGTAGCAATGTCCTAGAGAAAGCGCCTATTGTTGATGATAGTGTTCAAATAAATAAAACATGGCTAATTTTTCTCATATTTTCATGCCGCTAGGCCGCAATAATTCTTCAAGGAGCAAGTCGTGAATGATGCGGCATCTACAGATGGATTGACATTTGAGTTAAGCAATGACGGCAAATTGCTTGCCACATGTGAGGCGCGTGAATGCAAGCCCACGCTGGATGAGGTATCGATAAAAGAGGCATTGGCATCGTGTGGCCTATCCAAACTGTTTCTGTTCGAAAATGCACTCTCAACCCTGATAAAACAGTACAACAATGTTAATGAGCGCTTTGTGCTGGAGATTGGTGAGCGCCGGGATGGCCGATGTATAGTCAAAATTAACGACGACAAAATGACCGCTAGTCTTACCTTAATCCCTCCTTATGGCGGCGCTCCAGTCTCGTTATTTCAAGTTCAGCTGGCTTTACAGGAAAAAGGGGTGGTTAGCGGCATCATGTCAAATGAAATTGAGGCCGCCTTAAAGGAAGGCTATGCCACAGAGCGTATTATTGCTCAAGGGCTGTCTCCGGTGCCGGGCGCTGACGCGCAGTTTCAAAGCCTGATACCGGAAATAAGAGAACGAAAACCCCAGGTAGACAAACGAGGAATTGCTAACTACCGTGATCTTGGGCAGATTATCGTTGTAAGACAAGGCGCCCCTCTGATGCGCCGCATTCCAGCTACCGCAGGCGCAAAGGGGCAGGATATTACAGGCCAAATACTGACGCCCCCATCGGGACAGGAGATACCGTTTGCGTTGGGGCTACAGGGGGCTGAACTTGATTCAAGTGATAACAATCTGCTGATAGCTGCAATTACCGGGCAACCAAAACTGGTCCCCAATGGTGTCGTCGTAGAACCCACCATTAACTTGGCGCAGGTGGACATCTCAACCGGGAATGTAAGTTTTGATGGCACCATTAACATCAAAGGCGATGTCAAGGAGGGAATGAAAGTTTACGCGTCGGGAGATGTGTTCGTGGGGGGAACTGTGGAAGCGGCAGAAATTGAGGCGGCTGGGAATATTGTTATCAAAGGCGGCGTAATCGGTCATAGCGAACATAGCGGCGATCCAAACGAAGCCCCAACCTTTAGTGCAATAATTATCAGCAAGGGTTCTATCAGCGCACACTTTGCCGAAAATGTCTGCATGGAGGCGGGTACGGATATTATTATTGAAGAATTCTCCATGCATAATCATTTGACCGCGCTTAATCGGATATTGGTCGGGAAATCCGGTGGAAAAAAAGGCCGTATCATCGGCGGCATTACCTGTGCATCGGTCCTGGTAAAAGCCGCCATAATAGGTTCGAACGCCGGCTTCATAACCAAGATCAGGGCAGGCTTCAACCCCTATCTTCAGGTGCAGATGGATAAACTTAAGCTTGAGATTGACGCGAATAAAAAGGAACAGGAAAACATCAATAAGGTTATTGGTTTCGTTTTGGCGCATCCCGAAAAAAATAAAAATGATTTGTTAAACAAGCTCATTCATACCAGGGAAAAACTTGAAGTTGATGGCGCTCGGCTTCATGCTGATCGAGCCGGTCTTTTGTCGGAAATGACTCTTGCCGAGCATGTTCAAATTATCGTGGAAGATGCCGTCCATTGCGGCACCGAAATCCAGATTGGAAATCTTATCTGGAAAAACAATGAGGCACGAGGCAAAGGTGTTTTTCAGATCGTTGACGGTAAAATTGATTTTGGAAACACCATGTTGAATGTCACCGGGTCGCATTGAGACGGAAACAGGATAGTTTTTCGCAGGCAATCGCCTAAATACAATAGAACACGGATGCCAAAAGTAGGCGCCTCTAGGCGACACAGATAGAACGGATAATCACTGATTAAAAGCGCAGAATATTCTAAAAAATCCGTGTAAATCCGTCTTATCTG
>SCPZ01000143.1 GCA_004299305.1 Methylobacter sp.
AATCGTAGCGAGGGAAAGCCATTTTGAGTCAGATTTTTCGATCATTTGAGGCGAATAGTTGTTCTATTTAACGAAAATGATCGGGAAATCTGGCCAAAAGGGCTTTTCCGCAGTAGGTTCCCTATTCTCGGACAGGCTCCTAGGTATAACCATTCAGACCCCGACCGTATTTAGACCTTCCAGGTTTTTAAAACCTGGAAGGTCTGGGCGTAACAATATATTTTTCAATAGGATGCTTTAGCCATAAAATTCTAAACGAACCGTTTAAGGACTAAGCCAACCGTATGGAGCTAAGGGGTCTAAATACTTACCTCTAAGTTAACGCTTCACCCAAAGGCGGTAGCGCAAAGAATTGATGTAAATCGACCGCCAATTGCCGCCCGCTTAAGCCGGGACAGATAACATCCCTCAAAGGGATATTATCTGTAAGTTCGTATCGCTTTACCTAACACGTTATACACGCCGAAAAGCGACCATCCACTTTACAAGGTTTAGTGAATATGAACCTCACGTGACTTTACCGTATCGCTTCTGCGCAAAGTATAGCGCTCTGCCAGCTCGCTCGGCATCCTCGCGCCATCGCTGTTAAGCTGAATCAGCGTCCCTTCATTTTCAATATGATATTGGTGTACGGTTGATTCCTTATTCGGTGTTAAAACAACAGTACGGTTTTCATCATCCCAGCTATATTTTCCTTTTTCATAAAACTCCCTTGAGGATTCTCTTGCGGGCTGAGTCACCAACAGATAATTGTTATTTTGCTTTAAAGACAGCGTCGCTTTAATTCCATTGCAATCGTTGCAAGGGAGATAACCGTAAAAAACGCCATGAAACTCCAGACTCTTATCGATAGGCGTTACATGGGCCGAATGATCCGTTTCTTGCTGGTGGCTGTTTACACGCGCCCGGAGGAAACTTTCTTGAGCTTCGAGGTCTGTTTTTGCCATTGCAGGCTGATAAGCAGAAAGCAAGGCGCCGAAAAAGACCAAAGTCAGCGTTTGTTTTAATTGTTTTTTTAATGGTTGCATATAATTTCCTCTTTAAAATATGTATTCAATTCTCGCCGGACAATACTAGCGCATAACTGCATTTTTTTGCTCATTGCAATTATCATAAAAAAATCAGTCAGCCACGGATTTGCACAGATAAACGCTGATAAAACATTCTGTTACTCAAGGTTAGCAGTTAGCACTTCACCCAAAGGGTAGCGCAAAGAATTGTAACTTCTCATTACCCACAGGCGTTTAAAAATCTTTATTCACACGAAGGCACGAAGAAAAGGAAACTTCGTGTTCTTCGTGCCTTCGTGTGAATATTTACCTGTTATTAAAGTTACAAAGAATTTATGTAAGCCGTTGTTAATCCGTAAATATCCGTGTCAATCTGTGGCTCAACATTTGTTGCCAGGACGAATGCTGTTGCAAAATCGTCAATGCCGACTCCAGCAGCGCGAGGCCCGTTTCGGTCCTATGCCAGGTCGATGCGCCGGACGGATGCGGCAAGGGGATGGCTTCTGTACGATGGCCGTGAAAGGTAACGGGGTGAAGTTTACCGATTACATCGTTGAGTCTTTTGACCGGCATCAATTGGCTGATCGCCAGTTTGCCGACCGGCAGGATCAGGTCCGGCTTAAGCAAATCGACTTCCGCTTGCAGCCAGCCCGCGCAGTTATCGATTTCGGTTGGACTCGGTACCCGATCACCGCCCTTGGGATTCTTACCCGGAAAACAGCGGCACACGGCGGCCATGTAGACACGCTGCCGAAAACTCTGTTCATCAAGCCCGATGCGCTCAAACCATTTGAACATCGTTTTACCGGCCGTCCAGGCGAACGGCTTACCAAAACCGCCTTCTTTGTCGCCGGGCGCTTGGCCGATCAGTAAAATCTTCGACAGCACCGGGCTGCCGCTTACGACCGGCCCTATCATCTCAGGGCATTTTTTGCAATTCGACAATGCAGAGCGATGGGCGCGCATCAGTTGTTCGCGTATAGGCATCTTAAAGATCAATCTCGATGCCGACCGGACAATGATCCGATCCGCTAATCTCCGGCAAAATAAAGGCCTGCTTGACCTTATCGACCAGTGCTTCGCTGCTCAATACATAATCGATCCGCCACCCGATATTTTTTGCCCTGGCGCCGGCACGGTAGCTCCACCAACTGTAAGCAACAGTGTCAGGATGAAAATGCCGAAAAGTATCAACCAGTCCTGCGTCAATAAACCGGCTGAAGCCGTCAATTTCAACCTGGGTATAACCGGACGATTTATTGTAATTCGGCTTCGGACGCGCAATATCGATTTCCCGGTGCGCGACATTAAAATCGCCGCAAGCAATCAGCGGTTTCTTGCTTTGCAGTTGCCTACAATAGGCCAAAAATTCGACATCCCAGGTTTGGCGGTAATCCAGCCTAGCCAATGCGTCGCCCGAATTCGGCACATAAACGTTGAGCAGGAAAAAATTTTCGAACTCGGCGACAATCACGCGTCCTTCGCGGTCGTGTTCGATAATGCCTATATCGTTGATGATTTGCAAAGGCTCGTTCCGGGATAGGATAGTGACGCCGGAATAGCCCTTGCGTTCGGCACAGTTGGAATAAATACGGTAGCCGTCAATGCCCTCCAAAGCCTTGTCGATTTGATCGGCCTGGGCCTTGGTTTCTTGCAGCAGAATGCAATCGGCATCAAGTAGCGCCAGCGTTTCTGCAAAACCTTTGCTTTGCACAGCCCGAACGCCGTTAACATTCCAGGAAATTATTTTCATGCGGTGATTCCTTCTGATAGGTTAGAAGTTGAGATTTTAATAGTAAGCGCTTAGGCAACTCGCAATAAATAAAATACGCAACTTCAACAGCTAAAAAATAGCACACGGATGACACTGATTGGACGGATTTAAACGGATTTTTAACAATTCTAATGACTTAGAGTTTT
>SCPZ01000144.1 GCA_004299305.1 Methylobacter sp.
AGCCTCAGGGATGGCTCGACTTCCTCGCTGCCCTCCCGATGATCAGTCGGGGATTCTGGCTCTTTGAGAGAACAGAATCAAGATATAAGGGATTGCCGGGATCCAGAAGCCATGGATGGCGATAGCGAAACAGATAGCAATTATCACCACGGTATTACTCAATAAAATCAAGTGTTCACATCCCTGTGCTCTGGATCCCGGCAATCCCTGCCGGGATGACGGTGTCACCCAGGCACTTGTGTATAAAGATGAGCGCGGCGCGTGGGAACGAGGAGGAATGGCGATGTCTCGCAGACACTTGTGTATAAAGACGAGCGCCGGAGCATGGGAGCTATAAAATACTTATCCGCGTAACTTAACTGTTGCTCGTCAGGCCGTTCTGTTTTACGCTGTCGACTCAATTTTATGACTGAGACTGGACGGGGTGTTTGATGAATAGCAAGGGTGAGTTTTTTAAAGTTCAATTTTCCTTAAGCGGTCTTTGGCAGCTGATCACGTTGCTACTGCTGTTAGGCTGTGTTCAACCGACCTTTGCCGAACCGACCACGCCAACCGGCGATTTTATCGATAATCAAGACGGCACGGTGACGCATAAAACGACCGGGTTAACCTGGATGCGCTGTGCGATGGGGCAAACCTGGACGGGTTCAACGTGTTCAGGGACGGCAAGCACTTACGATTACTATAAAGCCGTGGCTTTAACCCACAGTTTTGCCGGTCAAAGCGATTGGCGCTTGCCGAATATTGCGGAATTGCAAACCCTTGTAGAACGTGGAAATCTTGATCCTGCGATTAATACTACGGTGTTTCCTGATACACCTAGTGCTTTGTTTTGGTCGTCTTCGCCTTACGTTGGCCCTACCGGTGGCGCTTGGTATGTCAGTTTCTACGATGGCTCCGTCGGCAGCATCTACGGCTACCGCGTCGGCACTTGGCCGGTTCGGTTGGTTCGTGCCAGTCAGTCGTCGGGTATTGGCTTTTCCAGCCCTGACACGGACTTTACCGATAACAAAGACGGTACCGTTACCCATAAACGCACCGGTTTAATGTGGCAACGTTGCTCTATCGGGCAAATCTGGACAGGGTCAAGCTGTTCAGGCACAGCAGGCACTTACACTTACGATGCCGCTATGGCCTTAACCAGCAGCTTTGCCGGTCACAGCGATTGGCGCGTACCCACTGCCAATGAACTGGCCAGTATCGTGAAATACGATACTTATTCTCCTGCGATTAACACCACGCTATTTCCTAACATACCTAACATGCCTAACATACCTAACACACCTAACACACCTAGTAATGTGTTTTGGTCGTCTTCGCCCTACGTTGGCGTTATCGATTACGCTTGGTATATTTTTTTCGACAATGGCTACGTCATCGGCGGCAGCCGTGATTATAGTCTGCCGGTTCGGTTAGTTCGTGCCAGTCAGTCATCGGATATTGACCTTAACGCCCCGGCCAACGTGGTGTTATTTTTACACGGCATGAATTCCAATATATTCACCTGGAATAATATCGTCAGCCAATACTTTGCTAACCAATGTCCCGGTATTTATGACGGCAACATCAATTTAAAGGCGACGGCTAACGCGCAAAACACCTATTGCTACCGTATTACTTTTGGCGCATACGATGCCGCCAGCCCGGATAAAGGCCTGGAAGATGCGTGGTCTTACGGCGAAAGCAATGGCTATCATTCGGCGGGGGATTATTCGACCTTCGACCAGTTGGGGTCAGAAGTTGATAGCGCTATTACTGCCATTAAAAAGCAACTGCCCACTGCGAAGATTTTATTAGTAGGACACAATCGCGGCGGCTTAGCGGCTCGGGCTTTTTTACAACAGCCGCTATCGTCTGAAAACAAAAACAGCGTGGTCGGGCTGATTACTACCGGCACACCGCATAACGGTACGCCCATAGGTCGTATTTATGACTATATCCAAACAAACTTGTTAAATGCTGACGGCACACGAAAAACCACTAGTATTCTCGATGTGAATGACGATTGGATTAGTGAAGATTGGCAAGCCATTGATTTATTAAATGGTAAAATAGGTTTTTTTGGTTATCACATTGATGCACGGCGGCCTGTGATGGGTTTTTTAGCCGATAACAGCCTGATGATTAAAGCGCTAAATGATAGTAAAGCCAATCTGCCCGCCATCAAATATGGGCGCTTAATCTATTCCAAACTGGCTTTAGGCGATTTACATAAGTTTTACAGTTTATTCGATGATGTCGGTAATGCGGGCGGCCATCAAGTGTCAAGCCATGCCGAAGCGTATATCAAAGGTACATTAGCCGATGGTAAGACCCCGAAACCATCAAACAGTTTTATGGGTGATGGTATTGTGCCAAGAGCCAGTCAAGGCGCATTAACCGACAATGCCGCATCGATAATTAATGCCAAGGATACTGTACGTCATATCAATGAACCTGGACGAGTTGCTGACATTGCCGCAATGACCTGTAAATTAGGCCTTCCTTTGTTGAAAAGTTGTGGAGCTAAAGCCCCTATTTCACAAGCTAAAGCGCCGTTTAAACCCGTAACCATTGTATCGCATGATTATGACGCGCTGGTGGCATTGCCGGTTGATGCATTATGGCAAGACTGGTTAACGATCATTACCGATGATGCACAAGCCAACCGACGCGAACAGCTTGCCGTGGCATTGGGCATTAAATTGCGTGACAGCGATAATGCTGGGTTTTATGCCGACGTAGAACAAGGTCTGCTAGACATCAATGCGCCGCAACTTGAACGGGCGCGACTTGCCAAGTTATTAGCGGAAATTGCGACACCTTCGGCGTTGGAAAGTTTGACCGATGCCTTGCTAAATCCCGATTGTTTGGCGATACAAACCGCATTAAGTAATGCCATTCTAACTGTAGCGGATTCTTTACCGGAACAGCCGCGCCGAGCCGATTTATCGGCTGTTTTAGAAACAGCGTGGGCAAGACCTAAACAAAATCAACAACAACTCAATACCTTAGCGCTAGCCTTAGCCAAATTAGGCACAGCGCGCGGCGTGGAATTGTTGCTGAAGGCGGTTGATAAAACCGGTGCGACATTGCCCTCGGCAAAGAAAAACCCGTTGAACACCGCAGAGCTGCACGCCACAGCGGCATTCGGGGCAATGGATGAGATCATCAATCCCGACAGTGAAAAGGTGTTAAGTCGTGCCTTTATGGGTCATCGCGCTACAGAAGCGGTGTTTATCGCGGCGGGTAATGGTTTGGTGAATTTGGGACGCGATGACGCGGCGCAACGGGTTTTACAACGGCTTAATGAATTACCCGATAATGCCGTGCCGGTCGGTCAACACTGGTTGAATAACTTGTCCGGTAAAATCGACAAAACCGTGTTGCGTAGTATGAATAAAACGGTGGGTTTGCCAAAACAACGGTTATTGCGGCAACAAATGGAAGAGATGGCGCAGTAGTCGTATCGTTGTGCTGGTTCCCAAGCTCCAGCTTGGGAACGAGCGCAATAACCCCCTAGCGTGGGAACTATAAGATTATTCCACCATTGCCAAACTAAACTGTGAAGCAACTGCTAATAAGCGTTTATCGCGTGTCCATAATTTGGCATTAATGGCGAGTTGTGCCGATCCTAATAAATGCACATCAATAAAGCCGATGCCTACGCCAAATAGCGTATGTGCTTCTATAAACGGATTGATTTCATCCGCAAATACAACGGGGGCTTGCGGTAAATTATCCAACAAGCCCAAAATCGTCTGACGCTGGGGTAAGTTGCCTAGTGCCAGTTCTCCCCGCACAAAAGGATGACCTAACACGTTATTTGATTGCAATAACTTGACCAGTAAAGGTTCTCTATTGCGGAGATGGTCAATCCATACGGAGGTGTCAACTAAGACCATTATTTTTTACAGTTCAGATTGCCGACGCGGAATCGTTTGTAAGTCTGGCGCGATACCGCCTAAGCTGGCTAAACGCTTTGCGCTTTCGCGCTCTATCAGGGCTTTTAGGGCTTCTTTTATCAGGCTGGATTTTTCTTTCAGGTTAGTTAGAGCCTGGGCTTTTTCCAGTAATTCATCATCTAATACAATTGTAGTTCTCATGGCGCTCCTCTTTAATCGTCATCAAATGATGCGCTTTTTCGTGCGTTTAAGCAATTATTACCCGCGCTTCGCCGCTTTTTTAATCACACCTGACAAGCATCAGTTTGTGTAGCAACATCGTCAACAATCCACGTTACGGTTATCATATACCCCAGTTATTTTCATAAACAATGTGTGGGTAGGGTAAAACAGATGATTCGTGCAGCTATTGTGGGCGGAACCGGATATACCGGTGTTGAGTTATTGCGGATTTTAGCGTTGCATTCGGAAGTTGAGGTGGCGGTCGTCACTTCGCGCGCCGATGCGGGGCTGAGGGTGGATGCGCTTTATCCCAGTTTGCGCGGTGCTATCGATGTGTTATTTACCCTGCCTGACGTTGAAACCCTGGCTGAATGCGATGTGGTGTTTTTTGCGACGCCGAACGGCACGGCGATGCTGATGGCGGAGCAGTTACTGGCGCGTGGCGTAAAAGTCATAGACCTGTCCGCCGATTTCAGGTTGAAAGACGCAAAGGAGTGGAGCAAGTGGTACGGTATGGAGCACGCATGTCCCGATTTAATTGCCGATGCGGTTTACGGTTTGCCGGAACTGAATCGTGAGGCGATTAAGAAGGCTGATTTGATTGCTTGTCCAGGCTGTTATCCCACAGCCACGCAGTTGGGGTTTTTACCGTTGCTTGAAAACGATTTGATCGACGTTAATCATTTGATTGCCGATGTTAAATCCGGCGTCAGCGGGGCAGGGCGTAAGGCGGAGTTGGCGACCTTAATGAGTGAAACCGGCGAGAGTTTTAAAGCTTATGCGGTCGGCGGTCATCGCCATTTGCCGGAAATCAAACAGGGCCTTGAGTCGGTGGCCGGAAAATCGGTCGGCTTGACCTTTGTGCCGCATTTAACGCCGATGATTCGCGGGATACACGCTACTTTATATGGGCAGGCGCATGGCAATCTGGATGATGTGCAGGCTTTGTATGAAAAAAGATACGCGAATGAGGCGTTTGTCGATGTGTTGCCGCAGGGTTCGCATCCCGATACCCGGAATGTCCGGGGTAGTAATAACTGCCAGATTTCGATTCATCAGCCGCAGGGAGGACAAATGATTGTGGTGTTATCGGTGATTGACAATCTGGTTAAGGGGGCTGCGGGGCAGGCGGTGCAAAATATGAATCTGATGTTTGGGCTTAATGAGGACTCGGGATTAAAGATGATTGCGCTTTATCCGTAGAGCTAAATCATCGCTCATAATTCTTGACTAAAAAGCTTGGTATAGTCATAATTTATTTTAATTTCATTCTTATAGTGTTAAATGTATGTCTAATCCGATAGTTTTTACTGACAGCGCCGCCTCCAAGGTGGGTGAATTAATAGCCGAGGAAGGTAATGATAATCTGAAGTTGAGAGTTTATGTTTCGGGCGGCGGCTGTTCAGGGTTTCAATATGGTTTTACTTTTGATGAAGAAGTTAACGAAGATGATACCCGTGTTGAAAACGGCGGGGTTACGGTGTTGATTGACTCGATGAGTATTCAATATTTAACTGGCGCCGAAATTGACTATAAAGAAGATTTGTCGGGTGCTCAGTTTGTTATCCGTAATCCTAATGCGACTACAACTTGTGGTTGCGGGTCTTCTTTCTCAGCGTAGTTACTCTTAGTTTTTCCCCTTCTCTGGGCGACGGGATGGCATCTACAGGGATGTAGGTGTTTAATCTGGATCGCCCTTTTTGTTGCCCTGATAAACTCCCCCAAGAATGACGGACTTATTCGCTCCGGTTACTTCTTTAAGATTGCCCGGCAGGTTGTTTAGTGTTTGTCTGGCTAACCATGCAAAAGCCATCGCCTCAACATGGTCGGGATGAGCACCGTATTGTTCAGTCGATTCGACAGGGCATTCTATGTGCTGTTGGATAAGTTCCAATAAATAGTCATTATGGATGCCGCCGCCGCAAATCAATATGCGTTCAGTGGCCGGTGCATGTTTTTTGATCGCATCGCAAATGCTTGTCGCCGTTAAAACACACAAGCTGGCCTGTATGTCTTCTGCTTTGTAACTGAATGCGTCGAAATATTGGTAAACCCACGGAAGTGAAAAATACTCTTTGCCGGTGCTTTTTGGCGGGGCAATGTTGAAATAGGGGTCTTGTTTTAATAAGGCTACTAAATCATGATTGATCTTGCCGGTTTTGGCCCATGCGCCGTTTTTATCGTATGGTTGGTTCCGGTGCAGCTTGATCCATAGATCCATCAAGGTGTTGCCGGGGCCGGTGTCAAAGCCGATGACATTTTTAGAGGGAGGTTTAGGTAAAACGGTAATATTGGCTATACCGCCGATATTTACGATACAGCGATGTTCATCCGGGCTGTGGAATACGGCTTGATGAAAGGCGGGAACCAGCGGTGCGCCTTGCCCGTTGGCGGCAATATCCCGGCGTCTGAAGTCAGCTACGGTGGTAATTCCGGTCGATTCGGCAATAATGTTAGGGTCGCCGATTTGCAGGGAAAAGGGAATTTCGGGGGCATGGTAGATGGTTAGTCCATGACTGCCGATGGCGCAGACCGATGCTGAAGGAATATTGGTTTTAGCAAGTAAGGTATGAACAATCTCTGTAAATAAATGACCCAGTTTGGCATCCATTGCACCGTATTCTTTAAGCGAGATTAAGGTGTCAGGCTTGCTAAGCCGTTGGATTGTATTTTGAATATAATCGGGGAAGGGAAGATATTCGAATCCGACAAGCTGGGCGTTGTTGTCTTTAAAATCAACTAGGGCGGCGTCAATGCCATCCAGGCTAGTTCCTGACATGAGTCCAATATAAAGTTCAGGCATTGTTTGAGTTAATCGTAACGAGACGATTGCATGGATGCAGGTGGTAGAGCAATGCCGGGAGCGATTGTTGTGTGAGTTTTTGCAAATAAACTTTTAGCTTTGACCTGATTGAGCTGAGCAACGAAGGTTTGGGTTTGAGCGTTGAAGTCAGTCAGTAATGCGTTACTGATAGGCATGGAATGCGGTATTTTTACTGTATCGGGATCGCGATAAAGTCCATCTACATGAAATTCGTAATGCAAGTGAGGGCCGGTGGCTAAACCTGATTGGCCTACGTAGCCGATAACATCGCCTTGTTTAACATGAGTTCCCTCGGTTAAGCCTTTTTTAAAATCGGACATGTGCGCATAAAGCGTTTCATAGTGATCGTTATGTTGAATAATGACGACTTGTCCATAAGCGCCTTTGCTGCCGCAGAAGATAATGATCCCGTCCCCGGTTGTTTTTACAGGCGTGCCGATTCTTGCCGCATAATCAATGCCTTTATGGGCGCGAATTCTGTTAAGAATAGGGTGTTTGCGGTGCATGTCAAAAGGGGAGCTGATCTTGGCAAAATCAACAGGCGTAGTGAGAAAAGCTCTCTGCATGGATTGTCCGTCCGGCGTGTAATAGCTGGCAATACCGAATTCGTTTATGTATCTGACGGCTGTGTATGACACGCCTTGGTTAATAAACTCAGCGGCAATAATTTCATCGGTATCTGACTCTTTGCCATCAATTATTTTCTTTCCGTAAACAACGGTAAATTGATCGCCAGGACGTAGATTGGTCGCAAAATCAATGTCCCATGCAAAAATATCGGTAAGTTGTAAGATCAGCTCTTTTGATAAGCCTGCTTCGAGTCCATCCAGAAATAAAGAGGTCTCTATGGAGACGTGAGCGGTATCGATTTTTGCAGTTTGCGGATGGCTAATTAAGACTGGACGGAATGGTTGATCATTGTTGGCGTGGGCGAATTGATCGGATTTGGCATTATCCAGATCAGCGGAAGTGCTTTTTTCCAGTTTTTTGTGGCTGAGCGACTTTACTGATACCGATTCGATTGATTTGGAAGAAATAACGGTGTGTTTTCTGGTTGTAGGATCGGAATCAGTAGGATGAGCTTTGTGGCTCGATTTGGATGAAACAATAGGCTGTTTGTTGTTTTTTAGCTTTGTAGAAATGGTGGTTTGTTTTTTTATAGTAGATTTTGATTCTATAGCAGATTTTTTTTGTGTAGCTAATTTAGGTGTGGAAATAGAGTCTTTTTTGTTGACGGGCTTTGGTGTCGTAGGTTTTTTGTTGTTGCTGGTTTTAGCTGTAGCAGGTTTTTTTGTATCAACAATCTTTGTGTGTTTTGGGTGTGAAGTGGCGGCAGGCGAGGTCTTAACTGTCGTGTGTTTGCTTGCTGGTTTTGTCTGTGTGTGACCGGTTACTGAAAAGGCTACGCTAATTCCAAGGAGCAAGGATGTATAGATTCTATTTTTCACTAGTCTGCGCTAAGTAATTGAAAATTATATAAACAATAATGCATTTAATGGATTTATAGTTTCATTTTAAGTGGTTTTGACGGTTTTTACCAATTAATTAGCTTATGCAAAAGTTTTTATTCAACGGAGTCGATTATTAATTCTATAATGAATTATTTACAGATATTTGGAGAAAGAAATTGCAAGAGGACGTATTAGCACACCTTCTTAGAGGGACTGATGAGGTTTTAATCAAGCAAGAATTAATTAAAAAGCTGGAAGAGGGGCGGCCTCTTCGAATTAAAGCTGGCTTTGATCCGACGGCCCCTGATTTGCATTTGGGGCATACGGTATTAATTAATAAGTTGAAGCAATTTCAGGAGTTGGGGCATGAAGTGTTGTTCCTGATCGGCGATTTTACCGGGATGATAGGGGATCCGACAGGGAAAAATATTACGCGTAAACCATTGACTCGGGATGAGGTTATTGACAATGCAAGAACTTACGAAGAGCAAATATTTAAAATTCTGGATCCGACTAAAACGTTGGTGATGTTTAATTCAAGCTGGATGAATGCAATGTCATCGGCTGATTTGATTCAATTGGCTGCAAAGCATACTGTGGCTAGAATGCTGGAACGGGATGATTTTAGTAAACGCTTTAAAGGGGGGCAGTCTATTGCGATACATGAATTTTTGTATCCGCTAATTCAAGGTTATGATTCAGTAGCGATGAAGGCTGATGTGGAATTAGGTGGGACGGATCAAAAGTTTAACTTGCTGGTTGGTCGACAGTTACAAGAGGCTTTTGGTCAAAAGCCCCAAGTCGTTATGACTATGCCTATTTTGGAGGGTTTGGACGGCGTGCAGAAAATGTCCAAGTCGCTGAATAATTATGTAGGTATAGCCGACTCTGCTGATGATATGTTCGGTAAATTAATGTCCATATCGGATGAATTAATGTGGCGTTATTTCGAATTATTAAGTTTTCGTCCTATGACTGAAATAAAGTTATGGGTAGCGGAATGTAAGCAAGGCGCAAACCCAAGAAACTATAAAGTAAAGTTGGCTCAGGAAATTATAGAAAGATTTCATAATGCATCCGCTGCGGTTAAAGCTTTGGAGAATTTTGAGGCTAGATTCCAGCGTGGCGCGATGCCTGATGAAATGGAGGAGCTGGAATTGAAGGTTGAAGGTACAGGTTACGGTATAGCAAATATATTAAAAGATACCGGATTAACGGAGAGTACGTCCGAGGCTAATCGTATGATAAAGCAGGGGGCGGTCAAGATTGACGGGGAAAAGGTTTCTGATTCGAAACTGGAAATTCCGGTGGGTGCTCAGCATGTTTATCAGGTAGGGAAAAGAAAGTTTGCTCGGGTAAAAATAACTGCTTGACGTTGGCGTTTAGGTCTGTATAATACGCCGTTCTTTCGGGGCAGGTTGCTTTGGAAGAATGGACGGGATGTCTAGCAAGAAAATAAAGTTAGCAAGGATGTTGACAAGCGGACTAAGTAGGTTATAATGGTCGGCTTCTTCGGGGATTTAAAACTTTCCGATGAAAACAAGGATTGAAAATAAAGTTAACAGGGTGTTGACAAACTGATTTGGATCTATATAATAGTCCAGCTCAACAGGGGGTTTTCCTCTAGCTCTTTAAAAACCTGATCAAAATAATTT
>SCPZ01000012.1 GCA_004299305.1 Methylobacter sp.
TACTAATTATTAGCGGGCTATGTCGGCTTCATTGCCGCTGGAGTGCAGGCTTCGCCTGCGCTGGCAAGCACCAAAAGTAGGCGCTTTAGGCGAAGCTTGCACTCCAGCCACGCCATAGCTAGTCATTAACTGAGTTTGAAAACGCTGTAATTAAGGCGTGAGCAGTTATGTTCTATGTGAAATAAGGTGGGTGTGAATTTTTAACTGAACATCGCTTAAGAGTAAATCCGTTCGTCCTGTCCCTTCGGCTTAAAAGTACAAGACAATCGCAACAAAGGAGGTTGAATTCCATTAGCTTATCTGTTAAAAAATACACCACGTTCTTTCCGTTTGGGCGCTTGATGGTAGTCAAACTCCCATTGCGATTCTCTTCTGAACCCAGCCGCGAAAGCATAATCTTTCCGCGCCACTCAGGTTCTTCCGACTGGAGGAGAGGGACAGAGAGACTACCGATTGATAACATCCACCCACCTTAGGAGTATCGATATGTCAGAAACATGTTTAGCTTCACTTAATTTTAGACAGCTTACATCGGGCGTAGATTATTACCCGTCCCCCTCGGCTTGGGAAGACCAAGTCCTTTATTTCCTGATGTTGGACCGGTTTTCGGACAATAAGGAAAAGGACTGCAAGGATGTAGATAGTAAAACGATAAGCGCCGCAACTACGCCGATATTCACGGATATTGATAATCAAAACGCCATTCAAACCGAGACTGATACATGGCGCGAGAAACGTTCGACTGTAGATAAGTCATTAAGTAAATAATAACAATAGGTTACCGTTTAAAATCAGAAGGCTTTTCGCTCAGATTGGGAGTGGAACCCGTGTTTTTTCTCTGCTCTTTGATTGCTAGATCCGGCTATATGATTTTTTGTATTTTCGGCATACCAAAAATGTTACTGTATTTTTTAACAGTGCTCAGTATGTATTCCACAGGGCATCTCCGTGCCCCAATTATCTGTCCACTCCCTATAATAAGGTTCTTACCATGTTCAAACATTCCGTTCACGCATTTATTTACGTCGTTTTATGGTTTATTTCGCTGAGTTATCCGATAACGTCGTATGCCCAATGGCTGATTAAAGCGACACCAGGCAACAAACAAATCACCTTGCAATGGCCGCCGGTTAAAGATGCAAGCAACTATGGCGTTTGTTATGCCACAGAAGCCATTACCAACATTAACAAGTGCTTAAATTATGCTGGCGGCACATGGCGGAATGTGGCCGACACAACGATTAAAATTACCCGGCTAAGCAATGGCAAAAAATATTATTTTCGGGTTTTAGCTGAAAATTCCACGACCAGGCTGGGGGTCAGTAACACGATTGCCGCCCGGCCTAACAAAATCACCGCCCTCAACGACACCGGCATTAACAACGAGCAATGCTATCAACTGGATAGCGATACCTTAGTGGCCTGCGCCAGCGCGGCGGCAAAGGCTTTAAATAACAATCAGGATGGCATGGTAGGGCGGGATGTGACGGCAGGCAATAGTAACGATGGGCGTGCAGGCTTTAGCTTTACTAAAATCGGCAGTACCGGTGCGGCATTGCCGGTTACGGCCAGCAGTTGGGCCTGTGTGAAAGACAACGTGACCGGCTTGATTTGGGAAAATAAAACCGCAGACGGAGGCTTGCATGACGGCGATAATCTTTATACCAATTACAGCGCCGATTATGGCGCTAGTCATTTAGGTTCGGCAACCGATGCCAGTGGTTTTGTCGCGGCGGTCAATCAGCAAGGCTGGTGCGGCTCAAAAGCATGGCGATTGCCCACCGCTGACGAATTACAAAGTATTGTTGATTATAGTATTGCCTATCCAGAGCCTAAGATTGATACGGTATTCTTTCCTAACACGCAACGAGATATGTTTTGGTCGTCTTCGCCCGATAGCAATTCCAGTTATGCTTGGCATGTCAGTTTCCTCGGTGGCGAAGTCGACACCATCTACTACACCGTTGACGGCTACGGCGGCAGCCGCGACATGAGTTTGGCGGTTCGCTTGGTTCGCGCCAGTCAATGATGGGGGCAACTACAAGGCTTGTCCTGAGCGTAGGCGAAGGGGATTGCCCCAACGGCAACGCAAATTTTTATCAATTTTCTCGACCCAAAGGACCTAATACTATGTTTAAAGTCAATCCTACGCTGTTTATCTTGGCAGTCATTCTGTGGCCTGCCTTTTTTTTATCCAACGCACTAGCGGCGGACCGTTACACGGTGTCTGCTAATGGACAAGAAGTAAAAGACAATAAAACTCAACTGACATGGCGACGTTGCCCTGAAGGTATGAATTGGTCTGTGAATACCTGTATCGGTTCAGCGAGCGCTATGACCCATCAGGCCGCTTTGCAAGAAGCCGCTAGTCAAGCCGTTAGCACCGGTGTAGCCTGGCGATTGCCGAATGTGAAAGAACTGTCCAGTATTGTTGATAGGAGCCGCAGCAATCCATCCGATACCACAGCGTTTCCTGTAACACCGAGCAACGCGTTTTGGTCGTCTTCGCCTGTCGTTGGCGGTGGCGATTACGCTTGGTTTGTCTATCTCGACAATGGCTATGTCAGCGGCGACCACCGCAGCAACAATGGTTTTTCGGTTTGGTTGGTGCGTGACAGTCAGTGATTGGTTTTAAAGCCTTATAGCTCCGTCGGGCATGTTGTTTATGCCCGGCATTTCTACGCGTAACGGGGGGGGGGCAATCCCGATCCTAAGGTTTTTGTGATGTTTTGGCCTGATGGAGGCTATCCACTGTTTTTTATAAAGTGATGGACTGCCACACAATATATTTACTTTCGAATCGATACTATGTAATATGCTCCAACTATTTAACCTGCTGCTTTAGCAGAGTAGCAGGTTTATCGGTTGAGCAGCGTCTTTCATAAGTTACTTAGGAGGAAGAAAAATATATGTTGAGTTTCATTGCCTTAAAGCCAAATTGTGACACTATAAACAAACGCTTGGCATTCATTTTCCTGTTGCTCAGTATTCCTGCCGTCGCTCTGGCGCAGCCTCAAGAAGTAACGGTATCCAATGTGAAAAATTGCCAATATATAAATGAAATTAAAGGTTCGTCAGGGTACGGTAAAAAAAATAATTGGCAAAATTTCGCCAAATATTCGGCGCTAACGCAAGCCGAACAATTAGGTGCAAGTCATGTTGTTTGGGAGCAATTTACCCCTATTGGGGCCTTCAATGGAATTGCGACCGCCAAAGCCTATAACTGCAATTCATAGTAAAAATCACCTGATTAAAGATGCTTCAGCCAAATGCGTTATACCCGCTGGGAAGCGGGAACGACGCATTATTCAATGGTTACAAGCACTATCGGGATTGCTGGTTTTAAGCGTAAAGTTCCTCCACCGCCAATGTCAAATCAATCGATTCCAAGGTAACGCTCTGTTTTTCTTTGAAACTTTCGCGTTGCCATTCATTTTTGCGGCGGTAAATTTCCAGGTAAGGCGCGTCCTGAGACAGCAGGACATACTCTTGTAAACATGCAATCGTTTGATAAGCCATGAGCTTTTCGGTGCGATCGGTTCGCTGAGTGGAGTCGGACAGCACTTCGACAATCAAGCAAGGCTGTTCGTTGTAATAACGGTCGGTTTCTTCCTCACAGGCGACTTGCAGATCCGGGTAGTAAAAACGCACGTCGTCGCCACGCTGAGTTTTTACCTTCATGTCCGATTGAAACGGTTCACAACGGGTGCCTTGCAAATGCAAGGACAGGCGTACGTACAATCGTCCACTAATGCGATTATGAACACGACTAGCCCCGGTTATGGCATAAACGAGCCCATTAACATACTCATGCCGGGTTTCGGTATTATTATCGTTTTCCATCAACAGATAAGCTTCGGGCGTGAGTATGGGATCGGATATAGCAAATGCCGGGTTAGTCATATTAGCTCCTTAATCGGAACGATAATTAACGTAGCATCACTGCCGATAACTACGGCGCGTAATGCGTTTCAATATAGCGTTGCACGATTTCCTGAAATTCTTCGGCGATTCGGTCGCCTTTTAATGTGACGGTTTTTTCGCCGTCTTCATAAACCGGCGCGACCGGGGATTCACCGGTGCCGGGCAGGCTGATGCCGATATTGGCGCTCTTACTTTCGCCCGGCCCGTTGACTACGCAACCCATAACCGCAACTTCCATGGTTTCAACGCCTGGATATTGGTTGCGCCAGACCGGCATTTGGTCGCGCAAATAGCTTTGAATATCCATCGCCAGTTTTTGGAAATAATCGCTGGTGGTGCGGCCGCAACCGGGGCAGGAGATAACCATCGGGGTGAACGAACGAAAGCCCATGGTCTGCAAAATTTCCTGGCCGACAATCACCTCTTGGGTTCTGGATGCGCCGGGCTCCGGCGTCAGGGAAATGCGGATGGTGTCGCCGATGCCTTGCTGCATCAACACCGATAAGGCGGCGGCTGAAGAGACGATGCCTTTGGAGCCCATGCCCGCTTCGGTAAGCCCCAGATGCAGCGCATAATCGGAACGGCTGGAAAGATCCTGGTAAATTTCGATCAGTTCCTGCACATTGCTGATCTTGCAGGACAGGATGATTTTGTTTTTGCTTAAACCCAGTTCTTCGGCTTTAGCGGCGCTTTCAAGTGCAGACAGCACGATCGCTTTGCGGGTGACGGCGGCTAAGGGTTCGGGTGTTTGCAGGCTCCTGTTTTCATCCAGCAAGCGGGTCAATACCGCTTGATCCAAGCTGCCGCCATTGACGCCGATGCGTACCGGTTTGTCGTATTGGCAGGCGAATTCAATCATTTGTTGGAATTGCGGATCGCGGCTTTTACCGCGGCCTACGTTGCCGGGATTAATGCGGTATTTATCCAAAGCCTGGGCGCAGTCCGGGTATTTTTCCAGCAATCTATGGCCGTTAAAATGGAAGTCGCCGACGATCGGGGTCGAGTTGCCTTTTTTATCCAACTGGTTGCGGATTTCGGCAACGGCTGCCGCAGCTTCTTCGGAGTTGACCGTGATGCGGACCAGCTCGGAACCGGCGGCGGCCAGTTCGATAATTTGGTTAACGGTTGCGGTAATGTTGGCGGTATCGGTATTGGTCATCGATTGAACCACGATAGGCGCGCCGCCGCCGACTTTAACATCGCCGACTAAAACTTGATGGGTAATTTTTCTTAAGGCTTGAGACATAGACAAAATCTTTTGGGAAAAGGTTACAGTTATCTGGAAGAATGTTGTTAAATTATACGCCGATACAGGCCATTGAGTAGGGTTAGTGTGAGGATAAATTATTTTTCCGATATACATCTGGAGTTTGGGTTGTTGGAAGCTCCCGATAATGATGCCGACATTATTGTTGCAGCGGGCGATATAGGCATCGGTACGCAAGGCGTAGATTGGCTGAAAACGTTAAATAAACCGGTTGTTTACATTGCCGGTAATCACGAGTTTTATAGTCATGAATATCAACAAACGCTACAGTTGATCCGTCAGCAATGTGCAGGCAGCAATGTCTATTTTATTGAGAACGGCAGTTTTGTATTCCAGGATACGCGTTTTTTAGGCTGCACACTCTGGGCGGATTTGTTTGTTGATGGGGATAAAAAGGCGGAAGCTTTAGGTAAGACCTTAAATGATTTTAGGCGCATTCAATTCGCCGAAAAGCCTTTTGATATAGTGACGTTTAGTGATTTGCATCAACGCTCCAAGGCGTGGCTGGAACAGCAGTTAGCCCTGCCGTTTTCCGGGAAAACTGTCGTTATAAGCCATCATGCGCCTTCACTGTGGAGTTGGAAAGATTCGGCTTATGCGCTTAAGAAGCTGGCTTATTGTAATGATTTAAAACCCTTGTTGCATGAATACGAAATTGCGGCTTGGTTCCACGGGCATGTTCACAGTCCGTCGGATTATCGTATAGCGGGCGCTAGAATATTGTGTAATCCAAGAGGCTATTTTGGTACAAAAATAGTGCCCGGTTTTGACCCGAACAGATGGGTGGATATTTAGCCCTAATACTGTTTGGCCTCGTAAAATTAGAACTTCAAAGCCAGCTTTGGTCGTTTAGTTTAGTGATAGGCTTGAGTAGTTACCTTGTATACAACTTTATGGAACACTGATGCGTAACAACAACAAAAAACTTAATGCCGCTAAAGGACGGCAGTTTTTCAGCTGATGGATTTTCAAGTATTGAAAGACAGCGTCTATTCCTCGCCTGCTTTTGTTTTAGATGAAATAGAGATTACCAGGGTCTTGGACATTTTGGCCGAGTTAAGAACTCAATGCGGCTGCAAGGTTTTATATTCCATTAAATCATTGCCTTTTTCCGCAGTCATGGATATGGCTCTACCCTTTGTTGACGGCTTCTCGGTCAGTTCCTTATTTGAAGCGCGGCTGGCCGATGAAGTTTTGGCAGGGCAGGGCAGTATTCATTTGACCACGCCGGGTATAAGGCACGATGAGTTGGATGAGTTAAGCTCGCTGTGTTCGTATATCAGCTTCAATTCATTGACTCAGTACCAGCGCTATGCCGAGGCGGCCCAAACACAGACTTCAATCGGTTTACGCGTTAATCCCAAGTTGTCTTTCTTGCAGGATGAGCGATTTGATCCTTGTCGGCAGCATTCAAAACTGGGTGTGGCGATTGATGACTTGAGCCGGTCGATTTGCCTGGATCAAATTCAGGGGCTGCATATCCATAATATTTTTTCGGCAACCGATTTCAGGCCGTTAATTAAAACTATCGACCAACTTCGACAGCATTTTGGGGTGGAATTGGCCCAGCTGGAGTGGTTGAATATCGGCGGCGGCTATTTATTCGGCCAGATTGAAGATCATCGCCCGTTTGTCGAGCTGGTGAATAAGTTAATACATGACTTTGGCGTCGAGGTTTATATTGAGCCCGGCAAAGGGGTCGTAGGCCGAGCCGGGTATTTAGTGGCGACGGTGCTGGATAGTTTTGTCAGTGACGGTGAAACCATCGTCATACTGGATACTTCGGTTAACCATAATCCCGAAGTGTTTGAATATCAGCGCCAGCCTGAATTGCATGAACACGACCCCGATGGACAATATACGGCTATTTTGGCGGGCTGTACCTGTTTGGCTGGCGATGTGTTTGGCCAATATCGCTTTAAAGAACCGTTGGAAGTAGGAGATAAAGTGGTTTTTAAAAATGTCGGCGCTTACACCCTGATTAAGGCGAACCGTTTTAATGGTTACAACCTGCCGGATATTTACCTGAGCAATGCCCTGCGGGTTAAAAAACTGAAGCACTACGATTACCAGAATTATCGTCGGCAATGGGTGGTTGATTGAGGTTCAAGGTTCAAGGTTCAAGGTTCAAGGTTCAAGGTTCAAGGTTCAAGGTTCAAGGTTCAAGGTTCAAGGTTCAAGGTTCAAGGTTCAAGGTTCAAGGTTCAAGGTTCAAGGTTCAA
>SCPZ01000013.1 GCA_004299305.1 Methylobacter sp.
GTGAATGCTTGATTTCATTGAGCAATTCCTGTGGCGAGACTTGTTGCCTACTTCAGTATGCCATCCATGGCTTCTGGATCCCGGCAATCCCTGCCGGGATGACGTGCTTTGAAATACTTGCGTATAAAGATGAGCGCGCTGCGTGGGAACGATAAATAAACGATAAATTTTGAATGATGTCAATTCCATACTGGCGCCTGTCAGGCTTTTACTTCTTTTATTTTGCCACGGTAGGGACTTTTCTCCCCTACTGGAGCCTCTATTTAAAGGCAAGCGGTTTTAATCCTGTTCAAATCGGCGAACTTTTTGCGCTGCTGGGCGGCACAAGAATTATCGCGCCGATGCTATGCGGCTGGATTGCCGATCATACCGGTAAAAATTTACGCATTATCCGCATAACCTCTTTTTTAACCGCTTTGCTGTTTGCCGGTTTTATAGTTGTTCATGGTTATTCCTGGTTTGCCTGGCTAACGATTGCCTTTGGCATTTTTTGGAACTCCACGCTGCCGCAATTCGAAGCGGTAACCTTATTCCATTTAAAAGACCAAGCGCATCGCTACAGCCGGATAAGGCTATGGGGATCTATCGGTTTTATTGTTTCGGTGCTGGGCGTAGGCCGGTTATTGGATCACCTGCCGTCCGACATAATCCCGGCAGCGGTTACTTCATGGATGACGCTGATTTGGCTGGTCAGCTTGATGACGCCGACGGCGCAAGCGCCCCATCACGAAACTGCCGCCATCGGCATCCTGCAAATCATAAAAAGACCGGAAGTAGTGGCGTTTCTGCTGGCTAGCATGTTGTTACAGTTCGCCCATGCACCGTATTACGTTTTTTATTCAATCTATTTAAAACACTACCAATACTCGGCGAGCTTGACCGGGTTTCTTTGGGCGCTGGGTGTTTTTGCCGAGATTGTTTTATTTATTTACATGCGCCATGTGTTGAAACGGTTCTCCCTGCGGGCAATTTTATTGTCCAGCAGCCTGTTGTCGATAGTTCGCTGGTTGATAATTGGCTGGTGCATCGATTATTTTTGGCTATTAGTTTTTGCCCAACTATTACATGCGGCAACCTTTGCAGGCATTCATGCCGCCGCCATTCATTTGGTTCACCAGTATTTTGGCGACCGGCATCAGGGCAAAGGCCAAGCGCTTTACGCCAGCTTGGGTTTTGGTCTGGGCGGAATGCTGGGCAGTTACTATAGCGGTTATTATTGGGAGTCGTTGGGAGCTGAGTTCGTCTATTCAATGGCGGCGGTTTTTTGTAGTATTGCTTTTGTGATTGTCTATATCTGGGTTGGACGGGAAAGTTCTCAAGATAAAGCGGTCTTAGGTTAAAATAGCGCCGGATTACCTTAATCAGGCTTGCAATTTTTCGGGAAATAATGTGTTTGAAATTATAAAAAGCGGCGGCTGGATGATGCTGCCAATCATACTGTGTTCCATTGGCGCTATGGGTATTATTGCGGAACGGTTTTGGTCCTTGCGTAGAAAGAGGATTTTGCCGCCTGAACTGGTTGCACAAGTTTGGCGATTATCCCGCGAAAACAAGCTGGATGATGTCACTTTGCGGCACTTGAAAAACAGCTCGCCGCTCGGCTGCATTTTAGCCGCCGGTCTTGCCAATAGCCATCATGGCAGGAAATTCATGAAGGAATGTATTGAAGAAACCGGCCGCAGGGTCGTGCATGACCTGGAACGCTTCCTCAATACCTTGGGCACTATCGCCGCAGTCAGCCCATTACTGGGTTTATTGGGCACCGTATTCGGCATGATTGATATTTTTTCCGCCCTGCTGCTGCATGGCGCCGGTAATCCCTCTGTTTTAGCCGGCGGCATTTCGGTCGCGCTGATTACTACGGCGGCAGGTTTGACGGTCGCTATTCCCAGCCTGATTTTTCATCGCTATTTTGAACGACTGGTCGATGAATATGTCGTTACCATGGAAGAGGAAGCGTTGAAATTAGTCGATATTTTGCACGAAGACCGGAAAGCGTCCTGATGAAATTTCAACGCAAAAAAAGAGACAATGTCGATATTACCTTGATCTCAATGATCGATGTGCTATTTGTGCTGTTACTATTTTTCATGGTTTCTACAACGTTTAACCAGCATACCGAAGTCAATATCAAACTTCCCGATGCGGAAGGAACAGAAGCCACCGAACATCCTAAAACGGTATCCTTGATAATTGATGCAGACGGCATTTACTCGCTGATCGGTGACGACGGCTTACCTCACCAATTAATCAATCAAAACCGGGAAGGCTTAAAACAGGAGCTGGGTAAACTCGCAGTAAGTTCTAAAGATATTCCTTTTGTCATCAATGCCGATGACAAAACGCCAAATAAAGCGGTCATGACAGCGTTGGATATTGCAGGGCTAGAAGGATTCAGTCATATCACTTTTGCAACCCTGCATCCGGCCGACTAAGCATGAAAAAAACCTTATCCCGATGGCTACTGGACATCTGGTACAAAGACCCGTTTATCGGCGTGTTCTTAATGCCGCTGGGTTTTTTATTCAGTGATTTCGTTAAATTCAGGAAATTTTTATACCGTATTGGCTTGTTAAAACAACACACTTTGCCGGTTCCTGTCATCGTGATAGGCAATATTACCGTCGGCGGCACCGGCAAAACGCCGTTGCTTATCTGGCTGGCCAAGTTGCTTAAAAGTGAGGGTTTTAAACCTGGCATTATCAGCAGAGGTTACAAAGGACAAGCCGAAGCCTGGCCGCAATGGGTCGATGCGGACAGCACTGCCGAACAGGTCGGCGATGAAGCCGTGTTGATTGCCAAACAAACCGGCTGCCCTATGGCCGTAAGCCCGTTACGGGCCGATGCCGCTAAATTGGTGCTTGAAAAATCGGATTGCAATGTCATTTTGTCCGACGATGGCTTGCAACATTACGCGCTGAACCGGGATATTGAGATTGCCGTGATTGACGGCGAAAGGCGCTTCGGCAACAGCTACTGCCTACCGGCCGGCCCCTTGCGCGAACCGATAGAAAGGTTGCAAAGCGTCGATTTTATCGTCGTAAATGGAGAAAAATCGGAAGACAACGAGTTTTCGATGCAACTCAGCGGCAATATCGCGATAAATATGCTTAGCGGGGAAGAAAAACCATTGCAGGAATTAACTGCAAGCAACTGTCATGCCCTGGCGGGCATAGGCAACCCCGAACGATTTTTTAAACTGCTGGAGTCGGTCGGGTTGAGCTGCAAAACCCACAGCTTCCCGGATCATTATAAATTCCAATCCAGCGACATCTCATTCCCAAACGCCGACTTGGTATTAATGACCGAGAAGGACGCAGTAAAATGCATAACCTTTGCAGGCAATCAACATTGGTACGTCCCCGTAACAGCCGTTCCTGAAACAGGTTTTGCTGATAAATTATTAGACTTGTTAAGTAAAAAACAGTAGTTACTCGCCCTTAGCTGACACCCGCTCCGACGTATCGGCAAACATACTGGTAACTATTCAGCAGATAGAAAATGGAACACGGATTAGACTGATAAACGCGGATAAAACCAATGAATGGGCTGTCCATCGACTCGTTTAAATCCGTTTAATCCGTGTCATCCGTGTTCCATTAATCATTTTTAGCATACGCTGAATAGTTACACATATTGTTTGAATCTTACGGTTCAAAGCTTCCGCCCCTCGTCAACTGCTCCTGCATCCATATAGGTAATGAGCCGACCAGGATGGGTATTACGAAAAAAAATCAACAAACATTGTCCAGTTTGGAAATGCTCAAACGTCTTTATGGAGTTACATTAAAACTCACTAAGGACTCCAAAAATGAAACAACTTGCTTTGCCGTTAATCGCCAGTCTGTTCTATTGTCAGAACGCACTGGCCGAACAGGAACTGCGCGTCGACATCCCCTCTCAACCATTAGCAACCGCGCTGGAGCAGTTTGAACAACAAACCGGCGTACAAATTCTCTATGCCGCTGATGCATTGTCAGGAAAAACATCGACGCAACTTGCAGGGCAATATACGGCGAAACAGGCGTTAAAAATCCTGCTGGACAAATCGGAGCTTGCCTACCGGTTTACCGATGATCATACCGTTGCAGTTAAGCGCGTCGATCCGGCTCACGTCAATGACGTCGCCGAGGATAAAAAAAATACCGTTCATCAATTAGACACGATAGTGGTGACTGCCACCAAAACCGAACGCCCGATCTCGGAAGTGCCGGCCACCACGGCGGTTATCGATGACGAACAGATCGCCAATATGTACAGCCGCGACAGCACCGATGTGCTGACGCGTGCGACCGGCGTCGATATTGCCCGTAGCGGCACGAGCGGTTTTTCGACGCTTAATATTCGCGGTACCGGCTCGCGTCGCTCCTCGGTTTTGGTCAATGGTCAATACGCGGAATTCATCGACACCAACATCGCCAGCCGCAACACATTGCAGACTGTCGACTGGGACGACATCGAACGGGTCGAAGTCGTTCGCGGCGCGGGTTCGGCGCTGTATGGCCCCAATGCAATGGGTGGCATGGTCAACGTCATTACCAAGGAAGCGCCCAAGGAAAAAAATGTAACGCGGCCATTCTTTGTATTCGATAGCTTACCCACCTACGGCGGCGGCGCATCGACGGGCGGCACCGTGGATGACGTCAGTTACCAGCTCAATGTCAAACACCTGAGTTCGGACGGCTATAAAAGCATACCGAAACCCGCCTTATTTCCCGGTTCTACCGGAACAATATCACATTCTCTGCAAAACGGAGGCTGGGACAAAACCATGTTGGGCGGGCGTCTGGGCTATCGCTTATCCGAACAATCGAAACTGAAGTTTGCATTCAATTATATGGATGAATCCGATCTGGCGTTCGACCGGGTTAATACCCCGCAAAACGGCCAATACGGCCAGTACAGCCTGGAATTCAAACACGATTTTTCCGACCGCTTCGATGTGACCGCCACGCTCAGCCATCGCAGCCATGTCGCTGACCTGACCTTTGACAATTACTTTTATCCGTTTACAACCACTAATATCATACCGAGCACAACCTTATTCGAGGATGCGCAAAAACTCACCGGAGAAGTCCGCGCCCGCTGGATGCCGGCGCAAGGACATACCCTGCTGTTTGGTTATAACGCCGCCCAGGATTGGACCAAGGTTCGTAACATTACCTCTTTGACCGGCATCGAAACAGATCATCGCAATGCGGAAATTCAAAATCACGGTTTGTATTTGCAATACGAACTGGAACTCTCGAAAAAACTGTTCGTATCGATGGGCGGTCGTTACGATTGGTTCGATTACGATGTCAATGCCAATATTGCCGCTTCCAATACCCAGCGGCTCAGTAAAACCAAGTTCGACACCTTTAATCCCCGAGGCGGCATCCGCTACAAGTTTAACGACGATATTTCGGTTCACGGCAGTATCGGCACCGGTTTTCGCGCCCCCGAACCCAGCGCAGTGGTCGGCGGCACCAACAGCGCATTTGTTGAAGTACAGCCCAATGCCGGTCTGAAACCGGAAACCTCGGACAGCTATGATCTGGGACTCGACTTTGACACCCCGTTCGGTCTACATGCCGGTGCGACCGGTTTTTTCAACGATATTTCCGATTACATTCTGGCATCGAGAAACCTCGTGGCTAATAAAACAACCATCCAATCCCAAAACTTGGCCAAGGTGCATACCTACGGTGCGGAACTGGAGTTGACCCAGCAAATTACCAATCAGTTCAGCCTGTTCACCAATTACACCCACACTATCGCCCGAACCGCAGCGCCGTTGTTGGCCACTGCCAGCGGCTTGCCGCAAGAAGGCTATCAACTGCCCAATGTTCCCGAACATAAAGCGGCTTTCGGCCTACTGTTCGACTCCTCGCGTATCAGCGGTCGCCTGGAAGGGCGTTATGCCAGTCGGCGGTTCATCAGTGGCGACGCCAGAAACCAAGCTGCTTATGCCTTATCGTCTTATGTCGTGGCCGACATCAATGCCACCTATCGGCATCCGATCGGCAATAAAAAGACGCTGGATTTTACCGCCGGTATTAACAACATCCTTGATCGGCAGTACGAATCTCGCAGTAACGGTTACTACAACGAGCCGCGGATAGGCTTCATCAGGCTAGGACTTGAATTCTAAAAACTGTTTGCGGCGCCGAGGCAACCCGGCGCTTCCGGTATCAGGACGGTATCGGCTTGTTTCCAAACGCTTTGCCGTTTGGAAGTAACGGAGTGTCGGCCAACAAACCAACACTCCAGCGGACAGCATCAAAGAGGATTCTGTCCGTATTCCGCCCTTAAGGGCATTATTAATAATGAGGTATTAACCATGTTAAATGAAATCAAAATCGACGATCTTAGTGTAGCTATCAAAAACAGCATCCATACCGCAATGTGCTGCCATGGACCTATGTGCGATACGGATTGCGCACACTAACCTTGTCATTCGATCGGGAAACCTTCGGGTTTCCCGGTCCCTCTTACGTTGGAGTTTGTTAATGGATAAATTACTAAAAGAGTTTCATGTATTAGGCACACGAATCGGTCCGGTCGGTTTTCATGGCCCGTCTGCCAAGTTTTTCGAGTTGTCGCCCGACATTGCCGCAACCGTGTTGTCGTTGGAAAAAGACGAACAATCCTGGTACGCGCTGCCGTCGATGGAACGCGAACGCATTGCGCTGGCTTTGCAGGCGGCGTTACCGGATGAGCTGGACTCAAGAACCAACCTGTTAGGAGAAAGTAACCGTTTGACCGGTTTTTATTTATTCGTCAGCCAGGAATGTAATCTGGCGTGCAGCTATTGTTACGGCGACGGCGGCGAATATCGCAAAGGCAAAATGATTATGGACGAGCGCACTGCCGACAATTTTATCGACAAATTCATTACCGACAAGAATCCCGGCTACCTGATCAATTTTTTCGGCGGCGAGCCCTTGCTTAACCTGCCGCTAATCCAAAAAATCATTGATCGCGTTCGGGCCAAAACCGAACCGCTCGGCATCCGCACGGTGTTTAACATGACCACTAACGGCACCGTCTGGAGCAGCAAGATTGCCGATTTTGTCGACAAAAATATCGATACCCTGACCGTCAGTCTCGACGGCCCCAAAGACATTAACGATGCGCAACGGCCCGCATGCGGCAATTTCTCGGCTTACGACAAGACTGTGCGCACTATCGGCGACCTCAAGGAACAAGGGTCGCGCTACACCATACGCACCATCATGACCAAAAACAGCTTTGGCAGGTTAAAGGAAATTTACAGCCATAATTCCGAACTGGCCGGCAAAGGCGGCGTCGGCTTGAGTACCGTCGATGTCGGCGACGACCATGCGCTGGGCTTGACCGATCCTGAACACTGGGCGCTGGTCGATGAAATCGTCGAAATCAACTCGGAGAGTTTACGTTCGCTGGCGGACAGCGCCAACCCGCAATTCAACGAATACACCAGCGAGTTGTGCAAGTTGCTGTTCGGTCGGCAATACCGGCCGCGCCCCTGCAATGCCGGACAAACCGTGCTGGCGGTAGCCGCCGACGGCGAGCTGTATCCCTGCCACCGCTTCGTCGGCTATCAGGAATTTTGCGTCGGCAATGTCAACGATGAGCAACCGCTAAACGCCAACTACACCGAGCTTTGCCGGTCGTTCAAGGAAACCTCGGTCGATAAAAATCCCTATTGCAGCGGCTGTTGGCTACAGCATCTGTGCGGCGGCAGCTGTTATGTCATTTCCCATTTGCGCGAAGGCGACGTGTTCAAGCCGCCCGCCCGCTATTGCCACCTGAAAAAAACGGTTTACGACCGTTTGTTAAGCGAATTTGCCGAAATCATGGCCGATCCGGCCAGAAAAGTCCGGTTTGTCGACAATGTGACCGGCTACTTCCACTAGCAAGAGACTACATTATGAAAAAAACGCTTTATTGGCTGTCGGCCATGCTGCTGGCAGTATTGACGCAAAACTGCTTTGCCGCCGCCTGCGGGCCGGTCTATGGCGCAGACAGTATCGCCGAGGATAAGGACGGCAATATCTGGGTCACCCATTATGAGGATGTCCGTTTGGGCCGCCTGGAGCCCAACAGCGGTCGTTTCGAGGAATATCTGCCCACTACCCAGGCCAATTCGGCGGTATTGAACCGGAATGACAAAGACGGCTTCAGCTATAAATTCGATTTCGGTTTCAACGGCTTGGCGCTGGACGATAAACGCGGCCTGGTTTGGTCGCTGATCTTCAATTCCGATAAGGCGACACGTTTTTCCCGTAGCGACCGGCTGTTTACCGACATCGAGTTGCCGGGGCGCAGCTTCGGCCGTTTCGTCTTGCCTATCGACGGCGAAGGCAATCTGTGGATATTGGCCGGGCCGTGCTGCGGTCAGGAAGGCGCTATGCAGTTAGTAAAGATAAACCCGGACGCCACAAAGCAGGTATTTCAACTGCAAGTGAAGCGCGCCATTGCACCCAGCGTGGCGTTTGCCAAGAACGGGCAAGGCTGGGTGTCGCTGACCCAGGACGATGAAAAGCAGGCCGCGCTGTATGCCTTCCGTAACCAGCGTTTCGAGCGCATCGCCCTGCCCGCCGAAATAGGCCGAATCATCACCCGTTTGCATGTCGATGCACAAGGCGATTTGTGGCTGGCAGAAGGCGACGCTATCTGGCGCTTGCACAATAAGGAATTCAAGCGCTATACGCCACCGACTCCCAGCGCTCATCCCTCGGTTTTAGCCGACGATGGCCGTGGCAATCTATGGTTTACCGAGTGGCGCGGCAATAAAATAGGCCGAATTTCCGCTACCGGCGAAATCAGCGAGTTCCCGATCCCGCCTGAAGAAGAGTCGCCATTGGCGCTGACCGTTGCGGCTGACGGTAAAGTTTGGTTCTCGGCAATGTTCAATTACGAGCTGTTCCGTCTCGACCCGGCTACCGGCAATATCCAGAGCTTTCCGCTGCCGACGCCCGGCAACTGGTCGAAAAATGCCTCCGAAGGCCTAAGCGCCTGCGTAATTAAACCCAAGGATGCCTTAACCATGGCGGCGGCCAAAGCCTCCCCTGTTCTTACAAAAACCAAACCGGTACGCCACCCCAAGGGCTATCCTGACGAACCCGGCGCGGCGGCATTCGAGCAGAATTGCCACACAGCTTGCCACAGCTGGTATCGGGTGGATAAGGCGGCGGATCGGCGTAGCGATTGGCGTCCGACCGTGGAACGGATGATAGATTTCAACAAGGCCGCTATCGCAAACGAACAACGCGAGCTGATTGTCGATTACCTGAACCGGAATTACACGATGGCTAAACATTGATGCTTAGGATTTGGCAAAAAATAACTTCCTCTTATGGTTCCCACACGGAGCTCTCATCTTTATGCACAAGTATCCAAGTAACTCGTCATACCCGCCGGGAAGCGGGTATCCCTGCCGGGATGACGGTGTCCTGTAGGCACTTGTGTATAAAGACGAGCGCGGAGCATGGGAACGATAAGTTCAAGTTTCGGGAAGTTATTGTGGCCCAAATCCTTAGACGCATGTTCCGGGCTTGCCTGCTGCTATGTTGCTTGGGCACAGCCTTGGCCGACAACAGCCGCGAAATCATCAGCGCCGCAGAGATCGAGCGGGAAAAACCGGCCAGCCTGATGGAGTTATTACGCAAACGCGGCGGCCTCGGCGACAGCTCCGGGGCGCTGAGTTTACGCGGCGTACCCAAGGTGGCGCTGTATATCGACGGCTTTTCACGCGGCGGCGCAGTAACCGAACTGGAAAAAATCAAACCGCAGGATGTCGCGAGCATCGAAATTATCCGCGGCGCCGCCTCCAACCGCTACGGCGCCGACGCCTTGGGCGGGGCGATCATCATTACCACGCTGCAAGCCAAGTCGCAATGGGAGCTGGGACTGGTGCAAGGCTACGATAGCCTGGACAGCCACTACAGCCGGGCCATTGGTTCAGGCGCTATCGGCGGCATCGATGTTCGGGCCAGCTTCGAAGACAGTCTCAGCAACTTGTGGATGGTTCAGCGTAACGACAGTCCGCTGCTGTCGATGGCGCAAACCCAGCATAGCGGGTTCGCCAAGCGCGGCGGCGACATCAAGGCCAGCTATCGCAACGATTGGCTGGCCGCCGGAGCGGAACTCAACTATCTGGAACAAGGCCGCAATTACGGCCGTCCCAATAATTACAACGAATACACCACGGTGCGGCCGAAGCTGTTCTCGGAAATGCGCTTTAGCGAACTGAAACTGAACGGCAAGCTGATGTATGAAGACAACCGTACCGATGTGTTTCGCGACGTCGGCGGCACACGAAATTTGGCGCTGTATATGCAAGGCCCCGAAACCGAAAACACCGTCAATCTGGAAGTGCAGGCCGATTACCGCAGCTTTAACGCCGGACTGGTCTACGCACTTACTCAGGCCGGTATAGAACAACGCTTGGCAAGCAACGGCCAACGCTTGTTCACGATGGACAGCACGGTGAACCGGATCGGCCTGTTCGGCGGCTACGGGCTGGATTTTTGGCAGGATTGGCGTCTGGATGCCAGCGGTCGCTACGACCAATACGATTATTCCGGCATCTCGATTTACGATGCGGGTTTGGACAGCCGCGAGCCGGATGCCGCCAAGAAAGCCTTCAATCCCAAGCTGGCGTTATCCTGGAAAACCTTGTCCTGGCTGACCTTGCGCAGTTCGGCAGCCACCGGCTTCATGCCGCCCGATCCGGCCACGCTGTATTTCCGGCAGACACGGCCTAATTACGTAGTGCTGCCCAACCCCACGTTGAAACCAGAGCAATCGACCACCTTGGATTTTGGCAGCGAGGTCAGCTGGCAGGGCGGCAAGGCGGAATTGACCTGGTTCTACACCCGCTGGACCGACAAGATGGAAAGCCTGGTGACGTCCGGTGCGCCGAATATCAAGCAGACCGTCAATCTCGGCGCATCGGAATCGAAAGGTCTGGAATTGAGCGTCAATCAAAGCCTGTTGGACGCTTTGAATCTGGCGCTTAATTACACCTTGACTACGACTAAAATCACCGAGAGCCTCAACAGCGCGATTATCGGCAACGAACTGGCGTTCCAACCGCGCCACCGCTTCAACGCGGCGCTGACTTACACCGGTATTCCCGGCCTGACGACCCGGCTTAACCTGCACCATGAATCGGAGCAATATATGGATTTTCGCAACCTGAGCCGCGACGCTGGCGGCCATGCCTGGCTTAACAAGGCTTACACCATGCTGGATTTTTTGATCACTAAAAAAATCGGCATCGACAAGCACAGTATTAACCTGACCCTGGCGGTCAACAACCTGCTCGATAACCGTTTTGAAAAAAACCTGTTCCAAAGCGATCCGGGTCGTATCGTGCGTGGCGAAATAGGAGTCAATTTTTGAACACGACAACGAGCATCCATCGCCGCTGGGACATCGATGCCGAGGGTATAAGCAAGCGTTATCCCAACGGTCATCTCGCCCTCGACGGCATCAACCTGCAAGTAACCAAAGGCGAAGTGCTGGGACTGCTGGGCCAAAACGGCGCAGGCAAAACCACCTTGCTGAAAATACTCTGCGGACTGCTGCAACCCAGTCGGGGACGCTTGACGATGCTGGGCATAGACAGCCGTAATAAAGCCCATGAAATCAAACGGCATTTGGGCGTCGTTTCCCAGGACATTAATCTCGACCAGCCGTTAACGGTACGTAAAAACCTGGAGCGCCATTGCAGCTATTTTTCCGTTCCGCGTCGCGAAGCCAAGCGGCGTATTGACGAATGGCTGGCTTTGCTCCAGCTTGAACAAGCCGCGCAGCAAACGATTCATCAATTATCCGGCGGCAACAAACGCAAGGTGATGATCGCGCGCGCCTTTATCACCGAGCCTCAATTATTGATTCTTGATGAGCCGACCAACGCGCTAGACCCGTCGGTTCGAGCCGTGGTTTGGGACAGGATTAGGGCTTTTTCGCAGACCGGCGGCACGACGCTGTTGTCCACCCATCATTTCCAGGAAGCCGAGCAATTGTGCAATCGCGTCGAATTGATCCACCAAGGCCGACTGCTGAAGTTGGACGGCGAGGAATCGTTGGAAAGCCTTTTCCATGCACTGACGGCCGAGCCTTCGCCATTGACGGACTGCGAGGCTGAGCGATGAGCGGGTTTTGGGCGTTTGTCGGCCGCGCCTTGGGCGAATCTTTAGACAACTGGCGTTCTGCGCTGTTTCGGATGTTATTCCAGCCTCTGGTTTACCTGCTCGTTTTCGGCAAGATTCTGGGCCGGGCACTACCGGATAGCGGTTATTCGCTGGTTGTCGCACCCGGCATCGTCTCGATGCTGGTGATGAGCGCGGCGCTGAGCAATATCGGCGGAATATTGACCCGAGGTTATTATTTTCGCAGCATGGAAAGCTGGCTGCTGACGCCGTTGACGCTTAGGAGCCTGATGCTGGCCTGGATTACCGGCACAGCATTAATCGCAACCGCCGCCGGCTTGATCGGAAACCTGCTGGTTTACGGCTTATTGGGCTATGTGCCGTTATCCTTGCCTGCCGACCTGATTTGCCTGATCTACGGCGCGACGGTTTTTTCACTGCTCGGCTGCATCGGTTACACCTTGCCGCAGACGCCCGCCAAAGCCCAGGACTTCATCGCTTTTTTACTGATGCCGATGATGTTTCTCGGCTGCACTTTCTTTAGTTACGCGATGCTGCCCGAGCCTTGGAACCTCGTGGCCTTGCTGATGCCGACCACCTACCTTAGCGAGGCCCTGCGCATCGTTTACGGCAGCCATTCGTCCAGCCTTGATCCGGCACTTATCGCCGTCGGCGGGATTTGCGCGCTATTGCTGTTATTCGCCATTGCCGACTGGTCGTTTAGGCGCAGGTTTCGCAATTTCCTCTGGTAATGATAAAAAATCACTTAGCCATTAAAGGGTTCGTTTAGAATTTTTTATGCTTAAATCATCCTATTGAAAAATATAGTGTTCTGCCAAGACCTTCCAGATTTTAAAAACCTGGAATGTCTAAATACGGTCGGGGTCTGAAAGATACCTAAAAATAAGTCATATCCCCTACTTTATGTTTTTTCACGCAGTAAACTGTTTAGATAAATAATTAAGTTATTGAAATTTAGTTAATGTAATGTTGGCCCGCATCCTGCTTGTCTAGCTTAAATAATATGCCGACAAAGGACGCCCGATTATGACCGAAAAAATATCCCGCAACATTTTGCAGGTTTGGTTTCAACATTATTCATCCGATCTGCTGATATTTTTTTGTCGAAAGGTTGGCGAACCGGACGCCGATGACCTGGTTCAGGAAGTGTATTTACGGGCCTTGACCTATCCGCTGTCATCGACCATTCTCAAGCCTCGCGCCTTTTTATTCAGGATAGCCACCAATCTGGTCGTTGACCATGTCCGCAAACAGAGTTACCGCCAACACGATAATTATGAAGAGATTGAATGCAGGACGATTACCAATATGCTGGGACCGGAAGATAGCGTATGCGGGGCTGAGCGCTTGAAAAAATTTCGCGATGCCCTGGCGCAGTTACCGGCAGACCACCGGCAGGCATTCCTGCTGAATCGTTTCGACGGCCTGTCGCATGTGGAAATCGCCCAATTCATGGGAATTTCCGACAAAACAGTGCAGCGTTATATTGCTAAAGCTTTCGATCATTGCCTGAGCTGTCTTGAGTTTTAGTAACTACGGATAGGACGGATTTAAACGGATAAGGAACGGGCAATCGCCTAAGTTGAACAGCTTGTGTCGTATATTTGTAGCCGGAGTGCAAGCTTCGCCTAAAGCGCCTACTGTTGGTGCTTGTGCTGGCAGGCGAAGCTTGCACTCCTGCTATTGGCGCCTTGTCCGCCATTCCTAACCAAGTTTTTAAATCAGTGTTTATCCGTTTAATCTGTGTCATCCGTGTTCCATTTCTCTATGTGCTGAATAGTCTCAACCGTTGTTTATTAAAAAGTGTCTGGGAACCGCGATATAAGGTTTTTAAACGGCTCTTCGCAAGTATAATGTTGGCTTATCGAATAATAATAACTATTTATGATAGAACAACCGCAGTCCACCACCATCCGTCAGCAGGCCATCGACTGGTTGGTACGCAAACAGTCCGGTGCTTTCGCCGTTGCCGAGCGGCAAAGATTTGAACAGTGGCTCGCCGCCGATCCTTTACACCGCCGTATCTATGAACAAGTCGAGCGCGTCTGGCTAGGTTTGCCTTGCCCGCAAGCCGAATTATCCGCCGCCCGTAAAAAAACCAGCCGGTTACGGTTGTTGCCCAAAAGCCTGGTCTTGGCTAGCGCGGCCAGCCTGTTATTCGCCGTCGGTCTCGGCATCAGGGAAGGCTGGCCTTTAGTCGATGGCCGCGTGTTGCAGACTGCAAAAGGCGAATTGCGGCAAATAACCCTAAGCGATGGCTCGCTGGTTGATCTTAACTCGGACACCGAGCTCGCTGTCCATTATGGTTGGCTTGGCCGGTCGCTGGAGCTGGTGCGCGGCGAAGCCTTGTTCAGTGTGGCGCCCGCTAAACTGCGTCCGTTTGAAGTATCGGCCGGAGGCGGCAAGCTTCGCGACATCGGCACCCGTTTCAATGTCGCAATCGGCCCTTCGGCAAACCGGATTTCGGTACTGGAAGGCGCGATTGTTCTTAATTTACCGGCGACAGGCGAGCAACGCCAAACCAAATCAGGTCAGATGATGACCTATAATGCCGTGACCGTCCTTTCAGAACCTGTAGCCGCCGATGTCAAAACCTTTGCCGTTTGGCGGAATCGCAAACTAATTTTCCGCAATACACCATTGTCGGAAGTGGTCAGGGAGCTGGAGCGTTATCATCCCGTGCATGTCCGTCTTATCGACCCTTCCCTTGGCGGTTTGACCCTTGGCGGGGTTTTCGATAATAACGATCTTGATCGTTTTCTCACCACCTTGGAAGCGGTTTTGCCGGTTGACATCAAGCGCGACAAAAACGGCGACGTAATGATTAAGCGCCGCAGATCCTGATCCATAAAGTTATAAACCGAAGCGTACCCACACGGCAGAATCGTATTTACGAACTGCGTATTCTTGAGCGGCATGGACGTTAGCGTTGCTTTATTGGATAATGGCTTAAAAGTATCATTAACCACAACAAACGAACGTTTTTATGACTTATTGTATTGCAGCGTCTATAGATGAAGGACTTATTCTGGTTTCCGACTCAAGAACCAATGCCGGTATTGATAACGTCAGCACTTACGGCAAAATGCATGCATTTAAAACCAGCGATGACCGCAAAATTGTCTTGCTGTGCGCTGGTAATCTTGCTACCACTCAAGCCGTTTTGGAGCAGCTGCACCGCGATAAAATCAAGAATGCCGGCGTCAATCTCAATAATGTGGAATGCTTATCCGAGGCGGCCGCCTATCTGGGCCATGTCAGCGTCGAAAAACAAAAACAACATATCTCAGCCGAAGGGCAATCGGCATTTAATCCCTCGGCCAGTTTTATTTTAGCCGGTCAAATCGGCGACGAGCCGCATGGCGCTTATATGGTTTATGCAGAAGGCAACAGCATAACCAGTTCGGCCAATACGCCTTTTTTGCAAATTGGCGAGAGTAAATACGGCAAGCCAATATTGGATCGTTTTCTTAAGTTAGGCACATCGATAGACGAAGCGGCGCGCTGCTGCCTGGTGTCGATGGACTCGACCATCCGTAGTAACGCCAGTGTCGGACCGCCTGTAGAAATGCTGATTTACCGTAAAAATAGTTTCAGCTTCGACGAGTATTATTGTTTCGACGGCGATGACGATTATTTGCTGCAACTTCGTCGCAGTTGGGAAGCCAAGCTTCGTGAAGCGATAGGCGCATTGCCCAGCCTCAATAAAGAAGCGGTTAAGGTCATGCGGGTTGATTTGTAGCTTGCGCCAGCTGCGCTAGTTCCCAAGCTCCAGCTCTCATCTTTATACACAAGTCTTTAAGAGCACGTCATCCCGGCAATCCCTGCCGGGATGACGGTGTCCCCCAGACACTTGTGTATAAAGATGAGAGCTGGAGCTTGGGAACCAGCGTAATCTTAAAATTCAAAGCCAGCTTTGGACGCTTTCAATATTGACGTTCGCAGCCGGATTTTCACAGGTCAAAATAGTTAATAGCGCCAATCAAAGGCGTGCGCGAATTTAATGACAACTTCACCGAAACTTTATCGAGCAAAGGCAGAAACCGGCCTTTAGCTTTAAACGCCTGGATGAAGTTACCGTTCTGCAATGCAGGCAATATTTTTGGGCCAATTCCCCCGCCGATAAAGACTCCACCCATCGCAAGCGACTTTAATGCCAGATTGCCAGTTTCAGCCCCATAAAGTTCAACAAAAAACCTGACCGCCTCCGCGCATAAAGGATCGTCACCGGAAACCCCCAGCCCGGAAATAACGGCATTTCTGTCAACATCGCTGTTTATATCGGAAAGATCAGCGCAAGGCGGCGCAAATCCCTGCTCACAAAGAAAATCATACAAATGGCTAAAGCCGATACCCGACAGGATGCGTTCGCAGCTGACATGATCCGGGTAAATTCTCCTAAGATACGCTAGCAACTGATCCTGTTGGGGATTTTGAGCGGCGAAATCACTATGGCCGCCCTCAGTAGCTATGGGATAGTGTTTGTTGCCGTCCCAATAAAGGATGGCTTCGCCCAAGCCTGTGCCTGCCGCTATAACAGCGATATTGCCTGCTTGAATTTCCGCATTAGGGTTTAGTTCCACCAGATCATGTTCGGGCAGGTATAACATGCCCAAGGCCATGGCTTCCAGGTCATTCAGGAGCTTTACCTTGGAAGTGCCCAGTTTTATTTCCAGCGCTGCCGCATCCAGCAACCACGGCAAATTGGTGGTCTGGCAACGTTGATTAACGACCGGACCGGCAACACCGAAACACGCCGACTTAATATGAGCGTCCGCAGGTAAAAAGGCGGCCAAAATATCGTCAAATTCCGAATATTGTTGGCTTGAGTAGGTTTGTTCCTGCAAGCAGGTCAGCGAACCGTTGCTATCCCTGGTCAAAATAGATAATACCGTTTTCGTTCCGCCTATATCTCCGGCCAGTATCATGATGTTTCCTTCTCGTTATTGTTAAGCAGGTGTTTTAAAGAGTCGAGGATGCCATTGGCAACTTGGTGCGGCGGTAATCGATAAAAATCTTGCCATGCCAATGACACGCACGCGTCGTAATTTTCTTTATTTTCAGGATGGGATTGCAACCAGCTGATTCTTACGGCATGACCGATAATAACGTCCGTTAACAAGGTATCGTCAATTTGCAACGATGGATTTTCACGAAAGATGGATGCGATTGTTTTTAACGCTTCTACGGTTAATTGACGATAAACCGAGGCTTGGATTTTATTAAGTAAATGGTTGACGTGTAACTTGAAGCTTTGCTCGCCCGCCGTTGATTGCGACAAGGTTTCCCCGCTATCCATCCGGTTTTTACTGTTGAGTTTGTCGCCTATCGTTAAGCCTTTGCAATGATGCAGGATGTCCCAAACGCTGGCGAAAAAAGCATCGTTTTCCCGACCGACGCTGCCTTGCTGTTCGCGCCATCCGTACCAACCATCGGTTTCCGGATGATCTTTCGGGTCCATATTCTTTGGAAAGCGCGCACTGGTTAACTCCTTACAATCACCTTCATAGTGCAGCGTTTCAGCTAAACCCAGTTGATCTGCTGTACTGCCATAGTCCAGCAGCGTTTCTTTTACTTTCCCGGACAATTGATAAGGCGGCAAAGCAAGAATTTCATTAAAAGCCAGGTCTAATGTAGCGCAGCCTGATTCTCGTTTTTGTCTGGCAACAAGCAACTGTAGGATATGCCCCACTCGCACCGTGTGCATATCGGTAAACAATTCCGGGTTAGACTTAATCAACATGCCCAAATAAATAATCAATTCCTGAATAATAATACGCTCGCTGGCATCATTATTGTAGGCGCGGATAGTTTGCAAAATTTCCGAAGAATCGGCGGGGCGCGTCAAGGTTGCCTTGCCGCTGTAAGCGCGACCTAAGGTTAGTGCATGTTGCCGAACCAATATATCGGTGGCGGCCTGTTCCAGGTTAATGTCGTACTTGTCCAACAAACCGGCGCAACGCCTGACAATATACCAATCATGTTGGTCCCCTGCCCGCTGGTAAATTTCTTCCAGCAAGTCACGCACACACCCGGCCGCGCCATTCATCGCGGATAATCCGGTGTCGTAATCCAGGCCGTGACGAAGACTCAGTAACGTTAATACTTCAAGTTGTGCATAAAGATTAGCATGGGTTCTTAGTTGCTCGATCAGCGCTTCATCAGCTCTGATTTCCCATTCTGTCGCGGTGTAAGCATCCAATGATGCGGATGGGATGGTGTTTATCGCTAACGTCTGGAAAAAAGGCCGCTCAGCCTCCTCCCAAGTGGCTTTAGAAAATTGAAAATCATGCAGATAGTTAATTTTTTCATGACTTGAGGTTTCTGAAAAATCGAAAAGCGTACCGAGTTGTACAGGAATATCCAGCGTAGAACCTTGTTGCAGTTCCCTGATAAATTCAATCAGGATTTCACGGTTATGGCTGCCCAACATATTCTGTTTTATGGTCATAACCACCAAAGGATTACCCGGCCTGTCCCAATGCTTACAGATATAAGCCAATTCCAGCCGCAGGCGCTGAATCAACATACGGTTGTCCATCGCAAGATAGAAGCCTTTTTGATTAAGGCATTGCGGCAAGAACAGCAATCGCTCGCCTGCCAGTATATACATCTTAGAGGTTGCCAGTGTGCGTAACTGCCGTAGCGGTCTGCCTGTTAAGCCGATACGGTCATTCCTGCCAACATGCGTGTAGGCGTCGGCAAGTTCATTGGCTTCCCTGATCTGGATAGGGGCCATTGCCGCAAGCGTTTGAGTGCGAATGCCGTATTTCATTAAGCTGTTTTGTACGGCTTCATCCTGGGCAAGCAACTGAATTTGCAGCGTGCAATCACGGGCTTGCTCGACAACTTTATGGCGGCCTAAAGGGTCGATGTCCTCAATGCCGAGCAAACCATCCTGAATAAGACTGCCCAACACAAAAAGACTTTGCGCCCAAACCAAGGGTATATTTTCATTCGGGACACGCTCCTGGCTGTGCGGTTTTGCTTTTTCCGCCGCGATTAATTCTTTTGGGACTCTATAAAGTTCCGGCAATAAGTAGCGGCCATCTTGTTCAACCTGTAGGCTTTCCAGTCGAGTGCGATAACGCAAGGCGGCTTCGTCATCGCCGATGAATAAGTTGTTCAGCAGTAAATAGGTAAAAAACAGCGGCCATTCACACTCAATGTCCATGAATTGTTTTAATTCATGCGGATCGTAATGAAGACGATGACTATCTTCTATGGCGGTTTGGTGACCGTCCAACAAGAAGCGTTTGCAGCCATACCGGCCTTCGAGTTTCTCGCAAATAATCGCTTCCGTTTTTGCCCTGATTACCGGGTTATCAACAGCGAAAGCAGGAAATCCGGTGATGCTGAGCACGGCGGAATCCGCTTCTTTAGAAAGAGATTCCCTGGGCAACAGGGATTCCAGGGTAATCCGCGTTCTAGCGATGTCGTCGCTGATCACATGGACAACGGATGCCTGTCCGCCCTCCTTACCGAATAAATTAAAGCCGGACAGCGCTTCCAACGCCGCTTTTGCCATGCCGATTGAGCTGGCATTCAATTCGGCAATGCCGTTATTGATTTTGTGGCCGCGCTCCCAGATACCATAGTCCGGTGTTCGGTAAGTCCGACTGATATAGTGAACCAAGTTCTGCACAAAATTGACTTCGTCAATCGTAAACACAATGCGTAAGCCGGATGCGATCATTTGCGCCAGCATCAACAGGAATAACGAGGTAGCGTCCAATTGCAAATGTCCCCATTCATGATCGCCGACGACTACAGCGCCGGTTTTTGTGTCGTATTTGGCATGCAAGGCATCCAAGGGATTCTGCGACTGCTTAAATTTCTCGACTTTGGGCGCTTGGCGCATCATCGCCGTCAGCAGTCCGCGCATCAGCTTGACGACGCTTTGCTCCAGCAAATACGCTCGTCCACTATTTGTTTCAGCCTGACTGTCTTCAGCACGCCGGTAAGCAAGCGCCAGTCCCCATGCTGAAAGAATACTGTATACGTTATCCCTTACCCAGGCATCGGTATAATCGCCATGCACATTGACAGCGGTACTGGCCGGCAATAAGCCGGTCACCCAATCCTGGCGACTTAGGATGATGTCCTGTACCTGCTGGAAATAAGTTTCTAGTTTGTCGTGTTGAGTCGGTTTCATGTTCAATTAATGCGTCATTTTAGAAATAGACTCTTAGGATAGCCGATCAACCCTATCTAGGCTCGACTATACCTTCCCTTGTACTTGAAATAATTAGCAAGTAATGCGCCAAACTCATGCTCATCAAGAGAAAGAGTCCTGTTCTTTATGCATAAGTATCTACACAAGTACCGGCTCCTTCTCCCTTGAGCGAGAAGGTTGGGATGAGGGGGATATAAATGCTTGTTTTTATTCTCCTCACCCCAACCCTCTCCAGCAGGAGAGGGAGCTAGGTCAGCTTGCAACTCATTGTATTTATACTATAAAAAAGTTATGTAGATAGTTATGGTTCTTTATGGCTACACTTACCCTCACTGCTCGATTTAAAGCAATAGAAGCAATCCTCGCAATGATTTGCACCAATTTGATATGGAAACGTGTTTCCTGCACTAAAAATGCCCGGAAATATCGCCTATCGATTCTCAACAATAGATTCCCCCTACTGTGCTGCATGTACCGGGTGTCGGCTATGAAGAAAACAACTATTGGTTTGATTATTGCTTTCTGCTGATGGGATGGGCCTTGTTAAATTGATATAAATAGTCGTTCAAAAGCCTTTTAACATTTTTTAGTAAGCACCAGGGCATAAAGTTACAGCATTTTCAAATCCCGTTAATTACTAAAAGAGCTGCGATGCTTATTGAAACTATGAGGGGAAAGAGTGCAAGCTTCGCCTAAAGTGCCTACTTTTGGTGCTTGCTAGCGCAGGCGAAGCCTGCACTCCAGCGACCATGACAACGACATGGCTTTTAATTGTTAGCAACTAATTTAAATTGAAAACGCTGTAACTATTCTTCGTCTTCCAATTTAAACTGGACGAACCTACAGATAACATCCCTCAAAGGGATGTTATCTGTCCCGGCTTGAGTATGCAGCTAATCAAACCATGAACCTGAAATTCTAACTTAATGGAGCAATAATGAGCGCTATTCATCTTATCGGCGGCGAAAAAGGCGGCGTAGGCAAATCTGTCGTCGCACGCGTGCTGGCTCAATACATGATAGACCATGAAATACCGTTTATCGGTTTTGACACGGACCGTTCGCATGGTTCCCTGCTGCGTTTTTATACCGACTATGCATCGCCTACCGTCATTGATGATTACCAAAGCCTGGATGCCATCATGGAAACGGCCTTAGCCAACCCCGAACAGCGCATCCTGGTCGATCTCGCCGCCCAAACCCATTATCCGCTGACAAAATGGATAGATGAATCCGGGGTGTTGGAATTGGCGGAGGAGCTGGGCATTACCCTGTACTACTGGAACGTGATGGACTCGGGCAAAGATTGCGTGGATTTGCTTGACAAGCTGCTCGACCAATACGGCTCGCGATTGCGTTACATATTGGTACAGAACCAGCTTCGCGATGATAATTTTACTATTTTAGAATCATCAGGGGTTAAGGAGCGTGCATTATCATTGAATGCCGGGGTGATTACCTTGAAACGGCTTCATGCCCCGGTAATGACCAAGATTGATGGCAACAGTTCCAGTTTTTGGGCGGCCAAGAACAAGGATATTGAAAACCCAAACGCTCTGGGTTTATTGGAGAGGCAGCGTGTCAAAATATGGCTGGGTCACGCTTATAACCAGATTCAAGCGCTGGGGTTTTGATGTCTATAGCTGCAAGCTCCGGTTGTTTTAAAGGAGCAATATCACTATGAGATTGAACGTCAGTTGCGATCTTTATTTTCAGGTAGACGACCCGACAGCCTTAATTTTGATGCTGCGCCCCTTCAGTGACGCACAGCAATGGATAACAAGATCCAGTTATATTGTTGAACCTGTTGTACCGATAACCGAGAGCAAGGACAGTTATGGAAATTTCTGTCAACGCCTGGTTGCTCCTCCAGGAGAATTTATTATTCATACGGCCTCTGAGGCCATCACTGCTGAACATATTGATAGTGCGCCGGGGGCTTGTTTTGTTGAAATCCAGAATCTCCCCGATCAAGTTTTGCCTTACCTATTGCCGAGCCGCTATTGCGAATCGGACCGGTTTGGCGATCTTGCCCGAGAAATAGTCGCCGATGCGCGTCCTGGCTACGACCAAGTTAGCAGAATTGTTGCTTGGGTTCGCCATTCCATCCAGTACATTCCCGGTTCCAGCGATGTTCCGTTATCGGCGGTTGAGGTTCATCATCGTGGCTATGGCGTATGCAAAGATCTTGCGCAACTGGCCATCACCTTATGCCGAAGTATCAGCATCCCTGCGCGGCTGGTAGCGGGGTATTTGTATCGGCTTGAACCTATGGATATGCATGCCTGGTTTGAGGCCTATATCGGCGACCGCTGGTATGCTTTCGATCCCACTCAGAACGATCTACAGGGAGGCAGGGTGATTATTGCTTTTGGACGCGATGCGGCTGATGTGTCGATATTTCATCAGTTCGGCCTAGGTTGTGTTTTGAAGCGCATGGATGTTCGGGTCGAAATGTGTAGTTGAGCCACAGATGAACAGCGGGATACCTCACAAGTGATAATCGCGTTGGCAATGGCGGAAGGCGCAACTGTTGACGCTGCGATCTTAACCCATATTTAACACTTGACACGCATAACATGTTGATAAAAAACAATAAAAAAATATTTTAGCACTACAGTGATAGAGTTGGAACGATTTATAATTGTTGTAAATCAATGAATTAAGCCCTATGGCACTACAAATGTTAAACTTGGACTAAAGAGGCTCGGCGGCAAAGGGCTTTGAAGGAGAGGGGAATATATACAGCAACCAGATAATAACTTGTTAGCGCTCTCAGGAAATTTACTACAAATTGCCCTGTCCATCATGGGATTCATACTTATGGGGAGCTCTATTAATTCAATTTTGAAAAATTAGTTCTTATAAACTTCAATGACTTATCTTCGTCAATATTGTGAAAAAAGCAATTTTTAGAGGTTCCCTTATGCCAGACCAAACTAAGTTGTCAGCTAGCCAATCTAAAGGCCTTGCAGATATTGTCCGCCAACAAATAGAAGCTACGCTCGCAGAACTTGTTTTACTCTGGCAATCGGAACCACCTGCCGATTGGAAGCGAGTAGTCCGGCCAACAGGAGATGGAAGCTTTTCTATTAATATAGAATCATATTGCGGTTTTAAGTCATCAATTAATTTCCGTAGTAAGATTGCCGGAAGAGAAAGCCTATCTCTGCTCGATAAGGTCATTCGTGCAAACCAACCTGTACTGTTGGGGTACGTGTCTTACTCTGGTAGAGGTGAGGTAATTCAAGATGTAGTTAACCTGTCGACATCTTTGTGCCATGCAGCACTACGTTACATGGATACGCGAATTTCTGCCGAAGATGCGATTAAACGCGTAATGACAGAACTTGATCAAATCTTGGTAACAAGCTGTGTAACCCATGAATCATTGATCCCACTCAGTGGCTTAAAGTTACCCGAAGAAATCGAGCCGATTAGTCTTGGAAGCAACATTTGCATTCGAAACCTAACAGCGGAAGAGGTATCAGATATAGGAAGCAATGACATCTCATCTGAGAGTCAACATAGCATTGTTTCGAGACCTGTCACCACAGCACTTGTTATCACTCGCAAGGTTCGTTTCACCCTAAGTGAGCGATACGAAGAACAAACATCTGATTTGACATTCCTTCAAGAAGAGCAAGATCATATAGACGCTTTTCTTTGCAGTCTACATATTCTCAAGACAGGGCGAGTCGGCGTTGTTGCGAGCTTTACAACACTCCGTCCAACTATATTACCGAACATGGGAGGTCATAGCTGGGCTCCGCTTGTGGTTAACCCATTTGGATTCATGAAGTTGACTTGCGAAGAAATTGAAACGTTTGTCGACTTACACCAAAAGATCACTTCAAACCAACGTAATGAGGTGCGAATTGCTGCAACACGCCTACTTGATGCGGAAAGCCGCCTATCTCCCGTTGACTCATTGTTAGATGCAGTTATTGGGCTTGAAGTGCTTCTGAATCCGAATGACTATGCCGAGCTATCGTTTCGCGTTGCATTAAATTATGCGTATTTGGGGAATTCGACCGACCGTCGAAAACGATATGAAAATGTTCGTGATATTCAAAAAACTCGCAACCGTGTTGTACATGGCGGACTAAATCTAAAATCAAAAGATGCTGCACTTATTCACAAACATGCCGAATTAGCGAAACAATGTTTGCGGGATTCTGTCCAACATTTCCTCAACGATAAAGCTTTTGCAGGAAATGTTAAGCTAGACGTTGATTTTTGGTTAGATAGAGTAATTCCACCAGATTTAGTTTTGTAGATACACTGTGCGTACCTTTATTTGCTTTTAGATTGAGCTAATAATTATCTGAAAACATGACAAGATAAACTTAGGCATAGAACGCGCGAAAGTTTTAGCAAAAGCGCTTAAATGCCATCCTGCGATATTAGTTTTTCCTGGATGGGATGCTGAGATTGCCGCCTAACATGGCAGAAAGATGCTCCATCCTCACTTGCCCGCCCACGCCGCTCATATCCATGCAGCAACTTGATGTTACAGCTTGGCTGATTGCCATCAATCTTGCTATGCCTGTACCGCTCCTTAAAAAATTACGTAAATTTAAATTACAAAGTTGTAACAATCAGAAAAATTCCACTAAAATCGTAGAGCTATATAAAATTGGCAAAAGATAGGCACACTGGAACGGCATAAAACCACGTCTTGATGTGTTATTTATTCACCCTGACGCGGAGATTTTCCTTTGCAATTTTCAAACGGATTTTTCATTCAATTCATTCGGTTGGCAGGGCCTTTCTGGCATTCTGAAAACAAATCCACTATCCGCAGCCTGGCGCTGGCTTTACTGATGCTCACCGTGATGCAGATTGGTATTGCCGTCGTCATTACGGTGTGGAGCGCCGATCTTTTCAATGCGCTTGAACAACGCTCAATGAGCGGGTTATTTACGCAGATCGGCCTCATCGTGTTGATTTTTGGCGCCAATATAGCGGTCACCACCGCCCATTTTAAAGTTAAGCGGCGTTTGCAACTGGACTGGCGCAGCTGGTTAACACAGCACTTAATCAGTAAATGGATGACCGAGGGTCGTCATTATCTGGTCACACACATTGAAGGAGCGCACGATAATCCTGATGGACGCATTGCTGAAGATATCCGTATCGCGACTGAAGCCGCCCTCGATCTTGGTCACTCCTTAATTTATTGTTCGTTGGTATTGATTAGCTTTACCAAAATTCTTTGGACGCTTTCCGGCACCGTTACGCTTAATCTGTTGTTTTTTGACATCCCCATTCACGGACACTTGGTCTGGCTGGCTATAATCTATGCGGCTTGCGCGTCTACATTGGGTTGGTGGCTAGGCAAGCCCTATACCCTGGCGACTGATGCAAGACAAACCGTAGAAGCTAATTTCAGGTTTGGCTTGGTAAGCGCACGGGAAAATTCCCTGGCGATTGCGCTGGTTCATGGCGAAACCAATGAGCGACACCGTTTCGTTGGACTTTTTAGGGATATTGTCCACGCCTGGCAGCGGCAAACCCTGGCTTGGTCGCATCTGTTCATGCTCACGTCCGGTTATTCGGTGTTGTCGATGGCATTTCCCATCCTGGTGTCCGCACCGCGTTATATTCTGGGAAGCATCACGCTCGGCGCCTTGATGCAATCGGCCCAGGCCTTCCAGCAAACCGCTGGAGCATTGTCCTGGCCGGTTGATAATATGGCCAGAGTCGCAGAATGGCGGGCTTCGGTCGAACGTATCTTGGGATTGGTTAACGGCCTGGATCGTCTGGAACAAGAAATCGTCCGTCATGATCCGCATCGAATTCACCTGAAAAAAACCGAACAAAATGTTTTGCGTTTTTCCGATCTGTGTATTATTAGGCTTGACGGCATAGTGTGCGTATCGTCTATCAATGCCGAAATCATGCCGGGAGAACACGTATTAATTGCCGGTAATGCCTTTACCGGCTCCAAGTTATTCAAGGCGATAGTCGGTCTTTGGCCTTGGGGTGAAGGGTCTATTGAATTACCGAACGATCCGGTATTTTTTATGCCGCCCCGGCCTTATTTGCCCACCGGAACTTTACGGGCGGCAATCTGTTATCCGTCAACCCGCGCAGAATATACCGAGTCTGCGATTGAGGAGGCGCTTGAACTGGTAGAGCTGGAAGACATGAAGGGTCAACTTGACAACGAAGATAATTGGGCCAGTGCGCTTTCCCGTGAACAACAACAGCGTTTGGGCGTAGTTAGATTGCTGTTGCAACGCCCCCAGTGGATATTGTTGCAGGAGTCGATGGACTCGCTTGATTCATCGCACGAAATGAAAATGCTGCGTTTGATAGCCCAAAAACTGCCTAATGCCGCGATACTGACGATTACCAACGAACCGATGGCGGAGGCGTTTCATCAGCGGCGGATTGTGTTGATGTAATTGTGCGTATCTTTAGCAACGAGCATGAATAACTTGAGCAAATTTTATTTCCGCTCGTTCCAGCGTGGGAACGAGAAATTTTAGTAATTGCACGGATAACATCCCTCAGAGGGATGTTATCCGTATCATCGAAGATGGAAATTATTTATCTGAAAGTCTATATGCCAATATTCAATGGGCTTGGTTATTCCAACCTAAGCACATCCACCGACACCGACAAGGTATGTTGCCCCCCGCCAAAGGCAATGCCCTTTAGCGGAGTGACATCCGTATAATCCCGCCCCCAAGCCAAGGTAATATGCTGGTCGAACGGCAATTTATTATTGGTGGGATCAAACTCCAGCCACCCTAAGCCCGGCACATAAACTGCAAACCAGGCATGTGAAGCATCCGCACCGACCAAACGCTGCTTGCCCGGTTCGGGTTGCGTTTCCACATACCCGCTGACATAACGCGCGGCAATCCCCATGGAACGCAAGCAAGCAATCGCCAAATGGGCAAAATCCTGGCACACGCCGCGCCGGAAATGAAGCACCTCGGATAACGGCGTGGCAATCGTGGTAAAACTCGGATCATAAGTAAAATCGACATGAATACGTTGCATCAGGTCAGCCACGACTTGCACCAAGGGCCGATTGGGCAAAAATGAACGTTGCGCGTAATCGGCCAGTTCCGCACTGGCGCTCACCATCGGCGAATCCAGCAGGTACAACTTGGCATCGAGCAGTTCATCATAGCTATCTTGCTGCTGAGACTGGCCTTGCGATTGCGTCTGTATTTGTTCATGACCTCCTTGCAAGCGCTCACGCACTTGCTCCCAAGTCGTTAAATCAGCCAAATCGCCGCTACTTTGCCTGGGGAATACCATGACTTCACTGACTGCGGTAACCTCCAAGCGTTGGTGCGCTTGCTGTATGGCAAAATATGCGACGCGATTGCCGAAAAAATCCCGGCGTTCGTGAAAGTCGCCAGGCTCGGGATTAATCTCAAAGCGACTGCTTTGACATTGCTGCCGCCAGAAATCGCGGGGTTGCAACCTCGCTTCATTCTGGCACAGGCCGACCAACTGGCTGTATTGATAGAGAGTGCTGTGGGTAATACGGTATTTCACAACTCATCCTCCGCTTGGGTTGGCGTCATCAGTTGAGGCATTTGAGAGTGACTGAAATAGGCTTGGGCAAGCACTTCATAAAGCCGCCATAAGCGCTCCGTCATGGTCGATAAAACGCTTTCCAGCTCAGTATAAACGCCGGTCTCGTCATCGACTTTAATCAATTCGGCCACCGTAACCAAACGTAAATCGGTGTAGGCCCTGAGTATCAAACGCTCTTCTTCGCTCAACCTCCCCTTGCCGCGTTCTCTCGGCAATTCGCTGATATGGCTGGACAATTGGTGCAATTGATAGGCCAACGAACGCGGATGGGTTTCATCCATCAGCAATAATTCCAACACCATCGGCAACTGAATAAACGAGCGGTAGCGACGCCGATAAATACTCAAACTGTCGGTGGAGACTAACACCGCTTCCAGCAGCTGGTTTTGCAATACCGGCTCATGACGTTGCACCACCGTGGCGCGCAGCAATGCGACCAAGGTCAGCGCGCCTTCCAAACGACGGCCGCCATCCAGCATCAACCACCCGGCTTCTCGAGTCATGCTTTCGGTGGTTAAACCGATAAATGCGACAAAGCCGGTAATTAAATCGTCCAGCTGTTTTTGCAGTTGCTCCAGGTCGCAATCGCTATTCACTACCCGTTGCTGCCAGCGCCGTTGGATATTATCGACGCAACGCCAGGTATCCTGGGACCAGACATCGCGAATGCTGAACGCGGTCTGGGCAAAAGCCTGGATATTGGCCGCCAGCGTTCCGGCGCGCTGGACATTTTTAGCCAAGGCCAATAATTCGTTCCGGGGGTCTTTTAATACCGACGCATCGCTCTGAATAAAGCCCGGATAAGTGCCGGTTACCTGGGTTATCGCGCACAACAACACATCCAGGCATTGGCTGCACAGCAGATCGTTAGGCTCCAGGGTTTCCGTTAACGTGAACAATATCGTGCGCATCAAGCGGGTAGCCGCCTTGATACGCTCCAGATACCTGCCGACCCAAAACAGGTTATTGGCGGCGCGACTGGTTAAGGCTTCGGTGACCGCCGACAAGACCACATTGCGACCGGGCTGCAACCACAAACTAACCTGCCGGTCCGGCTCGTCAGCCAACACCCAGGTGTCTTTGCTGATTCCGCCCGCCTGATTCGACACGATAAAATCGTCCTGCTGCCGGGCAACCCGCGTCAGGCCGCCGGGCATCACCTGGTAGCCATCGCCTCCGGCAACCACAAAATTCCGCAACACCGCAAAGCGCGGCTCAATATGATGGTCGACAAAGGCCGGAACCGTAGAAAAACTGACATATTCCTGGCCGACATAACTATGCGGCTTGGCGATAATCGCGGCGCGCAACTGCTCTTTTTCCTTGCCGCTTAACAAGCCGCCAAAAAGCGCGTAATTGCCTGCGTTGCGATTGATCGGCTTGATAACCAGCCGGTCAATGTTTTGCAACACAAAATCCCGCTCCCGGCGCTGACCGCACCACCAAGTCGCAACCGAAGGCAACAGTAATTCCTGGTTTAAAAAGTAGCGTGAAAGCCTGGGTAAAAATGCCAACAGTCCCGGATTTTCCAAAACGCTGCTGCCCAGAGGATTGGCAATCGCGACATTGTTTCGGCGCACGGCTTCAAGCAGCCCAGCAACGCCCAAGCGGGACGCGCTGCGCAATTCCAAGGGGTCGCAGAAAGAATCGTCAACGCGGCGCAAAATAACATCGACCGGTTGCAAGCCATCCAACGATTTAAGCCAGACTCGGCCGTCACGCACCGTCAGGTCGTCGCCCTGAACCAGGGTAAAGCCGAGATAAGACGATAAATAGGCATGTTCAAAATAGGTTTCGTTCAGAGAACCCGGCGTCAGTATGACGATACGCGGGTCTTCCTTCATAGGAGCCAAATCCATCAAGCCCTTACGCAAGGCCTTAAAAAACCCGGATAGTCGATGCACTTGGGTTTCCCGAAATATGTCCGGCAGCACCCGCGTCATCACGGTGCGATTTTCCAAGGCATAACCGGCGCCGGAAGGCGCTTGGCTGCGATCGTCCAACACCCACATCCGGCCATTATGACCGCGGGCAAGGTTAGCCGAATACACAATCAATTGGCGCTGCCTGTTTGGCAGCGTACCTACGCAAGGATGCAAAAAACCGTCGTGCGCCAACACCAGCTCACTCGGTAACAGGCCTTTTTTCAACAGCTGCTGTTTGCCGTAGATGTCTTTTAAAATCAAGTCGAGCAGCTCGGCCCGTTGTTTAAGACCGGCGTCAATATGCAGCCATTCTTCACTACTGATCAGTAACGGAACAGGATCCAGACGCCAGGGCCGGGTGAGTTTTTGGCTATCGCCATAAACATTGTAGGTGACGCCGTTTTCCCGCAGCAGCCGCTGAGCCTCGCGGCGGCACAACTCCAGTTGTTCGCCGCCCAATGCGGCAATGGCGCCCATAAAGCGCTCCCAGTGCGGCAGCACTTTATGTTCTTTGGCGACCATTTCATCGTAAACGCCAAGTTTAGTGGCGTAAAACTGCGCGCCAATATCGTTGGCTGACTCGTTCATACTTACTACTCAGTGGTTAGAAAAATAGAACACAGATGCCAAAAGTAGGCGCCTACTTTTGGCATCCGTGTTCCATTATAAAATTGGTCCTGCGAGTAGCGCGGTAGGGTACGCTGTGCGTACCATTGAATGCTGAAGGTACGCACAGCGTACCCTACGCAAGCGTTTACCATGGCTCAAGGCCGTTGTTCAATAGCCTGATAGTGACGTAACGGCTCGCCCACATAAATCTGGCGCGGGCGGGTAATAATCACCTGCTCGCCGTGCAGCATTTCCCGCCAATGGGCCAACCAGCCGGGCATCCGGCCGATAGCGAATAATACCGTGTACATATTGGTGGGAATGCCGGCGGCTCGGAGAATCAAGCCGGAATAAAAGTCAACATTGGGATACAGTTTCCGGGAGATGAAATAGTCGTCTTTTAAGGCGATTTCTTCCAGCTTCCTGGCAATATCGAACAACGGATCGCTAACACCCGCCTTGTCGAATAACTTATCGCATTGTTTTTTCAATACCATCGCGCGAGGATCGAAATTTTTATACACGCGATGACCGAAGCCCATCAGTCGGCTTGGGGAATTTTTGTCTTTTGCCTGATTGATAAATTCAGTGCCGTCACCGCCGCTCGCATGTATTTGTTCAAGCATCTGAATAACTTGCTGATTGGCCCCGCCGTGACGCGGCCCCCAAAGCGCCGAAATGCCCGCCGAAGCCACCGCATAGACATTAGCCATACTGGAGCCTGCGGTACGCACCGACGAGGTGCTGCAATTTTGCTCATGGTCGGCATGTAGGATCAGGAACATATCGATGGCCCTGACAATATCTTCATCCAATTGATAATCGCGCACCGGCGATGAAAACATCATGTTCAGGAAATTGCGCACGTACTTAAGCTTATAGGACGGATAAATCAGCGGTTCGCCAATCGATTTCTTATAAGAAAAAGCCGCGATAGTGCGTACTTGGGATATTAAATTGATAACAATTTGCTGTTCCGTCGCCGCATCAAGCCGGTCTGGAATCGGGTAGAAGGTCGATAACGAGGCCACCATAGTCGCCAAAATACCCATCGGGTGCGAGCCACGCGGAAAGCCGTTAAAGAAATGATGCATGTCCTCATGAATGATCGAAGACTCATTAAGGTTGGTCGAAAACTCCAATAATTGTTGGCTGTTAGGCAGCTCGCCATTCAGCAGCAGATAGGCTACTTCAACAAAGCGTGAATTTTCGGCCAATTCTTCAATGGGGTAGCCGCGATAACGTAGTATGCCTTTCTCGCCGTCGATATAGGTAATGGCGCTCTCACAGCTGGCGGTATTGCCATAGCCTTCATCCAAGGTCACGTAACTACTTTGATTACGCAATTTGGAAATATCGATGGCTTTTTCGCCCTCAACCCCTATCAAAGTGGGTAATTCGTAATTTTTATCATCCAGCGTCAAGATGGCCGGGGGTAGTTGTTTTAATTTATCGGTCATTTGAATCAATCTCCAAAGCTGATGGAACTACCATCAGTTAATGTAGGGTACGCTGTGCGTACCTTCGGCATTCAATGGTACGCACAGCGTACCCTACGCGGTTATATCTGCACACACCGGCATTACCCGCCTCGGTGCCGCAAGTCCATTGTAAACGGATATTCGTGATTTAGCTCCTCCATGGGCGAGGCCATCGGTCTCGGCACGGCTTCGTTGACGCTGAATTTTGTTCTCGTTCCCACGCGCCGCGTGGGAATGCAGTGCTGGACGCACAACCCTACGCGGTTATATCTGCACACACCGGCATTACCCGCCTCGATGCCGCAAGTCCATTGTAAACGGATATTCCTGACTTGGCTCCTCCATGGGCGGCGACATCGGTCTTGGCACGGCTTCGTTGACGCTGAATGTTGCCGATACTGGTTGGTCGGATGCCGCAACAGTCGGCATGATCACCGGCGGCCGCTCGATAACGCCGGGCGTGTGGCCGAAATCCCAAAAGCGGGTGACGCGCCGGGCTTCAGCCTCATAGCTGTTCACCGGAAATGCATCGTAACTTCGGCCGCCGGGATGGGCGACATGATAAGTACATCCGCCCACCGAATGCCCGTTCCAGGTGTCGATCACATCTATCACCAAGGGTACATGCGGGCTGATAGTGGGATGCAAGGCGGACGGCGGCTGCCAGGCGCGGTAGCGCACACCGGCGACATATTCGCCCTTGCGACCGGTATTGCGCAACGGCAAGCGCCTGCCGTTGCAGGTCAACACATAGCGACCTTCGGTAAAACCGGTCACCTTGACCTGCGCACGCTCTACCGATGAATCCACATAACGCGCGGTGCCGGTGCTGCCGACTTCTTCACCCAACACATGCCAAGGCTCTATCGCAAAACGCATTTCCAGGTCTATGCCGTCGATGAAAGCATTGCCGTAACGCGGAAAGCGGAATTCAAAAAACGGCTCCAGCCATTCCAGCTCAAAACCGTAGCCGGCCCGCTGCAAGTCTTTGGCGACCTGCTTCATATCCTCGCGGACATAATGCGGCAACATAAAGCGGTCGTGTAATTCGGTGCCCCAACGGATTAAATCGTGTTTGTAAGGTTCGCGCCAAAACCAGGCAATCAACGAGCGCAATAGTAAGGTTTGCACCAGCGACATCCGGGCATGAGGCGGCATTTCAAAAGCGCGTAATTCCAGGATGCCCAAGCGTCCGGTCGAACTGTCCGGCGAATACAGTTTATCGATACAAAACTCGGAACGGTGGGTGTTGCCGGTGATGTCGGTCAACAGATGCCGCAACAAGCGATCCACCAGCCAAGGCTCGGGCACTTCACCTTCAGGCATTTGCTGGAAGGCGATTTCCAGCTCATAGAGTTTTTCGTCCCTACCCTCATCAACACGCGGCGCCTGGCTGGTCGGGCCGATGAACATGCCGGAAAACAAGTACGATAAGCCCGGATGATGCTGCCAGTAGGTCACTAGACTGCGTAATAAGTCGGGACGGCGCAGCAACGGGCTATCGGTCGGCGTCTCGGCGCCCATTGTGATATGGTTGCCGCCGCCGGTTCCGGTATGGCGGCCATCGAGCATGAATTTTTCGGCGCCCAGCCTAACTTGGTGCGCTTGTTCATAAAGAATAGTGGTTTTTTGCACCAATTCGGACCACGTTTTCGACGGATGGATATTGACTTCAATCACGCCGGGATCGGGCGTCACCATCAAGCGCTCGATGCGATAATCCCGTGGTGGCTCATAGCCTTCCAGCACCACCGGGATAGCCAGGTTTTCCGCAGTGGCTTCAACGGCGGCGATCAGTTCCAGGTAATGCTCCAGCAAGGTCAGCGGCGGCAGGAATATATGCACGCGGCCGTCGCGGGCTTCAACGCAAACCGCGGTATGCGGCACCTCGGCTTGGATGGTTTGATCATCGCCTGCATCCTGTTCGCTAAGCTCGGGATGAGCCTTGAATTTTTTCTCGATATGGCTGTAACGGCGCGTGACTTCGCCGTAATAATCGCCGAGTTCGGGCAGCGCCTCAAACAGGCTTTGCTGTTCCTGGCTGTCGCGTTTATCCGGCGCAACCCACGGTAAACTGCCTAATGGCAAGCGCATCCCGATCGGCGAATTGCCGGGAATCAAAAACAGCTGGCCACGGCGAAAATCCCAGGGGCCGCTTTGCCATTTTTGTTGGCTCCAGCTCCACTTAATCGGCAAGGTAAATCCTGCGGGGCTGCCTAGATCCGCATCCAGCAGCTGCGCCAAGGTCTTGCGTTCAATCGAATCTTTCAGGTTGCTTTGTAACGGATCGATATTGTCCGGCAACGTTCCTTCCTGCCAGAGATAGTAAAAACTGTCTTCAAAAGCCGTTTTGATATAGCGCGGTTGCAGGCCCAAGCGTAAGGTCAATTGCTTGATGAACGATTCGGCCTGTTCAACGGTATGGCCGTAATCGCGGTTAATATCGGCCAGCAATTCGGGATTGCGCCAAACCGGTGCGCCGTCTTTGCGCCAGAAAATACCGTACTGCCAGCGCGGCAAGGCTTCGCCCGGATACCATTTGCCCTGTCCATAATGCAACATAGCGCCTTTGGCGAATTCATCGCGCAAGCGTTTGGTTAGTTCATTGGCCCGCTCGCGCTTATGCGTGCCGTCGGCATCGACATTCCATTCCGCGCCTTCCATATCGTCAACGGAAACAAAGGTCGGTTCGCCGCCCATGGTCAAGCGCACATCGTCATCATGCAATTGCCGGTCAACCTGTTGGCCCAGCGCGTCGATGCGTTGCCATTGCTCATCGGTATAAGGCTTGGTGACGCGCGGGTCTTCATGAAGGCGCAGCACCGTGTTGCTGAATTCGAATTCCACTTCGCACTTATCGGTACCGCCGGTAACTGGGGCCGCGCTGGCGGGATCGGGCGTGCAAGCCAAGGGAATGTGCCCTTCCCCGGCCAATAAGCCGGAGGTTGGGTCAAGCCCTATCCAACCGGCTCCCGGAATATACACTTCAGTCCAGGCATGCAAGTCGGTGAAATCCTGTTCCGGCCCGGAGGGGCCGTCCAGCGATTTGACATCGGCGGTCAACTGCACCAGGTAACCAGACACAAAGCGAGCCGCCAGTCCCAAATGACGGAGTATTTGCACCAGCAACCAGGCCGAATCCCGGCACGAGCCGCTGAGCTTACCCAGCGTTTGCTCGCAGCTTTGAATGCCGACTTCCATGCGGATGTTGTAGCCGACCGTCTGAAAAACGCTACGATTAAGGTCAACCAGGAAGTCGTTGATATTACGTTTATCGAGATTAAAACCGGCCAGCCATTGCTTGAGTAAGGGGCCTTGCTCGGTGATTTCCAGGTAAGGCTGCAATTCTTTCAGCAATAGCGCATCGTATGTAAACGGGTAATGTTCGGCATAATCTTCAACGAAAAAATCAAAGGGATTGATTACCGTCATATCGGCGATGACTTCAACCTCAACGCTGAGTTTTCGGCATTTTTCGGGAAACACCACCCGCGCCAGCAGGTTGCCGAACGGATCCTGCTGCCAGTTGATGAAATGGTTTTCAGGCTCGATGCGTAAGCTGTAGCCCTTAATCGGCGTTCGGCTATGCACCGCCGGACGTAGCCTGAATACATGCGGCGACAGGAATACCGGTCTATCAAAGCTGTATACGGTTTTGTGACGGACAGCTACTCGAATGGTCATGATTTTTCCTATTGCCTAAGTGTTGGGCGTTGTAATTTCCTCTCGTTCCCACGCGTTGCGCTCATCGTTATACACAAGTATTTCAAAGCACGTCATCCCGGCAGGGATTGCCGGGATCCAGAAGCCATGGATGGCATACTGAAGTAGGCAACAAGTCTCGCCACAGGAATTGCTCAA
>SCPZ01000014.1 GCA_004299305.1 Methylobacter sp.
CGCCATGGCCGTTGACAGGTTTAATGCAGTGGTTGATGAATTATCGATGGCAATATTTAAGGTACCCGCAGCCGTATAGGCGCCGCTTAATATGTCGGTACCTACACCCCAATCGGTAATCCGGTCGGTGGCTGTATCCGCTGCGGTAATCACGAAGGTATCGTTACCCGCGCCACCGGTGACGGTATCCGCACCTAAACCGGCAGTAATACTGTCAGCGCCCGCCCCACCGGTAATGATGTCGGCGCCTGCGGCGGTGGTAACTGTATGAGTACCGGTAGCCGTGGTCACGTTAAAACTGCCTGTTGTACCGCCCGACACCAGCGTTCCGGTAAAGGTCGCCCCTCCGAAATCACTGACGGTCACGCTGGCACCATTGGCGACGCTGCTAATGGTCAGGGTATCAGTGCCGGTATTTCTCAGTTTAGTGCCGGTTATGCCTTCATATTGGGTCTGGGTTAGGCTAACGGTGCCTGAAACACCGCCGCTGGCCAGCCTAGTCTTGTTGTCCACCAGCACATCCATCGCCGCTGAGTTCATGCCGGTTGCCGCGACGGTTGCGGAACTGCCGGTATACAGGCCCAGCAATGCCGACAGCTCGGTGGCATCCTGACCCGAGGTCAACGCCATGACGCCGGTAATCGCGCCAATATTGCCTGAGTTAGCCGCCAGTGAATCCAGAGCTGCCGAATCCAGGCCGGTTGCGACCACGCTGACCGGATTGCCCAATGCGGCCAACTGAGTACTCGATAAAGCTCTAACGTCTTCAGCATCCAGCGCTTTAAGCTGCGTGGCGCTCAGTACGCTAATATCATCGGTCTCAAGCGCGGCCACTTGCGTAGAGGTTAACGCTTTTACTTGCGTTGTCGTTAAACCGATGATGTTATCGGGAGTCAGGTACTGAATTTGATTAACGCTCAATGAGGCGATTTGGACGGCGCTCAAGCCTTTGATGTTAGTCGGAGTCAGACCGGCTATTTGCTCGGCGTTGAGTACGGTAACATCGGCGCCCAAGCCCAGAATCTGCTGAGAACTTAAGGCGGCAATGTTATCGGCGCCAATACGCGACACTTGCGCCGTGGTCATTGCGCCCAACTGGGTAACACTTAAGCCTTTGACATTGGCAGTGGTCAATGCGCCGATTTGCGCGTTAGTCAGCGTCGCAATATCGGCACTATCCAGAGCCGCCATTTGTGTGGAACTTAACACGTCGATCTGGTCAACGGTAAGGAACGGCACTTGCGCGGTAGTCAGGGCCTTTATTTGAGCGGCACTCAGAATTTTTACGTCCGCCGTTTCGATGCTTTGTATTTGATTCGAGCCCAGTTGCGCCATTTGAGCGGCCGTCAAACCAACGATATTGCTCTTGTTCAAGGCGGCAACTTGATCAGTGGTTAGCGATGCGATGTCGGCGGCATCCAAGGCTTTAATCTGGGCACTACTTAGAATGGCTACATCGCTGCCTTCGATTGCGGCCACTTGACTAGCCGTTAATGCAGTCATCTGGGCGTTACTCAGGCCTTTGATATTAGCGGTCGTCAGCGCGGCGATTTGATCGGTGGTTAACACGGCAACATCGCCGGTATCCAGGGCTTTAATTTGCAGACTGCTTAGAGCCGCAATGCTGTCAACACTGACCGAAGGCACTTGACTGCCCGTCAAAGCCTTGATCTGTGCGGTGGACAAGCCTTTAACCGTAGCGGTAGACAACGCGCCTATTTGAGCGGTGCCCAATACGGCAATATCCCCGGTATCGAGAGCGGCTATTTGCACCGAAGTTAAGACGCCTATTTGATCGGTGGTCACGTTGGTGACCTGGGCTGCGGTCAGTGCTTTGACCTGCGCGGTACTCAGCGCAGCAAAGTCGCCGGTCTCAAGAGCGGGGATTTGGGAGCTCGCAACCAATCCTGCTATTTGCGTGGTGGTTAAGCCCTGGATTTGGGTTTTGGTCAGTGCAACGATCTGATCGGTCGTTAATTTAGCGGTATCGGCGCCTAGCGCACTTACTTGGGCGCTGCTCAAGATCGCGATGTCCCCGTCTTCGAGGACTTGCACTTGGGCAGTGGTTAAGGCCTGTATTTGTCCGGTGCTCATCGCCTTGATTTGGGCGGTGGTCATTTCAACGATCTGTGCTGTGGTCAGCACCGCAACGTCGGCGGTGTCCAATGCGGCCAGTTGTGCGGTAGTTAAGCTGCTGGTCTGGTCTAAGGTCATCGCCTTAACTTGGGTAGGCGTTAGGGCTTTGATCTGCGCGGTGCTCATTGACACAAGATCGGTCGTCTCAATAGCATCCACTTGGGCATTGGTCATTGCCGGTATTTGGCTGGTGGTCAAACCGACGATGTTGGTCTTGGTTAACGCAGCGATTTGCTCGACTTTAAATGCCGATACCGCATCGGTGCTTAACGCCTTAATCTGTAAACTGCTCATCGTAGCCATATCGACATCTTCAAACCCGGCTATTTGTGTCGCCGTTAGCGCAGCCATTTGCGTACTGCTCAACACTTTGACTTGCGCGGTGGTCATGGCGGCAACCTGAGTGTTGCTGAGCGCAGCAATGTCATCGGTTTCCAGTGCTGCAACTTGTGCAGTAGTCAGTACGCTGAACTGGTTGCTGGTTAAGCCGGTCACTTGATCGCTGCTTAAGGCTTTGATCTGGGCGGCGGTCATAGTAACCAAGTCGGCATTCTCAATCGCCACCAGTTGATCAATGCTCAGTACCGTGACTTGAGCGGTGGTTAACACTTTCAGTTGCGCTGTGGTCAAGGCGACGATCTGGTCAGTCGATAACGCAGACACTTGATCTGTCGTTAACACGTTGACTTTGGTTTTTAGGGCGGGTATCTGGTCTGCTGTTAAGGCAGCCACCTGATCAACCGTTAAGGCGGCTAGATCTGTATTTGATATTGTCGAAATAGTGGCAGTAGGTAAGGCTGCTATTTCGTCCGGTGTTAGGTCTGTATAAATTATTGTAGCCATTTGAATGCCTTCTGGTGTGGTGTTGGGGATATTAACGTTGTTGTGTTGAGGAATATTAACGTTCGTTCAAATCAAAGAACGAACACGAAAAATAAGTTGAGCAACCCTTGTTCCGTTAGTGTCGAGCTCCTCAAATGTAAACTTAACCTAAAGCTAGATAATGCACGCTCCTAAGTGAACGGTCAATTCTTTAGCGACTGTTTTTTGAAAAGCTTTAGGGCGTGTTTGTGAATATAGCAAAAAAACATTAAAAACCATCAGCCTTTGCCCGCGCTTCTTTCGCCCCTACAAAGTCATGCTCTATTTCTCTGGCATGGGCTATCAATAACCAGCAGTGTTTTTTCAATAGGCTATCTGTAGAAGCCAATAATGCGGATTTTTTTGCCAAGTCTTCTGCCAATCGAGGCTTAGCCTGCTTTAGCCTCAACAATGCCAATTTATAAAATAACGTCGCATTTCTTGGCTCAATTCTGATAGCCCGCTCAATCGCAACGGCGGCAGAGTCAAGATCGCCACTTTGACTATCTTGGTTAGCAGCCGAAACTAATGCGCCTACTGCGGGCGATAACGGAACCGTAGCGTTTATAGGTTCAAACGGTGTTAATTGCTCAGGAGGAGATGGCGATGGTGATACCTCCTGTGTTTCCGAAAAAGAAGGCGTCGGCGGCAATGATGATTCCGGTGTTTCTACAGATACTGACTCTGAAGATACCGGTTCTGAAAGTGGTAATGGTTCGGACTTTATTTCCGAAAACTCTTTAAGCGGCTCGGTCTTAACAGTTTGCCGAGGCAACGTGCTATGCGACTTGGAATTTTCTTGTGAACCGGAAGAAGGTCTTTGAATCTTCGGCTGACCACCGTACACTGGAGCAGGAGGCTGCGAGCCGTAAAACTCAGCACAGCCAACGAGGAAAGATGGCAATGTGCAAATTATGATTAATCGTTTAATTGACATCATTTATCAAAAAAGCTCTATGTTGTCCGACTGATCTTCTTCTTGATGGGTATTTTTTATCGTAAGCGCTTCATGTATAGACTTACCTTGCACAATCGCGTCGAACATCAGCTTTTCAGACTCCATCGTGTACCGGGAACGGATTTCATGCTGAAAGTTCCGCCATTCAGCCGGGTTATAAAGACGATCAGGACTTTCCACCAGTTCAGATAGGCCCTTTAGATTTGAAGTGACATGTTGCAGACATTGCTGCATTCGATCATAAAACTGAAAGGCGATAATGGAGGCCTGAATTTTATCAGTTGTTTCTGAACAACAGGCTAGCGCTTCATCCCTTACTTTACAAGAATCAAGAGCGAGCAGGTGCTCGTTAATTCTCTGCATATGTTCAACAATGGAAGTAAACGACTCTGTCAATGTATTGACCGATATATCAGCTTGATTCAGCATATCTTCTACTTGGATAGCCGATAAAATGAGCATTTTTGACGTTTCCCTTACTTGGGTCCAATCAAGATCAGGATTGTACGAGTTCGAATTAGACATGCTTTAATACCAAGTAAAGATTTGTACAAATAAAGACTGAAAAGGTTTGATGCTGTTGTATCGCTAAGAGTAACCGACTCTGAATTAAACATCAAAATTCGATCAAATTATAGCAAGTATAATGCCCGACAGTGTCATTTAAATAATCTAGGCAGCTCAGCGGTTATCTCTCGTTCCCATGCGCTGCATTGATCGTTATTCACACACCATGGATGAAACACACAAAACCAAACACCTTCCGCACGACCAGTCGTTTTTTAGGTGACAGATTTTGCAACCCGGCGGGTTGCCAGCCATTAGCCGGGGGTTAAGCGTAGCGACACCCCCGGATGGTGCGAAAAAAAGAACCGCGACCCCGGCGGGGTCGCAGAAATACTACACAGTTAAGCGAAGCTCACTATGGCATCTACCTACCTAAGCCTGCACTATCATATCGTGTTTGGAACTAAAAACTGTGCGCCCTGCATAGATGCAAAGTGGCGTCCTCGGCTTTACGATTATCTTGGTGGAATTATCCACAGACGAGGCGGATTTTCAAAACGAATTGGTGGAATTGATGATCATGTCCATTTGCTGGTGCCTTTAAAAGCCACGCACAACCTTGCGGATCTTATGCGGGAGTTGAAAAAAGCCTCTTCCGTGTGGGTTCATGACACATTAGGGGAAAAGCAATTTGCATGGCAAGAAGGCTATGCTGCTTTTACCGTTAGCGCATCCGCGCTGGACACAGTGGCGAAATATATCGCCCATCAGGAACAACACCATCAAGTGAAATCGTTTCGGGAGGAATTGGTTGAAATGTTGGAAAAATCCGGTGTCGATTATAACCCGGATTATTTGTAGCCTGGATTGCTGCGACCCCGTCGGGGTCAGAGCCTCTATCCGCACAATCCGGGGGTGTCGCTACGCTCAACCCCCAGCTAATATCTTGAACCCCTTTGGGGGTTCCAAATGCTTAGGAATGCGCATGAAATAACTTAGGCATTTTTTTCTCCCCACCCCGGCCCTCTCGGCAACTGCTCCTGCGTCGCCTAAAGCGCCTACTTTTGGTGCTCTACCTCCCTGCATCCATGCAAGTCGTCCAGCAGGAGAGGGAGCTAGTTGTCGACGTTATTTCGTGCGTATTCCTTACGCAATGACTTGTGCATAAAGATGAACGTAGCGCGTGAGACCGAGATTAAAAGCCACCTTATACAGTATTTAAAAATGCACCTAGGTTTTAACTCGGCAGGCATTTACAATAGCTCCACTTTGTAGAAATTTTCTGTCGTCATATGTTCCAAAAACCCCTCCTCCTTTTAATAATGCTGCTTATCCCTGCATTAGTCGCTGTTGCCGTGTATTTTGCACCGACCCCGTTACAAAAAGCAGGCATTACGCCCCCTGCGACTGTTTATTATCATTCTGGAGAAACCGTTGCAGTAGAAAAACCCTGTTCTAATGAACATCCCGAATGGCGACAAGCGCAAGTCATTGACGGGGTAAAAATTAATGAAGCGCTATCCTGCGAACCGGATAATCCTTACGACATTGCCGTTGCAGTCAAAGGCGCCAACAACGTGTCGATGCAAACCCTAATGCAGACGCATCTGGCTCAGGACGCATTGACCATGACCGACGATCTGGATAATGATGGCGACCCTGATGTCATCCATATCAAACTGGAAGTCGCGGAGCTTAACGGCGCAAGTCCAGATGGTGACTTCCTGATTAACACTTACGATATTGCCCCCGGCATCCAGCCTGGACTCTGGGTGTTTGCGCCCAAATCCAGTGGCATGGCGCTTAAAAACTTCAACTCGCTGGTCGCCAATCCGCTGCTGCGTGCGCCGTCGCCGGTGATTCGGGTTGAACAGGGCGACAAAGTCTACGTCACGCTGGAAAACACCCATTACTTACCACACACCATCCACCTTCACGGCGTCGATCATGCGTGGTTAACCTCAACGGGCGACGATAATGACGGCATGGAAGAACACCCGGTGTTCCCCGGCAAAAGCCACACCTATGAAATCCAGCCCCGACATGTCGGCACCATGTTTTACCATTGCCATGTACAAACCGCTCAACATTATATGATGGGCTTGAACGGCCTATTTATCGTCGAGGAAAACCGGCCAGACAACTGGGTGCAAACCTTTAACATCGGTGCGGGCCAAGTGCGTCACCCAGCGGTTGCAGTGCAGAAAGCCTACAGCCAGGAATATGATCTGTATTACCAATCCGTCGATAAGAAACTGGCGCAAATCATCCAGAATGCCAATGACCCGAGACTGATCGCGCATCGGATGAGCAGAGAATACAATATGACCGAATCGTTCGAGAATTACTTCATGTTGAACGGCCATTCTTTCCCTTACACTCTGCGGGACGCGGTGGTTGTCGCCAATGACAATGAAGATATAAAACTGCATGTCGCCAACGCCCAGCGTTCGCTGGTGGCTCTGCATATCCACGGGCATAAGGCCACCATCACCGCTTATGACGGCGTTGAACAAGCTGCTGAATCGCAGCTAACGCGGGATGTATTCGACATCGCTCCGGCACAGCGACTTGATTTGCGCCTGCGCACCCAAAATAACGGCTTGGATAGTTACGGTCCCGGCCTGTGGATGTTTCATGACCATGTACCGACAGGCACCACCACCGATGGCATGGAACCCGGCGGCAACATGGCAATCCTTGCCTACAAGCCTTTGCTTGACGAACAAGGCATGCCGCTTATGCATCAGACCCTGCTCGACCAGGTTTTTAACAAAGATTACTATGCCAAAAAACAGGCGGTCTGGGGGGATGGCGATTTTGCACCGTTACTCGGAGAAGCCGGGTTAATTGCACCCGATTATGTCCAGATCATCATAAGCGGCTTGGCGGCAGGCCTAGGTTTAGGACTACTTGTTTTTGTGGCACTGGTTTACAAACGGAAGCAAAAGCCATGAAACTTCTAGTAACACTCTCTTTAATGCTGGGCTTGTATGCCCACGCAGCACTGGCTGACGACCCCATGGCGATGATGCATCACGGCAGCATGATGATGGATGAAAAAGGCATGATCATGAATGCCAACAACGATAAGCTACCCAAAGACTGCCCGAAGATTTCCGGCGACGTGAATATCACTATCCATGCCGGTCAGAAACACGCACTGAAATTCCCAGGCAAAATGTTTGCGTTCGACAACCAGGAATGGGACGTTAAACCTTGCTCCCGGATCAACATCACTTTCATCAATGACGACCAGATACGCCACCAACTAATGATTCACGGCTTACCGGGCTATTTATACCCTCAAGGCATGTTCCACCTAGAGCTCTACGGTCAAGGCGAATTGAAAGCCTCATTGATTGTGCCCAGCCAGAAAAAAACCTACCTCGTGCATTGCGAATTGGCCCAACACATGGAAAAAGGCATGAAAGCGCAGTTAAAAGTCGATGGCGGCGATGTCGATTTACCCAGCATTCCCGGCATCAGCAAACCAGTTAAAGCCGACATTTATCCGGTAGATTGGGACCAAACAGCTTGGGCTGTGTTAGTTCTTTGTGTATTGATAGGCTGCGTAGCCCCGTTTTTTGTTATAAAAAACAAATTGTCGAAATGATGCCGGAATGCAACGTAGGGCGCGCCTTGATAGCTCAGGCGCGCACAGCACGCCCGACAAGGGAATTGTCGCTACCCCCAAACAGTGTTGTGTATAACGATGAGAGCTCCGGCTTGGGAACCGCCGCACCTAACGCTTAATTTGCCCCATATGATTTTACTTTAGAGAGTTGCATGAAACAGTTACTGTTATTCCTTGTCGTTTCCATAACACTGGCTATGTGCCAGAACGCAACGGCCCGTGAAAAAACAACTAAAGCCATTGACAAAGACGCCCCATTACAATGCGCGGCCTTTAGCCCCTACGTGGGTAAGATTACCCCCGATTATGGCGCTCAACCGTCCAAAGAATTAATTAATGAACTGTTGGACAAATTGGTTAAAGAAACCTCTTTTCGCTGCATCATGACTTACGGTGTAATGAATGGCCTGGAATATACCTTTGCCGCCGCCGAAGCCAGACATCTTAAAGTTATTGCGATTATCTGGCTGGATGACGACATTGCCGTCAATTCGCGTTCCATAACCGCAGGTATTAACGTGGCGAAAGCCTATCCCAAAACCATCATAAAATTAAGCTGCGGTTCCGAAGTCAGAACCCGCCATGACTATGCTTTTGATGGCGAAATTACTCGTTGCATAGATGCCCTGCGCGAAGCGGGCGTATCCCAACCGATCACCACGATAGATACTTGGTGGGAATGGTGTAACCGGGAGTCGCCCTGCCACCAAAACAGTTTTAGTGCGCGAGTCGACTGGGTAGGAATAAATGTTTTCCCTTGGTGGGAAAACAAGCATTCCGGCGTTTTCCCCTGCACTCCGGCAGAAAAAGCGGCTGATTTTCATATTGAGCGAATTGAAGATGTTCGCCGTACTCATCCCGGTAAAGAAGTGATCCTGACTGAATTCGGCTGGCCCAGCGGCCCAGAAGGCGGCACTGAATTCAATAAGCGTACCAAGCAGCATTGCAGTATTGCAGGCAAAAAAAATCAAGCACTGGTCATTAAATCAACGTTCAAAAAACTGGCTCAAAAAGGCTGGAGCGGCGTAGTGTTCGAGGCATTTTCAGAGAGCTGGAAACCTAGCGAAGAAGGCGACTTCGGCAGTTTTTGGGGGATTTGCAACGGAGAACCGCCTTATGCTTGCTCACACTTTTAACTGCCATTGAACATGCTTTCTACCAAAAGCTAAAATCCGATTATTCATTGCAATCATCGCAGTTTATAATCTGCTTTCTTGGGCTACCAACTTAAGCCGAAAGCCCTACTTTATAGTGCGGCAGCAATAAACCCACACTTGTGCATTCCTGATTAGCAAGATGCTTTGGTCAAACTAAACAGCGCGTCATACCCGCCGAGAAGCGGGTATGACGATGCTGCTCAATGGTTATGGGCTAGCGAGCATAATTACTAATTTAAGTGTGCCTTGGGTTATCGATTTTTTGAGAACTGTTTTTTATAAATGACTAAAGTTAAATTAACGCTGCTTATTTTAAATATCTTATGGCTGTTTGCAGTATCCGAGGCCAGCTACGGTCGCCATGCCGCAATCATTATTGACGCCGATAACGGCAACGTCTTACACGAAGTAGAAGCAACTCAAGCATGGTATCCAGCTTCGCTAACCAAACTCATGACACTGTACATGACATTTGAGGCATTGAAAGCGGGTCAAATTGGATTGCACGAGACTTTAACCGCATCAACTCATGCCTCGCAACAACCCAATAGTAAGCTGGGGTTAAGACGCGGCGAGCATTTAACCGTCGAAGACGCTATCTTGGCCATTATCACCCGCTCTGCGAATGATGCATCTGTTGTGCTTGCGGAACACCTGGGCGAAACGGAGGAGAACTTTGCCTCTTATATGACCTCAAGAGCGCATTCACTGGGCATGTACAACACCCATTTCATGAACGCGACCGGCTTACCGAACAACTGGCAAGTAACCACCTCCAGGGATATGGCTGTTCTGGCATGGAAAGTACAACGCAATTTTCCCGAATATTATCACTACTTTGCTGCGCATAGTTTTAATTACAAAGGGACGGAACTGCGCGGCATCAACAAGTTTACCGCCAACTATCCCGGCGCCGAAGGCATGAAAACCGGCTTTACTTGCGGCTCCGGTTTCAATCTGATCGGCGCGGCTCATCAAAACGGCAAACACCTGATCGGCGTAGTGATGGGCGGCATGACCAGTGCGGAACGCTACCAGCTAATGATGCAAAAAATGGATGCCGGCTTCGCCAATCTACCCTACATAGATCCGGCTAAAAACATCAACTCTATGCCTACCAACTCAGCAGGCAATCCGCCGTATCAACTTGATTGCGGCGATGGAGCCGCTACCCATTCAATACCAACGACTAATATCAGTAGCCGTAAATCCAAAAATAAAAATACGAGCAGGATTAAAAGCGGTATCAAAGGCATTAACAAGATTCAGCCTAAATCCGCCAGTCGGGTTAAATCCAGCAGCAAGAACAAGACCCTACCTAAGAAAAGCATTACCAATATCAAAAGCACCAGCAAGTTAGCTAAAAGCAAAAACTTCCATAGAATTTAAATCGACATCAAGACAATCAGCGAGTACTGATGCAGTTTTGCAGTAATTGCTACGTTGTAGCGCCATCGTCGCGGGCATGGTCCGCTCCTACAGCGCTTAACTTAATGGCAGTGCTCCATGGCACTGGATGCCGACATCCCTGTCGGTATGACGGTGCTGACTAAAACGCTTTGCTACTCAGGAAAATATTAGGCTGTATCAAGCTTACTCGCCACAAGCATTCAAGAAAGCCCCAAAACATCCTGCATGTCGTATAAACCGCTATCCTTATCGGCCAGCCAAACCGCCGCCCTGACTGCACCGTTGGCAAAGGTCATACGGCTGGTGGCTTTGTGGGTAATTTCCAGCCGCTCGCCGTCGTCAGCAAACATGACGGTATGCTCGCCGACAATGTCTCCGGCACGTATGGTTGAAAAACCGATAGTTTTTCTGTCCCGTTCGCCGGTATTACCTTCCCTGCCGTAAATCGCGCAGTCTTTCAAATCCCGGCCTAAGGTATCAGCTATCACTTCGCCCATGCGCAATGCAGTGCCGGATGGCGCATCGACTTTATGCCGGTGATGGGCTTCGATCACTTCAATATCGGTGTAATCGCCCATGACTTTAGCGGTCATCTCCAGCAATTTAAGCGACAGGTTGACCCCGACACTCATGTTGGGAGCCATCACGATCGCCACATCTTTAGCTGCATCGCTGATCAGGGCTTTTTGCGCATCGCTGTAACCGGTGGTGCCGATAACCAACTTTTTTCCGGCCTGTCGACATGTTTCGATAAAGGCCATTGACGCATCGGGACGGGTAAAATCGATCAATACGTCAAACTGATCGACCACGGACGCCAAGTCATCGCCAACTTTAACGCCAACCACGCTGATACCTGCCAGTTCGCCTGCATCCCGGCCTATGGCAAGACTTTCGGGACGTGAGACGGCGACCGCCAATTCGGCATTTTTAGCCAGCGCCGCCGCCTTGATCAGACACAGGCCCATGCGACCGGAGGCGCCTACTACAGCAATACGCATCATGACTTATCCTGTTAATTTATCGAAAAAACTTTTTACGCCGTCAGTCCATGAGGATTCTTGAGGGCTATGGTGTTTACCGCTACCGGATAAGGATTCGCTGAGTTGCTCAACCAATGCCTTTTGTTCTTTAGTCAAATGCACCGGTGTTTCAACCTGCACCTTGCACAGTAAATCACCAACCGGGCCGCCCCTGACCGGCTTAACGCCTTTGCCGCGCAGCCTAAACAATTTACCGGTTTGGGTTTCGGCAGGAATTTTCAACAGCACTTTGCCATTTAAGGTAGGCACTTCCAGTTCGCCGCCCAAACAGGCTGTCGGAAAGCTGATTGGTACTTCGCAATAAAGATTTGCGCCGTCACGGGTAAAAATCGCATGATCTTTTACCTGGACCTGAACATAAAGATCGCCTGCCGGACCGCCATGCTCTCCTGCTTCACCTTCTCCGGCCAAACGAATGCGGTCACCGGTATCGACACCCGCCGGGATTTTTGCAGACAAGGTTTTATTCTCTTGAACTCGTCCCTGACCGTAACAAACACCGCAAGGATCTTTTATCTGCTTGCCGGTACCACGGCAAGTTGGACAAGTTTGTTGAACCGAAAAGAAACCCTGTTGCATCCTGACTTGACCATGACCATGACAAGTCGAGCAGATAACCGGACTGGAACCTTTTTTGGCGCCGGAGCCGCTACACTCGCCGCAAGCAACCAGAACCGGCACACGAATTTTGGCATCGGTGCCGAATACAGCTTCTTCCAGCGTTAATTCCAGGTTGTAGCGCAGGTCTGAACCGCGTTGAACACTGCTCCGCTGCTGATGTCTTCCTCCGCCAAAAATGTCGCCGAAAATATCGCTGAAACTTTCAGCTCCGCCAAAACCACCGGAACGTCCGCCGCCCATCGAAGGATCAATCCCGGCATGGCCGAACTGGTCATAAGCGGAACGTTTTTTAGGATCCGATAAAACTTCGTAAGCTTCTTTAATCTGCTTAAACTTGGCCTCAGCTTCCACAGGATTGTCTTTATTCCTGTCTGGATGAAACTTCATCGCCTTGCTGCGATAGCTTTTCTTAATCTCTGCATCACTGGCGTTTCTGTCTACACCGAGAAGCTTGTAAAAATCTTCTTTTGCCATGGTTCAATATTCTTTTGTTAAATTTTGGTGATTATCATTGTCTGATATTGCCCCGGATACCCCGTGAAGAGGATAAAAGACGGTTATGTTGCTTTACGGCAATGTCCACTGGTTGACGCTCCCTATGCATCGACTTAAAAGTCCATTTACTTGATCAATAATCCATGATTAATAAACCAGAAAAAGGACACGAAGAACACAAAGCTTTTTCTTCGTGAACTTCGTGTCCCTTGTGGTTTTATGAATTAAGTTAATGCACATGGGGATATATCTTACCCCATGTCTGCGTTTTACTTCTTATCGTCGTCTTTAACTTCTTCAAACTCGGCATCAACAACACCGTCATCCGCCGTATGTTCTGAAGATGCATGAGCGCCTGACGCTTCACCTTCAGACGCTGATTTTTGCGCATAAACCCGCTCAGCCAGTTTACCTGATAACTCGGTTAAATCATGCGTTTTGGCTTCAATTGCCTCTTTATCATCACCTTTAAGCACGGCTTTCAGTGCTTCAATCGCATGTTCAATGCTGGTTTTTTCATCGGCGCTGACTTGATCGCCCAGTTCTTTCAGTGATTTTTCAGTCGCATGAATCATACCGTCTGCATGATTGCGTGCTGAGACCAATTGCGTCAATTTACGATCTTCATCAGCATGAGCTTCGGCATCCTTAATCATGCGTTCAACTTCATCATCCGACAAACCGCTGGAGGCTTTGATAACGATGGACTGTTTTTTACCGGTCGCCTTGTCTTTTGCCGACACGTTCAAAATACCGTTGGCATCAATATCGAATGCAACTTCAATTTGCGGGATGCCTCGCGGTGCAGGCGGAATATCGGACAAATCAAAACGTCCTAATGATTTATTCGCCACTGCAACTTCGCGCTCACCTTGCAACACATGAACGGTCACTGCGGTTTGATTGTCGTCCGCCGTAGAAAACACCTGCGATGCATTGGTCGGAATCGTGGTGTTTTTCTCGATCAGCTTGGTCATTACGCCGCCCATCGTCTCGATACCCAACGATAACGGGATAACATCCAACAACAATACATCTTTAACGTCGCCCGCCAAAACACCTGCCTGAATCGCCGCGCCTAAAGCAACCGCTTCATCAGGATTAACGTCTTTGCGTGGCTCTTTGCCGAAAATGGTTTTTACCATTTCCTGTACTTTCGGCATACGGGTTTGACCGCCGACCAAAATTACATCATTAATGTCCGATGCCTTTAATTTCGCATCTTTCAGCGCCATTTCGCAAGGCCCCTTAGTACGGTTAATCAGCTCTTCAACCAACGATTCCAGTTTGGCGCGGGTCAATTTAACATTTAAATGCTTGGGACCTGATGCATCTGCGGTAATGTAAGGCAGATTCACATCGGTTTGCTGGCTTGAAGACAATTCAATCTTGGCTTTTTCTGCGGCTTCTTTTAAACGTTGCAAAGCTAACGGATCGTTATGCACGTCAACGCCACTTTCTTTTTTAAATTCTGAGGCCAAAAATTCAATGATTCTTGAATCGAAATCTTCACCGCCCAGGAAGGTGTCGCCGTTAGTCGATAATACTTCGAATTGATGCTCGCCTTCTATTTCGGCAATTTCAATAATCGAAATATCAAAAGTACCGCCGCCTAAGTCATATACCGCAATTTTGGTGTCGCCTTTAGGCTTATCCATACCGAAAGCCAATGCAGATGCAGTCGGTTCGTTGATAATACGTTTAACTTCAAGGCCTGCAATACGACCGGCGTCTTTAGTCGCCTGACGTTGCGAGTCATTAAAATAAGCCGGTACGGTAATGACCGCTTCGGTAACTTCTTCGCCCAAATAGGCTTCAGCATCTTTTTTCAGCTTCATCAAGACGCGAGCCGAAATCTCGGGAGCCGCCATTTTTTTGCCGTGAACTTCAACCCAGGCATCGCCGTTTTCAGCTTCAGCGATTTTATAAGGCACCATTTTGATGTCTTTTTGTACGACATCGTCTTTAAAACGACGACCGATCAAGCGCTTAATCGCAAATACGGTATTTTTTGGGTTGGTAACGGCCTGGCGTTTTGCCGACTGTCCTACCAACACTTCATCATCGCTGGTAAAAGCGATAATGGAAGGCGTAGTGCGGGCGCCTTCGCTATTTTCAATCACTCTTGCTACGCCGTTTTCTAATACCGCAACACACGAGTTTGTTGTTCCTAAATCTATGCCAATTATTTTAGCCATTGAATTCTCCAGACTTGAATTTATTTAAAAAAGTAAAAGTTGTTACAAATATGAGGCTGCTTTATTTGATTTCAAGCCTGTTCATCGATACTAGGAATATCTGTTGGTTTTTTTTCTGCTGCTTTGGCAACCAAAACCATAGCCGGACGAAGTAAGCGTCCGTTCAACATATAACCTTTTTGAAAAACGTTAACCACAGTATTCGGCTCAGCGCCTTCTACAGCCTGCATAGCCATAGCCTGATGCAGTTCCGCATTAAAAGGCTGGCCGATCGGGTCTATCGTTTCAATTTTGAATTTTGTAAATACTGATTCGAACTGCTTAATCGTTAATTCACTGCCTTCACGGAATTTTTTCACTTCCTCGCTGTCGCCTGTTGCAGCCTGCAAACCTAACACTAGACTGTCTAATACCGGCAATAGTTCCTTGGCGAAACTCGTTAGTGCAAACTTGTGCGCATCTTCCAGATCCTTTTGCGTTCTTCTTTTCAGGTTTTCCATTTCCGCCTGTGCGCGAACCGCCTTGTCCCAATTCTCCTGGGCTTTTTGCTCAGTCTGGATCAACGCCTGCTGTAACTCATCAATCGTAAACTCGTGCCCAATAACTAATTCGCTATGTGGCGGCTCTCCAACCGTTTCGCTTTCAGTTTTAACCTGCAATTCAGGCGCTTCCTGATCAGTAGTCATTATTTATAGCTCCTTAATATTTAAAATTAATATCCATGCCCAACGGCACAAAAAAGACATTATTTATAATGGGGTCGTTGATTTTGGATTCAAGGCGGCGCCTAACAATTTTGCCGTAACATCGACAAAAGGGATGATTTTCTCGTAGGCCATACGCGTCGGCCCAATGACGCCCAACACCCCGACCACTTTGTCACTGACCGAATACGCTGAAGTCACCAGGCTACAGTGATCAAAAGCCCGATAGCCGGACTCTTCGCCGATAAATATCTGCACGCCGTCGGCTTTCATACATTGATCCAGCAAATGAATAACACCCTGCTTTTGACTGAACGCTTCAAACAGGTTTCTTAATCGATCCATATCCGACAACTCGGAAAACCCCATTAAATTAGTTTCGCCAGTCAACACATAATCGTCTTTTTCATTGTCCTGATCAAAAGCCAGTTGCGCCATTTTTACCGCATCCAACATGCCCTGGTTCATGCCGGGCTTTCCTGCCAGACACCCTTCGGGTAAATGCAAATCTGTTCCAGACAGATTTGTCATGCGCTCCTGATCTTCCTGCAACTCTTTTAAAACGGCTTTACGCACCGCATCCAGGCTGCGACCGGAATAAATTGAATTTAAATAATTGGCCGCCTGTTGTAATTCGGCGGGACTGAATACTTTGGAGGTGTGGATGATTTTGTTGTGAACTTCCTGTTCATTGGTAACAAAAATAACCAGCACGCGGGTATGAGATAAAGACAGGAACTCGATATGCCGCAAACATACCAACTCTCTTTTGGGCAAGGTCACCACCCCGGCCATCTGCGTTAATTCTGACAGCAATCGCGATGCGACACCGATCATATCGCTGCTATCCTCGCTTACCGATAAGCCCTGATGCAGCCGATTCAAATCTTTCGACTCCAACGGCTTAACCGTCAACAAACTGTCGACAAACAAACGATAGCCGCTGACCGTTGGCACCCTTCCTGCCGAAGTATGCGGCGACTGCACCAGACCCAAATCTTCCAGGTCGGCCATGACATTACGAATAGTTGCCGGACTTAAATTTAAATCCGAATCTTTTGATAAAGCCCGCGAACCCACTGGCTGACCATCACTGATATAACGCTCAACCAGCGTTTTCAATAGCTGTAGCGACCGCTCGTTTAAAACCTGATTCCCCACACCAACCTCTGCAACCAACAAAGCACTCCAGAAAGATAAGACGAGCGCCAGCAGGGCAAAGTATCAGCTCACCGAGCTATTGTCAATAAACCTAAAAAACCGCTTAATGCTTCCTTATGCATACGACTCTTAACCCTATCAAAAACTTATTTCCATCTCAACGGTCCAAGCGCATCAAGTATTTCATTCGGCAGAATTTACTTAAGCTCGACTAGCCGCTGCTTAATATAGCTTGTAACAGATTCTTTCAAGGTGTGTTTGCTGAGCGCTTGCTGATAGGCCTCACGGGCAAATTTCGGATTACCGAGTTTTTCTTGCGTCAGGGCAAAACCCAGCCAGTTTTCGGCTTTTTCCGGATTGACGCTTACCAGTTTTTGATAGACGTTAGCCGCATCAGTAAATGATTGTAACTGTTGATAAGTTACCGCCAATAAAGATAGATAGATTTCATTAGAACCGTTTGCTAAATCGATACCTTGTAGCGTTTTAAGTGCATCGTTAGGTTTTTTTTGTTGCAAGAATAGCTGCGCACGGGTATTAACAAACTGTAGGTTACCAGGAAATAAAGCGAGGCTTTGATCTAAAAAATCGGCAGTTTTGCTGATTTGCCCTTGATTATGCAGTACTTTAGCCAATAATAACCGAGCCTTAAGGTGCCTTGGATCAAACTTAAGGACTTGTTCCAATTTGTAGACCGCCGAATAATCTTCGGAATTATTTTCAGCCTGACGATAGAGCAAATCCGCTTGCTGCTTTGCGCTTAGTTGTTTGATCGGCGCAGATTTAGGGATAGATGGTCTGTTTTTAATTGAGGGTTCGTAGACAATCTCAGGCTCGACCTGGACTTCTGGAGTCACTTGAACCGGCTGGACTGGCGATTTGACTTGAACAGCTGGCGCTGTCTGGGCTGCCGGCGCTTGTTGAACTACCGAAATTGGCTGAACCGCTGTATTTTCAGGCACTTTCTGTTCAGTCCTAGGCACAATGTTGGTTACGGCGTTTGGCACAGCCAATATTGTTTCATAAGGACCGATAGGGATAGGTGCTTTTTTACTATTGTCGGTAAAAATTACTAGGGGCGTTTTATTGTATTGATAAGCCAAATAACTGCCGCCTGTCGCAAAAATAGCCAATACACTCCAGACTAAGAGTGGGACTTTTGATGCAGGCTCCTCCGTTACCTTGATATTGTATGGCAGAGTCGATGGTCGACTGTCAGTTGTGTCGCGACTTTCCAGATCACGCAACATTTGATTGATCAGGCTCATAATATAGGTATTATTAGCGACCATAGAAGGTAGCCGACAACCGTAAGTAACAGTAACAATAAATAGCGCTTACGAAAGCCAAAAAGTTTAAATTTTGTATTGGCATCTTCAGTATCCAAAGCAGCTAAATAAACCTGTTTTACGCCTATTGACGAATGGCCTTTACCATAAGCCGACAGCATCGCTTTGTTAGCTAAAATATTAATCAGTCTAGGTATACCCCGGCTATAGTGATGCATGGCCATGATGGCTAGCCCGGAAAAAAGGCCTACATTGCCCATACCGGCGACACGCAACCGGTGTTTAATGTAATCAGCAACGTTTTTTGAAGTGAGCGGTTTAAGCGCGTAACTAAAAGTGATGCGCTGCCTGAGCTGTCGAATGGCTTTATTATTCAGTTGTTCGTCAAGTTCAGGTTGACCGAATAACACAATTTGCAGCAGCTTTTGTTTTTCCGTCTCCAGATTAGTGATAAGCCGTAACGTTTCTAATGTTTCAACCGACATGGACTGGGCTTCATCAATAATCAGTACGGTTTTTTTCCCATTAACAGCACTATTGATTAGAACGTCATTAATTAACTTCATCAGTCCGTTTTGCCCGATATAGCGGAGATATTCAACTCCCATTTCATCGGCAATTGCCATCAACAAACCTATCGGAGGCAAGTGCGGATTAGGTATGTATGCAGTTTCAAAAGGCTGGGGTAATTCATTGAGCAATTTTCGGCAAAGCATCGTTTTTCCGGCGCCAACATCGCCGGTAATTTTGATAAACCCTTCACCGTTGTGCAAAGAAATCAATAACACATTCAACGCTTCTAAATGTGAGGGCAGCTCACAAAAAAAACGTGTATCAGGCGTTAAGCCAAATGGCTGCTTATTGAGGCCAAAGTGCGTTTTATATATAAATACAGCATCAGGTTCATTGACAGGCCGCTCAATAACCGGCATCGCTTGATTGGTTAATTGATTGTCGGATTCCGTTATGTTTTCACAGTCTAAACACAGTCCTGATTTAGGCAGGACCGCGTCAGAATTACAATAGGAACAATGCATCACCATAGGAAAAACTCGCCTGATATATGAATCTTTAATTTTATTTTCAATCTCCTGCTGCCAGCAGAAATTCTTATTCTTGCCTAGGAAATAACTTTGCCGACACACTTGCACTGAAGCCAACCCTCTCATAGGGTAAATTCCGATAATGCGGAATAACGACATAAGAAACTGTATCAATATATTCTAACTTCCTGAAAATAAGAAGATGCCAAATGAAATTTGCCGACTTTAACTTGATGTTCAAGCTTTTAAATCGAAAGTCAGTTAAATCGTGCGTTAGAGCAACAAATACAGCTATCCATCACCTATCACAATGATAGCCCCCCCTGATTTATCTATGATGTTCTCCAAAGTCAAACTGTAAAATTTGAAGATCGAGCGCCACATAATCATAAACTGATTTAATGAGCGATTCCCGATACCAAGAATGTACTGACTATCCAGAACACAAAACAATAAAAATTGGTTTAACTCAATGTTCAAAAAAAATTACCTACATTTAGTTATAATTGACCGCTTAGCGTTACCCAACACCAAAATATTTATTTTTCGCCCTGATCTTTAATCAATACACATGACCACAACCCCGGATATCACCATCATTGGCGGCGGCATTATCGGCCTGCTAACTGCCCGCGAGTTTATTAAGGCGGGCGCTAGCGTCGCAATTATTGAAAAAAATGAACTGGGCCAGGAATCATCCTGGGCGGGCGGCGGTATTTTGCTGCCGCTTTATCCGTGGCGACAACCAGACGCGATTACCCGGCTGGTATTACAAAGTCTAAAGCTGTACCCGGCTCTGGCCTCGCAATTGGCTACCGAAACGCGGGTAGACCCGGAATGGAATCCTTGCGGCTTGCTGATCGTCAAAAATCCTGACCTTAGTGAGGCTGTTAACTGGTGCAACGCTAACGCTATTTCGTACCGGCCTGCCGGGGTGGATTTTTTTAATAGGCTTACCACAACCCCCGAGCAGCCGCTTTGGCTGCCTGAGATTGCCCAGGCACGCAATCCTCGCTTGGTTAAATCATTAAAACAAGACCTGGTTAACAAAGGTGTTACGCTAATAGAACATTGTGAACTAACTGCGATTACCCTCAATAAACATCGCATTACCGCGATCAATACCACGTCCGGCGAGTTTGCCGTCAATCAGTTGATTATTGCTGCGGGCGCCTGGACCGGCCAATTGTTTCAACATCTTTGTCCAGATGCTATTGGCGATGCGCCGAAAATCGCCCCGGTTAAAGGCCAGATGCTGTTATTTGACGCCCAACCGGAAACACTGGACTACATGGTGCTAGATGGCGATCAATACCTGATTCCGCGACGCGACGGCAAAATATTAGCGGGCAGCACCGTAGAACAGGATGATTTTAATAAGACAACCACCTCAGAAGCCCGAGACCGGCTGAATGCATTTGCATTAAATTTACTGCCTTCCCTTAAAAATTTCCCAGCAATCAAACACTGGGCGGGATTAAGGCCGGGCACTGAACACGGCATCCCGTATATCGACAAACACCCCGAAATCGGCAATTTATTTATCAACGCCGGTCATTTTAGGAATGGCCTGGCGATGGGACCGGCATCGGCGCAACTGATGGTCGATCTTGTTTTGCAGCGACCGACTGCGGTAGCGCCGGAGCCTTATAAACTAACCAGCAAACATTAATATACATCGGCGACCGGCTGGTCGCCCCAACCGCATGAACTTCTATTGATCACACCTATGAACCTTTATCCATTACTACGCCCCCTGTTATTTTCCTTAGATCCTGAAACCGCTCACGAAGTAACGCTTAAGCTGCTGAATGCCTCCTATATTTCAGGCTTGTCAACACTGCTCTATCCCACCATTGACCACAAACCTGTCAACGTTATGGGGCTTAATTTTAAAAACCCGGTCGGCCTTGCCGCCGGCATGGATAAAAACGGCGATTACATTAATGCATTGAGCGCATTAGGTTTCGGCTTCGTGGAAATAGGCACAGTGACCCCCCGCCCGCAACCGGGCAACCCGAAACCGCGCTTATTTAGACTGCCTGAGCACCAAGCTATCATCAATCGTATGGGCTTTAACAATCGGGGCATAGTCCACCTGTTGACCCAGATACAACAAAGCCGTTATTCCGGTATTTTAGGCATTAATATCGGCAAGAATTTTGACACCCCGATTAAACATGCAGCGGACGATTATTTACTCGGTTTACGCAAGGTTTATAGCGCCGCCAGCTACATCACCATTAATATTTCTTCGCCGAACACCAAGAATTTGCGCCAGTTACAACAGGGCGATGACATTAAAAAACTGATTTCAACTTTAAAAGAAGAACAACTGAAACTGCAACAGCAGCACGGTAAATACGTGCCTTTGGCCCTGAAGATAGCGCCTGACCTGTCGACGGATGAAATAAGCCATATTGCCCGCTTGCTGCTGGAATTTGAAGTTGACGGTGTCATTGCGACCAACACCACGATTGCCCGCGACATGATTGCAAACCATCCGCTTGCCCATGAAGCAGGAGGTTTAAGCGGCGCACCGGTTAAAGAGTTATCAACAATTGTCGTGCGCGGATTGGCGGCGGAATTGAACGGCAAGATCCCGATTATTGCGGCAGGAGGGATTTTAACTGCGGACGATGCAAAGGAAAAATTAGCGGCAGGAGCGAGCCTGGTGCAACTATACAGCGGCCTTATTTATCGAGGGCCGCAGTTGATAGCCGATATTGTGCAGAGCCTTTAGAGCCGCGCCTGTTGCTCTTGAATATAGGACTGCACCTCGTCATTGTCGACGCGGGCGTAGATTTCTTCGACCGTCAGCGCCAAGCCAATCGAATCAAAGCGCACGCTGTCGCCCATAAAATAATGATTGGAAACCCAGCCTTCGCTTTTTCGACAGACTTCTACATCGACAAAGTCCTGTTCGATCAAAATGTATTCTTGTAGACTGGGGATACTCTGGTAGGCGATGCGCTTGGTCGTTTCATCGACACGCCGTGAGGCTTTCGACAAAACTTCGACCACAATCACCGGTGAATCGGTGTAATAATCGTGCTGCTTGTTTTCAGCACAAACAACCATCACATCGGGATAGAAAAACCGACTTCCGACCTTAATTTTCAGGTCGGAACTAAACGGTTCACAAGGCTTATTTTTTAAGTGATTCCCAAATTCCCGATAAATATTCCCAGCTATCCTTTCATGATTCCGGCTGGCGCCCGCCATCGCATAAACATAGCCGTCAACATATTCATGCTTGATTTCGCTGATTAATTCACCTGCCAAGTAATCTTCCTCGCTGATCCAGACACTGGACGATTGTAAATTTGCCGACATGATCCTACCTCTACTATTCAATACGAAAAATCATAACAACGGGCTTATTCCCCGGCAATCGACATCCGCTCAACCAGTATCGAGCCGGTACGGATATTGCCGCGATAATCGACATCATTACCCACGGCGACGATGTTTTTCAGCATATCTTTCAGGTTACCGGCAATAGTAATCTCCTCAACCGGATATTGAATTTCGCCATTCTCCACCCAAAACCCGGCGGCGCCGCGCGAATAGTCGCCAGTCACCATATTGACCCCCTGCCCCATCAACTCGGTAACCAACAAACCGGTATTCAGTTCTTTTAACATGCCCTGATAATCGAGAGCTCCGGTGTCTATCGTTAAATTATGCACGCCTCCGGCATTGCCGGTGCTGTGCAGGCCCAGCTTGCGGGCGGAATAGGTGCTCAATACATAACCGCGCAAAATACCGTCGCTGACGATGTCCCGTGTTTGGGTGGCGACGCCTTCGCCGTCGTATGCGCTGCTGCCCAAAGCGCCTTTTAAAAGGGGCAGCTCGTGGATGCGGACGAATTCGGGGAATACCTGGGTATCCAATGCATCCAGCAGGAATGACGATTTGCGGTATAGGTTGCCGCCGCTGATTGCGCCGATAAACGAACCGAGCAAGCCGGAAGCGGTTTCCGCGCAATACAGCACCGGACACTGCCGCGTACTTAGGCTACGCGCCTGCAAGCGCCGAAGGGTTCGCTCGGCCGCTTTGTTACCGACATCAACAGCGGATTCCAAAGCGCGCGCGTTTCTTGCCACGGTGTACCAGTAATCGCGCTGCATACTGTCGCCGCGCTGGGCCAATACCGAGCAGCTCAAGGAATGCCGGGTTGACGCATAGCCCTGAAGAAAACCCAGGGTATTGCCCATCACCCGGATGCCTCGGTGGGTATCGACCGAAGCGCCTTCGGAATTGCTGATTTCCGCATGATAAGATCGCGCCGCATCTTCGCATTCAACGGCTAAAGCAATGGCCCCATCGACACCAATATCCCACGGGTGGTGAAGATCAAGGTCTGGAAACTCGGTAGCCAACAGTTCTTGCTCCGGCAAGCCCGAATATTCATCTTCACTGGTGTAACGGGCAATGCTACATGCCGCGCCGACCGTTTCCTTGATCGACGCTAACGACAAATCCGTAGTACTGGCGGAACCTTTGCGCCGACCGAAATAAACGGTCACGCCCAGTCCCTGGTCGCAGTGATGCTCTATGGTTTCGACATCGCCCAGACGCACCGATACGGATAAGCCGTTTTCCTGACTCAGACCCGCTTCTGCGGCGCTGGCGCCCTGTTTTACGGCCTCGTCCAATATATCCTGGACAGTGTTTTTTAAATGATTAATTTGTTGCTGATTTTGCACTGTTTTCTCTAATTCTGTGTAGGTCGGGTTAGCGTGTCGTTCGAACCGGCTAATAGCTACTTGACTGCGTCCGTACGCCAAGTATTGTTTCAAGTTTTTCTTCCAGTTTATTACAGCGTTCTAATGATATGCGCCATAATTCCATCACTGAATCCAGCATCAAGTGTATGGTAGCTGTGTCGTAATTTATTGTATTCTGTGATTCATAAGCCTGCCCAGGTGTGGCACCATGCTCGATGGCTCTTATTTGCGCAGCCATAATCATATCTGTCCCTAATATATGAAAGGTCAACCATGACGTGATAAAGCAGACCAGCTTTTCTGAAACCTCTTGGAAGTCGTCTTCCGTACACAGTCCTTTTCTCAGGTTTTTTATATCGTATATAAATGAGCTGTGTTCCATGCGTTGAATATTGATATGTCTTATATCTACTTTACTGCGCACCATCAGCAATTCTTCATCAACGAAATGCTTGTCCGCATAGGTCAGCAACTCTTGTAATATCTCATTGACCAGCGCTTCGCTTGCCCTCCCGTGCTCAAAGCTATCGCACAACTTATTAAGCAATTCGAATAATTTTCGATGCTGAAGATCGACTAATTCAATATTTGTTTCAAAAATGCTCGACCAAATTAACATGCTGTTGCCCCTTATGTAATTATTGAAAATGGTGCCTACTTACTATTCATTATCGTTGCCCGACATTTGACGTAGCCGAATGTCAGGCATAAACAGCATACCCAGCCGAACCGCAATTCTACTCCCCAAGCGATAGCGCAGATAGCGTTTCCAGCAAATTCGGAAGTATTCAAGACACACCACCCTGCTTTCGCTCAATTCGGCTTATTTCAGCACCTTTCGGCTTATCGAAAACAGCAAAAATCTACAAAAATAATTTTTCAGTTGACTATAAATACAACAGGTTACTTCGTGTTTTCCGTGTCTTTCGTGGACAATTAGAACAGCTAAACACTCGTCCCGCCAACAGTCAACCCGTCAATCTTCAACGTCGGCTGCCCGACGCCGACCGGTACGCTTTGCCCGTCCTTGCCGCAAGTGCCGACGCCGCTATCCAACTCCAGATCGGTGCCGACCATAGATACCTTGGTTAACACATCAGGCCCGTTGCCTATCAGTGTCGCACCTTTAACGGCACGGGTAATTTTGCCGTTTTCGATCAGGTAGGCTTCGCTGGCGGAAAATACGAACTTGCCCGAGGTAATATCGACCTGCCCGCCGCCGAAGTTTTTCGCGTACAAGCCGTTTTTTACCGATTTGATGATTTCTTCGGGATCATGCTGGCCCGGCAGCATATAAGTGTTGGTCATGCGCGGCATCGGCAGGTGCGCGTAGGATTCGCGCCGACCGTTGCCGGTAGGCTGGACGCCCATTAAGCGGGCATTGAGATTGTCCTGCATGTAGCCTTTGAGTATGCCGTTTTCGATCAATACGGTCTTTTCTGTCGGCGTACCTTCATCATCTATCGTTAACGAGCCGCGCCGTCCCGGCAAGGTGCCGTCATCGACCACCGTGCATAAATCGGACGCTACCCGTTCGCCGACGCGACCACTGAATGCCGAGGTGCCTTTGCGGTTAAAGTCGCCTTCCAGGCCATGACCGATGGCTTCATGCAGCAAGATGCCCGGCCAGCCCGAGCCCAACACTACCGTCATATTACCGGCCGGGGCTTCAACAGCCTCCAGGTTAACCAGCGCCTGTCTTACCGCTTCGCGGCCATATGCCAACGCGGTATCCCGGTCGATAAAATAACTGTAGTCGCTACGCCCGCCGCCGCCCATGCTGCCCTGTTCGCGCTGACCGTTTTGTTCGACGATAACCGTTACATTCATCCGCACCAAAGGCCGTACATCGGCAACCAAAGAGCCGTCTTGCCTAGCTACCAGGATATGTTCATGCACGCCTACCAGGCTGACGATAACCTCTTCAATGCGGCTGTCCAGCTTGCGGGTTTCGCTGTCAACCCGGTGCAATAAATCGATTTTCTGTTGATCTTCCAATGATTTTAACGGATTTTGCGTCGCGTAATACTTCGGCCAGTCAGCGGTTTTTGCAGAGACCTTGCAATGCGGCGAGGCCACTTCCTGTCCTTGACGAACAATAGCCTTAACATTATTAGCCGCTTCCAGCAGCACCGGCAATTCAATCCGGTCACTGTAGGCAAAGCCGGTTTTTTCGCCGAATACCGCACGCACTCCGGCGCCCTGGTCGATATTATGACTGCCTTCTTTAATGATGCCGCCCTCCATAACCCAGGATTCGAAATGGCTGGATTGAAAGTAAATATCCGCCGCATCAACCGGCGAACTGAGCAAGCGGCTCATAATTTTTTCAATGTCGCTATCTTGTATACCGACCGGCGTTAAGATAGCTTGTCTTGCAAGGTTTAATATTTTCACAGGTTCGATCAAGGTTCAAGGTTCAAGGTTCAAGGTTCAAGGTTCAAGGTTCAAGGTTCAAGGTTCAAGGTTCAAGGTTCAAGATTGAAAGTATAAAACGACATCCCTTTCACCTCAGTCATTCTTCTTCCAGCTTATCGCGTAGCGTGTTAAACAGTAACTGCAACAAGTCTTCCGCGCCTTCGGCAGAAGGATGAGGGGCGTCGTTTTCAGCCGCGCTGCTTTGTTCGCTTGCATTGGCTTGGGTCGCGGTCACCGTTGTTTCTTCGCCGTCTTGCTTGACCGTCAACAGGTAAATGGCCGGGTCATCGCTTAAAAAGGCCGTCGCTTTTGCAAAAAAACTGGTTCTATCCGCTGTATCTTGAGTAACGTAATAAAGCCCTTTATCGCGCTCATGATCGGTTATTTTGATGCCGCTTTGCTTCAATGCCCGGCTTAGGGTGTTCCAGGCATCGCTAAACGGCTGCTTGATCGTAAATTGTAATGGCGAATTCAGGTAAACATCCGAGCCTAAGCCGGTGCTGTCTTTTTTCCTTGGAATCGAACTATTATCGACTGTGCGCTGCTCCCTGGACGGACTGCTGCTAGTCACGGTTGGAGGTCGCTCAAGGCTTTCAGTGTCACGGTAGCGGCTTTCTTCCGTGGTTCCGCAGGAAACCAGAAAACCAATCAGCAATAAACTTTTAACTATTACGCGCATATTATTTACAAAAAAAACGACGATGATTCAGGGCCGGAAATGCACCCCGCACTTTTTCCAGGCGTTCCAGATCTATTTCAGCAGAGACAAAGCCGCCACCCGTTTTGTAGCAATCCAGCACCACGCCCCACGGATCGATAATCATGCTATTCCCGAAAGTTTTACGGCCATTAAGGTGAAAACCGCCCTGATTCGGCGCAATCACATAACACAGGTTTTCTACGGCACGCGCACGCAGCAGCAATTCCCAGTGCGCGGCTCCTGTTTCTGCGGTAAAGGCAGACGGAATGACCAGTATATCCATGTCCATCTTGCGGAAAAACTCGGGAAAGCGCAGGTCGTAACAGACAGCGACACCCAGCCTGCCAAATGGCGTATCAATCACCAACAAGTCCGTGCCCGGTTCAATAGAGTCCGATTCGCGGTACACCTCATTACTGCCTGGAACGCTGACATCAAACAAGTGTACTTTATCGTAGCGCGCAACCCGCTCGCCTTGATCGTTATAAATAAGACAAGCAGCCCGCACTTTATTGCTGTCATTGCCCGCTATCGGAATAGTGCCGCCGACCACCCAAACCGCATATTTTTTAGCTACCGATGCTAAGAAACTTTGGATAGGTCCCGATCCATCGACTTCTTTTGCTTTAATTTTGTCCAGTTCATGATCGCCCATCAGCGCAAAGTTTTCCGGTAAAGCCACCAGCTTTGCGCCCGCTTTAACCGCTTCTGCAATAAGCTTGTCGGCTTCCAGCAAATTGGCGCTAATATTGGGGCTTGATGCCATTTGTATGGCCGCACATCTACTGCTCATAATTTCATATTCCAAATATATGTATTAAACAATTTGTTTTCCGTTGACAGGTTTTTCAATCTCCGCAAATACCTCCGCCAAATCAATCGCCAAATCGGGAAACAACACCGGACTGGCATTATCTTCTGCTGAAAACATGGCCAGCAATTGGTATTTTTCCGTTTGTTCGTTTAAAACAAACTGATGCACCGATTGCTCATAAGGATAAACCAGCCAATATTCTTTTACCCCGCTTTCTTGATATAAGGCGTATTTTTCTTGGGTTTCGCGCTTGGAATTACCCTTCGACAAAATTTCAATAATCCACTCCGGTGCGCCATTGCAGCCTTGTTGGTCCAATTTACCGGTATCGCAAATAACGCATAAATCGGGTTGAACCACGGTATAAATTTCTTTATTGGTGAGCATGGATTTTTTTCGATTATATAAACGCACATCAAACGGTGCGTAAAATAATTTACACGGTTTATTACGCAAAAAAGAATAAAGATGACCGCCTAATTCCGTCACGATACTTTGATGCATAACATTCGGAGCTGGCGACATCAGTTGAACTTTTCCTTTAATCAACTCAACGGTTTCCACGAATTGCCATGTCAAATAATCGGCATAACTGTAGGTATCGTTCAAATCTAGTTGTGAAAGGCTAGTAATTTTTGTCATGTTGTCGCCTAAAATTTCAAAGTCAACGGTTACTTTTCTTGCCGTAGCCATGGAAAATCGGTAATGCCATTCCAGGTTTTCTGTAACAATCCATCATTTTTATGTATCGGCATAATTTCTGCGCTCCCCCACGCACCTTTTACCAGATACTGGGAACCAAAGAAAAATCCTTCCTGGTCTTTACCCGTCAAAGACCGCCCAACCAAGGCCGCAACCTTGCCCATAATTGTACCAGCTATAGGCACCGCATCAGCACTTTTAGGCGTGACATCGACAATATGATCAACGGTTTGATTAACAAGATCGGTATCTCCGCTAATGGCGATTTTTGCAGGAACGGCATCGACCACTAAATCATGCGTCGATGCGATGCCGCCTGCTAAATCAAAATGCCCTTTAATGCTGTTAAAGGTCAAACCTTCCTGATAAATATCACTGAAATCAAGCTGCGCCCGCTTTATCCACTGAGCTAACGCCAACATGCCCAATACCCGGCCGAAGCCCGGCTCTATGCTTAAAATACGTCCGTTTTTGAAGTTAATATCGACTTGGCCTTTTAAATCCGCCAGCGAGAATTGATACGGTGCGGCATTCCAGTTAACAATAAAATCAACGCCTGCGCTAGTTTCGGTCAAATCTTTGGTGATACCTAACTGGGCCAGAAATTGCCCAGCGCGAGGTACGTCCAGGCGGCCTTGGCTATGGGTTACCGATTGCCCTCCGCTTGTTTGCCAATCGCCCGACAAGGTCAATTTTTGATTATCCCCGATCAGTGTTACCTCCTTAAAGCTCATACCGCCTGCCATGCGTTCGGTTTTCAATGACAGCCTCCCCAGATCAACCGACTGCCACAGCGTTTTCTTGCTGCTAACCGTCACTAAAGGCATCAACTCCGGTGATACTGTCTGTAGGGGCGAACCGCCCTCTTTGCCGCCTAATTGCTTTAATGACGAAAGATCCAGCAACTCCATATCCAGACTGATTCTATCTGCGTCTGTCATGCCGGGCTGTCCCTGCGGATTAGTAAAATCGGCAGGAATCCGAATGCTTCCCTTTGCCGGCTGGCCGGCTATAGTCCCATCCCAATAATTGTCATTGTGCTTCAAGGCCAAATCGAAAACGCCTAAATCGGTTTTGTTCCACAGCGCATGATCGCTGTGAATGCTCAGCGCCTTAACCCCATCTCCTGCGCCTTGGGCAGCAGCCAAGCCCAACCAATCCTGTAAAGCCAAGCGGTCGCGGTTGATCTCCAGCTTTAACCCTGCGTCCTGAGTCTGGAAGGCTTCGCCATTCCCCACCAGGACATGGCCTGAGTAAATGGTTTTTTGTTGGGTATCCAACTGGATCGCCGCTTTCAGTTTATTGTCGTAATTTAACAGCACCGGCAATAACTGCTTATCGCCTAAATTAAATGTCAACGATAAAGGCACGCTTTGCTCTTGTGTTTTAGCCAATGACTCGGGTAAATCGAGGGATACGCCGGACAACATCGATTCCACAACAAGCTCCGGCGCAACATCCCCGTAAGGCAAGTCCAGCTTTAAGCGGTAATCCGTCGCCCCTTGAGCGATTTTCCACCAAGGCATGTCAAATTGCGCCTGTAGATCGCTAATCCCGGCGCTCCCCTCCACGTTGACCGTGGTTTGAGTATCCGAGCTGTTAATGTTGATTTGTATCGGATGACCCAAGGCCGTGGCATGAATGATGTCGCTATAAACACCCTGCTCGTTGAATTTGAGCTCACCGTTAATGTTAGTGACCGGCAAGGCCAGCGACTTTACGGCGAGTTTGGCGTCTTTCAATTGCGCCGTTCCATCGACCTTGGTTGGCGCTCCGTCAACCAAGGGAATTTTAAGATCCAAGGCTATCTGGGTATTTCCTTGCGGGGCGATAGCCTCCAGCAGCGAATCCACCGGCGAACGCAACGGCGTATGCTGCATAAAAGCCAAAACTTGGTCTATCCCCGCTTCAGCCTCACCCTGAATCAGCAATTGTTTGCTTTTATTCAGCGAAGGAATGGTGACTTCGGCTTGTTTAATGATCACGTTATCTGATTGCCCTTGCAGGACATTAACCTTGAGTCCGCCCTGTAAAAACTGCACCTCGGCATTCATACCGGTTATATGGGGCCAATTAGGCGCATATGACAGATCGAATTGCTCCCCATTAAATACAGCCTCAAAAACGCCCGGCTCAGTGATAAACGGGAAGTCGTTCAAATTGCCGTAGATCAATAAGCCGCCGTTGGTCATACTCCCGTCAACAAAGGCATGATCCAGCCAGGCAACGATGTCTTTACCCATAATGCCCACCGGCAAATAATGAGTGACCTCGCTTGCCTTCTCACCGGCAAATGCGCTTTGCAGATCCATAAAAACGGGTTTATCGGTTTTCGGAATATCGATATGAAACCGGGTATTGCTCCGAAAACTTAAGGAATCCAATTCAATCGATTGACTGGATACGGACCAAAGATCTTTTTCCTGCCGCCAAGCCAATGTGCCTTGCAGACGCTTGACCGGCAAGTTTTCACGAAACAGGTTCGGTTCGCTCAGCCAAGCGTCTTTAGTCGTCAGGCTGATAGCGCCCTGTTTTTCGCTACCCTTTATTTGACCGGTCAAATTCTCTATACCGGGCGCTGGCAACAACGGTGCAACACCGATTTTGGTAAACCTGCCGTTCAGCGCAACCGATTTTGTCTCCAGATCGGCAAACAGGGAAAAATCCTCCAACGCGCCTTTCAACCGGGCTTGGGCCAATATGTCAGCCTGCTCATCCGGCAAGGGCGCGAACAGCTGCGCCAGCCCGGATGCTTCCTGCAAATCCAGTCGTTCGACAAACAACGCTATTTTGGGCAAAGTATTGTCGTCCATACGCTGAGCAGAAACGCTAAACGCCGCAGTAGGCCATTTTTTAACGTCGCCTTTAAGACTCTCCTGGGTTTCCATTGAAAAATCGTTTACATCAAGTTGCCACTGCCTGCCAACAACATTAGGAACATCGAGCGCCCCCCCGTGCAGCCGGGTTTTCAGCCGTTTGATGAAAAATTCCGGCTTTCCTTGGCGAACCAATGCCATCTGTTGTATATGTGCATCAAGATCCATCGATGCTAGTTGCGATTGCCGCCAATCAGCCCAGATTTTAAAATCGCCGCTACCGGCATTGATGTTGACTTTATTCCCGGCGACGACTTGTAATTGTGACCAACCCAGAGCCGCCAATTCAGGCAACGAAACGGACTGACCCTCTATATAAACGCGTCCCTGAATGGTTGAAGGCTCGAAAACATTGCCTTTAAAATCCATAGACAGTCTTAAGGTATCGCCGATTTTTTTCGGCAACTTGATCAGCATATTAAGCCGGTGATGCTCACCGTTGTTGATAATCGCCAAATCTATCCCATTAAACAACATCGGTTTGCTGTGGCTTATTTCATCCTGCCAGGTAATTTCGCTTTGCAGAACTTGGTACTTTCCGCCCTGCAACAACCACTGCGGCTGCCCATCGCTGGACTTTAAGCCGACAATAACAATCTTCCCATCCTGTTGCCGTTTGATAGCAAACTTGGCTCCGACCAAGGTGACCCAGGACGATGACAATAAATCCCGGCTGACCAGCATATCCAAAAAATGAATACCCAAGCGTATTTCATTAAACCGGATAGCGGGGGCTTCGTTCCCAAGCTCCAGCTTGGGAACGAGGGCGATGTCTTTTAACACCAGTTGGGGATTAAAACCGCGCATTTTTGCCCCCAGGCGGCCTATTGTGACCGGCGTACCGACAAGTTCGCCGATATGGGCCGCCAAATCCGTCTTATAGTGTTCAATACCCGACAATAACAGGCGCACGCCTGTTAAACCGATAGCGGCCGAAATCAAAGACCAGAAAATAAGATGCCGCGTCGCACGCGTAATATGATGGATCACTGAATCAGGTTAAAGGTGAAAGGTGAAATTTTCTCGTCCATTTTTCTAGCTGCTGAGTTGTCAAGATTATCAGGACTCGGTAGTTTATTTTCTGCGCGTTACCTTAAGGTTGCACATTCCCAGCGAGTGGAGTGCAAGGCTGGCCTTGCACTATGGAGAGGTTAGTACAAGGCCAGCCTCGTACTCCATTTGGGCTTAACTTAATGGCAGTGACGGGCCGCGGTGGAAACGAAGAGTAAACCTCGCACCTCAAAGCAACACCACATCGTACTGTTCCTGATTGTATTCAGCCTCAGCCCTGAACTTGATACGCACACTCAAAAAAACTTCCAACTCAGCCAGCATATCGGCTTCCTCATCGAGCAGCATTTCCACTACCTCATTGGAGGCTAGGACCAAGATCTTCTTAACCTTGTACTGTCTGACTTCGCGAATAATTTCCCGGAATATCTCCAGGCACATCGATTCCGCAGTTTTCAACACACCACGCCCTCCGCAGGCGTTGCAAGGCTCGCAAAGTATATGTTCCAGACTTTCCCTGGTTCTTTTTCGGGTCATTTCCACCAAGCCCAACACCGATACTTCGGTAATGTTGGTTTTCGCGTGGTCTTTTTCCAAATGCCGCTCGAACGCCTGCAAAACTTGTTTCTTATGATCCTCGCTTTGCATATCGATAAAATCGATAATAATGATGCCGCCGAGATTTCGGAGCCTGAGTTGCCTGGAAATGGTCTGCGCCGCTTCGAGATTGGTTTTAAAAATAGTCTCTTCCAGATTACGACCGCCGACATAGCCGCCGGTATTCACATCGACAGTGGTCATCGACTCGGTCTGATCGAATACCAAATGCCCGCCCGATTTCAGGTTGACTTTACGCTCCAAGGCTTTCTGGATTTCATCTTCAACGCTGTAAATATCGAATACCGGGCACTCTCCGGTGTAATGCTCAATAACCGGCACAATTTCCGGCGCAAAAATCTCCGCAAATTCAACCAAGCGATGGAAGGTTTCCCGCGAATCAACCCGGACTCTTTCAATGCCTTCCCGGTATAAGTCTCTTAAGGTCCTGATACTTAGCGGCAAATCCTTATGGATAAACTGTTTGGGCTTGGCGGTGGCAATTTTCGCGGCTATCGACTCCCACAGTTTCAGCAAAAACGTCATATCGGCCATCAATATCGTTTCATCTACGCATTCCGCCGCCGTTCTTGCGATAAAACCGCCGCATTTATGCTCCAGCCGGAAAGCGTCGAGACAGGCTCTTAAGCGGACGCGCTCGGTCTCGCATTCAATCCGTTGGGACACGCCGGAATTGTGCGCATAAGGCATGTAGACCTGGAACCGCGACGGGATCGATATTTCCGTAGTAAGCCGAGCGCCTTTGCTGCCCAAAGGATCTTTGACCACCTGCACGATAATATGCTGGCCTTCATGCAGATAATGCTCGATGTTCTCCGAAGCTTTTTTTTCCAGATCTTTGGAACACAAATCGGAAAGATGCAAAAATGCCGCTCTAGGCAGGCCAATATCGACAAAAGCCGCCTGCATTCCGGGCAAAACCCTGCACACTTCACCTTTATAAATATTGCCGACCAAACCCCGCTGCCGGGTTCGTTCAATGATCAATTCCTGCAAAACGCCATTTTCAATGACCGCAACGCGCGTCTCCGGCGGGGTGACGTTGATTAAAATTTCTTCACTCATTTGAAAATCTCTATGCCTTGCCTGGATAAAAGTTCTGCGGTTTCAAACAACGGTAAACCGACCACGCCGGAAAAACTGCCGCTTATCGACTCGACAAATGCGCCGCCTATGCCTTGAATCGCATAACTACCGGCTTTATCGACCGGTTCGCCGCTTTGCCAGTAGGCCGCTATTTCGCGTTCCGTCAACGTCCTGAAACTTACCTCGGTAATGCTGACCGCCTGACCGTGCTCCCGCCCTCTCAGCGAAATTGCACTATAAACCCGGTGCATTTTACCGGACAACAGTCTTAACATGGCAAGCGCATCCTCCCGATCTTTGGGTTTGCCCATAATCAGGTCGCCCAAAACCACGGCGGTATCTGCCGCCAAAACCGGTAAGCTGTCGCCCAGTTGCGCCATACAGGCCGCAGATTTTTCGGCGGCCAGCCGCTGCACATAGTCCAGCGGCGCTTCATTGGCTAACGGCGTTTCATCAAGATCGACCGGATTAACCCTGTAACTAACCTTAATTTGGTCCAGCAATTCCATACGGCGGGGCGAAGCGGAGGCAAGAATAATCTGGGCAGTCATTAGCGGTGGTAGGGATGATTGTGGAGGATGCTCCAGGCGCGATAAAGCTGTTCGGCGACCACGATACGCACCAACGGATGAGGAAAGGTCAGCTTGGACAAGCTCCATGATTCCCGAGCCAGTTGCTTGACCGAATCAGCCAGCCCTTCCGGCCCGCCGATCAATAACGAGACATGCTGGCCGCTTTCCTGCCAGCGCTGCATTGCTTGTGCCAATTCGGGCGTCGTCCAGGGTTTGCCGGGTATATCCAAGGTTACAATATGCGTGCCTTGAGGGATTGCCGCGATCATCCGCTCGCCTTCCTCTTTGACGATCCTGGCGACATCGCTGTTTTTGGTTCGCTTGCCCGGCGCAATTTCCTTAAGCGCCAGCTCGCATTCACGGGGCAGGCGTTTGGCATATTCATCGTAGCCCTGCTGCACCCAGCCCGGCATACGGTTTCCTACTGAAATCAGATTTATTTGCATGCGGTGCAGGATACAGAGAACAGGCTTGTGATGCAATCTGGCCTGAGCGTATATTCCGGTATATTTCCATGAATCAAAGACTGCTTTTAGGCGATTGACAAGAATAAATATACCCAAATGGCGCAGGATTTTTGTTCGTCTACAACGACTGCATGGATGCAGGAGGTAGAGCACCAACAGTAGGCGCTTTAGGCGACGCATGGAGCAGTTGCCGAGGCGTAAAAATGGGCGCATAGCGAGCTATGCAACCATTTTTGCAACGCAGGAGACGGGCAAAAAGACCAGTCAGTTGGGTATGTTTTTCGCAGGAAATCGCCTTAACTCGTCTTCAATCGCCAACACTGACTGACAACAGTCAGGACATCAAGTATGGCGGCTTTCGTTCGAGACTGTTCTGAAAACATCCGCTTTATAAACAGATTTCAGTGCTCATGTTGGTGGTGAGTATCCGGAAAATGAGGATGAAAGTGAGTCATTGGTATATGCCGATGCAGGTGCCGGTGCTTCGTACCCGGCTCGACGGGAATATCATGCCGATGCCGGTGATGGTCGTCATGAATGTGTTCATGATCGTGCTCTAAACCTTTATGCAGATGGAGATGGTCATGCCGCTCAGTCAAGTGCAAGCCAATACCCAAACCCATCAATGCCCCGGCGACAACCAGTCTCAGCGTTAACGGCTCGCCCATTGCCAACGCCAGTATCGCGCCAATGAACGGAGCGACAGAGAAGTAAGCTCCAGTACGGGCCGTTCCAAGATGACGCAAGCCAACAACGAATAACGCCAAACTCACGCCATAGGCGAGAAACCCAACGACCAACGCCCCGACAAGACTCGATAGCGGAGGAACAGTTGCGCCTACAACGAAGGCCAAGGCCAGATTGACCGAACCGGCAACCAGCCCTTTCACCATGGCAATCCATGTTGCATCGGATAGCGACACCTTGCGGGTCAGGTTGTTATCGATAGCCCACGCGAAACACGCACCAACGACGGCCAGCACAGGCCAAGCCCCGGCAAAACGCGCTTCACCCGGCCAACTTAAGACAACGGCCCCGGCCAGAATGGCAATCATGCCCAGAGCAATGCGGCGGTCGAAGTTTTCCTTGAAGACAAACCACGCCAACAGCGCCGTAAACACGCCTTCGGCATTCAGCAGCAGAGATGCTCCCGATGCGGGCATCCCGGTCAGCCCGAACATCAACAGTATCGGGCCGATGATTCCTCCCGCTACAATTGCACCAACAAACCACGGCACCTCGTGGCGGGGCAACTTGACTGAAGGCGCTTTGCCAAAATACCTGTACAAGTTAAGCCCGAAACCGGCCCCCAAATACAGCAGTCCAGCCAGCAGCCACGGGTTAACCGCATCCAACAGCAATTTTGCCAGCGGAGTACCTGCCCCAAATAAAGTGGCGGCACCAAGCGCAGCCGGGACACCTGCTTGGCGCAGTCTATTTATTAACTTCATCAAACACACCTCCCGCATTAAAGGCTGGCAGTATAAAGCATATTGGCATGTTGTATCCCGGTGAGATTGTCATTCAATAGTCATTCTAAACAAGGATAATGGCTGGTTTTGCGAGCCCGGAAAAGTTATGCCCGATAAACAATCAACGGCTTCTCACTCATCACCCGAAAACATCATTGCTGTGTTGAGCCTGCTTGGTATTGGCGGCTACAGCGTTTTCAAATTCAGTTAATTACTAAAAGAGCTACGATACTTATTGAAACCATGTGCAGGAGTGCAAGCTTCGCCTAAAGCGCCTACTTTCGGTGCTTGCCAGTGCAGGCGAAGCCTGCACTCCAGCGACTATGATAACGACATAGCTTTTTAATGGTTAGCAATTAATTTAAATTGAAAACGCTGTATCCGGTGCTGCATTATGCGCTGGATATTGGACATGAAGACTATACATTGTCGCTGAATGCGGCTTTGACCTCGGCGGTTGCAGATATTTATCACGGGCAATGCGGATGCCGTCAGTTGCACATAGAAAATTGGCTGATGAGCTGACCGATATAACTACGGAGCTGGTTAATATCGGCGACATCTTGTTGATACTGCGACGAAATCCGCCCCGTTGACGACACAGTGCTGGAGGGTTCCAGCACCATGGACGCATGGCAAGTCGGCAGATGCGGTGATCATGGATCAGTTCATTGTTAAAAGTCGATGAGCTGTTTCATATCGGCGAGAGGATGCGTAAAATTGCGCTGCAAAGGGCGGTATTGAATGCATTGAGGGCTGCTATCCCACCGAAAACACTTTCGGATTTTTAAAAAAGCCCAGTTTTGCCCTATTTCAATTCGAAACAAAATAGACCCGATATTTATCCTGCTTACAGAAACGACATGAACTTCAATACCACCCAGTCCCCAGTATTTCCAAAATCCGCTGCAAGGTGGCTGATAATACTGATTTTATGCGCCATGCAGGGTTGCTTTTCACCGATGGCGCTGGATCATGCCGTCATCGAATACGACAAGACGACGACAGACATTCTGTCCCAACTGATACTATTGAATATTGCCCGCTCCCATCAGCATCAACCCATGCATTTTACCGGCGTTTCCAATATTGCCGCGACGTTTAACTTTCAATTGAATGCCGGAGCGACACCGGCGCTTACCGGCGAGAGCGGCTCGTTATTGGCGCCGGTGTTTGGCGGCACGATTTCCGAAAACCCGACCATCAGCATCGTCCCGATAGAAGGCGAGGAATTTACCCGCCGTTTACTGACCCCGTTTCAGGAAAACAAACTGACCATGCTGTTGCGGCAAGGCGTTGATCTCGACTTGTTGCTGCGCTTGTTAGCCGGTGAGTTGCGGCTTAACGGCAGCAAACCCAGCGTCACTTATCTAAACAAGCCTAGCGACAAAGAGGGCTATCAGTTGTTTCGGCAAGTCGTGCTGCATCTATCGTCAATTCAGGATAAGCGCAAACTGTTTGTCGAACCGTTAATGTTTGACCAACATTGGACTTTACCAGCCGAATCGATGACCGCTGATCAACTGGCTACGTTGCAAAAAAACTACAAAATCGATTACCAAGCCGAAACTAAGCAAGTTCTATTAACCAAGCGGGTGATCGGACGCATCCTGTTGACCAATTACGATCCAACTACGCTGAGCAACGAGGAACGTATCCGTTTGCATGAAGAAGCCGATAAAGGCGCGGATAATGATGTCACCGTCGATATTCGCCCTGGTTATCCAGGCGGTGAGTGGCCGATACATGGGGTGTTTCGTTTACGCAGCTTTCATAATGTGCTGAATTTTATCGGCCAAGCCATCAGCGACGACCCGGAATTCGCTGTGTCTAAACACCCGCAAACACCCCAGGTCAGCGAGAATCCGGTCAATACCATGGGTTTGCTGGTCAGCGAGGACAAACCGGCGGCGGCCGACATCAGCGTACGCTTTGGCGATTGGTATTACGCGCTGAAACCGGAAACCGGTTATCAATGGAATCGCGAAGGCTTTCGGCTACTCTGCCAAATTTTTCAAATGACCATGACCGATCTGGCCAGACAGGGCGCTCCGGAGATTACCATTTCTAAATAATGAGTAAACATTGTGCGGCATCAGCACCCGAGCTACGATGCTTATTGAAATCATGGGATGCAGGAGTGCAAGCTTCGCCTAAAGCGCCTACTTTCGGTGCTTGCCAGCGAAGGCGAAGCCTGCACTCCTGCGACTATGAGAACGACATAGCTTTTTAATTGTTAGCAACTAATTTAAATTGAAAACGCTGTAACATCCCTTCAAGGGATGTTATCTGTTCAAGTTATTTAGTTTTCATTTCATAATAACTTGGCAACAATTTAGTCAACGGTCGTCATCTGTACTGGATTAAAAGTAACTATTCAGACCCCGACCGTATTTAGACCTTCCAGGTTTTTAAAACCTGGAAGGTCTTAGCGTAACAATATATTTTTCAATAGGCTAATCTAGCCATAAAACTCTAAACAGCCGTTTACTGGCTAAGCCAACCGTAAGGAGCTAAGGGGACTGAATACTTACGATTAAAAATATACTGCGAGCGGTCACGATTTGCGCTTTTTTGAATCCCCTCCCCCCTCCCGAAAGGCATAACTATCCACACAACTTTTTTGTATTATAAATACAATGGGTTGCAAGCTAACCTAGCTCCCTCTCCTGTTGGAAAGGGTTGGGGAGAGGAGGACAAAAGCCGCGATCTGCGCCCGTGTCGAGTATAGCTCCCTCTCCTGTTGGACGACTTGCATGAATGCAGGAGGTAGAGCACCAAAAGTAGGCGCTTTAGGCGACGCAGGAGCCGTTGCCGAGAGGGATGGGGTGAGCAGAATAAAATACCTAAGGCGCTTTCCTGCTCATTCCTAAATAATAGTGCTTTGATAGAAATGCACGGACTTCACCCCTGATTGTTATCATCAACCCAACTACTAAGCCATTATTCAGACATGCAAAAAGATCCAATCGCCAAATATCAGAATAGCCATCAAGCCGTACTTGATCTTTTAGAAAAGCATAAGCTTATCGCCGAGTTGGTGCATAAGCAGGACATGCCTCACCATGGTCTAGTGGAAACGCTGGTACGCAAAGAGAATATGGCGCGATTGCAGCAGATTCTTAATCATTTACCTCCCTCGGAAGTCGCTCATATTCTGGAAGCGTTGCCGCCTGAAGATCAATTGCTGATCTGGGCGCATCTGGATGATAACCATAAACAACCTATTTTGTTGGAGGCCCCAATTTCCGTACTGCAAATACTGGGTAAACAAGACTACAAGACCGAAAAATCCAGAGTTAAAGTTTTTGATTTACGCGAAGACCGCTTGCATGAAATTTCGATCAATACTCCCCAAGATTTGCTTGACTCCAAACCTATTTGGATCGATTTGGTTGCGCCAACGTTTGAGGATCGCATATGGATCGGCGATACTTTCGGCATAGAACTCCCTGACCCGGATAAATTGAGCGACCTGGAATCCAGCGCCCGGTTCTATGTGGAAGAAAACGGTGAAATTCACTTGCATTCGGATTTCCTGCTGGACAAGGATGACGTGTCGCGCAACATCGTCGTTGCTTTTATCCTGTATCAGGATATTTTGTTCTCTATTCGCAAAGAAGAGCTTCCGGTCTTCCGGCTTCAGCGTTTACGGGCGCTGAGTCAGCCTAACTATGTTTCCGACTCAAGGGATATGTTGCTGGACCTTTACGCCGCCAATGCCGAGTATTCGGCTAACGCATTGGAGGAGGTTTATCTTGCTTTGGAAGTAATTGGCAATCATGTACTTAGCAAACAAATCAGCGATGAAGAGGCTGCCACAATCTTAAATGACATTACCAATGAAGAGGATCTGAATGGGCGGATCCGCAGGAATGTGATGGATACGCGTCGCGCAGTTTCGTTTCTGATGCGCAGCAAGATTCTTGCAAGAAACCAACTGGAGGATTCCCAACAGATTCTGCGCGATATTGAATCGCTGGATGGGCACACTGCATTCCTGTTCGACAAGATCAATTTTTTGATGGATGCTGCGGTAGGTTTCATCAATATCAACCAGAATAAGGTGGTTAAGAGACTGACAGTCACCAGTGTTGTGTTTATGCCGCTTAATGTATTGGCCGGCATCGGCGGCATGTCCGAATTCTCAATGATGACCCAAGGCGTAGCTTGGCCTATCTCCTACAGTCTTTTTACCGTAGGCTTGGTCGTGGTCGGCTGGCTTACTTATGCTCTTTTACGGTTTTTTGAAAATCGCGAACACGGTAAAGTAGGAAAACGTTAACTGCGTGTTTTAGTTTTCCTCCAACTGGTCTGTAGCCCCCCCCTAAGTCGAGGTTATGAGTATAACGGTGATTGGCAATAGCCTAATAAAACGATTTACCTAGTACTCAGTCAATCCTATTTTGACGAGTAAAAGTAGATCCGTTCCCTGAGCTTGTCATGAGCTTGTCAAATGGGATGCGCGGATTTACTCTGAGCTAAACGGTTTTTACACGACATAGGAATGCGCACGAAATAACCTAGACAACTAGCTCCCTCTCCTGCTGGACAACTTGCATGGATGCAGGAGGTAGAGCACCAAAAGTAGGCGCTTTAAGCGACGCAGGAGCAGTTGCCGAGAGGGCCAGGGTGAGGAGAATAAAACGCATAAGGAATGACTTGAACAGATAACATCCCTTGGAGGGATGTTATCTGTAAATCTGTTGTATGAGTTATTTAATTTTCATCCCTAAGTTATTTCATACGCATTCCAATCAATATTGACTGAGTACTAGCTAGTACTCAGTCATTTTTTAACCTGTTTATAGGTATTTTTATACTATATTAAAAACAGCGAGCATAAAAAAAACCGCCGTTAAGCGGTTGATTTATTAATACTTTCTTTGGTGCGGGCTCTATCACAATATGCCCTGTATATAGCATTTTTAAAGGATTATTCTTGTTTTTAATTTACATGTTACTGTAAAAGTTACTGCATTTCGTCAGCGTGACTCTGTTTTGTTGCAAAAAATCCAGCACATCATTAAAGCCGCTTTTTTATTTTTGCTACGTGAAAAATGCCCGCAACAACTGCCGGAATTTTCAGCCATAAAATGTTACCCTGCCTTAATCTCTACATCATCACCCAACTTTGCATCTATAGTAGTGGTGCTTTTCCTTATGTATTCATCAATGAACAACATAAACAACGAAAAGCCCTATTGTGGACTGTCGTTAAAGCTCTCATTTCCGCTCAATGACTCAAAAATAGCAATACCAAGCTTTAATGTTGGGCTAAGGTACTCCGCGAGGGTTTGCCGTCATGCGTACAACTATAAGGCTTTCAGATTTTATCTACCAACTTTCTCAGTTCAATTTTGGTAAGTATCTATATTAATAGCTGATTTATTGGCTTAAACGCTACCCGGAGCTAGGGAGGCAATCTTTAGTTTTAATTGCACCAATTTCTAAAGTTATTTAATATAAATCAACTCTTTCTAAGTGTTGTGCCTGTATCCTTTAATTGCTAAAATTTAATCTGAGTTGTCAATAAAATATCTATACTGGATATTAGTGATTTTGAGGGTGTTAAATGGCCGAACAAAATGATGCCGCAGGAGTTATTGCCCCTGCCCGTGAAAAGCGTATGTCACTATCAAACGTAGCTCCAAGTGCTGTTAATGGCTGGACTGGCTCCGTTACTGCTACTATTGCTGAAACTAGAGAGAAAATTGTTTTTAATTTTAAAACTCCTGAATTGAGTGAACGTGACTCTCGCGCTATTGCTGCCGGTTACGCTTCTCGCCTATCAATTGCTGCAAGTGGTAAGAAAACTGCTGCTGATATTGCTAAGGCATTGCAGGATGAAATTCTTACTCTTACTGCCGGTACTTACACCATCCGTGGTGGTAATAGTGTACAAAGTTCATTCAGCGATACTATTATCTCTTTAGCACTGTTACGTAAATTCTCAGAAGTTGATACTGTTAAGTGCAATTTCTCTCACGAACAGTATGAAGAAATTCTTGCCGACCAAGCTACTTTGTTGGCGGTACAAGCAGACTGGGATGTTGCTGACGAAGCTGATAGGAAAGCACTGATAACTGGTTCAGTTGCTAAAACAAAACGTCTTGTTGGCTTTTTTAAGATGTAAGATTTACTAGAATCTTAATAATAACAATAAGTGCAAACCCACATTGATTTGTTATCAATGACTTAACAGTACCCTAGCCTTATACATAGGGCGGCAAATCAATTGGGATTAATGAGAGCTAAAATATTGCAAACACTAAAAGACAAAGAGAAATTAATTGCTAAGTTATTTAACGATACGATTGTTGCCTTAAATGATCTTAGTGATGATATTACACAAGATGGACTTGATGCATATATGATTAAAGACTTTGATCAATCAAGGCGCATAGATGAATCAGTTACTGCATTAATAAATTTCGCTCAAGAAGTTACTGTTTTATCAACGCGCTGGAAAAATGGTGTTTTTAGTATTGCCCCTACTGTGCCTATGCCGCAAAAGCAATTGGTGACTAATGTTAAGCGTGAATCAAAAAGAACAAGAACTCGTTTACGTGTTACTTTTATTGAAGATAATAAAGTTATTGATAAATCATCTGCTATAGATACATTTGTAGATACACTGCTAGTATTCGAATTAGATGAAGTTGCTAAATTAAATATGAAAACTGGTTATTACCTGTTAGTAAGCAAATTGAAATCTGAACAGAATAGCAGGCTTAGCAAGAAGTCTGGAGAGTGGTATATTAACTATCCTAACACCACTCAAGATAAGAAGGAGCGCTTGCTAAGCATTGGTAAAAAATTAGGTATAGCGGTAAAAATAGACATCATATAGAAAGTTAAGATGCTTCCTGCTTGTCATTATTAATTACTTACTTCGCTAAAATCGAAAAATCCTGTAGTTAAATTTCAATCGACTATTAACCGTACGCCTATTAATCGAAGCCTATGGAGTACCTTAGCTTACTGGCTTAGTGCTAGTAGTATTACCCTTCATTGATCAAATACACTTCTGCTAAGTACCAGCAAGCTTATTCCCTCGCTACAGGTAGTAGTAACTTCGGTAAGTCCTTGCAATCTTTCTTTAACTCATGCCTACTACTATAATAATTAATATTGTTAGCCTAACAGGCTTAATCTAAAGTAAGAATTATGCAAGTAACTAATGCCTCATAAGAGCCATTTGCTACTAATAGTATTTGAGTATATATGTATTTCACGTCATCATAAAAGGCATGAATTGACCGGTTATGGTGGGGGGGCTTAAAAGTTGACCATTTGAAGGTACAATATGTATGGGTTGTTCTTTATTGTACCTTCAAATGGTCAACTTTATTAATCACAATAAAATCAATATGTTATCGACAATCAAATTCCCCCCCCACTATCACCATCAACCCTTATAAACGTATCTATAAGGCTTTCAATTCTATAATTAACAATATCATCATCTGAATTAAACCCCCATCTATACTTAACAGGAGGTACAACTGTACCCTTGCTTAGGTGTTCTTTTTTCATTTCTTCTATCATTTCATCTATTTCTTTCTTGAAGCTATCACCTGTAAAGTTATTAATGGCTCGTTGTATATCAAATGGCTTAGGCTCATCCTTTCTAATATTAACAATACCATTAAAGACTAAGTTATAAATATCATTGCATACCAATGAATTAACAACTGAGCCGCAATTATCAGGTAAATTAGCAGCCTTTCGTAAATACTCAGCACCATTAGCTAAATCAGCGGTAAGATTAAACCTATTAGATATGTAATGTTTATATCCTAAATGCTCTTCAAATTTACTATATATCTCTTTTGCATGACGGCTAAGATTAATGGCTTGTTTATTCTTGATACCATATTCTTCTAAAATAACTTTATAGTAATCATTAATTATCTTTGTTTCTTCATCTGTCGCTATTCGATGCTTATTATTTTTACCTATAAGCATGTAACACTTATTAAAATTTAATAACTTATTTGAGCTAATAGATTTTAATATTTTATTGGTAAAGTTTCCTAGGTAGCGCCTAACTTCGCTAATGAAAAAAGTAGACTCACTATCTTCCATAGCTAAATTAAGTTTAGTTTTAGTGTAATTATCATTACAGAGAGATATTATTTTTAATATTCTATTAGTTGTTAAATAATATACTTCATCATCTTCTTCATAACAGTATTGCTCAGCAAGAAATGTAAGCAAAAGATAGCTGCACTTCGAGTAATACTTACTATTTAGGAATCTTTCACTTATTTTAGGTTGTGAGAGCTCAAAAACTTCAATAATAATGATCTTATTGCCTTTGTCTTTCAAAGTGCAACACCTATCGAGTTCAGCAATAACAGCTTTTTTAGCATTCCCTCCAGTTGGTTTAATTTCAAAATGCTTGCACAAGTGACGATAAGATTTGAAAACTGTACCTGCCTCAACTGTATGGATTAAGTTTCTGATTTTTTCTGAATCTGATGGTTCTTTGGTTGTGCCGGTCATGCAGGTATTCCTTAGGCATGAATCCCGCGCACAACTCCACAAAATACGCTATTATGCGCTTGCACATTTGAAGAATTGAACACGGGAACCCATAACCTATTGATGGTAGGTTATGGGTTTTTTTATGCTTGTATCTTTGCCGCGCCGATCATGCCGCACTTCCAAGACTGGCTATTAAGGCGCGGATGCCCTCAACGCGCCACGCAACTGACCGTTCACCTAATTTAACCGGTTGGGGATAAGTTCCATCTTTAACGCGACTTAGGAATGTTGACCTAGAGACTGGTATTAGTGCCGGTATATTTCGTTTTTTATCACCGACAATTTGCCAAATTCGTAAAAATCCGGTTTCAGGTAGTTGATTTGATAATGTAGCCATGTTGTTGCACCTCATAGGTTGCTGTTGAATCAGGCTACAGTGTGGACTAGCAAGAAGAGCAATAGGCCGGGGCGGTTAAGTTATAACCGATTCGGTTATTCTTCGCGTCGTTGTTGGGACAGAGCTAGATTTAATATTTTGGCCTCCTTTAAATAGTTTTGAATCACATCATTGCTAACGCTATAACCTCGTGACCGTATTTTTTCTGATATACTGAACTTGTTGCCGCCGGAAGCAGTATTTCGAGTTTTACTTATGTCATATTCATAAGCATCAACCGCCATGCCAAGTATTAATATAAGCATTTTGTCTCGTTCGGATTTAGCTTGGCCTTTCGGTATATCTTCATCAGTAATGTTTGTTACAACATCCTTTGATGTATAAGTACGCTTTTTGAGTATGGGAGGATTACTACCATGCATGTGACCATCTTCAACTTTCCATTTCTTACACAAAACGAATCGAGCCTCTCCTGAGTAAGGAAAATTAGTGTTTGGTAGCTCAACATCAGGATGCTTATAGCGTTCAGCAAATACTAAGTATTTAGCAGTTGTTATTCCTTGATATTCAAGTTCTTTTCCTTTATCTGATGGTAGCTCAAAAATGCCGCATAGCCTCTCAGGTTCTTCAGTCCTTTCTTGATCTATCTCTTCACTATATAAGCTCCAATAGCCCCACCCCGAATAAAAAACCAACATAAAAAAATTACCTAGTTAAAGTGTAGTGCGTTAAGAAGAAATAACCGGAAACAGGGTAACGAATCCTGCTTATTGCTCCGTCTAGCTATCCGGTTAATTTGATTGTATCAGGGGGGATTTTAGCAGGTCTTGAATGTTAATGTGCTTACCCGGCTTTCTTAATAGGTATTACTTGCGCACCATTCTTTAGGCTGTCCAGATAATCAGCCCATTGCTGCATCATCTTATGACGTTCTGGTAAATGCGCTGTCCGGTTATAGGCACGTCCGTTTGGGTCTTTAACCGCGTGGGCAAGCTGATGCTCGATAAAATCAACCCTGATACCCAGCACCTCATCAAGAATAGTACGCGCCATAGCTCTAAAACCGTGCGCGGTCATCACATCCTTACCGTAACCTAACCGTTTTAATGCCGCATTAAGGGTATTTTCACTCATACACCTATCACCACGCGGCGTACGCTCAGACGAAAATACAAAACGACCATGCCCGGTTAGCGGGCGCAGCTCTTCCAATATTTTCACGGCTTGGGATGATAACGGGACAATGTGCTGTACTTCAGTTTTTGACACAAAATAACGCCATTCTTTAGCGTCAAGGTCGATATGCTGCCATTCTGCCGCCCTTAACTCGCCAGGGCGGACAAATACCAGCGGCGCAAGCTTTAACGCGCAAACGGCAGGTAATGAGCCTTGATAACTGTCGATTGCCCTTAATAGTTCCGCTACTTGTTTCGGCTCGGTAATAGCCGCAAAGTGTTCACCTTTGGCCGGTGGTAATGAACCCCGCAAATCTGGCGTTATATCTCGCTCAGCTCGGCCTGTTGCAACGGCATAACGAAAAACCTGCCCGCATATTTGAAGTGTTCGGTGTGCTGTCTCGATAGTTCCCCGATCTTCAATGCGCCTTAAACACCCTAGAATATCTTTAGGCAAAATAGCAGTAATGGCCTTGCTACCCAACCAGGGGAATATATTTCTTTCGAGCATTCGTTTGGAACGGTTATTTTTATCATCCCAACCATTAACTTTCTTTTCTCCCCACTCCATAGCCACATGCTGAAAGCTGTCAATGATAGTTAGCCCTGCACCAAGGCGACTTTCATTTTCAGCGATTAGCTTCTGTTCGGCTTTTATTTCTTTTCGAGTGTCGCTTGGATCTGTGCCGTTGGCAACATTGGCGCGGGCTTCTGCTGCTTTACGTCTGGCATCGGCCAAACCAGTAGCGGGATAAACTCCAACTGATAAAGTTTTGCGCTTACCGGCAAAGGTGTAATCGAATCGCCACCATTTAGCGCCATTGGGCTTAATGAGGATATATAGGCCGCTACCGTCATTGAGCCGTTTGTCTTTATCGATAGGCTTTGCGTTGCGGATAGTAACATCTTGCAGTAATTCTTTAGCCATTGCAGTAACTCCGAGTGCAGTAACAGTAAAAATTACCTGTTACTGTAAAACTTACTGCGTAAACTGTCGAGTGTTACTGTATTTTATTGCATTTCGTTGGACAATAAAAAACCCGCTAAGCCTTACGACTTGCGGGTTTTTGAACTTCTTTGAGTCTCTCTGAATCCACTAATGGAGGCTGCGGGCGGAATCGAACCGCCGTAGATGGCTTTGCAGGCCACTGCATAACCATTTTGCTACGCAGCCATAAAAGTGAAATAAAAAAGCCGCGATAGTTCGCGGCTTTTTTTAAGAATTAATTGGAGCGGGAAACGAGATTCGAACTCGCGACCCCAACCTTGGCAAGGTTGTGCTCTACCACTGAGCTATTCCCGCTTTGCAATTGATTTGGTCATTATAAGCTCTTTTTAAATCTTGTCAACTTTTATTTATTGAACATCTATTGCCAAAACCCAACCCGAGCTGCCTTTGCATTCGCCATCTTCAACCTGAACTTTAACAAATGCATTTTTCTTCCCTGCAAAATCCTGGAAGTCTACGATAGTCACTGCGGTTCCCTGAGCTATACGTCTGCAAGACTCGACTTTACCTTTTTCTTCGTCTTCACTATCATCAAACGCAGCTATAGCTCCGGGCACTGCAACCAATTGAATGGGTGATTCGACTTCATAAGTATTGGGATTTTTCAAAACATACCGCTGTCCAGCAACAAGATTCTTGGCCGAAGGACCGGAGACAACGCCTGAGTCACCACCACTCATCATAATGACAAGCAACAGGAAGACTATACCTCCAATAACCCCAAAAAATACTTTTGAATTTTTTTCTTTTAAATCCATCATTAGTGAAAACAGCTTACCAGCTGTTTCTTTTGCTGCATCTACCGTTTTTTTAGCGTTTTCTTCATTGCTCATTTCTTATCCTCATAATTTTAATTTTTTATTATTTTCAGGTTGCTGCTTGAAGCATATTACCTGATTACATCGATAACTCATATACACAAACAATCCCACTACGAGCTAATACCCTCAATTATTCAGGCGTCCATTTTAAAAAGCCGACAATTTACCACTACCAATCAACTTGACACGCCAACTTACCACGATAAAAAAACTTTTCAAGTGCTATATGCATATAACACGCATTTCAACGACAGATGCCCTAAATAAAATCGTAGCCTTTTTTGGCCTGTACCGATACCTGCTTACCCTTTTCCGCTACCCGCCGACATTCAAACTGCCAATAACCCAAGCCAACATTCTTCCTGTTGCTCAAAACCACAGGAAAATCTTCATTATTCATAAACATCCGAATAACATCGCCATCTTTCAGCATAAAACTATCAATAACAACATAGCTTTTTTCATACTCCAGCTCCTTGGCATTATAAAACAGGCCTTTTTGTGGAACATCTTTCCCCATTTCATCCAATTGAACATAGGTAATGGCGATGGACTGATGAGCTAATAATTGCATCCCAAAGTTTATTCTGCCACTTTGCTTATCGACAACAATCTTGTTAACAATCCCCAATGATCGCTTATGCTCAGGGCTATCCGTTTTTCTAAAACTGACCAAGCTCCCCACCGACAGAACCCCCGTTTGTTTAAATACGCCGGACAATAATCTGTCAGATGCCGATTGAACAAGGATTTCCAGGTCTTTTCCGCCTACGGAACCCAGTGCATTTTGCAGTTCATGGGTTGACTCCAAACCCACAGCAATATATCTATCCGCTCTATCACTAAAAAAGGGTATGCCTTGCAAATCAATTCCCAACCATCGTTGCTCAAGGTAATCGAGCAATTCTGCTGCGGGTTTTTCGATATTATTTTTCAATACATGCATCGAACTAAATCGTGCCTCCGCTGCATTAACCCATTTCCCTTTCTGCCTAAACGCTTTGAATAATTTGGTAAAATCCATGTACAGCATTGCAGAGTCGTTTTTGGCGCTTACCTCAAACTGATAATGCGGCGCTTTATCCTCGTCTGTTAACACAATGCACTGTATTTTCTGGTCGTACACCGGTTCTTTTTTTAGGCTGACTAGAGATCCTATCGTTTCTATAAAACTATAAACCAACAAAATTTCCTTTTGCATTAAGCCGGTTGGATCGGCAAGGCTAAGCAAGAGAAGCTGGCGATAGCAGTCTTCAGGACTACTTTTACTGGACTGGGCCGCATCATTAACTTTAGTCGTGTCATTTTTTATTTTTACACTTAGGTTATAAAGTGAATGTAAATCTATCCATACCCAATCAGGTATAGGCATCCCCATAATAAAATGGCTGACAATAATACTACTCAGCCCTTTTATACAGCGCTGAATGGCTAATGCCGTATTCTTCCCCTGAAACCAACCAATATCACGCTTGGTTAGCTCCTTCAGCACCATCCAATAACCAATAGTGAATTCCTTTTCAATTGAGACTAATACCGTCAAAATTTTCTTGTCATTTTCTTCTTTTGGAAAACCAGCTTTAATCAGCCTGGAACGAAGATAATCCTCAATGACATGAACGCTTGGACTTAACAGCTCCAGCGCATCCAGCCTTAACTGGATAGCCATTTCAATGGTATTAAAATCGATAAGAAAATCGTGAAGCAGCCGCGTAGCTAACCCAGGATTAGCCGTAGGCAATTCAGCAACCCACTGCTGCAACGCCTTTGCTTCAAATTCTTTAAGCCGCTGGGGATTCTTTTGTTGCGCTGGAATAACCAGAAAAAAAGAGTTCTTCACATATTCACCGAATTCATTTTAGTGTCCCATGCTCCTGCACGAGAACCAGAGTAATTGCCGTCCGTATCACAATCCATTCGAGACTCATGCCCCGCCTTTTCTCATCATCATCCCTTTTGAGGGGTTATAGCCAATGATTGCCGCAGCCATAAATACGCTAAAAGCAAGTAACGTATAAATAAGCGCTTGGCTGTTAAACTGGCCGTACAGGGCAAAGCGGATCAACTCGACAGCTTGGGAAAAGGGATTATATTGCGCCAGATTATGCAGTAGCGCGCTGGATTCTTTGATTTTCCATAGAGGATACAATGCGGTCGACATAAAAAACATCGGAAAAATCACAAAGTTCATCACACCGGCAAAATTTTCCAATTGCTTTATAAAAGACGACAACAATAAGCCCAACGCGCCCAGCATTAACCCCGACAATAACAGTGCAGGCATTATCCACAAATAACCTTGCCACGGCGCCTGGATGTCATAAAACCAGGCAATCGCCAAAAACACATAGACTTGCAAAACAGATACACCGGTACCGGCCAGTAACTTGCTGAGCAATAAAAACCAACGCGGCAAGGGGCAAACCATCAGTATCCGCATACTGCCCATTTCCCGGTCGTAAACCATAGATAAGGAACTCTGCATACCGTTAAACAACTGGATCATGCCGATCAGGCCGGGGGTAATATACACTTCATAAAGAATATAGGTCTCGTAAGGCGGGGTGATCGCAAGCCCTAATGCCGCTCTAAAACCTGCCGCAAACACAAACAACCAAACCAAAGGCCTGACCAAGGCGGAAATAAACCGCTCACGCTGGGTAACAAATCGCCATAATTCACGCCAGATGATGCCCCACATGGCGCGCCAGTAATGTAGTAACTTCAAGCCGTCTCTCCCTGGGTCAAGGTATAAAAAGCATCTTTAACCGTTGGAGTGTTGGTTATTTTAAGAACGTCGTCAACCGTTCCATTCGCTTTAACCTGTCCTTTATGCAATACGATTAGATGATCGTCAGGATAAATTTCGTCAATCAAATGACTGGCCCATAAAACCGCCAAATGTTCTTCGGCGGCTAAACGATGCACATATTCGACAATAGACAATCGACTGGGTACATCCAAACCGACGGTAGGCTCATCCAGCAGCAACACCGACGGTTTGTGCAATAGCGCCCTGGCAATTTCCACGCGCCGCCTGTGTCCGCCATTGAGCTGGCGCACCTTCTCAAAACGCCGGTCATACATGTTTAAGCGTTCCAACTCCTCCCGGATTCTTTGCTCTGCCTGTTTACAGCCCATACCATGCAACGATGTGTGATAGCGCAAATTTTGCATCACCGACAAATCCATATCTAAAGTAGTCTGCTGAAACACCACGCCCAATTTTGCCAACGCCAACAACGTTTGCCGCTTAATATCAAAGCCGCACAGTTCGATGCGCCCTTCGCGCGTGTCATACAGCCGGGTAATCAGGGAGAATAAAGTGCTCTTCCCTGCCCCGTTCGGGCCTAACAAAACCGTACATTCCCCCGGCTTAATCTTAAAATTAACGTGAGACAATGCTTTTTTGCCGCTATAGGAAAAACTCAAATCCTCGACGGACAATGCTATAGATGAGTTCATGGCTTAACTGCAACTCCCCACGGATAAGTACCTACACCAATCGATTTAGTCACTGTTTGCGCCTCAAGATCGATCAGCGAAATATCGTTACTGGTGCCGTTGGTGGTATAAAGCCGTTTTTGATCCGGCGAAAACGCCAGATTCCAAACCCGCTGGCCGACCAATAGATATTTTTCCACTTCAAAGGTTTGGGCATTGATCACCGCCACACGGTTTGCCGGCCCCAATGCCACATAGCCGCGCTTCCTGTCTTTATCGATCACCACGCCGACCGGCTGGATTTTATCGGCCGTCACGCCTTGCACATCGAACTTGACCGTTTTGATAATCTGCTTGGTTTTAACATCCAGAATCATCAAGGTGCCGGCCATTTCCGAAGTGACCCACAACTGCTGGCTGTCAGCGGTAAAGCCGAGCGCGCGTGGACGCGGATCAACCAGGGTGTTTTCCACGATAGCATTGGTTTTGGTATCGATCCAATGCACCATGTTGGTCGTTTCAGAAGCGCTGGCTACCCAGAGATTATCGGGGCTCGCAGTTATGCCTTCGGGCTCCACGCCGACCTTGATCTGCTTAACGGCTTTTTTATGACTGATGTCGATGACAGTTACTTGGCTATCATCTTCGTTAGATACATAGAGGCGGTCGCCCGCCGGATTTAGCGCAAACGTCTCAGGGTCCTCCCCGGACGGCAACCTTCCGATTTCTTTGAGCGTCTCGGCATCGATAATTTTGATAGTGTTATCGTCGCTGGTTGCCACATACAAAAGCTTATTATCGGGACTGATCGCGATACCTCGCGGACGCTGACCGATTTCCACCGTTTTGATTAACTTGCCGGCGACAGGATCTACAACCGCCAGTGCATTATCTTTTTCCAGCGTAACGAACACCGTTTCGGCCTGCGCCGCTCCCGCCAACGCAACCGTCAAACATAGCCCTAAAATATTTTTTTTCATCATTTACTCCATTTGCAGGTCGATTCGGGTTGATCGTAACCCAAGGTATCAAGTTCGGTTTTGGGGTGCAAAAAACCTTCAATCGGCGCAACGGCGACCAATGACCTGGGAGCTGCCAGCAACACAGGCTGCCGCAACTGTCCATCCCAAGATCGAAACGACAACGGGTTGCCTTTATAGCCTTGCAAGGCAAACGCATCGCTCAACATATAATCTTTAAGCCGATTTATATCATTGGATTTGGTTCGAGTGGCCGCTTCGCCAATGGCTCTAACCGCTAGATAAGCGGCGTAATCCTGCTCTTCCATCCACCGCCCCGCTTGGTCTTTAAAGCGATTTTGAATCTGCACCGCGCCCCATTGTTCATGGGTTCGATGCCATGCCGTAGCAACCAGTCCTTGAGTACCGATGACCGGCCTTGCATTCCAGGTCCTGTATTCAAGATATTCACCGAATTGGCCTTGCTCATCGGCAACAACCAGCACATCGTAATCGTCGACCTGGGTAAACACCGCCACATCCGATTGCGCCGTACGCCGCGCATCGTAAGTGTGCTCCCAGTTTTTTTCTTCGACTATTTTCATGCCGAAACGTTTAGCCGCCCTTCTGAGAGCATCGGCAAATAAATGATCTTCCTCGGTAGCGCCGATGACTAAAAACCACTTGTTCCAGCGCTTTTTCATCATGTATTGCGCCAGGGCATCGGCACGCATAGCCCTGTTAGGCAAAATATGCCTTACGTTACTGCGGCATTGTTCATTGCGTAATGCATCATCGACTGTCGCCACATCAAATAACAGCTTCTGTTTTGCGGCAGGCAAATCGGCGATTTTATTGATAAAGTCGGCAGGTAAATTGACAACGACATAGGGATATTGATCGCCAACCTCCTTATTAAAGGTATCGACAACATTGCCGTCCAAGGGCACGATAAACTTTTTTAGCACAAACTGCTGCCCGGTAAACTGCCCGGTCGTATTATTGTCGTCAATCGCAAGCTCCGCCCCCAAAACCCCTTTGTTCGGAATAAAAGCATCCAGATTAGATAACGGCGGGGGGGCTTTCTGCTCTTGCGTTAAATAGGCAATATTGACCGCCTGTTTAGCTTCAGCACAAACAAAATTCACACTAAGCAGATGAATAATCAATAAAATCTTAAGCGTCACCTGGACAGACAAGTTAATTGGTCGCATCATTTCCTAACAATAATAAAACTCACAGACGCTAATTTTAACGGATTCATTAACTTTATTTAGTTTTTCGACGAAATCCACTGACCTAGGCAATTAAAGCCATAAAAATACATCATGCTAACTGCCTTAATTTAGCAAAAAAATCAGCCTGTCTAGCATTAAGGCGATTTCCTGCGAAAAATATACCCACCTGACTGGTCTTTTTGTCCGTCTGCTGCGTTGTAAAAATGGTTGCATAGCTCGCTATGCGCCCATTTTTTACGCCTTGCAGACGAACAAAAATCCTGCGTCATTTGGGTATATTTATTCTTGGCAATCGCCTAACAAGACGAATTTTATTGAATTAATCAGCACACTTGTAAATAGAATATTGACTTCGATCGACAAAGAGTTCAGCATCAATAATTATAATCCTTCCTCTTATAGGGTTATATTTTAAACCGAAGGCAAAACCACACCCGTTTTTACGGCCCTCACACTAAGTAAAGAGGACATCACCATGGACGCAAGCACAATTCAACCAAGACAAGACACTCTCGTTACCCCGGCATTGTCCCAACGGACGAAAAGCGTGGAAAATAACGAGCCTGCCATCGAAACCCAATCAGACCGCGATCAGGACAACAGTTCAAAAGTTTCCCAGGAAACAGTAAATCTTTCCGATACTTCATTAAAGCTATCTGCATCTTCACCGGTAAAAAGCAGCGACAAAGCTGCCCCGATAGAAAATAACGATCAAGCTCAACAGGCTCTAAGCCAGCTTTTAGCTAACTTCCAAAGTAACCCATCTCAGGCACAAGGAGCTCAAAGCAACGTATTCGCCGGCGCTGTAAAATCATTACTAGGTTAGCACGACAGTCCCTCTCCAATGACACATTTCACATTAAGCGGGATAACTGTCTATCCGGTAAAATCATTATCAGGCATTCATGTAAACAGCTGGCCTGTCACTGAAAAAGGTCTGCACCACGACAGAAAATGGATGCTTATCGACAACGACCGGCAATTTCTCAGCCAGCGGAAATTGCCGGAGATGGCTTTAATTAAAACCGCATTAACCGATAAAAACCTGATCCTGTCCGCACCGGGCATGGAAAACCTGGCACTAGCTCTTGAGCCTGTTGACGGACAAATCATTAACAGCACCATCTGGCATGACCAGTGCGATGCCCGTAGCGTTTCAACGGAAGCCGACCAATGGCTCAGCGATTTCTTAAAGCACGATTGCCGATTGGTTTACCAACCCGATGAGGTCACTCGACCGGTTGATCCGCATTACGCCCATCCTACCGATAAAGTGGCATTTTCCGACGGTTTTCCTTTCCTGATTATTTCAGAAAACTCTTTGACCGCATTAAACGATGAGATGCAGTTGAATTTACCGATGACCCGTTTCAGGCCCAACCTGGTTATTTCCGGCTGTCCCGCATACGCAGAAGACAGCTGGCGCGAAATCAGCATTAACGCTATCGATTTCAGGTTACCCAAACCCTGCTCCCGGTGCTCGGTTCCGACAATCGACCCTGAAACCGCACAAACCGGCAAGGAACCGCTGGTCACACTCAACCGCACCAGAAAATGGCAGAATAAAGTCTATTTCGGGCAAAATGCCCTGCATGATCAATGCGGTCAATTGACTGTCGGCGATGCAATCCATATCAAATCGACCGGCCCAAAACAACCGCCAATCTAGCTCCCCAGAACTAACACGTTCATTATAAAAATGGAACACGGATAGCACGGATTAAACGGATAATCACTGATTTACCTGGCTCCGACTGAAAATCCGTTTAAATCCGCACCATCTGTGCTCTATTGAGCAAACGCTGAATATTTTCTATATATAACCATGCATAAAGCACTTTTGCTGATTGTCATCCTGCTATTGTCTTACGGCTTTTGGCTAAGCGATGCCTTTAAAGGCATTGCGGCGGGCGTCTCGATATTCCTGTTCGGTATGCTGTCCCTGGAGCAGGGATTTAAAGCCTTTACCGGCGGCGTACTGGAACGTATCCTGCAAAAAACCACCGATACCTCATGGAAAAGCTTCGGCTTCGGCTTTCTGTCGGCAACCTTAATGCAATCCAGCGGCTTGGTCTCAGTTATCACCGTGTCATTCTTGAGTGCAGGCTTGCTTGATTTAGTCGCCGGTATCGGCATTATTTTCGGCTCCAATTTGGGTACGACGACCGGCGCATGGCTAATCGCAGGATTGGGACTGAAAGTCAATATTGCCACCTACGCCATGCCGCTGCTGGTTTTCGGCGTTTTATGCATCTTCCAGAACGGCAAACAGTTAAAAGGCATAGGCTATATCCTGACCGGCTTGGGCTTTTTACTACTCGGCATCCACTACATGAAAGACAGTTTTGAACACTTCGAAAGCACGATAAACCTGGCAAATTACGCCATGGCCGGTGTCAGGGGACTGCTGACCTACACAGCCGTAGGTATCATCGCCACCATTATCATGCAGTCCAGCCATGCCACCATGCTGTTAACCATCACCGCAGTCTCCGTGCATCAAATTACCTATGACAATGCACTGGCGCTGGTAATAGGCGCCAATATCGGCACTACCGTCACCGCGATTATTGCCTCTTTCGGCGCCAATATCCAGGGTAAACGCCTGGCGGGCGCGCACCTGTTAATCAACCTGTGTACCGGCATATTTGTACTGTTTTTTATTAAAGAATTCAGCATCGCTGTTGACATCATCAGCGTAAATCTGGGCATCGCCGTCTCGGATAAGGCTATGAAACTGGCAACATTTCATAGCCTGTTTAATCTTGCAGGCATTGTTATATTTTTTCCATTTATTAATCAACAGGTCATATTCCTGGAAAAAATACTCATAGAAAAACGCCCCGATATTTTCAAACCAAAATATTTGGGCTCATCTGCCATGGATTTCCCTGAAACAGTCGTTGAATCGGTCAGACTGGAAAGCATTCATCTATATGAAAACGCCATCCATATTATTGTGCATACTTTTGGCTTGCATAAACAAGATCTCACAAAAAACGACTCACTCAAGCAACTCATAGAACAAAATACTCAACCGATTGAATATGATATAGATGTCGGCTATGAAAAAAGAATAAAAGGCATCTACAGCGCCATTATCGCTTTTATCAGCCAAGCCGGATTCACCTGGGAAATGGCCCAATCGGCAAAGCTTTCCTGGCTACGCGAGGCCAATAAACACCTGGTAGAAGCCATTAAAGAAACCAAACACTTGCAAAAGAACTGGACTCGCTTCAGGACATCAAACAATCAAGACACGATAAATGAATACAACAAAATTGCTTACCAAATAGTCTTGCATATCCGGCAGATTGAACATTTTAGGCAGGGAATTGAAGATAATGAATTGCCGTTATTATCGTTAGACGCATTAAAAGCAAGCATTAAAAATGACGACCTGCAAATGAATCGCGTCATTGAAACGCTGATTAGAGAACAAAAAATAACGCCTGAAACCGGCTCTTCTTTAATTAATGACAGCGCCTATATGTACAATATTAAAAAAAACCTGCTAAAAGCCGCCGAAACGCTGTTTTTGCACAGCGCCGGCCATGCCGGAATTGAGCACCAATTAACCTTGAATGAAGCTGAAATTAATCATGTTGTACAAACCATGGATAGCCAATAATATCTCCATGCCCCGTTAACCATGCATCCAACCGGTCATCACAGTCATGAGAATAGAAAAGTTACTTCATAAACTACGGGCTTTTTTTGACGGTGACAATCGCAAAAAAAGACAACATATCGAGGAACTAAAAAAAATCCTGCTTAAGCTCAAGAAAAAAGAGCGGAAAATTACCCACGCCCTGCAACAGACTGACGATGAGTACTTAAAAAAACATTATCAAACCGAACTGGAAATTATCAGGGTACAGCGAAAAAAAGGCATTGAAGTTTTACAACAACTTAAAGAACGTAAACAGGGGGACTAATGCAGCATACTGTTTATAACTTGTTTTTATTACCATGAAGGACATGAAGCCAATACGCTAATATCTTCAAATTTAAAGCGGGACGATTTTACGGATAACATCCCTTGAAGGGATGTTATCCGTATCATTGACGATGGAAATTATTTATCTGAAAGTCTATATGACGGTTTATTTATTGCAACAAATTGCCTTGTTTCCTTAGTAATTGCTCAAATTCCCTCGCCGGCAGAGGTCGGCTTTTAATGTAGCCTTGATAGCTGTCACAACCTTTCTCCTGCAAAAAAGCCAGCTGTTCCGGTGTTTCTACACCTTCCGCCAAGACCTTGAAACCGAGTATGTGCCCCATCGCGATAATGGTTGCAGCAATTGCCATGTCATCGTGTTTGCTCGGAATATCGTCGATAAAACTTTTGTCTATTTTTAGTGTAGAGATAGGAAAGTGTTTGAGGTAAGCCAGCGAGGAATAGCCGGTACCGAAGTCATCAATGGCAAGGTGGATGCCTAACTGACACAGATTATCCAGAATAACGCGGGTTTTATTTTGATTTTCCATCAAACCGCTTTCGGTAAGCTCCAATTCCAAACGGTGCGCAGGAAAACCCGTATCTTCCAGTACCTTAGCAACCAGGCTAACCATATCGTTGTGATGAAATTGGTAGGGCGAGACATTAACCGCCAAAGCTAAAGGCGGTAGGCCTGCATCCAACCATTGCTTACCTTGGCGACAGGTTTCGCGCAGTATCCAGGCGCCGATAGTGGTAATAAACCCGGTTTCTTCGGCGAAATCAATAAATTGCCCAGGAGAGGTAAAACCGTCTATGGGCTTTTGCCAACGTATTAAGGCTTCGGCCCCGATAATTTTATCGCTAGCAATATCGACTTGCGCCTGGTAATACACCAATAATTCTTCACGTTCTATAACAAGTCGTAACCGGGATTCCAATTCGATACGTTTACGCGCCGCAATCGTTAAGTCTTCAGAAAAATAAGCAAAACAATTGCGTCCGTTGCCTTTCGCTTTATACAAGGCCGCATCAGCATGATCCATCAGTAATTGCGGCGTTGTGCCATGTTGCCCATACAGGCTGATACCGATGCTCACGCCGATGCGCACTTCCTTATGCTCAAGAGACAAATAAAAAGGATTCCTTAAATCGGTGATAATGTTTTCGGCGACAAATGCCGCGTCATCGGCATGACTAATGTTTTCCAATAACACGGTAAACTCATCACCGCCTAAACGGGCAATCATATCGATATTACGCAGCCTTTCTAATAGACGGCTAGCCACTTGCTGTAACAGCTCATCCCCTGCCAAATGCCCTAAGCTGTCATTAACCGGCTTGAAATTATCTAAATCCAGTATCATTAACGCCATAAGCTTGTCATCGCGCACACACTGATCAATACCGTGTTGCAAACGCTCTAACAATAAGCGGCGATTGGGTAAACCTGTCAATGGGTCATAAAATGCCAACTGGTGAATTTGCGCCTCAGCCGTTTTATATTCGCTGATGTCGGTCATTGTGCCTATGTAATGCGTGATGACTCCGTCGTTTTTAACCTGCGTGATACTCAACCATTCGGGATAAATCTCACCGTTTTTACGCCTGTTCCAAATTTCACCTTGCCATGTCCCCGCGTTTTGAATGCTCTGCCACATGCCCCGATAAAAATCGATGTCATGGCGACCCGATTTAAGCAATCTGGGATCTTCACCTATGACTTCATCGCTACTGTAGCCGGTTATTTCAGTAAACGCTTTATTAACGCGAATAATGATATTATCAGCATTGGTAATCACAATGCCTTGTTGCGATTCAAAGACCGAGGCGGCCAAGGTGAGTGCCGCATTGTTTTCTTGTAGTTGTTGATATTGACCATAGAGGCGCAAAAACACATGGACTTTAGCTTTTAAAATGTGATCGTCTAGGGGTTTAGTCAGGTAATCCGTCGCCCCCGCGCTATAGCCGCGCATTTTGTCGCTGTTTTCTTTATAGGCCGCCGTTAAAAAAATCACCGGCGTATCGATAGTGCGGGCATCGGCACGGAGCTGCTCACAGACTTCATAACCGTCCATTTCGGGCATTTGCACATCAAGTAAAATTAGTGCGTACTCGGTTTCAAGCGCCATCGTCAACGCATCGAAACCATTACCAGCTTCGTGTAACTCGGCATTTATGCCTTTCAAAATAACGCGTATAGCAAGCCTATTGCTTGGATTGTCATCGACAATAAGAATTTTGGCTTTTTCCGTCATAATTTTTCGTCCACCGAAACTAATAGACTAATAATATCCTCTATGCCGGCAATATAATCGACATCGACTTGCCTAATAACGGCATTAGGCATAGCGGTGAAATCCGTATCCAGCGGATTCAATACCATACACACACCGCCTAGTTGTTTGACAACCGCCATACCATCTGCGCCGTCAGAGTTCGCACCGCTGAGTATGACGGCAATTAAATCGGCTTCAAACACTTCGGCAGCGCTTCTAAATAACACATCGATACTGGGACGCACCGATTTAACGGGTTCATCTTCCGATAAGGCGAAAGCAAATTGGCGATTTTTCTCAACCAGCAGATGGTAATCGGGCGGGGCTACATAAACATGTCCGGCAACAATAGGTTGTTTGTCTCTTGCCATCGTCACCGGCAAGTCGGTTACCGCGTCAAGCAGTTGCGCAAGATTACTTTCGTAACCTTGGGGCAAATGCGCGACGATCGCAACAGCCAAGGAATACTCTTTAGGTAGGGCGGCTAAGAGTCGCTTTACCAGTGGCATACCGCCTGCAGATAAACCTATGACTAACATTTTATACATCAGGATGTACCAATACGTTTACGGTATAGCTGCCATGAACTGTCCAGCAGTTCCAGCTGCGGATGTTTTTCCGACAAGTCTACAATATTTTCACCGCGTCCCAGCAGTAAATAGCCGCCACGCTCCAGGCTGCGCGTCAGTAAATCGACCACATGTTCTTGCAGGGCGTTGCCAAAATAAAGCAAAACATTACGGCAGACCACTAACTGCATTTCTTTAAAAACATCGTCGACCACTAAATTATGCTGAATAAACTCTATCGGCTGTTTAAATTCACCGCGAATAGCGATGTCATTATTCTGCTCAACAAAATAATCGGAAAAATCAGCCTTGCCGCCGGTGTGCGCATAATTCTCTCTCCAATGTTGTTGATAGCGTAGCGGCCAGCAACCCAGCCGCGCTTTATCGAGAAATAACGGATTGATATCGGAACTGAAAATACGGCTTCTCTTTAACAAGCCTGTTTCATGCAGCAAAATGGCTAAACTGTAAGCTTCTTGTCCGTAGCCACAACCGGCTTGCCAAATATTGATGCGTGGAAAACTGGCGAGTTGCAAAAAAACACTGGAGCGCAAATAATTCCAAACACAAGGATCGCGAAAAAATTCCGAGGTCGGCACAGAAATACCGTTGATGATAGTTTGTGCCGCCGCTTCCTCATACAACACTATCGGTATCAGTTGCGATAAATGCCCAACATCAAAATCACGCATTAATCCTAACAAACGGCGTTTTAGTGACGCCCTGGCATAACCCGTAAAATCATAACCATAGCGTTCTTTGAGGGCATTCAGCAGCAGATCGACTTCCACATCCTCAATGTGATGATTTTTCCATTTGATTAAAACAGTCATAAAACGTAACTACCCGGCTGGTGTTATAGTGTTGCAGATTCACAGATTATGATCTGAATATTTTACAGGCTTACCTCGTTCTTACGCGGCACGTGGTAACGAGAAAACCCGCATTTGTAGCTTAGGCTGCGCATAATTTTCCTGCAATGAGATTAATTTGATTACGATACAAATCCATCATAGGAAAACACATTTCATAATCTCCCCATACCAACTCGCCATACACTAATCTAAATGATACAAAACGACTCGGTTCCAGGAATGTTCGAATATCAGGGTGGCATGAATTCAATAAAAAAGCCTTAAAATCTATTGTTTGTTCAACATTGTCATCAAAGCGAAGCCGAATACAATAATCACCGACGTGTTCCGCTTCAATAATATTGATAATTTTCGGGGTCATTATAAAGCCTCCTAGTAATACGAATTGGTTTGATAGATTTGTGAAGTATAAAAAAGTCAATCCATTTATTCACAATATCATCAGCATAAAAAGTCACAATCTATTCAAAATACCGTTGCTCAACCAGTTCTAAAGGCGGACGACCGGCTGCTGTTCCATAGCGTATTTCATTGACGATGCCATTGATCACTATAATCTCGGCACGTAGTTCCCGTCCTTGACATTTTCCATGCACGTGTATTGGTTCATGTTCATTCGCGTAAAACATAACGGTCAGTCCGAAGTATTCGTATAATTTTGGCATGTTTTCAATTTTCGGCTTAGTGTTGGTATGCCAAACAGAGGCAAGCCGGAGCGACTAACGGAACAAGAAAAATCACCTTAGCATACTGATCAATTCGATCAGGGCATTAACATCGACAGGTTTAGCTAAATAGGCATTCGCACCGGCTTGCAGACAGAGCGAGTCGTCGCCCTGCATGGCTTTGGCGGTAATCGCGATAATGGGCAACTTATCGTAACCTAATGCGCGAACACGGCGTATCAGCTCATAACCGTCAACTTGCGGCATCATAATATCGGTGAGCAAAACATCATAAGTTGTCTGTGCCAACAGCTCCAATGCCTTTATGCTGTCGGGCGCAATATCGACCACAAAACCTTTGCTTTTTAACACCTTGGTCAACGCATAAAGATTACGCGCGTCATCATCGACCAGCAGCAGTTTTTTACCTATAGCCTGCGCAGGATGGATCGTAACCAGGTTGTCGGTATGATGCAATGCATGTACCACTTCCTCGCGCAAACGGTCACTTAAGGCATCCTTAGTGACTATGCTTGTGGTCACGCCTTTTAGTTCGAACACTTCGTTTTCGGTTAGCTCGCGTGCCGAATAGATAATGATAGGCGGTGGATTGAGATGGTGCTGGGCTTGTTTTAACCAATCAAAACCGCTGATGTCGGGTAACTGCAAATCGAGTATAGCCAAGGCAAATTGCTGCGTTTGCAAAAGTTGCAATGCCGCCCCGCCGGTTTCGACAGCAACGATGTCTGACGCGACATCTTTCAGCAGATTTTCGACAAACCTCCTGTCAACGGGATTGTCTTCAATCAATAAAATCTGCGGCATAGCCCTATCATGCGTCACTTGTACCATCGTTTTCAATGCATCGACGATGGTGTCGCGGGTGACAGGTTTTTTCAGGAAGCCCAACGCACCCAGTTTTTTTGCCTCGCCGGTATCGACCGCACCCGACATGATAAACACCGGAATTCCGGCAGTAGCCTCATCAGCCTTTAACTGCCGTAACAGTTCCATGCCGCTCAGCCCAGGCAAACCTAAATCAAGAAAGATTCCAGTAAACTTGGTTTGAGCAAGTGCAACCAAGGCTTGTTCAGCCGATTCAACCGTTATTGGGGTAAAACCTAAAGTGGAGATCATACGTCTTAGAATAGCCAATAAACGGGTGTCGTCTTCCACCAACAGGATATTAGCGCTCTCCGCCGTAACGACTGAGGCAACAACGGGAGCAGGCAGTGGCGCGGGCTCATACACTTCAAGCTGATTTTCAACCGATGCAAATAGCTTGTTCAGCTGTATCACAAACCGGCTGCCCTGCCCTACGGTACTGGTAACGCTAATGTCCCCGCCCAGCAAATACGTCAAATTACGGCTGATGGCCAGCCCCAAACCGGAACCGCCATACTTGCGGCTGGTTGAGCCGTCTAATTGCTGAAACGCGCCAAAAATATGCTCCAATTTATCGGCCGGAATACCTATGCCGGTATCAACCACTTCAATTTGTAAATCCTCATCGATTTGACTGATCAATACATTGACTGAACCCGCGTCGGTAAATTTAATCGCATTGGTCAGCAGATTCGACAACACCTGCGTCAGCCGCTGTCTATCCGTATAAACAGTGTCAGGCAAATCGGCGGCAAGCGCTATGTCGAACGCCAATTTTTTTGTTTCCGCTTGCGGCAAAAACACCCGCCGCAGATAGGTCGCCATGTCATGCAATGAAAAAGCTTCTTTTTGCAGCTCCAATTTTCCCGCTTCGATTTTTGACAGGTCGAGAATATCGTTAATCAAGGTTAATAGCTGTGTGCCGCTTTCACTGATAACGCTGGCCGACTCGATTTGATCGGCGGAAAGATTATGCTCGTCATTTTCCGCCAAGTTCTTGGACAAAATCAAAATGCTGTTTAGCGGAGTTCGCAACTCGTGCGACATATTGGCTAAAAACTCCGACTTATATTGATTAGCTTGTTGCAGTTGTTCGGCTTTGGCCTTAACTTCAATAATAACGCCTTTCAGTTGCTTGCTTTGCTTTTCCAGCAATTGATTTTTCAGTTGGGCTTCTTCTTGCTGAGCGCGTAATTCCTCTTGGCTGGATTTCAGTTCTTCATTCTGCGATTTCATTTCCTCCGATTGGCTGCGCAATTCCTCGCTTATTGTCTGCAATTCCGTATTACTGCGCAGCAAAGACTGTTGCTGTTCGAACAGGGTTTGATCGGCTTTCTTTTTATCGGTGATGTCGCGGGCCGCAGCAAAAATACCCGCCACCTCGCCTTGGCTATCAAGGTAAACGCTGGCGTTATACAACACATCGGTAATTTTGCCGGTAACATGACGAATGGCCAGAGGAAAATCGGTGACAAAACCATTGGAGAACACTTGTTGAAAACCACTGCGCGCCTTGTCCGGCTCGGTAAAATAATCGGAAAAATCGCTACCTATCAGTTGCTCGCGTTCTACGCCGGTGACTTTTTCGGTCGCCGCGTTCACATCCATGATTTTGCCATCTGTACCGATAGTCACTAAAGGATCGAGACTGGCTTCAATTAAGCTACGCGCATAACCCGAACTGGCGCGTAACTCGGCGGCTTGTTGACTGGTTTCCGCCAACAACAGGGAATTATGTTCCGCCGCTTGCAAATTGGCAAAATGCAAACCCAAGGTAGCGGTAGCGGCTTTCAAGAATGCATGTTGTTTAGCTTGCAATGAGCTGTTCGATGCCAGCTCCAGCACCGCCAATACTTCATTTTTATGATCAATCGGATAAATAATTAATTCGTGCGGGGCGAACTCCGCCAAGCCGGTGCTGATAATCGTTAAACCGGCGGGTACGGGCGACAACACCACAGCTTGATTACTCTTCACGCACTGCCCTAATAAACCTACACCGATATCGAATGAGGTCTCGGCTTGATTACTGCGCGCCAAGCCATGAGAGCTGACCCGTTGATAGCGCCCATCGTCCAGCAAATAAACCGCGCCAACGGGAACGTCCAATAAATCGCATAACAAATGCAGAACCCGCTCTGCGGCCTTGTTAATTGAGCTTTCCGCCGACGCGGCGCTAGTCAATAGCGTGACATTCTCACCAAGCCAATGCTCGTATTCCACTTGCCGGACAATGGTATGAAAAGTTTCCGCCGCCTTGGCAATCTCGCCGATTTCGTCGCTACGCTTTAATTCGGGAACGCTGATTTGCTCGCCATTCGCCAACCGTGTCAACGCATCGGTAATACGAATCAAGGGCCGCGTTATCGTGCGCCCGCCCCATACGCCCAAACTCACGGCAAGCAGGGTCAAGCCCGCCGTGGTAAACAATAATACGCGCTGAAGATGATAGTATTCGAACAATACCTCAGAGTGTTCGATTTTGGCGACAATCCCCCAAAGCACCTTGTCGCCTAGCGCGCTAGCAAAAGGGATAAACGGTTTAGCCCTCGCTAGAATTTCAATGCCGCGATCATCCGGCGCTATCAGGGTAGCGGTTTTGCCTGCCAACACCGTCTCTGAAACCTGGGTTTTAAGCTGCTTCTTCAATATGGCGCTTTCCTTGCTGAAACGGGAATCGGTCAGCATCCAGCCGTCCTTTCCTATCACAATGACTTCGCCGGTTTCGCCCATGCCCGCTTTATCTGTCATCAACTCGCTCATTTGGCTAATGGGTAATTGAATCGCCACCACCCCCAAAAACTGCTGCTTGTCCTCATCGAATACCGGCAGCGCAATAAAACTGGCCGCCTGCATGTTGCGGGGCGCGTACTGTGAATAATCGGCAAAGCTGAGTTGCCCTGGAATAGCATCCTGCAATAAAGGCATAACCGCCCGCGCCAAGCCCGAATCCCGCCAAGGACCGGTACGTAAATTGGTCGCAAAATCAGTTTCTTTTCTCAAGCTGAACACCACATTGCCTTGCGTATCGATGAGAAACATATCCTCCCAGTTGTAGGCGGCATGGCAACGGATAAAATACAGTTTGGCGACACGCTGTACCTTGTCATAAGCCATGATCGGGGCCGGCATTTGCGTAGCTTGACGATTGCGCCCCGCCACCAGGTAATTTTGTTGTAACAATGTTTGAGCGTTATCGCCCAAGTTGTGAAATTCCCCGCTCAATTCACTTAACAATTGAACCGTGGTCGGTGCAACCGCAAAAATGGTCATTTGCGCCTGTAAGGTCTCCATCCAACGGTTCAGTGTGCTGTATCTGGCTTCCGATACGGCAACCAACTTTTCCGTCATTGCCGATTCCAAGATATCCCGTGTCAAATACGAGGTGACAAGCAAGGCAATGACCATAGTGAAGGTGGTCTTGGATAGCATTAACAGTAATAATCGGGCTTGAATTTTCACGCGCTTACCTTATTCAACGACGATTGCCAAAATGGCATAACTATAGCCGATGTGTCGTGGCTGTGTTGTAAAAAATGGGCTTCTATTTAAAGCGGGACGATTTTACAGATAACATCCCTTGAAGGGATGTTATCTGTCCCAGTTTAAATGGGTAGCCATTTATTGCGAGTTAGCTTATTTTGACTCCATAACCCACACGCCATTCCAGTCATCTTCGAGCGTCAGCTGTTCAAGTTTGTGACAGCGCTCCAAATATAACTGGCTTACTTTATCGGCAGGGTTGAGGACTAAAGCCTCGCTAAACAAACTGATCGCTTGTTGCCACTGGCGTTTCCGGTACTTGTTCAAACCGTTTTTAAACAGCGTCAAGACTTCCACGATGTTCGGAAAGGTCTGTTCATTGTGGTAATCCAGAATTTCATAAATCGCTACGGGTTCGGTTTTACCCTTGACAATAACGTAGTCGATTTCCCGATTCCGGTAAGTGTCCTTCAGCTTGGCATAGGTAAATTCGCTGATTAAAATGTGTGTGCCGTATTGCTTGCAGGCCGATTCAAGGCGCGCCGCCAGATTTACGCCATCGCCGATAATAGTAAAATCCATGCGCTTTTGCGAACCGATATTGCCGGATACCACTGTGTCGGTATTCAGGCCGATACCGATGTCCAGCGGCATTTTCCCTGCCTCGGCGCGCTTGATATTCCAGGCTTGCAGCTCGCGCATCATCGCGATAGCGGTACGCACGGCGCGATCTTCGTCGTCATTATGAATAACCGGGATACCGAATACGGCCATGATTGCATCGCCGATAAATTTATCGAGCATGCCTTGTTCCCGCTGGATGCAATCGACCATTATCGTGAAATACTCGTTCAACAACGATACGGTGCCTTGAGCGCCCAGTTGTTCGGTCAGCGTGGTAAATCCGCGCACATCCGAAAACAGCGTGGTACAAACCACGCTTTTACCGCCTAATATTTCCGAACCGCTGGCAACCAGCCGGTCGGCGATAGACGGGTCCATGTAACGGGACATCGTCGATTTGAGTCTTTTTTCATTGCTGATGTCTTCGATGACCAGCATAAAGCCGATGCGTTTTTTGTCCGCCCCGAGCAGGTGCTGAACCGTTAAATTCACGGAAAGATATTCGTCTTTAACCGCCAGCTGCGCATCCATCATGACTTGTTGTTGCTGCTGCTCTTCCACAGCCCTGATTTTGTCGACAATCCAGGCATTGGCACCGCTAAAAAACGCCTGCGCCGACTGGTTGAGCACTTGGGCAGGCGCAGCTTGCAAGATCCTGAGCCCGGCTGCATTACAGGTAATGATTTTTTCCGTTTCATCCAGCGTGATCAGCCCGTTAGACATGCTTTCCAACATGGCTTCGTTATAGTTTTTCATGTTTTGCACATCGGCAAACAGCTTGGCGTTTTCCAGGGCAATCGAAACTTGGGCGGTAAACGCGCGCAACCGGGCCTCATCCTCGCTGGTAAAAGGCCCGCCGCGCTTGTTAAGCACCTGGGTGACGCCGATGGTTTTGCCCTGTTTGTTAATGACCGGAACGCAAAGTATCGAGCGGGTGAAAAATCCGGTTTTTTTATCGAATGCCGGATTAAAGCGAAGGTCGGCGTAAGCATAAGGGATGTTGATGGTTTTTTCGGAACTAAATACCGCCCCGGCTATGCCCAAATGATTGGGCAGGCGTATTTGCATGGCTTCAAGGCCTTGGCCCACTTCCGACCACAATTCATTGGTTTTTTCATCGTTAAGAAACAGCGTAGAGCGTTCCGCATTCAGCAATCGCGTCGCCTCGCCCATGACTTTTTGCAGCAACGAACCGAGCTTTATATCGGCGGTGACTTCCGAGACCACATTTATAAACTCCATTTCCTGCAAACGGAGGGCTTGCATACGCTCGATGAATTGCGCACTTTCCAAGGCCAAAGCGGCTTGGCTGGTCATCGCCTCAAATAACGCCAGATCGTTCTTATTGAATTGCCCGGCTGTTTTATTGAGCACCTGGGCGACGCCGATGACATTACCCTTGGCAGTGCGCACCGGGACGCAAAGAATGTTTTTTGTAACAAAGCTGGTTTGTTCGTCAACGCTACGGTTGAAATGCGGGTTGTTGTAAGGATCGTGGATAATTACACTTTCGCCGCTGTTGTAAACAAATCCGGCGATACCGCTGTTATTCAGGATACGAATCTCGCGTTGCGATGTGCCTTGGGCGACACGCGAATACAGTTCGTTGGTTTCGGGGTCGTTGAGAAAAAGCGAGCCCCTTTCGGCATTAAGTTCGGTGGTACACATCTCCACCAGTACATTTAAAACGTCATCGAGAGATTCTTGCGCGGAAATACGCTTGGAAATTTTTAACAGAATATCCGCTTCCTTGATCCATTTTTTTTGACTGCTGGGTTCGGAAACGTTACTGCGTTTGACGGGAATCGGTTTTTCTGGTTTTTCAGTCATGGTCACGAAGTTTTTTCCAATTGTTCACGCATGGCTTGAATAATGGCCTGTAATTGAGCGATTTCGACGTTAGCAGCTTGTTGGACTTGCTGCACGGCGTTTTCTTTTTCTATTTTCGCCAACTCCAGCATATCGCGTAAGTTAACTATCGTGTCCTTGAATAGCGCAATTTCAGCGGCGGAACCGGCCAAGGCCTGTTGCACCTGGTTTTCGCGCTCCATGAAGGCATTTTCCAAGGCATCCCGCAACGCGACAATAGTTACCTTGAACTGGCTTATTTCCTGGGTCGCAGCGACGGCTGCGGCTTGCACAGCGTCATCCTTCTCGCGTTGGCTCAATTCCAGTTGGTTGCGCAATGCCTGAATCGTACGTTTCAGCTCCCTGACTTCAGCTTCGCATTGCAGGCATTCGGCGGGTTTTGAGTGGATATTAATGGCTGTTACCTTTGGACCTAGGCTATACGCTGTTGACAGATAAATTATTTTACCTAAATCACAGGGCTAAAAATAGCGACAGCCCCTTATCCCAATTCCAGGCTCGTCACTGCAAACAGCCCGTTTAAATCAATAGCCGGATTGTTTTGCGTGTACATCCTTGCTGTTTCAAAAACAGCTTTCATGCCATAGCCGGAAACGAGTTTCAAGGCATCCTGATTAGGCTCGGGAATATCAATAAAAAAATCGCTGTTTTGGGGAATATGGTTCAATAAAGCGCCTAACAACTGCTCGGCATCATGATAGCTGTTCGCAAATAAAGGGCCTATCCTGAACCCGCCATCACAAGCCCGAATAACGCCGTAACCGCTTATGTTGTTTTCAACCGCCAGCGCCAGCGCCGCACCCTGTTTCTGCTTAATCCAGGACTGTAAAAAACCGGCTCTGGGCGCAGGAAAATACCGGCTGTCATAGTGAAGCAATTGTTCAAAAGGCACCGCATCTATCTCGACTATGTCTGCAACGGACGCGGTTTTTTCGTTGTTATAAGCGCCCTGATAGCGCACATGGCGACAGGCGATATGGAAACCTGATTTTTGATAATTGTGTTGTTGTTCTATCACGCCATCAAGGCCGATATTGCGTCCCTGCAAATAATTCATCGCAGTCTGCCACAACTGCAAACCAAAGCCCCGATTGCGCCATTCCGGCTTAACGATATAGAAACCGATGAAACCGAAATCGTCGCCGTATTTAACCCCGGAAATACAGCCGATCGGTTCGTCATCAAGCAAACCTATAAAAAATCCGTTCGGGTCGGTTGAATAGAAATGCTCGGCATCGTACAGGCCGGGCCGCCATCCTTCCAGTTTGGCCCAAGCGAGCGCTATATCAAGTTCGGGGCGTGTCATGCGGCGGATAACATAATTATTCATTATTATTTCCTCAATAAGTTCAATGCGGCAAGCCGGTTAACTAACTTGGGCAACTCGCAATAAATAAAAATACCTAAATTAAATACAATAGAACACGGATGCCAAAAGTAGGCGCCTCTAGGCGACACCGATGAGACGGATTTGAACGGATTTTTAAGGGTGCTGATTCCAAAAAATGTCATTTATTTTTACCATGAAGAGCATGAAGATTTATTGTATTGAGTTCATGTGTGATATTGAAACCGTTCATAAAGCACTCAATTCTCTTCCCTTCATTATCTTCATGATAATAAAAAAGTTATAAACATTATGCTGCACCAGCACCCATTTTTAATAAACATAATTAATTGTTTTATCAGTAATTATCTGTTTAATCCGCGTCATCCGTGTTCCATTTTTCTAGCTGCTGAGTTGTCAAGATTATAGGGTGCGGTAGTTTATTTTTTGCGCATTACCTTGGTAAAAATTATTTTGGACAATGAGACCTGCTTTAGTATTCTACGATACAGCGCCAACAGCAGGTTTTGCAGCGCAAAAACACGGTCGCTAGAAACCGGTAACAACAATAACAGTGAGGAAAAACCATGACAGATCAACACGAAATCCAAGAAGACCATGATACCGATTTGGGCCGCCGCCGGGTACTTTTTTTAGGAACCTTCGGCGCTATCGGTGCAACTGCCGCAACTTTGGGACTTTTTCCTCAAAGCGTGGCGGCAAAGACCTTGACCGCAAGCGCAAGCGGTGTAGCCCTGAAGGAACCGCCGGTACTAGCCAGCAGCAATGGCATCCTGCAAACAACCTTGCAGGCAACCACCAATGCGACAAAAGTAGCCGACCAGCTGATCACCGGCACTATGACTTACAATGGCCATTATCCGGGGCCGACGCTACGGGTTAAACCCGGCGACCATATTCGCCTGAAGGTGCATAACAATCTAAAATTGCCGGAAATGGCGCAGACTACCAATATGGCTATGTCTCCCAATATGCTGAACACCCATTTCCACGGCCTGCACGTATCGCCCTTGCCCAAGGCGGACAATATCTACCTGGAAATTCCATTCGGCGAGTCCTATGACTATGATTTCCAAATTCCGGCGGATCATCCCGGCGGACTGTATTGGTATCACCCTCATGTACATGGCGTCGTTGACGCACAAATCTATGCCGGTTTGACCGGCATGTTGATGGTGGAAGGCGGGGCCGAGCAACTTCCCGCTCTGCAAGGAGTACGGCAGCGATTGCTGGCATTGAAAAATGTCGCCATTAAGGACGGTGCGCTCGCCACAGGGCTGACACCGCCCGAACAGCAACATACGGTCAATGGCCAATTGGCGCCAACCATCACTATGCGCCCAGGCGAAACCCAGCTTTGGCGGGTGGTTAACATGGGTAATGACCCTTATTACCAGCTAAGTCTCGACGGTCATATATTTACGGTAGTGGCGGAAGATGGTTCCATGCTTTGGGAAAGCTACACCACCGAAACTTTACTGCTGCCGCCCGGCAAGCGTTTTGAATTCACCGTCACCGGGGCCAAAGCTGGCAGCTATATTTTTAGAACCCAAGGCTATAACTCAGGGCCTTTCGGCGGATGGACTGCCGCAGAACTGGCAACGCTGGTTGTCTCCGGCAGCAAGGATGTACCACGGGAAATACCAACGTATTTAGGCGAACCTCCAGCCTACCTAAGCGGCCCGGTAGCTAAGCGTCGCTTTATCAGGTTCAGTGAAGGATTTACCACTGCGACCAACACGCCCTATTTCGAGATTAACGGAAAAATATTCGAACCCCTGACCAACGGTGCCAAAATTAAGCTAGGCACAACCGAGGAATGGCTGATTTACAATGACATTAATCAAACGAAGGCTGAGGGCGGCGCTGTCGAGGATCATCCCTTCCATATCCACGTCAACAATTTCACTGTCACCGAAATCGACGGCAAGCCGGTCAAGGCTTACGGCAGCCAGGACATACTGAACGTGCTGCCGGGACAAAAAGTGCTCATCCGCATGGCTTTTCCCGATTTTATCGGCAAATCCGTATTCCATTGCCACATCCTGTTCCACGAAGACAACGGTATGATGGCTAATTTCGAGATCGTTCCTTAGATTTGCAACCAGCGACCAAAGCAAGCTTTGGACTCCATGAAGTTTCGATGTCGAAGTTCAAAGCTGGCTTAACCTACATGAATGTAGGAGCAGTTGCCGAGGAGTGGAAGCTTTAAACTTTAAGATAGTAGGTAAGGTGATGCATAGGAACGGGCATCAGCCAGAGTGAATAGTTATGAAAACTCTTTTCGAGACTCAGCGCTTCAGATTAATAACAATTCCCGCGCCATCTAGCGATTTTTTCTTATCCACTTCCGGTTCTTGCGACATTAATATCTGACCGTCTAAATAGAGTGGTCGTGACTTTTTTTTCTTTTCAGTAGCAAACAGATTCGACAGCTCTGCCTGAACCGCCCTATCTTGTTCAATCGCCAGCCCGGCATTTTCTGACCCGTTAAAGGGAATAGAAAGATCCAGCGACTTTTGAAGTTCAGCGTCATCATTGACACGCTGTACTGATGTCCGCCTGTGTTTTATGGTTTTTTGTTTTGAATTAACGGAACCCGGTTTGACGTTCTTGGACTGATTTTTTTTTGCTTCGCTGAATGATGCCTGTTGTTCCGCCGGAAAAGTATTAGCGCCGGGCTTTTCAAACCCGGTTAAAAAAACTAATGACGCCACCACAAACCCCAATAAAAATAATCGGTAATTTTTCATTTTGTCCCTCTTCAAAACAAAAACCTCTCACTTATTTATTTTAGTCCAACAAACCGGAATTGGAACGATTTAACAGGAACATTAGGCGATTGCCAAGAATAAATATACCAGTCAGGTGGGTATATTTTTCGCAGGAAATCGCCTTAGGTAACTCGCAATAAATAACCCCCTAGCCCGAATAGTTCCCACGCTCCGGCGCTCATCGTTATACACAAGTATTTCAAAGCACGTCATCCCGGCAGATACCGTCTTAAATGCATTTTTGCAAGGAAAAATTAGGATCGAAAGGCTCACCTGATTTTAAGATGGCATAGCT
>SCPZ01000015.1 GCA_004299305.1 Methylobacter sp.
GAGGCCGTCGGCCAGCGCGGTGCTGTTGACGGTGACCAGGTTGGCGCTGAGCACGTCCTTGCTGTTGAAGGTGGCTTCGCCGGTGGCGGTCACGGTTTCATCGGCGACCAGGCCGTCAGTAATGGTCAAGGTGGGTGTGGCGGTGCGGCTGCCGTCATAGTCCCGGTCGGGTGCGGTGACGGTGGCGCTCAGCGCTTTCGGGGTAATGGTACCCTGGGCATCATGGGGTATGATGTTGTAGTTAAGACCCGAATTACCATCGTCTAGTGTGTAGTCGTTGTTAACTTGCAAGATACTGAGATTGATGCCTAGTGCATCTTTGCTGGCGAAAGACTGGGTGGGGGCAGTCGTGAAACTATCATCGCCTCGTAATTCGTAAGTGACTACGCCTGATGAATTGGTGGTGCCGTTGTAAACACGAGTGTCAGGTACTGCATAAATGTTTAGGGTAGCCTTGGAGATAGTTAGTTGGCCGGGTATGCCGGTAAAATCGTAGTTGCTGCTGGTGATTGTTGGTGTGATTGGATAGTCACCCACATTAGAGAATTGAGTCGCCAAGGTTTTGTACTCAAGACCGATGGAATCAAGAGTGTCGCCATTGGCAAGCTCCCCCGCTGTAACATTGCCGGTAAAAATAGGGTTGGCGTCGCCATAAACTCGCTTGGCATTATCTGCTGTAATACTCAGGATAAGCAGGGCTGGGGTGATCGTGTATTCTGCTACGCTAGCGGTATTGTCGGCAAAAGCATATCCCAGACTATTGTTTAATCCAGCAGTATAGGCGATGTTGTATTTGTCGGCAGATAAACCGGACGTCGCATCGGTCGTGTAGCTGGCTGTTCCGCTGACAGTAGAGCTGGCCTCATCGTCGCCTATGTAACCGCTTAATGTATAAGCTAATCCAGCTAGGCTGCTGATAGGACTTCCATATCTGCTGCTGGCAGTTCCAGGTGTCACACTCAGTACAGGCGTAATACTGTAGAGTAGGCCGTTGCCGGTAGTGGGAATGGTATAGTTTGTGCAGCCGGTCGCGTATTGGCAGCCGTAATGTCTGAATGACGGACTTAATCCGCCTGAAGTGTTATTGACTGGATCGGTTGAATACACCAGCCAACGACCGTTGTCGGAAACGTTGAGTGCATTGCTACCGACATTGTTGATGTAACTGTCGGCAGTATCAAGCACGATGTCGCCGCTGCCTGATTTGATCATGCCGTCTTGGGTAATCGAGCCTGTGGCATTGACAGTGATAGTGGATAGCGCCGACAGGACAGGGTTTAATGTATCGCTGGTATAAATATTAAATCCCGATGTGCCTGTATAAACAGGCGTGGTGCTAACAAGTGCGCCGCCGGAGCTTGCAACAGTCTCGGTATAACTACCGGTTGGATTCGGGGTGAAAGTCGTTGATTTCAGGTTGTTGAACGACGCAAAGTTATTCATCAATGCAGAGGTAGTGACAGAGTTGTTCTTACCCTGGCCGTCACTCAGGGCGATGGCCATGCCGCCAGTGAAGATGTTGTTTGCAGCACCGTAATTAAATGAGATGTCTCCTGATGCGTTCAGAACGGCCTCGAAAATTGCCGTATTTATTGCTTCATTCCCAGAGCTGGTAAGGCCGTCTGCGGAGTCATCGACATCCCATTTTACAGCTAATTCTGAGCTGGTTGGACGAGAAATAAAGATGTTTTTTCCCAGGGATGTGTGTAGTTTCCAATCAGACCAAGCGGGGGCGATAGCTTTATAGTCGGCAAGGAATGCTATATTTTTCGCAGGAGTATTAGTAGCGACATAAAACGCTGTTGTTCCTTTGTCGAAGGTGATCAGGCCATTGCTACTGATGTAGGCATGAGAATAGGATTTGCCGAAGAAGGAAAAGTCGAACGGCAGGTTGTAAATAAAATATTGGTCGTCAATGGTATCCCCGGTATCAGCGGGCATGGCGAGATTAACATTTCCCGAGGCATTAAGGACAATGTGGCGCTGTGAGCGAACATCGGTAAGCGTTAGATTATGTCCGCTTAATGTGACATCACTCGAACCGGTAGTGGGGTTGCTAAATCCCATGTTGGAGATTATGCCGCCGCCGGATTGTAGCAGATCGCCCGCCGATCCATCACCCTTGGCGGTGATATTCAAATTTCCGTTGGTAATGAGGCGAGCATTGTTAAGATGAACGCCTTTGGTGTCACTCCCGCTACCTTGACCAGTGCCGACGATATTGAGTTCCCCACTGGTAGTGGTGAGCGTGCTGTCAAAAATGTTAACGCCAGTGTTAGAGTCCGTCCCGTTGCCGCTGATGCCGTTAAGAGTTATGTTGCCACTGGTGGTTATTAGTTGGCTCAAAGATTCAATGCGGATGCCATCGGCACCTGTCATGCCGGTTCCTTGTATGCTTATATTACCCGCTCCGGCATCTAGTGTGGCATTGGTTATCTGTACGCCATCAGAATTGCCGTCAACCCCGAGCGCAGGCGTTGTTAGCGGGTTTGCCCCGCCACCCAATGTTATATCGCCGCCGTTGCTGCGGATGGAGGAGCCGTCGTTCATCAGGATAGCACCGCCGTTTGAATCGGAGTCTGCGTTTAAAACAACATTAAGTTTACCTGTGGTGGCACCGCTGGAAGAGATATTAACATTAGTACCTACAATAATATTGTTATGGGCAATGAAACTTAGAGTGGCAGTAGCGCTGTTAGCCGTATTGGTTCTGGCAATATTGGCGTCGATGTTAATGTCGCCATTGTCTTGACCGCCGGCACCCGTCTGCAATTTTACGTTGGTGCCACTGTTCAGCGTGGTTTCAATGTCGGAATTTAAGAGATTGGTGATATTGAGGGCCGAATCGAAGCTGTTGGGTGAACTGCTAATCGTAAGATTGGATGGGTCAAGTAGCCATTCGCCAGCACGACCATAGGGTGAAGAAGCATTGATTTTAATTCCGGTGGTATCCAGCCAATGAGCTGAGGTTTCGATAAATCCGCCGTTACCGCTTCGGCTGCCGCCCTTAGCACTGATGTCACCGTAAGCGCGGGTGGCGTCATCCGACCAGACGATGACCTTGCCGCCGTCGCCATTGGTTTTGGCATCGGCTTTAATAGTAGTGTCTTTGCCTACATAAGTCGTTTTGGCATTGTGTACATCTAGGTTTTTACCTTGATAATCGCCGCCTATTAAAATTTGTCCTCCACCGCTTTCGCCGCTGGCGTCAATTTTTGACTGGTCCAGTACGCCGACCTGTTCGCCGAGCAGTTCGATGTTGCCGCCTTTACCGGATTGGGAGGCTTGGGCTTCTATAGTGCCTTGCGCCGAAGTTGTGCCGGTTTTGCTTTCTATATGAATAGCACCTGCATCGCCTTGGCTGTTATTTGCCGATATTTTGCTGTCGGGTGCTAAAGTTATATCTTGTTGAGCGACCAGCCGGATATTGCCTTGCGCATCCATCTCAACGCTGTCGGCATTGATTTCGCCGCTGTGTTTGATGGTATTTGCAAAGACGTTGATAGCGCCGCCGTCGGTTAACAGTTTGCCCAGGTTAAGTGCGCTGCTTTCGGGGGCCTGGATTTGAAAGCGAATATCCGGGTCGTCCAGGTTGGTAATGGTCAGTTCCTGTCCTGCCGCCAGGGTAATGGAGCCGCCATCACTTTTGATGATGCCGTTGTTTTTGATTTGAGGGGCAATAAGAATAATATTGCCGTCTTTTCCGGCGCGGATAATGCCTTCGTTAAGGATATTTCCAGCAGTGGGGCCTGCCATGAAATGGTAGTTGCCGGTCAGGAAATCCTGGTCGCTCAGGTTAAGACTGGAGGCAATCAGGCCCTGGGTATCAATCGAGGCGCCAGCGCCGAACACAACGCCGTTAGGGTTGATTAAGAGGACTTGGCCGTTAGAAAATAATTGTCCAAAAATTTCGCTGGGGTTTTGGCCGATAACGCGGTTGAGTACCGCGCTTTGAGCGTTCTGCTGGATAAACTGGGTGAGCTCGTTTTGGGCAATGCTGAAATTCTGCCAGTTGATAATAGCATTGGGGCTGTTGGTGATGGTTGTCACGCCCGGCGTAGCGGTATCAATGCTGACCTGCCCGCTAATGACCTGCGCTCCATCCGGATTGGCATAAGAAAAAGAAGGATAGAGTATCGCTAAAATTGCGAGGTTAAGCGCGCTCCGTAACGGCAGGTTTGCGCCAAACAGTGAATGATGATGTGTTGTTTGTTTTTTTAAGTTAGTTTTCATCGTAATGATTTCACTTTTAATATTTTTGATGATTTTACCACTTGTATCTTGTTGTCAAACCAATTCTTTGGATTCAGTGGTAGAAATAGTGAATCAATTGTTAAAACATTACTTGCTGGTATGGGTAAATGCGCCATCCCAGCCCGCTTCTGGCGGCGACTCAAGGTAGTAAGCTATCCGTTCAAGATAAATCGAGTATAGCTTATCATGTGGATAACGCTGTGCTAATTGCTCAAAAATAAGCTGTGCCGAGGTCCATTGTTGTTGTCGATAGTGATGCAAGCCTTGATTCAGTAGCTCGAGAATCTGTAATTGTTCGGGGCCTATGTCCTCTGTTACGCCTAAGGGTTCATAAATGGTAATGGGTTTGTGCTTGCCTTTGACGCGTACTTTGTCGAGTTCACGGTAGGTAAACTCGGGAGCCGCCAGCAGGGTGCTTTCGCTGACTATCATTTTTACGCCATATTGTTTAGTGAGTCCTTCCAATCGTGAGCCTAAATTAACCGCATCGCCCATTATTGTATAGGCAATGCGAAATTGCGAACCCATATTACCCACACTCATTTTTCCTGTATTAAGGCCTATGCCGATGTCAACTTCGGGCCAGCCTTTGGCTTTAAAATCCTTTTGGATGGTTTTTAGGGCTTGTAAAATGGCCAAACCGGCCTTGACGGCGTAGCTGGCATGTTGAGGGTTATGCATCGGGGCTCCCCAAAAAGCCATGATTGCATCGCCGATATATTTGTCGATGGTACCTTTGTGTTCATGGATGACGCGGGTTACCGGGGTTAAAATATCATTGATCAGCTCGCACAGTTCCTGCGGTTCCATGCCTTCGGAAATAGTCGTAAAGCCCCTGACATCGGAAAACAATACAGTCATTTCCCGGCTTTCGCCTTTTAATGAAAATTCTTCCTCCGACTGGCTCATTTGCTCAACCAATTCGGGCGGAATATATTGCCCGAATATATTGCCGAGTTGTTTTTTCTTGCGGTTTTCGAAGAAAAAGCCGAAAAATATCTGGATGCCGTACAGTAACGTCAATAAGGTGACCGGGGTTGCCAATAGGGTGTCGATATTCCAAATCATCCAACAGTAAAAATTGAACGCTATGACAGCGCTAAGCAATAGGCTGAATATGATGGCCGATAAAAACACCGATACATGGGGAAATACTAAGATAGCCAGTACGCAGACCAATAGTAATTCAAGCAACTCGACAGCAATAATATAGCTGGGCCTGGATTTAATGGTTTGGTCGAGTAAGCCGCTGAGAATATTGGCATGTACTTCAACCCCGGCGTAGACGTTTTGTACCGGCGTTGCTCGTAAATCGAGTAAGCCCGCCGCTGTTGTGCCGACAATAACAATTTTGTCTTTTAATTTTTCTTGGGCTACCACGCCGTTAAGCACATCGGTTGCCGAGATATAGGCGAAGCTCCCTTGTCGTCCGCGATAGGGCACCAATAGGGTGCTGCTCTGGTCGACAGGGATCTGAAAGCCTTCAATATCCAGGCCTTCCAATCGATCACTATCGGTTTCGCCATAGCCCTTGCCGGTAATAAATTTAACCTCCGGCATGCCCAGCAAGGTTCTGTACAAAGCCAGCGATAATGCTTCATAAAGTTGATGGTCATAATGGATTAATAACGGTAGTCTTCGATACACACCATCTTCGTCGACATTAGGATTGTTAAAAAAACCGCCGGACGTCGCCGCTGTTTGCAGTTTCTGCAGATTAGCGGCATAGCTTTTTTCAGTGAACAGTAAAGAACTGAACGGGTGTCCATCTGCCGACGCCAAAGCCGGGGGCAACGTACCTACCTGCGGTGTCTTTTCGGTTTTATGACTGGCGAAATAGCCCAGCACTACAGGCCGATTTTCCAGGCTTTTGGCAAACATGTCATCGTAAGACAATTGCGGGCGCATCGTTTCCAGTGTCGATAAAAAATTGCTGTCTTTTTGCAGTGGGCCGGATGCCAGTTTTTCCAGTAACTCTACGCCAGCGCTGGTATCCGGTTCGGAAAAAACCACGTCGAAGCCTAGTAATTTAACGTTGTAATAATCAAACAGCATATCGACCAAATAGGCCAGTTTATCCCGACGCCAAGGCCAGCGCCCTTCTTTGGCAAGGCTTTCCTCGTCTATATCGATAATGACAATGCGCGGATCGACCGTATTGACAACCGTGGTTCGCAAACGCAAGTCATATAAAATATTTTCCATGCGCTGTAGGGTGGGAATATGCAGCCAATTGGCGGTGTGCGCCATGAATAACAGCGTAATGAGAACACATGCCAGAAAACGATAAGATTTAAACCATTTATTACTGAATTTCATCAAAGACGCCAAGTTGGTCAGGATTGGATAATAGGGCAGGCATTGCGTGCCGTTATTGGATTCGGTTTTTTAGAAAAGGGTGCGCGATGCGCACCCTACAAGACTGGCTATTCATTTAGGTAAAAAATATCCCTTGTTAAAGTTGCCGCAGATTCACTGATGAGAGATAAGTTTAATCTGTGAGTCTGCGGCAGTTTATTTTTTGCGGGTTATCTTAATCAACATCGATTTGCTCGGCATCCAAGAATTTCTCAGCATATTTTCTATAAACCTTGTGCTCGATAAATGCGTCATACAGATCGGGATCAATGTGTTTTTCTTCTTTCATTTTCTTTAAGATAAATAATGCGTCGGAAAGTTTTTTTCCTGATTTATAAGGCCGGTCTTTTGCTGTCAATGCCTCGAAGACATCCGCTATAGCCATTACCCGTGCCGGGATGGACATTTGTTCACGGCTAAGTCCTTTTGGATAACCCTTACCATCCATGCGTTCGTGATGACCGCCCGCATATTCGACGACGTTGTGTAAGTGTTTGGGGAATTTAATGGCTTCCAGCATCGAAATGGTAACGCTGATATGATTGTTGATGATTTTTCGTTCTTCCGAAGTCAAGGTACCTCGGAATATGCTCAAGTTATAGATTTCTTCATCGCTTAATAGCGGAACATCGACATTATTGGTTGACCAGGTAAGCTTTTGCAGCGTCTTAAGACGAGTAATATCTTGATCCGACATGGCTTCTCCACCGATATTGCAGCCACGGATAAACGCCAAGTCATCGTCCAATTGAGCGATATTAGCTTGATAGGCTTGTTCCAGTTCAGGCGATGGGGTTTTATGGTTTTGCAGATCAGTAAGTTGCTGTTTAAGCAGTGCGATTTCCTGATCGCGTTTTAATATTTCAAAGCGCGCTTCCACCAGATGAATACGGTCGAAAATAGCTTCCAGTTTTGTTGCTTTATCAATGACGTACTCAGGCGTGATAATTTTTCCGCAGTCGTGTAACCAACTCGCGATAGTGAGTTCGTAGTTATCTGCCTCGCTTAGTTTAAAATCCTGTAAATAGCCGTGGTCGGTATCGCTTGCCGCTTTTGCCAGCATTAAGGTCAACTCCGGGACACGGCGGCAATGTCCGCCGGTGTATGGTGATTTCTCATCAATTGCAGTCGCTATCAATTTGACCAACGACTCAAACATGTTTTCCAGGTCGATAATGAGCTGTTGTTTGGTTAAAACAGTCGCAGCTTGTGAAGCCAATGCCTCGGCAAAACGTTGTGAGACTGAGTCGAATTCGGTAATTTCCTTGGTTTCAGGATTGATGGCGTTAATCAGTTGCAGGATGCCGATGATTTCACCTTGGTGATTATTCAGCGGAATAGAAAGGAAGGATTTTGAGCGGTAATTATTTATCTTGTCGAATGCCTTGGTGCCGGTAAAATCGAAATGAACTGAATCGTAGGCATCGGCAATGTTAATGGTCTTGTTATAGTGGTATGAATAACAGACGACATTCTTAAGATTGGGCTTACCATCCTCTCCGTACAAGGGGATATTCGGAATATTAATGGCATTTCCGCCGCCTCCCAGGTAAATGCCAAGACTATCGGAACGGATGATTTCTATTTTAATGGTGTTGCCATCGACCCGGTATATCGTGCCTCCATCTGCATTGGTAATGGATTTCGCCCCTAGCAGGATTTTTTCCAACAACTGCGTCGTGTCTTTTTCGGCGGAAAGCGCAATACCGATGTCAGTCAACTTTTCAACTTGGCCGATGACTTTTTTCACATCGGCGGAAAGCTCGTTACCGATGGTGGTCATTTGTTCAACGTGATTGATGATATTTTGTGTAGGCATATACTTAGTGCTGCGATTTAAAAAAACGTTTCCGAACTATAGTCCAAGTGGGTTGATGACGCAAAATAGATTGTCGTTTATCCACGCTGCCGAAGTGTTCTTTCTAGCCGGTCATTAGGGTCTTGATATGAATAGCAACACTGGCGGCCAACGCATTGAGATTATAACCGCCTTCTAATACCGAAATCACCCGGCCTTCGCAGCAGTTGTCAGCGATGAGCATGAGTTCTTGAGTAATCCATTTGAAATCATCTTCAACCAGCATAATGGAGGCTAAGGGGTCATCCTTATGCGCATCAAAGCCTGCGGAAATCAACAATAAATCAGGCCTGAAGTTTCTCAGCGCCGGTAAAATAATGCTGTTGTATTTTTGCCTGAATGCTACGCCGGAATCACCGGCAGCCAGCGGTACATTGATAATATTGCCTCTGCCTGTTTCTGTCGGATGGCCGGTACCGGGATAATGCGGCATCTCATGGCTGGACGCATAAAGTACATTAGGCTGATTGTAAAAAGCCGCTTGCGTGCCGTTGCCGTGGTGGACGTCAAAGTCGACAATGGCGATGCGTTCGAGTTGGTAGTGGTGACGCGCATAAGCCGCTGCAATCGCTATATTATTAAACAAGCAAAAGCCCATTGCCCGGTCGGGTTCTGCATGATGTCCCGGCGGACGTATCGCGCAAAAAGCATTATCAGCGTTGCCGCCCAGGATTTCATCGACGGCATCGCAAACCGCGCCAACCGCACGAAAAGCGGCCTGGCTTGATCCAGGCGACAGCACCGTGTCATGATCCAAATAATGTTCACCTTGGGCGGGGATGGCTTCAAGAATGGTATCAATGTGGGACTGGGGATGAATCAGCCTGATCTGTTGTTCTGTGCCAAGCGGCGGGGATTGTCTGATTAAACCTGAGAACTCGGGCCTTGCCAATTCTTTTTCTATGCTTTTTAGTCGCTTAGCGCATTCAGGATGCCCGCTGCCTGTTTCATGAGCAAGAAAATCAGGATGACTGTAATAAAGTGTTTTCATAAAACCTCGCTTAGACTATGCCGGTAAAAACTGATCTTATCGGAAGATTGTCTCCGAATATTTAAAGCGAATTATTAGTTATGCGGCAGGTAAGGCGATTTCCTGCGAAAAATATACCCACCTGACTGGTCTTTTTGTCTGTCTCCTGCGTTGTAAAAATGGTTGCATAGCTCGCTATGCGCCCATTTTTACGCCTCGGCAACTGCTCCTGCGTTGCTCTACCTCCTGCATCCATGCAGTCGTTGCAGACGAACAAAAATCCTGC
>SCPZ01000016.1 GCA_004299305.1 Methylobacter sp.
ATTCACATCCCTGTGCTCTCGGCAACTGCTCCTGCGTTGCTCTACCTCCTGCATCCTTGCAGTCGTGGATCCCGGCAATCCCTGCCGGGATGACGGTGTCTCCCAGACACTTGTGTATAAAGGGCGTGCTGTGCGCGCTCCCAAATGAGAGCTTGGGAACGAGCGAAGCCACCAGCTTAAAACTGCCCCGGCTTATGTTGGTAGCCATGAGGCTCGAGCATGGGGTGTTACAATTGCGGAAGATAAAAGAGTAGGTGTATCGTTCAGGGCGGCAGGTTTGCCCGGAGCTGGTTAAACAGAGATAATGTACAGCTCATTTAAAGTTTGAATCGAAACTCAGGCTTCCAGTTTAAAGCGGGACGATTTTACGGATAACATTCCTTGCCGGGAGGTTATCTGTTCCTACTTAAGTTGGTAGCCGAAACTTAATATGCCACTACAACCGTAAAGGGCTGACTTGAAAATAAATTCTCTACAGCTGCTTCAACGCATGAAAATATGGCAGCTATGGCTGTTTTCAGTGATCCTGTCGATGCTGTTGACTGAGGCGGTTGTTGCCGTCATGGGGCTGGCGCTAAAGGGGACGGTGCCGTTCGATTATCTGCTGACCGGCTTGCTTGCATCTTTCTTTGTGGCCTCTTTGATTGTGGCTATGTTTGGCTACTTTCTTGAAAAGCTCTTGGAGAGTCAGTTGCAACTACGCGCCATCATTGAGGCCGAGCCTGAGTGTGTGAAACTGGTGGCCGTAGACGGAACTTTGTTACAAGTGAACCGTGCCGGATTGAATATGATCGAAGCGGATTCGTCGGACCAAATCGTCGGTCAGCATATAACGCAATTTATGACGCCGGAATACCGGGATGCCTTTATGGCCTTGACAAAACGCGTGTTCGAGGGCGAGTCAGGCAACCTGAAGTTTGAGATGCATGGCTTAAAGGGTTCGCATCGCTGGATGGATGCACATACGGTTCCGTTGCGCGATGCACACGGCCATATCACCGCATTGCTTGCGGTGACTCGCGACATCACCGAGCACAAAGCAGCGGAAACGGCTCGACAAGAAGCGTTGGATAGACTCCAAAAAATTGCCAGCCGGGTGCCCGGACTGGTCTTTCAATTTCAAATGCGCCCCGATGGCAGTTACTGCTTTCCTTTCGCCAGTGAAGCGATCCGCGACATCTACCGGGTCAGTCCTGAGGATGTCCGAGACGATGCCTCCAAAGTATTTGCCATTTTGCACCCCGACGACTACGACAGCGTCGTCGCCTCTATCAAGGCATCGGCACGCAACTTAATACCTTGGCACTATGAGTATCGGGTGATGTTTGGCGACGGTACGGTGCGTTGGCTGTTCGGCAATTCATTACCGCAACGGGAAATAGACGGATCGGTGCTCTGGCACGGATTCATCACCGATGTCACTGAGCGCAAGCGGGCGACGACAGCGCTGTTGGAGAGCGAAGCCCGTTTTCGTACTATGGCGGACAGCGCGCCGGTGCTGATCTGGATAGCCAGTCCGGACAAATTTTTCCACTATTTTAATAAGGGCTGGCTGGAATTTACCGGACGAACCATGGAGCAGGAAGTAGGCAACGGCTGGATAGAAAACGTCCATCCCGAAGACTTTCAGCGTTGCTTCGAGACCTACGTGAGCAGTTTCGATGCCCGGCGGGAATTCAGTATGGAATATCGTTTGCGCCGTTTTGATGGTGAATACCGTTGGCTGCTCGATCATGGCGTGCCGCTTTATGACGAGCAAGAAACATTTCTGGGCTACATCGGCTCCTGTATCGATATTACTAGGCGCAAGCTGGCGGAGACGGACCTGCGTATTGCATCTACCGCTTTCGAGTCCCAGGAAGCCATGGCCATCACCGATAAGAATCAAGTCATCCTGAGGGTCAATCAGGCTTTTGTCCGGGTTACCGGCTACAGTGTCGAGGAGGTTGTCGGTAAAACGCCGGCCCTGCTTAAGTCCGGTCGTCAGGATGCCGAGTTCTATCAGGCTATGTGGGAAAGTTTGTCCAACGATGGGCACTGGCAGGGCGAAATCTGGAATCGGCGCAAGAACGGTGAAGTGTATCCTGAATGGCTCAATATTACCGCCGTAACCGACGAACGCGGTCGGGTTACCAACTATGTCGCATCGTTTTCCGACATCACCGAACGCAAGACGGCGGAATACGAGATCCAGCATCTGGCCTTCTACGACCCGCTTACCCAGCTTCCTAACCGTCGGTTGTTACAGGAGCGCTTGAAGCACGGCATTGACGTGGAACGACGCGAAGGCAAGCAACTGGCATTATTGATGCTCGACCTGGATAGGTTTAAAGCCGTCAACGATAGTCTGGGTCATCAGGCGGGTGATGCCTTACTGCAACAAGTCGCAACAAGAATCACAAGCCGGTTGCGCGAGGTGGATATGGTCGCACGATTGGGGGGCGATGAATTTATTGTGTTGTTGGAAGATATTAGCCACCCGGATGATGCCGCGCGGGTCGCTGAAGAAATTATCGCCTCTTTAAGCAAACCTTTTCAGCTCATTCAAAGCGACGATGTGCGGATTGGCGCCAGTATCGGTATCGGCCTGTATCCACAACACGGGGATAGCGCTGAAATATTATTGGATCACGCCGATGCCGCGTTGTATCACGCCAAAGACCAGGGGCGCGGCTGTTTTGCCTATTTTTCCGAAGACCTGACTATCGCTGTTCGTGAACGTATTGCCTTGGAAGTGCGCTTGCGTAAGGCGATTGAACAAGAGGAGTTGCGCGTGTTCTACCAGGCGCAAACGGATATTGCCAGCGGTCGCATTGTCGGCGCGGAAGCTTTAGTGCGTTGGCTGGACCCTGTCGAGGGCTTGATTCCCCCGGTCCGCTTTATTCCCATTGCCGAAGAAACCAAGCTAATTGTGGAGATTGGCGAATGGGTGTTGCGCGAAACCTGTAGGCAAGGTCGGCAATGGCTGGATATGGGCTTGCCTCCGTTAACTCTGGCGGTTAATGTATCTCCGCAGCAATTCCGGCGTAGCGATATTAACGCTTTGGTTGCTACGGTGCTGCAAGACACCGGTTTTCCGGCCAGGCAATTGGAATTGGAAATAACCGAAAGCGGACTGATGGAAAACCATGACAAAACTACGCATATTCTCAACAGTCTGCACGCTCAAGGCATTCATCTTGCCATTGACGATTTCGGCACCGGTTATTCGTCGCTGACCTATCTCAAGCACTTTCCCCTGGATGTACTGAAAATCGATAAGAGTTTTATCGATGATATTCCCCATAATAAGGATGACATGGAAATTGCATCGACCATTGTGGCGATAGGGCATACCTTAGGTTTCAAAGTGCTGGCGGAAGGCGTGGAAACCTTGGAGCAGTTGGCTTTCTTGCAAGCGCAAAACTGTGATTTATACCAAGGCTATCTTAAAAGTCGCCCGCTGCCGGCGGATGAATTTGTCATCCTGCTCCAGGCGGATGAGGCATTTCACAAAAATAACTAAACATTAGGGCAACCTACATAAGCCGGGACAAAACCTGGAAGGTTTGCCGTTCCTGGAGGTCCCGGCTTAAACAGATGGCCAACATTAGCAGCAACTGGAATAGTTTTTAGCGTCATGCTAAGCTCAATTGCATTTTTGATTTCCCTCAATCACATGTCAACACAATAGAAATTAGGAGTACACAAATGGAATCGCAAGAGTTAGTTAAAGTATGGGACCTCCCACTCAGGGTTTTTCACTGGCTGTTGGTTGCCGGATTTTTTACCGCTTACCTGACTGAAGATGACTTATTAACAGTTCATGTCTGGGCGGGTTATCTGGTAACCGGATTATTGGTATTCAGATTGGTCTGGGGATTTATCGGTAATGATTATGCCCGGTTTTCGAGTTTTTTATGTCGTCCCGCCCAGTCAATTGCGTACATTAAAGATCTGGTCGCATTAAAAACCCAGCGTTACATCGGCCACAACCCGGCTGGTGCGGCCATGATTGTATTATTGCTGCTCAGTTTATTAGCAACGGTCATCACCGGGTTGGCAGTGTACGGCGCCGACCAGGCAGCCGGACCGCTAGCTGCGATAGGCCCCGGTAACGAGAAAATGTGGGAAGAGGTGCATGAATTCTTCGCTAACTTTACTCTGGTGCTGGTGTTTGTACATGTTGCAGGCGTAGCCATTGAAAGTTATATACACCGTGAAAACCTAGCCAGAGCCATGGTGCATGGGTATAAAAAGAAATAATCTCTATTGCTAAGGTAACTCGCAAAAATAAACCACCACATCAATCTTGGCTACCAACTAAGCCGGGACACATAGCCAATATCTGTATTATCCGTATTCCATTTTTTAGCTACGGAAGTTTTATTGCGAGTTAGCTAAATCCTGCCACGCTAGCTGCGGTTTAACGCCGCCGCAGCATCTTGTTCGTTACCTGCCAGATGTGCGTCGCGAGGCGGCAATACGTCTGCAACGACTTCCAGGCGTTTCCAGGCTGGCACCGGCGTTTCGCAATGTTGCTTGGGCACGAATGCCGATTCTTCAACCAGGGTCATTTTGTGGATATAACGCGGGCAGTTGGGGAACATTTCCCGCACTTTTACCCGCAACACCAGTTCCGCCTCGGGCCAGTGGTCCATTAAAGGATCATCGTCCTGTATGAAGGCGCTGCCGTTTAAGCGAAGCCGGGCTTGCCGCTGAAAGTCGACGAACAACAGGCTGACCTGCTCGTTAACCAATACATTGCCTGCTGACAGGTACATGCCGCTGCCGTCGTAGAGCGGAAAAGCCAGGGTGCGTTCATCGATCACTTTGACTAGGCCGACGCTGCCGCCCTTGTAGGAACAGTTTGGCCGTCCTTCACGGTCGACGGTGGCTAAGAAAAACATGTTCTGTTCTTCGATAAATGCCCGGTCTTCGGGGCTGATTTGGCCGCTGACAATAGCCTCGACGAGACGGTCGGCCATAGGGCGGGTCTCGAAACGGTCTTGCAGTTGCCGGTTGCCTTCATGGTAAAAATTACTCATTGCCGCTCCTGGACGATATTGTTTGGTAAAAATGCATTGGCGAACTCGGATTTGATGTGGGGAGGATTGGATTAGGAATGCGCACGAAATAACTTCGACAACTAGCTCCCTCTCCTGCTGGAGCATAACTAGCTACACAACTTTTTTGTATCATAAATACAATGGGTTGCAAGTTGACCTAGCTCCCTCTCCTGTTGGAGAGGGTTGGGGAGAGGAGAATAAAAACAAGCATTTATATCCCCCTCATCCCGACCTTCTCCCTCAAGGGAGAAGGAGCCGGTACTTGTGTAGATACTTATGCTACTGGAGAGGGCTGGGGTGAGGAGAATAAAATGCATAAGTTATTTCATGCTAGTTCCTTAGCTAAAGTCCTATCCATCCGCACGTCCATTAAAATAAAAAAGTTATAATAGCATTTTTAACAAAACTCACGCGTTGGAAAAGGCAATAACGATGATGGACAAAGCAATGGATAGAATCAGGCAGTATTGGTTATTAGCGCGATTTGATAAGCCTATCGGCATCCTGATTTTATTATGGCCGGCATTGTGGGCGCTGTGGGTCGCCAGTGACGGCAAACCCGATTTGCTGGTGCTGACCGTTATTTGTCTGGGCGTGGTGTTGATGCGGGCCGCCGGTTGCGTGATTAACGATTACGCCGACCGCGACTTCGATCCGTATGTCGAGCGCACCAAGCAGCGGCCTATCGCGGCGGGCAAGGTAAAACCCAAGGAAGCGCTGCTGGTTTTTGTGGTGCTGTGTTTGTGCGCTTTCGGTCTGGTGTTATTGCTGAATATCTACACCATCATGCTGTCGTTCATCGCCGCATTTTTGGCCGCCAGTTATCCGTTTATGAAACGATATACCCAGTTGCCGCAGGCTTATTTGGGCATCGCTTTCGGCTGGGCGGTGCCGATGTCTTTTACCGCGCAGACCAACAGCATCCCGCTGGTGGCCTGGGTGATGTATTTGGCGGTCGTATTATGGGCCTTGGTTTATGACACCATGTATGCGATGGTCGATAAGGACGATGACTTAAAAATAGGCGTTAAATCGACGGCCATACTGTTCGGCGTTTATGATCGGCACATTATGGGTGGATTGCAGCTCGTCATCCTCGGATTGTTGGTTACAGTCGGGCAAATGGCGCATACGAGTTGGCCTTATTATGGCGGGATTTTGATCGCAGCAGGCTTGTCGGCTTATCAGCAAAAACTGATTTTTCACCGGGAAAAAGCGCTGTGTTTTAAGGCGTTTTTAAATAATAACTGGTTTGGTCTGGCCGTATTTTTAGGGTTGGTTGTGGATTATTGGCAGCGATGGTAGGTCGGGCAGGCTTTTATGCCCGACATTTCTAGGCTTGAGAACGGAATGAACTTTGATTTAACCGCCTCTGTTTCTCCATTTATGTCGTAATGTCGGGCAAAGATAAAGCTTTTGCTGGACCTATAAGACTAATATGCAATATGAGTGGCTAAAATAAAAGCACTAAGCTACTCTACGGGCTAACGACAAAAAATGGAGACACAATGCATATTAAATTTGTAGAAATACAAAATTTTCGTAAGCTCAAGTCGATTCGAATTGACTTCACCGAAAATAAAACGCTGTTCGTGGGCGCTAACAACAGCGGCAAGACCTCCGCTATGGTTGCTTTGGAGCATTTCCTGATCAATCAAAGCCATTTCACGACCAATGACTTTACTCTGTCAAACTGGGCGCCTATCAATAAAATAGGGACTAACTGGGAAGAGCATACAGAATCGCAAAGTCCCAGTCTGAGTGAATGGGAACAAGTACTGCCATCCATGGATGTCTGGCTACAAGTGGCGAACAACGAAATACATTTCGTCCAAAACCTGTTGCCAACTTTGGATTGGGAAGGCGGACTCCTTGGCGTTCGCCTACGATTAGAGCCGAAAAATATCGACGACTTGTACAAAGACTATCTTTTGTCCATCAAAGCAGCCAAAGATACAAAAGAGGAAGCGGCTAATCAGAAAACAGAAGGCGGCGGAGAATATACCGTAGCATTATGGCCAAGAACGATGCATGATTTCTTGGGGCGGCAATTGCGAAGCCATTTTAAAGTATGCGCCTATTCATTGGATCCAACGAAGCGCATCCCTCCTGAAAATGGCGTGGCACAACCTCAGCTCTTACCTCATGGAAGCGAACCAATAGAAGGCGATCCATTTAAGGGGCTTATTCGCATTGACAAAATCAATGCACAGCGCGGATTTGAGGATGCGAACTCCAAAGATAGCGATGGAAAGGATGGTCACACACACTCTCAAAAACGAAAATTATCAGAACAACTTTGCTCCTATTACGACACACATCTTGATTCTTCTAAATTTCCAGGACCTGAAGATTTGGATGCTTTACAGGCGATTGAGACTGCACAAAATGTGTTTAATGAAAAACTAAGAGAGGGTTTTTCAAATGCTTTTAATGAACTTGAAAACTTGAATTATCCGGGATTCATGGAGCCGAGGTTAAGTATCTCGACCCAAATTAAACCAACGGATGGATTGAGCCACAATGCAGCGGTTCAATATGAAGTGATGGATGCTGGTTCTTTGCGTTTGCCCGAGCAATACAACGGCCTTGGTTATCAAAATTTGATCTTTATGGTTTTTGAATTGATGAGCGTTCGTGATAAATGGATGCGGGTTCGCAAAGCGGCGAAAAAATCCAGCGAAAGTTTTTTCCTGCCGCGATTGCATTTGGTTCTTGTGGAAGAGCCAGAGGCACATTTACATGTGCAAGTTCAACAGGTCTTCATTAATAAGGCCTACGAAATTTTGCGCAACCATGATGATTTGGGCGAGAACAACAGTTTCACGACTCAATTAGTTGTTAGCACCCATTCCAGCCATATTGCGCATGAATGCGAGTTTTCATGTCTACGTTATTTTCGTCGACTGCCAGCAGTCGATTCGGCCTCGGTTCCTACCTCGACGGTCGTTAATCTGTCTGAGGTTTTTGGGAAAAATGACGAAACTGAAAAATTTGTCACTCGCTATTTAAAGGCGACACATTGTGATCTGTTTTTTGCCGACGCAGCTATTTTGGTTGAAGGTTCGGCTGAGCGTATGCTAGTGCCACACTTTATCCGTAACCAATTTAAAGATTTGAGCCAGAGCTATATCACCTTGCTGGAGATTGCTGGTAGCCATGCGCATCGCTTACAACCTCTGATTGAGCATCTTGGATTGATTACATTGGTTATCACTGATCTCGATGCCGTAGAGCCAACTGGGAATCATCGAGCTGTTCAGCCTATAAAAAGCGAAAAACAAATCACTGGCAACGATACTTTAAAAAAGTGGCTGCCCGAAAAAAAATTGATCGACGAACTGTTAGATGCCTCGACTGAAAAAATTAAAAAATATGATCGTTTCTTTTCAGTTTGTGTTGCTTACCAGATTCCAGTTTTTGTTAAACTGGAACAAGACAGTGATCCCGTAGAGGCTCTCTCGAATACGTTTGAAGACGCTCTGGTCTTTGAAAATATAACGATTTTTAGAGAGTTAAAGGGTAACGGTCTGATAAATAAATTTAGGGATGCTATAAACACGCACAAAACTCCAGAAGCTTTGAGTGGGGAAATGTTTAAAATTCTTAAGGAAGGCAAAAAAGCTGAATTTGCCCTCGAACTGCTCTACTCAGAAGAACCGGAGAAACTTAACACACCAACTTACATTAGCGAGGGGTTATCTTGGTTGCAGGAACAGCTGCAACGAAAACAGCTAGAAGTTTTAGATGTTAGAGAGCCGCCATTGATTGAAGCAGAAGGAAAGGTGTGATGGAAGACTCGCAGCTTGTAGAAGACAACAATGTCGATAATCACATAGACGATAAAATAAACACGTACCTTAATTTGGAAAAGCCAATCAGCTTTTTTTTGTTCGCAGGGGCTGGGTCTGGAAAAACGGGTTCTTTAGTAAAAGCATTAAAGCGTTTGTCTGACGAAAGTCGTAAACACTTGCGCTTGCAGGGTCAACAGGTTGGGATCATCACCTATACCAATGCTGCTTGTGATGAGATCAAACATCGCCTTGATTTTGATCCCTTGGTAGAAGTTTCAACTATTCATAGTTTTGTCTGGAAGTCGCTAATTGGCGGCTTTCATACTGACATCAAACAGTGGCTGAGAATAAATTTGCCGAAAGAAATTGCTAAATTGGAGGCGCAACAACTTAAGGGAAGAGCTGGGAAGGCTTCATTAGATCGTGCAAAGGATATTGAAATCAAACAGAAACGACTTGTCAGTTTGGATGGCATAAAGCAATTCACTTATAACCCAAACGGTGACAACCGTGGGCGGAATTCATTAAATCACTTCGAGGTTATCACGATTGGTGCCGATTTTCTTACCAACAAACCGCTCATGCAAACGATATTGATCAACAAATTCCCAATTTTGCTCATTGATGAAAGCCAGGATACCAATAAACACCTTATGGAGGCTTTTTTAAAAGTCCAGAATCAGCAAAGCGAACGCTTTTGTCTAGGCTTGTTTGGCGACACCATGCAGCGGATTTACGCGGATGGGAAAATGGATTTGGGCAAGGGTTTACCTCCTGAATGGGCTCAGCCTGTAAAGAAGATGAACCATCGGTGTCCGCGCAGGATTGTCAAACTGATTAACAAAATTCGCTCGACAGTCGATCCTCAAGATCAAAATTCAAGAACAGATAAAGAAGAAGGCTTTGTTCGTCTGTTTATCTTACCTAGTGATACACCAGACAAGCTGGCAGCCGAACGTGAAATCAAACAACACATGACGGCTATTACTGGCGATTCACTTTGGAATAGCGCCGATGATGTTAAAACTTTGATACTTGAGCATCATATGGCAGCGTTGCGTATGGGATTTTTGGAGATGTTTGAACCTCTATACAAGGCTGATGAAGGTCGATTAAGGACTGCATTACTGGATGGTTCTCTTCCTGGATTACGTCTTTTTTCTCAACAGGTGCTGCCTCTTGTCAAGGCCAAACAAAACGGCGATGAATTTGCCGTCGCAGCTATTGTTCGCAATTCTTCACCCTTGCTGAGTAAAGCAACCCTCAAAGAATTGGGCGAAGATCAACTAAGTCAATTGAAAAAAGCCCGCGAAGCTGTCGAACAATTAATCGCTCTTTGGTCGAATAATGCTGAACCGCATTTTTTGAATATTTTGCGCTGTGTTAGTCAAACCGGGTTGTTTGAGATTCCCGAAAGCTTACGCCCCATTGCTTTTCGAAATGAAGTTGAGCAGAAGAACGCTGAACAGAGTAGTGAAGCGTTGTCGGCTGAAGAAGACACCAACCCGATATTGGATGCCTGGGATAAGTTTTTGCTAACGCCTTTTGCCCAAATCAAGCCATACGTTGATTATGTCAATGGACAGGCTCCTTTTGACACTCACCAAGGCGTTAAAGGTTTAGAATTTCCACGGGTATTAGTTGTTATGGATGACGCCGAGGCTCGAGGTTTTATGTTTGACTATGACAAGCTGTTCGGAGCAAAAGATAAAACAAAAACGGATATAGAAAATGAACGCAATGGCGACGATACCGGTATAAACCGCACCCGCCGACTTTTTTATGTGACCTGTAGCAGAGCAGTGAATAGTCTGGCTATTGTGGCATATACCAGTGATCCTAATAAAGTTCGCGATAATGTCGTGCGTGATGGTTGGTTTGAAGGTTGTGAAATTGAAATCTTGACGTAGCTAGAAAATGGCTCTTAACGGAAAAAGCTACGCAAATGACGTATAATTAAACCATGCAAGCCCTGTTCATAGAACTGCCCGCTTTCTCCCGTTACCGCCAGAATTACCTGGACGACGAAGCATTCCGTGCTTTGCAGTCCGCACTATTGGCAAACCCGGAAGTGGGCGATGTCATTGAAGGCACGGGAGGCTTGCGCAAAATGCGGCAGGCCGATCTGCGGCGCGGTAAAGGCAAGCGCGGCGGCTTGCGGGTTATCTACTTTTGGTGGGAAACAGGCAGGCAGTTCTGGTTATTCACCCTGTATGGTAAAAACGAACTCGACGATCTATCGCCTACAGAACGCAAGGCGCTAAAAGACATGTTGAAACGGGAATTGGAGACAAGACCATGAAAAGAAATCTGTTCAATGAACTCAGTGAAGGTTTCGAGGCTTTGGCGGATCAGCGCCAAGGCAAACTCACGCTGAGAACTCATGATGTTGAGATAAAACCTGCGCCGGAATTGGCTGCCGCAGAACTGGTGGCGTTGCGGGAACGGCTGCATTTGTCGCGGGCGGTGTTCGCCAGATACCTCCGAACCAATCCGCGTACTTTGGAGAATTGGGAACAAGGCCGCGCTAAGCCCAATGCCCAAGCGGCGTTGTTGATTAGCTTGGTGTCGCGCTATCCTGATACGCTAGAACGCTTGGGACAGATTTAAAATCACTGGTGGCAATATTGCCCTCGTTACCACGCGTTGCATCAATGCCGTTAAGTTACGATAATGCTATTAAAAACAGTGTCTTTTGCCGTCATTACAATTGAACAAAATTCTCTCCACGTAGTGCGTACCGTGCGCGCCTTTCCCGATACTTGAAATTTTTGCTACCCCATTCCCTTATTATGGCGTCATTCTGATTGCGTCAATTTATCAGTAGATAACTGATTTTCCACTGGGAAAAGCGCTTTATTTTAAGGCTTCATCATTAGCCGACTCTTGCAACAAATCGGCGCTTCCTTTATAAATATAATGCTCAAGAATTCTAATCAACCTTGTTGTAACAGGCTTTAACGTGGGCTTCAACATAAAAAAATTTATCCAGGCAAATACAAAATACCTTTGTATTTTCTTTAGCATTGTTAGTAATATCACTTACCTTTAGATATTTCGCATTGAAACATTCTAACCAAGCATTGAGGAATAATCATGACAACCATAGCAGACCCCATCATCGGCAGCTGGTACAAGGACGTAGAAAACAACCTGAAATTTAAAATCATCGCCATTGACGATGTCGATGATTCCATTGAAGTTCAATATCTTAACGGCGATATTGGTGAGTATGATCATGACAGTTGGTATAACTCAACCTTTGATTATATCGAGGACCCTGAGGATTGGAGCGCGCCTTTTGACGATCTTGAAACAGATGATCTGGGCTATACCGATACGGACGAACACAGACCCAATCCTGAAGACATGGACATTGAAGATTACCTGGATTAATTAGGAAAACAGCACATGAAAATGAGTCCCCAGGAATTCCTGGACTGGAAAACCAAACGAATTACCCTGCTGGCCATGTCCGGCGCGGGTAAAACCACATTGGCTAATAAGCTGCCTAAAGCCAAATGGTTTCACTATTCCGGCGATTACCGGATCGGCACAAAATACCTGGAAGAGCCTATTCTGGATAATATTAAACGTCAGGCTATGCGCGTTCCTTTTCTGCGCGAGTTATTACTTTCCGATTCCATCCATATCAGCAATAAAATCACCGTTGATAATCTGGCTCCTGTTTCCAGTTTTCTTGGCAAACTCGGTAATCCTGATTTGCACGGACTGTCTTTGCAGGAGTTCAAGCGCCGCCAAAAACTGCATCACCAAGCTGAAATTGACGCAATGAACGATGTGCCGGACTTTATCGATAAAGCGGTAGATATTTATGGCTATAAGCATTTTGTCAATGATGCGGGCGGCAGCGTTTGCGAGTTAGATAGCCCGGAAGTGCTGGAAACGCTGGCGAAGAACACGGTGATTGTTTACATCAAAATACCGCCGGAACTGGAACAAACTATTATTGAACGCGCTAAATCCGATCCCAAGCCGCTTTATTACCGGGAAGCGTTTCTTGATGAAAAACTCGCCGAATTCATGCAGCTTAGACATTATTCTTCTACCGATGTTATACAGCCGGATGATTTTGTATCCTGGGTTTTTCCCGAGTTATTCAAATCCCGACTGCCCCGCTACCAGGCTATTGCCGATCAATACGGCTATACTGTCGATGCGAATGATGTCGCCACCGTTAAAGGCGAGGATGACTTTATCCGGCTTGTCGCCGATGCGCTGGGGTCCCAGCAATGATAGGGATGGAGTCCGGTTATGCCTTTAGTCGCTCATACTGATTTACCCACATTCCAACGCCTTCGTGAAGAAGGGGAGGAAATATTAGACCCTGACCGCGCCACTAATCAGGATATACGGGAGATGCACATCGGGCTGCTTAATATGATGCCCGATGCTGCGTTGGAAGCAACGGAACGGCAGTTTTTCCGGCTGGTGGGCGCGTGTAATCAAATTGTTCAATTTCATGTGCATCCTTTTACTATCGAAGGACTGAAAAGAAGCCCTGAAGCGCAAGCCCATATCGCTAAATATTACGAACCTTTTGAGAAAATCAAACGGGACGGCTTGGATGCGTTGATTATCAGCGGCGCTAATGTCACCCATCCTAGATTACCTGAAGAAGACTTCTGGCAACCGTTGACCGAGGTTTTTTTCTGGGCCAAGGAAAATGTGACTTCGATACTGTGTTCGTGTCTTGCCACTCATGCCCTCATTCAATATTGTTACGGCATCGAGCGCACACGCTTACCGGCCAAACGCTGGGGGGTGTTTTCGCACAAATTAACCGACCGCACCCATCCTTTAGTCGCAGAGATCAACACCCGTTTTGATGTGCCTCATTCCCGTTTTAATGAGATATTCCAAAGCGATATGGAAAAACATGGACTGAAAGTCCTGGCGGTCAGTAAAGAGGCCGGTGTGCATCTTGCCGTCAGCTCGGATGGGTTTCGCATCGTGTTTTTTCAAGGACATCCTGAATATGATGACATCAGCTTGTTGAAAGAATACAAGCGTGAAGTGCTGCGCTTTTATCGTGCCGAGATCGACGATTATCCGCCGTTTCCTGAAAATTATTTTAATGATGTCGTTCAGCAGATTTTTGTCGATTATGAGCAGGAGGTCAGGTCGGCCAGGCAGAGCGGGCAGAGGCTGGCGGAGTTCCCGGAAAACCGGGTTTTGGAATATATTGATAATACCTGGGGCGACACCGCAAAAGCGGTATTCAACAATTGGCTGGGGAAAATATATCAACTGACCCATCAAGAGCGGGGCCTGCCTTTTATGGACGGCGTAGATCCAAACAATCCGTTAGGCTTGTGAATGCATCAGGAGTTTTTGCAGAAAGCTATTGATTTGGCCGTAGAAAGTGCAAAGTCAGGGCAGGGAGGCCCTTATGGCGCTGTGGTCGTGAAAGATAAGCGGGTGATTGCAGCCAGCGGCAACAAGGTCATCAGTCATATCGACCCTACCGCCCATGCGGAAGTGATGGCGATACGGTTGGCCTGTAAAGAGCTGAATGATTTCCAGTTGCCCGGCTGCATTCTTTATTCCAGCTGCGAACCCTGTCCGATGTGCTTAGGGGCAATCTATTGGGCGAGGCTTGCCAAAGTCTATTTTGCCTGTAGCCGGTATGATGCCGCTGCCGCCAATTTTGACGACAGCTTCATTTATGATGAGATTTCTGTGTTGCCGCATCAGCGCCGTATCGCGATGCTGCATTTAAACCTGCCGAATGCAATGCAGCCGTTTAAGGTTTGGGCTGAAAAGAACGACAAGGTGCTTTATTAATAGAACACGGATGACACGATTAGACGGATTGTGTTTCTTTTTTCATTCGTAAATACTTTTCTTCGTAAAATCAGTGCTTATCAGTCAAATCCGCGTCATCCGTGTTCTGTTTTTCTAACTGCTACGGCTCAGGATTCAAGAATCCTTTTGATCGCTACTTATCGGCGACTTTAATCAGCCAGCCATTTTTATCATAGCAACCTAATTCCGCTTTGGCAGTGACATTGATCCTGACATATTGACCATTGAAAGCGGCCGGTAATTTCGCTTTAACCCGGTGAAAACTGCTGTTGCTTTCAAGGGTAAATTCGAGATCCTGATTTTTAGCGGTTAATTTGATGGTGTCCGCCTTGGCCCAAGGCGAGACGAGAAAGGACAGGGTTGATTCAGGCGGAACCTCGATTTTTTCGGGTTCTTGATAAACGGGAAGATTGAGGTCTCTAAATTGGGGCTTTTTACAAATCTCATCAGTTTTGCCGGGATCATACGCAGTTGCTGTGCCGGTAAAGAATATCGCTACGATAAATAGTATAGGGCTAAGCGTTTTTGTTATTTTCATATCTACTCCTCAAAAAAGACTTTATGTTGTCATCGGCAGTTTCGGTATTTACTAGGGAACTGCATTATTTTTTATTTGCCGCAACATTTACACAAAGGCTACGGTAACTTTATATCCTTCAGACAAAACCGATGATGTCTTGTACAATATCGGGAGTTTAAATTTTAGCAAGAGAACACCACATTGAGCGAACAAAATCAAGAAGGCTTGAATTATAAAAGTGCTGGCGTTGACATTGAGGCCGGTAATGCATTGGTCGAGCGCATCAAGCCTATTGCTGCCAGAACACGGACAGCAGGCGTTATGGCCGGGTTGGGCGGTTTCGGTTCGATGTTTGAACTGCCGCTGGATCGTTATCAGCAGCCGATCCTGGTTTCCGGCACCGATGGCGTTGGAACTAAGTTAAAACTGGCCAATGAGTTGGGTATTCATGACAGCATCGGTATCGACTTGGTTGCGATGTGTGTCAATGACATTATCGTTCAAGGCGCGGAGCCTTTGTTTTTTCTTGATTACTTTGCGACCGGCAAGTTGGATGTCAATACCGCAGCCTCGGTCATAGATGGTATCGGTAAAGGCTGCGAACTGGCCGGTGCGGCGTTGGTCGGCGGTGAAACAGCGGAAATGCCGGGCATGTATGCTGACGGCGAGTATGATCTGGCCGGGTTTTGTGTCGGCATCGTGGAAAAAAGCAAAGTGCTTGACGGCAGTAAAGTCAAAGTCGGCGATAAGCTGATCGGCATCGCATCATCCGGCCCGCATTCAAACGGCTATTCATTAATCAGGAAAATCATTGCCCACAGTGGCTCTACGCTTGCCGATACCTTCAATGGCAAAGCTTTGGGTGCGGCTTTACTGGAACCGACCCGAATCTATGTTAAGTCATTGTTGTCGCTGCTGGATAAAGTCCCGGTACACGCGCTTGCTCATATTACCGGCGGTGGCTTGACCGAGAATTTGCCGCGCGTTCTTCCGCAAGGCACTAAGGCCCATATCGACTTATCATCGTGGGAGTTTCCCGGCATTTTCAAGTGGCTACAGGAAAAGGGTAATGTGTCGCTGCCGGATATGCTGACCACCTTTAACTGCGGCGTCGGCATGATCGTCTGTGTTGCTGCCGAAGATGAGCAAGCGACGCTTGAAACGCTTACCCAATTGGGTGAAACGGCTTTTACTATCGGCGAATTGCTTGCGTCCGAAGGCAAGCCGGAAGTTAGCTATTGGTAAAATAAGCAGATGAAAAAATTAAAATGCGCCGTTATCGGCACCGGTTACCTGGGGAAGTTTCACGCGGAAAAATATGCATCGTTGCCTGATTGCGAACTGGTTGCCGTTGTCGATATTAACGAGGCGGCAGCCAAAGAAGTCGCCGAAAAACACGGCGCAACAGCGCTGACAGACTACCAATCGCTGTTAGGTGAAGTTGATGCGGTCAGTATTGTCGTACCTACGACACTGCATCACCAAGTTTCCAGGGACTTCCTGAATGCCGGTGTTCATGTGTTGGTTGAAAAGCCGATTACTGTGACGGTTGCGGAAGCCGACGAGCTGATCGCCATCGCCAAGGAAAAAAAACTGATTTTGCAGGTGGGCCATCTGGAACGCTTTAACCCGGCGGTATTGGGTTTGGACAAGGAAGAAAAACCCCTGTTTATTGAATCACACCGTTTGTCGCCGTTTAATCCGCGCGCCAATGATGTCAGCGTCGTGCTGGATTTAATGATTCACGACATTGATATTATTTTAGCCTTGGTCGATTCCGAGGTGGAACGCATTGATGCCAGCGGCACGGCAGTTTTGACACAAGGCACCGATATTGCCAATGCCCGGCTGTTGTTTAAAAACGGTTGTGTGGCCAATGTGACGGCTAGCAGGATCAGCATGAAGATGGAGCGCAAAATGCGCATGTTCAGGCCGTCTTCTTATGTTTCGGTGGATTTCCAGAATCGTGTCTTGACCCGGCATCGTACCGGCAAAAAAGAAATGTTCCCCGGTATTCCTGACATAGAAACCGAAGAATCGGTTTTTGAAAGCGGTGATGCGCTGCTGGAAGAAATCAAGCATTTCGTTAACTGCATTCAGACCGGCAATAACCCCTTGGTTTCCGGTGAAGCGGGTAAAAGAGCATTGGAAACAGCGATAGCCATTACCCGGTTATTAGGCGATAAATAATTCGAGAATAGAACACAGATTTAAAACATGTAGGGTACGCTGTGCGCATCTTCCGGTGTTCGGCATTAAATGGTACGCACAGCGTACCCTACATGATTGCAACCCAATAATTGATAAACACAAAGGCAATAAAACATGATACCCATGGTAAACCTGAAGGCTCAATACGCTGAAATTAAAGATGAGATTGAGCGCGGGCTGGCTGAAACAATCGAAAATTGTTCGTTTATATTAGGCCCTAATGTCCAAGCCTTTGAAAAAGAAACGGCTGAGTATCTGGGCGTTAAACACGCGATTGCCGTGGCTTCAGGCACTGATGCATTGCATCTGGCATTGATCGCCGAAGGCATCGGTGCAGGCGACGAAGTGATCACCACTGCGTTCACCTTTATTGCTACGGCGGAAGCCATCAAATATGTCGGTGCTATTCCCGTTTTTGTCGATATTGATCCCAAGACCTTTAATATCTCGCCCGAAGCTATAGCAAAAGCCATTACCCCGAGAACCAAGGCAGTCATGCCGGTGCATTTGTTCGGTCAACCAGCTGATATGACGGCAATTAAGCAGTTATGCGACCAGCATAAGCTGAAACTGATTGAAGATTGCTGCCAATCGTTCGGCGCAAGCATTAACGGCCAACAAACCGGAGCTATCGGTCATGCAGCCGGTTTCAGCTTTTTCCCGAGCAAGAATCTGGGGGCGTTCGGCGATGGCGGCTTGGTGGTTACCAACTCCGACGAGACTGCCCTAAAGCTTAAAATGCTGCACAATCATGGTTCGGATGTCCGTTATTATCATGATGTGATCGGCTATAACAGCCGTCTTGATGAAATGCAGGCGGTAATATTAAGAGCCAAATTAAAGCGTATCGACCAGTACAATAAAGGCCGTCAACATGTCGGACGTCTTTATTCGGAATTGATGGCCGATTTGCCGCTGATCACGCCGTTTGAAGACGGTCTGGGCGAGCATGTTTATCACCAATACACCGTGTTGTGCGAGCGTCGCGACGAGGTGATGAAAGCCTTGCAGGAAAAACAAATTGGCTGTGCGGTGTACTATCCGGTGCCTTTGCATCGGCAGAATGTGTTTAAAGAAGAATATGCTGGCGTCAGTTTGCCGGTTACGGAATCGGTTGCGGCCAACTGTATGTCATTGCCGATCTGCCCCTTCCTTGAAGATAATTCGATCAGGGAGATTGTGGCGGTTATTCGGGGTGTTTTGGTCGAATAAGATAATTATTTAGCATAATAGAACACGGATGACGCGGATTGAACGGATTTACGCAGATTTTTAAAAGTGATTTATAAGTGCTTTTTAATCCGTGTTTATCTGTCTAATCCGCGTTATCCGTGTTCTATTTTTTACTAAATAGTTACGATGCTTTTTTAACTGTCATCTAGCTATGCCCCAACATAATTCCTTAAAAATCCTATTCAGCGCCGGTGAGTCATCCGGCGACCAACACGCTGCCAATATGTTTCTTGAGTTGAAAAAACAGCAGCCCGATATAGTCGGCCTCGGCATGGGCGGCGCAAAAATGGCTCAGGCAGGCATAGATATTCGTTATGATTCGGCCAATATCGCCGTCATCGGCGTGGTTGAAGTCGTCAAGCATTATGCCGAAATCCGCCGTGCGTTAAAACTGATGCAACAGTTAGTCGCAACGGAACGCCCCGACTTGCTGGTTTGCGTAGACTATAAGGAATTTAACTTTAAACTGGCGCGCTATGCCAAACAGCAGGGCGTTAAGGTCCTATTTTACGTCAGTCCCCAGGTATGGGCATGGCGGCCGGGCCGGGTAAAAGCTTACGGCAAAGTCATCGACATGATGGCGGTAATCTTCCCGTTCGAGACGGCTTATTACGATGCCGAAAAAGTGCCGGTACGCTATGTGGGTCATCCTTCGGTAGATAAAGTCCATGCCCAGCGTAGTAAAGACGAGGACTTAACTCTTTTCGGGCTGGATAAAAACCAACCGGTAGTCGGCTTATTGCCCGGCAGCCGGGCCAACGAAATTCAACGTATGTTGCCGGTCATGCTGGCCGCCGCCGAAAAAATACAAGCCAATTTGCCCGGATGCCAATTTATCTTGCCGCAAGCCGACTCAATCAGCGATACCTTGCTTGACGACTACATTCGCCAATCGCCGCTAGCCCTTAGCGTAATAAAAAACCAGCCTTATGATGTGATTCAATGCTGTGACGCCGTGATGACCGCCTCAGGCACCGCAACCTTGGAAATTGCCTTGTTAACCGTACCCATGGTCATCGCCTACAAGCTTTCATCGTTGACTTATCAGTTGGGCAAACGGCTGGTGAATACGCCCTTTATAGGTTTGCCGAATATTGTGTCGGGTAAAAACATCATTAAAGAATTGATTCAGCATGATGCGACAGCCGAAAACCTGTCTGCCGAAATCATGAGAATCCTGACCGATAAAGCCTATGCCGATGATATGCGTGAAAACCTGAACCAGGTTAAACAGCGCTTAGGGCAGGGCGGCGGCTCCAAGAATATGGCGCAACTGGCATTGGAGATGCTGTCGGTTTAGCGGGATGATATTGAAACCGAAAAAACTAAGCGACGAGCTAGGTTTTTCTGATAATCTTCGTAAGCCGTATAGATCAACCGGCATGATAAGTTTAAATAATCAACTAGATACAGCAGAACAAACAAGGGGGAGCGATGGAGATTGGAACTGCATTTAAATTGTTGGGCTATATGCTTTGGCCGTTTTTACTGGTGTTTTTATACTATTTGTTTGATAGGAAAGGCTTTAAAAAGCAGTGGGAAAAATTCAAACAAGACGGCTTTAAATAAATATCCAAACGCACCGGGCGAGTTTGCCGCCCGGTGCGGTGTCTTAAATTAATATCGCGGCACTGAACTATCGCACTCGCGAGACCAGGCATCGATTCCGCCTGTTAAATTTACAATATTCTCAAATCCTGAATTAACAAGATATATGCAAGCTTGCTGGCTACGCACGCCATGATGGCAAATTACTACGATTTCTTGTTGCGGGTTTAGCTCATCCAGTCTTTGCGGAAGTTGATTAAGCGGAATTAAGACGCTGTTTTTTATGCGGGCATATTGAAACTCATTGGGCTCCCGTACATCCAACAAAAATAGACGATCGGCAAATTGCTCCTGCTGTGCTCTCTCCTCTATCCTTGCCGCCGTATCTCCTGCATCCACGCAGTCGTCTTCATTTTGAATCCTGGTTTTTAATGCTGTTGCCGATATTTGTCTTATGGACATGGTTATCCTTGGTTAATTAAGTTGTTCTAAACATTGCATGGCGATGAAGATTTCAAGCCTGGGAACCGGCGCAAAGCTATTTATCATCCTTTGATTCAAATACTTCGCTTAAATCAATTGTTAACTCAGGAAATAAATACGGCGTTGCTGCATCGTTGCTGGAATACATGGCTTTTAATTGATAACAACCCGTGTCATCCAAAACAAATTGATAGATTGCTTGTTCATACGGATAAACCAACCAGTATTCGCTTACGCCACTTTCCGCATATAAGTCATATTTAATGCGCATTTCTTTTTTGGAATTCCCTTGCGATAAAACCTCAATGATCCAATCCGGCGCACCATTACAACCTTGTTCATCTAATTTGCTTGGATCGCAAATAACGCATAAATCAGGTTGAACAACCGTGTGTATTTCTTTATTAGCCAAAATAGACTTTTTACGGTCATACAAACGCACATCAAAGGGAGCAATGAATATTTCACATTTTTTATGGCGAAAAAAGCTGTAAAACATGCCGAACAGATGTCCGGCAATGCGTTGATGTCTTACATTCGGTGCGGGTGACATCAGCATGATTTTACCTTTAATCAATTCAACGGTTTCATCAAATTGCCAGGTTAAATAGTCGGCATAACTATAGGTTTGATTTAAATCTAATTGTGACAATTGAGTAATTTTAGGCATAGGAATTAAGCTCAAAGTGAATTTAACTGACCGATTGAATATTGTACAGATTGTTGCATTGCAACGTCTCTATGGTTCATGCAAGAGTAACTTTTCGTGCATTATATCGTTGCCACGTTCCAAAACTGAATTTCCAAGGGGACGCTTAGTTTAATTGGTAGTGGCGCAGGGGCGTGATAACGATAAAAACGATTTCCAATTAACAAAATACGCTATTCATGCTATAAAATCCCAGTAATTTTTCTGTAAATATCCTCCTCAATAGCTTTGGCAAGGTGAATACAATGACAACAATCAACGGCGCGATCATTACTGATTTCGGTTCTTTAGACACAGGTAACTATGTTTTTACTCAAGCGGACGGCAAAATTACCGTGATGGGAATAACATCGGGATTGACCAGCGATGATTTAGCGGTTGCCCGTTATAACGCGGACGGCAGCCTGGATACCAGCTTTGACAGCGATGGCAAATTAATCGCAACAGCTGTTATGACTATTAACGCGGTCCGCCCCTTAAGCGATGGCAAATTTATTACGGTTGGTGGAAGCGCTGGCGATTTTGCCGTTGCCCGTTATAACAGTGACGGTAGTTTGGACAGTACGTTTGATATGGATGGTAAGGCAACGACTGATTTTTATTATTCCGATTATGCCAATGCCATTGCAGTACAAGCGGATGGTAAGTTGCTAGTGGTAGGATCAACCTGGGATCCGTATTATTTTGGCGCTGCACGTTACAATGCCGATGGCAGCTTAGATACCGGCTTTTCTACCGATGGCGAAGTGTACAATGACAGTTTTTCCGGCTATGGCGCCGCCACAGCAGTGGCTATCCAACCCGATGGAAAATCCGTAATAGCGGGTATAAGTGGTACTGATTTCGGCGTTGCGCGATTGGATCGCTATGGCAATATGGACACCAGTTTTGATGGCGACGGTAAGGTGAGTACCGATTTAGGCGGTACCGATATTGTTAAAACGGTCATGGTATTAAGTTCAGGCAAAATCCTGATGGCCGGCACCAGCAATGGCGATTTTGCGTTGGTTCGCTATAACGCTAATGGCAGCCTCGACACCAGTTTCGATACCGATGGCAAACTGGTTACCGACTTGGGCGGCACCGAAACGTTGAATAGCCTGATCACTTTAGCCGATGGCAAATTCCTTGCAGCAGGCACGGACGGCAATAATGATTTATTGCTGATGCGCTTTAATAGCGATGGTTCTTTAGACTCCAGTTTCGACAGTGACGGTAAGGTCGCCACCGATTTAGGCGGTTGGGAAACCGGCAACAGTGTCGCCGTACAAAGTGACGGCAAAATTTTACTGGCAGGCACCACCGATACCGATATTGCCTTGGTGCGATATAACTCCGACGGCAGTTTAGATACCACGTTTAACGGCGCAGGGGGCGTCACTGCCACTAATCACCTGCCTACCGGCAAAGTCACCATCAACGATACAACCCCTACTGTCGGCGATACCCTCGTTGCCAGCCATACCTTAGCCGATGCCGATGGTTTAGGCACAATCACCTACCAATGGCTAACAGGCTCAACGGTGCTCGGTACCGGCACAACGCATACCGTTACTGCCGCAGAACTGGGTAAAACATTAACGGTTTCCGCCAGTTATACCGACAAAGGCGGCAGCGCAGAAACCGTGAGCAGTGCGGTAACAGCGGCGGTGGCGGAAAGCGGCACGGTAACTCCACCCGTTGGCGGTACACCCGGCTTTGTTTTTACTCCGCAAAGCGGTACGGCAACCGGTGAAGATGGCACGTCAGTCGATTATGCCGTGACACTCAATAGCCAACCGGTTCGCGATGTGACCTTGACCTTCACCAGCAGTAATGTCAAAGAAGGCGCGATTACCAGTGCAAAAACCATGACCTTCACTAACAGCAATTGGGCGACAGCACAAACCTTAACCATTAAAGGGGTTGATGATGCGGTGAATGACGGCAACGTGTCGTATCAAATCAGTGTGGCTGTATCGACCATCGACATCAATTATAAACTGCTCACCGTCGTCCCCTTAGCGCTGAGCAATACCGACAACGATGCTGCCGTACCCGGCAAGGTGATTTATGGCGACGTCGGCGGCTCAAAGTCTGATTTTATCGCCAGCGGTCCTGCGGATGACCAAAGCGGCGATGGCAACGATACGATTTACGGCCTGAATATGCCGGACGACTTGTCAGGCGGTTTGGGTAACGACACGATTTATGGCGGTTTGGGGCCTGATAACCTGTTCGGTGAAGACGGCAATGATACCTTGTGGGGCGATGAAGATGCCGATTATATGGAAGGCGGCGCCGGTAACGATACCCTGGACGGCGGCACGGGTAGCGATACTATGATCGGCGGCAAAGGTAACGACACGTATTATTTGGGTTACGACGCCAAAGATGTGATTAATGATCAAGGCGCTGCAAGCGATGTGGATACTGTCATCATGCCGTATCTGATCACTTCTTACACCTTACCTAAAGGCATTGAAAACGGCACGATTGCGGCGGGAACGTCAAACAGCAATTTAACCGGTAATACGGGTAATAACGAGCTTACCGGTAATGCCGGCAATAATATCTTAAACGGTGCAGTAGGCCGCGATTCGCTATTCGGCGGTGTGGGTAATGACGTATTGGTGGGCGGTACCAGTAATGACACCTTAAGTGGCGGAGCCGGTAAAGATGTCTTTAAATTCGATGCTGCGCTTACGGCCAACACCGATAAGATCACCGACTTTGTCGTAGTCGACGACACGATTCAGTTGGAAAATGCTGTTTTTAAAAAATTCACCGCGACAGGCGTGTTAAATGCCGGTAGCTTTGTGAAAGGTGCTGCGGCACACGATTCCAATGATTATATTATCTATAATGCGACTACCGGTGCGGTGAGTTACGATGCGGATGGTAGCGGTGCGGGTTCGGCAGTGCAAATCGCTGTTTTGGGCGCAAACCTGTCCTTAACCAATGCTGATTTTATGGTGATATAGGCCGAGTAGAATTGTCGTTTCGCGAAAAGCCGGGATAGTTCTAAGGGGTTCGCTAGTTCCCAAGCTCCAGCTTGGGGATTCGGATTTAGAAGCTCTAGCTTCGCGTTCGGGAAGCTGGAGCTTCCAAGACTGGGTTCCCAAGCCGGAGCTTGGGAACCAGTGTAATTTTTTACATTCATCTGGAGACACTAACATGGCACTACCTAAAATCACCTTGTCGGCTAAAACGACGCCTACCGAAGGCGCAATCGGCACCTATCTCATCACCTTAGACACCGCCGCGCCTGCCGGAGGGTTAAAGGTGTTCTATAACACCGCAGGCAGCACGGCTGCGGTTAACAGTGACTACAATTTTACGGCGGGGCCGAATCTTAGCGCCGTCACGGCGAGCAGCTTCATCATTGCCGCCGGTGCAAAGACCGCTACTTTAAACCTCGTTGCTTATACGGACACAGTCACCGATCCTAACGAAACCGTGGTGGTCAATTTGGCGGCGGGAACCGGCTATGAATTAACCGGCACGAGCGCCCAGTTTGCGCCATCCTCTGATTTTATAGCGGGATATGGTCCCACATCTGTAACCGTAGCCGACTTTAATAGCGATGGTAATACGGATTTAGTCACGGCAAATTATAGCGATAATACTATTTCGATGCTTTGGGGCAATGGTAGCGGCGGCGTTACCGGCGGCACTAGTTTTGCCGTGGGATTTAAGCCGGATTCCGTAGCCGTGGCCGACTTCAACGGTGATGGTAATGCGGATTTAGCTACGGCAAACTCTGGTGACAATAATGTCTTGGTATATTTGGGTAACGGTAGAGGCGGATTTATCGATCAAACTAATGTTGCGGTCGGATTGTCGCCCACTTTTGTAGCCGTAGCCGACTTTAACGGCGACGGCAACGCGGATTTGGCTACAGCAAACTATGACAGCGATACTGTCTCGGTACGCTTGGGCAACGGTAATGGCGGTTTTGCTGCTGGCACTAACTTCGCCGTGGGAGTCGGGGCTTATGCGCTAGCCGTCGCCGACTTTAACGGCGATGGTAACGCGGATTTAGTCACAGCAAATGGTTTGGGCAATGATGTCTCGGTATTGTTAGGTAAGGGTAACGGCGGCTTTGCTCCCGGCTCTAACTTCGCCGTGGGAGCCGGGCCTTATTCGGTAGCCGTAGCCGACTTCAACGGCGACGGTAATATGGATTTAGCCACGGCAAACTATGATGGTGATACTGTTTCGGTGCGTTTGGGTAACGGTAACGGCGGCTTTGCTGGCGGCACTAACTTTGCCGTGGGAGTCGGGCCTTTGTCCATAGCCGTAGCCGACGTTAACGGCGATGGTAAAGCGGACTTAGCCACCGCGAATAGCCTGAGCGATAACGTCTCGCTATTATTGGGTAACGGTAGCGGCGGATTTGCCGCTAAAACCAATGTTGCAGTGGGCACTGGGCCAACCTCTGTAAGCGTTGCAGACTTCAACGGCGATGGTAAAGCCGATTTAGCTACCGCAAACTCTACTAACGGTAGTGTTTCGGTATTGCTAAATACCACCAAAAACGCCGGCGGCGCGATGTTAACGATTATCGACGTACCCGAGGCAAGTCCCTCCCACCAGCAGTTTGTCACAAAACCTTTTATAGCCATTCCAGACGCTGGCGCTATATCTTCAACGCTCAATGTGAACGGCATGAGCGGACCGATTACCGACTTGAATGTCAGTGTGAACATTGATCACAGTTGGGATATGGATCTCGATGTTTATCTGGTCACGCCGAGCGGGCAGCAGATTGAATTATTCACCGACGTGGGCGGAGGGGGAAGTAATTTTACCAATACCATTTTGGATAATGAAGCATCGATGCCTATAGCAAACGGCAGTGCGCCGTTCATCGGCTCATATCGGCCCGAAGGCGATCTTGCCTCTGCTTATGGAATAGATCCCAACGGTATTTGGACCTTAAAGGTTTCCGATGACAGTCTTTTGAATGTAGGCGTACTTAATTCCTGGACATTAGACATCAGCACCCTGCCGTCTAATCATGCTCCCACAGGTAGCGTTATTATCAGCGATACCACGCCGAAGCAAGGCCAAACCTTAACAGTCTCCGATACCTTAGCCGATACTGATGGTTTAGGTGTAATAAAGTATTCATGGTTAGTTAATGGCTTAACTGTGGGTACAGGTAGCGACTATACCGTAACGGCAAGCGATGTTGGAGAAACGATAGCCGTCACTGCGAGCTATACCGACGATTTAGGCAATGCCGAAAGCGTCAGCAGCGATAGCACCAGTGCGGTTATCGCCGCCAATAACCCGGCTACCGGCACGGTCAGCATCAGTGACACCACGCCGCAAACAGGACAAGTTTTGACCGCTTCGAGCGCGCTGGCGGATTTGGATGGACTGGGGACTATCAGTTATACCTGGAAAGCAGGCGCAACCGTACTCGGTGCGGGTAAAAGCTATACCGTTACCGCTGACGAAATCGGTAAAGCCATCAGCGTTACTGCGAGCTATACCGACGACTTGGGCAATGCCGAAAGCGTCAGCAGCGATAGCACCAGTGCGGTTATCGCCGCTAATAACCCGGCTACCGGCACGGTCAGCATCAGTGACACCACGCCGCAAACAGGACAAGTTTTGACCGCTTCGAGCGCGCTGGCGGATTTGGACGGGTTGGGAACCATCAGTTATACCTGGAAAGCAGGCGCAATCGTACTCGGTGCGGGTAAAAGCTATACCGTTACCGCTGACGAAATCGGTAAAGCCATCAGCGTTACTGCGAGCTATACCGACGACTTGGGCAACGCCGAAAGTGTCAGCAGCGATAGCACCACTGCGGTTATTGCCGCCAATAACCCGGCTACCGGCACGGTCAGCATCAGTGACACTACGCCGCAGCAAGGGCAAACCTTGACGGCTTCGAGCGCGCTGGCCGACTTGGACGGGCTGGGCACCATCAGTTATACCTGGAAAACCGGCACGACCGTATTAGGCACGGGTAACAGCTATCTTGTCACGGCTAGTGAAGTCGGTAAAACGATAGGCGTCACTGCGAGCTATACCGACGACTTGGGCAACGCCGAAAGTGTCAGCAGCGAGGCAACTTCAGTGGTGGTGGTTGCCCCTGCCGCAAAACCAGGCGTGACCCTGCAATTGCTTAGCGCCGACAGCAATACCAGCGAAGGCAATGCGTTGGTTGACGGCACAGCGGGGGCTGTCGTTCAGTATGGCGTAACACTGAATACCGCGCCTGTTGCCAAACATTCGGTGACGATAGACTTTAGCAGTAACGATCTCACCGAAGGCACGGTTACGCCCAGCCTGACTTTTACCTCAAGCAATTGGAATCAGGCACAAACGTTGGTTATCAGCGGTGTGGATGATTTGCTTAATGACGGCAATGTGTCTTATACCATCTCGGCGACAATCGATACCAATAAAACAGATACTTTGGAATATTTGACCATAACGATTCCGACTTTTTCGTTACAAAATATCGATGATATTGAAGATGTGCCGATTAATGACGGCACATCGGGCAATATTGGCACGGATGGTGTCGATTACATGCAGGGCAATAATGGCGATGACCAGTTGTACGGCGGTTATGGCTATGATGAACTCAAAGGCGGTTTAGGTAATGACGAGCTTTATGGCGAGCAAGGTAATGATCGTTTATATGGGGAATTAGGCAACGATACACTGTATGGCGGTTATCAAAACGACAAGCTCTACGGAGATGAAGGTGATGACACGCTATGGGGAGAGGAGGGCGCCGATTCTTTAGAAGGCGGCGTAGGCAATGATACCTTAGACGGCGGTACAGGCTTGGATACGCTGGTAGGCGGTGCGGGTAACGACACCTATTATTTAGGCTACGATGCGGTTGATGTCATTACCGATAACGGTTTAAGCACCGATGTCGATACCGTCATCATGCCGTATCAATTGAGCAAGTATACTTTACCGAGTGGCATCGAAAACGGCACTATTGCAGAAGGCACAGAAGCCAACAGTTTGACGGGGAATACCGGCGATAATACCTTAACCGGTAATGCAGGCAAAAATAAGTTAGTCGGTGCAGTAGGGCGCGATTCATTATTTGGCGGCTTGGGAGAGGATGTATTAAACGGCGGCACCGGCAATGACGTGTTGGAAGGCGGCAAGGGTAAAGACAACCTAACGGGCGGTGCGGGTAATGACACCTTTTTGTTTAACACCGCACTTAAGGCGAGTGTCGACAAAATCATCGACTTCAAACCGGCGGACGATACCATTGAGCTGGAAAACCAGATTTTTTCCAAATTAACTGCAACAGGCACGTTAAGTACCGGTAACTTTGTGACCGCTACAGCGGCAGCCGATAGTAACGACTATCTCGTCTACAACAAAGCCACAGGCGCGTTATTTTATGATGCCGATGGTAATGGGGCTGGCGCGGCGGTGCAGATTGCGTTGCTGGGAACAAACCTGGCGTTGACGAATGCTGATTTTGTTGTGATTTAAGGGAGGTACAAAATCATGTAGGTCGGGTTATACGCTAACCCGACCTTGTATTATAAAATTCATTTTTTGGCTTAAAGAAACCAAAAAGTGGATAGTTGCGGTGCATAACAAGCGAATAAACCATTAATTTTTAATAGGACTAATAGCCATGAGTACAATAAATCTAAACCCATTGTCCAAGCTTACTACGTTAACAGGTTCCGTTAGCGGCGGGCTTGCAGGTTCGGGTAACTATTACAGTTTTACCGTCAGTGCTGATTCCATTTTCAGTTTCAGGACCGACCCTATTTTTGTTACCGGCGTCAGCAAAGGCGATTCGGATCTCACGCTGTATCGTGTCGTCAATGGTGAGCTTTTCTTTAATACCGGATCGACAGGCATAACAGGCGAACCTGACGTTATCAACACAGTATTAAGCCCTGGCGATTATCAAATAGAAATACTGCCGTTTATCGGCAATATCGATTACACCTTAACGATTAAGCAATCTACTCAAGTCAGTAAGGATTACTCAGGTTTCGGTATAAACAACAGTTACAGCTTGGGCTTAATTGATTGGGGTGTCAGCACTAATTCGGCGGATCTCCCCGATCATAAACTGGTCAGTGATGCCGGTAGTATTATCGATTTTCTGGGACATAAAGGCGACTTGCATGACGGTTATTCATTTACCGTCGATAAGCCGACCACTATTACCGTTACATTAACCCCCGATGCCAACAGTAATGTTGATTTGGCTTTGTATGATGAACAAAACAACCAAATCAAAGGCAGTTTCAATGACTCAGGTGTTGCAGACACTCTTACTGCCGATTTAAAAGCAGGAACTTATTGGGTTGACGCAAGTTTTGTCAGCAGCAACAATCCTCAAGACCCCGATACCGGCGCTTTCTCAGCCGATTATGATTTGTCGCTTAGCGCAGCGCAATATGTGTTGCCGACAACTTCGTTCCGTCCTTTTAATGGTAATGCAACCGCTTTGGCGGAGACCTTTAACTTTAATAACAGTGAGCAACCTGAAACTATCACTATAAGTAACGCCGTTTACAAAGGCTTGGTTGAGCAGTCCGCTGTTGTGAATAACTTTGCCGGCGAGCAAAACGCAGGGGTTTTACTGACTACCGGTAATGCAGCAAGCATATTGGGACATCATTACAACCAAAAGCAAGGCCAATCGACTTCTGATGCTGAAACGGTAAAGAACTGGTCTAACACTAACGGTAACCAACAGAGTATGCAACCGCTCACCGGTGCAGGCAATGCCGCCGGGAACAATGCGGATGTATTTAAGGAGGTCAACAAGTTGGTGACCGAGCAAAATGCAGTCCTTGATGAGGCCCATAAACTCGATCCTATTACCGGTGTTTATGATGCCGCCAGTTTGTCGTTTGATGTCGCGGTTACCGGTAAAGGCAATTACCTTAGCTTTGACTTGATGTTTGCCTCCGAAGAATTTGCGCTATTCGCAGATAAATATGTCGATAGCGCCGTGATTATGGTCGATGGCAAAAACTATGCGTTATTCGACAAAAAAGATCCGACAACATTATTGAGCGTTACCCAAGCCAACGTCGATGCCGGTTACTTTTCGCCTAATACCCAGTTAGCCGACGGGACGAGTGTTTATCCTACAGAATTCAATGGTGTAAGTCGCTTGATCAGCGTCTTGGCTCCTATTGACACGACTCTCGCCACCCACCATATCTCGATTGCCATTGCCGATACCAATGACCACGTACTGGATTCCGGGTTTTTCCTGACTAATCTGGACAGTCTCGACCTGCAAAGACCCGTGCAATCGGTAGATCCGACTAACGCTCCGGTAGGTAGAGAAGGCTTATATACCAACAAGGCGGGAACGTCGGAAAGCGATGTGGTGGCAGGCACGGATACCCGTGACTTATCAATGCTCGGTGGCGGTAACGACCAGATCGATAGTGGCGCAGGCAACGACGTTGTTGACGGCGGTCAGGGTAATGATGTGATTGATGCGGGTACCGGTGACGATTTGTTGAAGGGCGGCGACGGTAACGATAACGTCAATGGCGGCAGCGGCGCCGATGAGATGCTGGGCGGAGTGGGTGTCGATACGCTCTCCGGCGGCGAAGGTAATGACGTTATTGAAGGCGGCGATGCGACCGATACGTCAAACAATAAGCTCGACGGCGGCACAGGTAACGACACGGTAACCGGCGCAGGCGGTTCGGATACCGTTACCGGCGGTACAGGCCATGACAGTGTTGATGGCGGGGCGGGTAATGACAAAATTGTCGGCGGCACCGATAACGTCGGCGATAGCATTGACGGCGGTACGGGTAACGACGTGATAACCGATGCAGGCGGTGCGGATAGCATAGACGGAGGCACAGGCAATGACACTATTACTGCCGGAGGCGGAGCGGATACTCTTAGCGGCGGTACAGGTCGCGACTCTTTGAACGCAGGAATGGGTAACGATGAAATTATCGGGGGTACCGATAATATCGGCGATAACCTGAGCGGTGGTGCGGGTAACGACACCGTAACTGCCGGGGGCGGTGCGGATACCATTAGCGGCGGCACCGGCCTTGACTCCATCGACGGCGGCGCGGGTAATGACAAAATTGTCGGCGGCACCGATGCAATCGGCGATAATCTCGACGGCGGTACGGGTAACGACACCGTAACTGCCGGAGGCGGTGCGGATACCATTAGCGGCGGTACCGGTCTCGACTCCATCAACGGCGGCGCGGGTAATGATGACATCACCGGGGGTAGCGATGCGATCGGCGATAACCTGAACGGGGGGACGGGTAACGACTCGGTAACCGGTGCAGGCGGCGCGGATACCATTAGTGGCGGCACCGGTCTTGATTCTATCGACGGCGGCGCGGGTAATGACAGCATTGCCGGTGGTACTGATGCAATCGGCGATAATCTCGATGGCGGCACGGGCAACGACACGGTCATAGCCGGTGACGGTGCGGATACTGTTACCGGCGGTACCGGTCTTGACTCTATCGACGGCGGCGCGGGTAATGATGAAATTACCGGCGGTACTGATGCAATCGGCGATAATCTCGACGGCGGCACGGGTAACGACACAGTAGTAGCCGGTGACGGTGCGGATACTGTTACCGGCGGCACCGGTCTTGACTCTATCGACGGCGGCGCGGGTAATGATGAAATTACCGGCGGTACCGATGCGATCGGCGATAATCTCGATGGCGGCACGGGTAACGACACAGTAGTAGCCGGTGACGGTGCGGATACTGTTACCGGCGGCACCGGTCTTGATTCTATCGACGGCGGCGCGGGTAATGATGAAATTACCGGCGGTACTGATGCGATCGGCGATAATCTCGATGGCGGCACGGGCAACGACACGGTCATGGGCGGCGCCGGCAGTGATACTATCACGGGCGGCGCTGGACAAGACGACTTTATGGTAACGACAACGGAGAGTGCGGATACTATTACTGACTTTGTCGTAGGCGATGACACTATCAGTTTCGATGGTTCAGTGTTTGTCGATTTAACTGAGGTAACGCCGGATAATTTCGTGGTAGATGCCGATCCTGCTAGTTCTCAGCCCGCTGTGATTTACGACAGCACCCTGGGTACTTTGTCTTACGATGATGACGGTGCAGGCCCGGACGTTCCGGTAGAAGTTGCTATCATTGGTGCGGATTTAGGCTTGACTAGCTCGGACTTCATAGTCGTCTAGGCGTATCTGCGTTTATTTCGATGGGATGTTGTTCTGTGACAATATTCCCATTGGACTTGATGCAATGAGGATAAAAAGGGGGGCTGGCGATTGCTAGCCCCTTTTTTTTGGGCTTCCCGTTTAAGATGGGACACACGCAAGGCTTAACCGTTCGTCCTGAGCTTGTCGAAGGATGGGCGGTTAAGCCGATCATGGTTCGACAAGCTCACCACGAACGGCTTAACCTTAAACTGTCCCGCCTTAAACGGGAAGCCTTTTTTTGTAATCAATTGTTACCCTAAACTGCCAGCAGTATTTGTTGACTTAGCTGTGGCCGTCATTTGCGCCGAATATCCGCTACAGGCTGCTATCTTTTAATAAACCGTTCCAAACGTTGCATGGCTACCGCCATTCTATCTATAGATGTTGTATAGGCAAACCGGATGTAGTGGTTAGCTTCATTGATGCCGAAGTCTTTTCCCGGCGTTATTGCAAGGCCTTCAGCCTCCAATAAATCCAGCGCAAATTGATAGCTGTCATCGGTAAATCTGGAACAGTTGGCGTAAATATAAAATGCGCCGTCCGGCTTGATCGGGATTTCAAAGCCCAAACGCAACAAGGCCTCATAAAGAAAATCTCGCCGCTTTTCAAATTCGGCGCGTCTACGTTCCAGTTCATCCAGTGTGTGTGGGTCAAATGCGGCTAATGCGGCATATTGCGAATGGGTGGCGGTGGCGATAAATATGTTCTGCGCCAACTTTTCGGTGGCATCGACAAATTCTTCCGGCACGATCAGCCAGCCGACCCGCCAGCCGGTCATGCCGAAATATTTGGAAAAACTGTTGATCACAAATACATTGTCGCTAAACGCCAGCGCCGTTGTTGCATGTTCGCCATAAACCAGTCCATGATAAATCTCATCCGAATAAAAACAGCCGCCTAATTCATTAACGGTGTGTACGGCTTGCTCTAGTTGTGCTGGAGCGATGAGGGTGCCGGTAGGATTTGACGGCGATGCAATCAGTACGCCTTTAGTGGTTTTCGTCCAATGCTGCTTGATGTGCGCGGCGGTCAGTTGGTAACGGCTGGAAGCATCGACCGGGATAGTTCTGGCTTTGCCGTCAAACAACTTAATAAAATTGCTGTTACAGGGGTAGCAGGGGTCGGCCATAAGCAGTTCTTCCCCCGGATTAAGGCTAGCCCCAAGTGCTAATAAAAATGCCCCTGAGGCGCCTGGTGTTACAAAAATACGTTTCTTGTCCACCGTCACCGAATAACGCTGTTGATAAAACCCGGAAATTTTTTCACGCAGCTCAGGCAATCCCGCCGCCGGGGTATATTTCACTGCGCCGGTTTTAAGTTGATTAACGCCAGCCTCAACAATGGCTTGTTGGGTCGCAAAATCAGGCTCACCGATTTCCATGTGAATGACATCTTTGCCCAGCGCCTCCAATTGTTTTGCTCGCCGCAGCAGCTCCATGACATAAAAGGGAGTAATCCCTTGCGTTCGCTTTGCCAGTCGCACATCCATAATATAGACACCTATCACAAAAGATTCGGATCATACCAATAAACCTTGCTATCCGGTTGCTATTCTGCTAAAAATGCGCGGTTTTATTTAATCTTGTCTTAGGAGTTTAATGGATGACCGATAGTTCTAAAACTGGCGCATCACCTTTCAGTTTTAAGCCTTACCAAGAAGAGGAGGGCGAAGAGTATATGAATACTGCTCAATTGCAGCATTTTGAGACTATTCTTAAAAACTGGAAAGGCGAATTAATGCACGAAGTGGATCGCACCGTGCATCACATGCAGGATGATGCCTCTAATTTTCCTGATCCTAATGACCGTGCGTCTCAGGAGTCGGAATTCAGTCTGGAGTTAAGAACTCGTGATCGTGAACGGCGGTTAATCAAGAAAATCGATGAAGCCCTTAAAGAAATTGAGTCAGGGGATTATGGTTATTGTGAGTCTTGCGGCATTGAAATAGGCATACGCCGTCTGGAAGCCAGACCGACTGCCACTTTGTGCATCGACTGCAAAACACTCGATGAAATTCGCGAAAAACAAATGGGTTAAGTCTGGATAAACAACCCACCATCGGCCGGTTTGCACCCTCGCCCACCGGCCCTTTACACCTCGGTTCCCTTTATACGGCTCTTGCCGGTTTTCTTCAAGCCCGCTCACAACAAGGTCTGTGGCTGTTACGCATTGATGATCTTGATACGCCCAGAAACGTAAAAGGCTCCGCCGATGCCATCTTAACAACGCTGGAGGCCTTTGGCCTGCATTGGGATGGGGATGTGTGTTATCAAAGCCGATATATTGACGTTTATAACGATATTATCAGCGACCTACAAAAAAATAAGCTTATCTATCCTTGCACATGCAGCAGAAAAACGCTGATGATTGGTGATAGAGGGCAAGCCCAGCCCGATATTTACCCCGGCTTCTGCCGAGACCGACAAATCCCGCCTGATTGCCCTTATGCATTGCGCATCAAAGTCGATAAGCGCGTCGTTGCTTTTCAGGATGAATTGCAAGGCCTGATTGCCCATAACCTTGCCGAGCAAGATGGCGATTTTATCGTAAAACGCAAAGACCGGATTATTGCTTATCAATTTGCCGTGGTGGTTGATGATGACTTACAGCATGTTAATCATATCGTTCGCGGTTTTGATTTGCTGGATGCAACGCCGAAACAGATCTTTTTGCAGCAGTTGTTGGGCTTTGCTACGCCCGTCTATATGCACGTTCCGGTTATTGTTGACGAGCAAGGCTATAAACTCAGCAAACAGACCCAGGCAACGGCGGTTGATTTAACAGCGCCGCACAGCGTCATTTTTAAGTTGTTGGTCTTGTTAAAGCAGAAGCCGCCGCTTGAATTACAGCAAGCCTCGGTAACGGAGCTGCTTAGTTGGGCGATTGCGCATTGGGATCCGAATTGGTTAAAAAATGTTCATGCCGTTGGAAAAATAGGTTAACCCGAATTACCTTAAGCGGAATACATGACTACTCGATTGCGACCTTCCTGTTTGGCACGGTACATGGCTTGATCGGCGGCGGCTATCAGCGCGTTGAATTCCAGTCCTGCATGTATTGAATCGGAGACCCCGATGCTGATGGTGCTGAGCAGGATTTCGCCATCGAACTCCATCACAGTGGCGGCATAGGTTTGACGCAAGCGGTCGGCTAATGTCCAGGCATCTTTTTCGATAGTGGAGGGCAGCAAAATACAAAATTCTTCGCCTCCGTAGCGGGCGAAGTAGTCGTCGCTGCGAATGGTTTTTTGCGCCACCGTCGCCAGGCGCCTTAATACCTCGTCACCCGCCGGATGACCGTAGCGGTCGTTGATGGACTTGAAATGATCGACATCGATCATCATGACTGCCAGCGTATCCCCGGTACGGGTACAGCGCGCTGACAGGCGGGCGGCTTCCTGTTCCAGGCTGCGCCGGTTTAGCGCCCCGGTCAGGCCATCACTTGATGCGAGTTTTTGCAGATCCGAGGCAAGCCGGTAATTCAGCATCAGTACGAGTCCGAAAGCCAGGCACATTTGGGCCATGCTGCCGATAAAAAGTGTTACAGGGTTGATGAGGTTTTGCGAATAAAGGCTGTAGGTGTTGGGCGGTGCAAGAAAGACCATTGTCGCCCTGGCTAGGAACATCGCTGTAACTACTGCGAATGAGGCGCCGGTAAACCAATACGCGGTACGTAGCGGTTGTTCTATGCGAATGAGTAAGGCGCGGGCGCAGGCCGCGTTACCCAGGGCGAACACCAATGAATTGGCGATGACGCGGTCATGGACATGGGGCTGGAGAACAACGAACCAGAGGTTTTGAGCAAACACCAGTCCGGCCAGTAACCACGGCAGATACTTGTTGCAGTATCCGGTCTTAAAGGTTTGGATGCCGTTGAATTGCAAACCTATTCCGGCTGCCATAAAGGTGGCGCCCAATATCAGAACCCAAGTGCTGCCGGGTAATGCCAATTGGGTATAGGAAAAACCCAGTCCCAGGCCGATGCATAGACTGCCCATTGCCCAGTGGCGAACCCCGCGCGTGTTACCGGCATGTAATCCCGCTAATGTCAGCAAACCGGAAAACAACAGGCTCAACGCGGATATCATCACCATCATCGTGCGGCTGTCGAGATTCATTGCGTCATCGGGTCGGTGGCGGAAATCTTAAGTTGAATATGCACAATATTCCTATTACGGCTCATCAGGAGTAGCGATGCGGGATGATGTCTGCCCTGAATGGTTTATCTTTCAGTTTTTGCAATTCACCGCGGGCTAGTTCCCTATCTAAAAAACGAAAATATGACTGTTTAAAATATATCCTGCCGACAGTCGGTTTGCCGTTCATACAAGAGTTTTATTATATACGATACATCATGACATTAAGTAAGCGTTCAGTTCTATTCTTAGTGCGTATTCCTAAGTAGGCAAGCAAAAGTTTTTTAAATAAAAAAACATCTGTTTCTTTATTTACCACGAAGATCATGAAGACAATAGTAACTTCATGCTCTTCATGCTTACTAAAAAATGTGTAACTATTCAGACTTCGACCGTATTTAGACCTTCCAGGTTTTTAAAACCTGGAAGGTCTTGGCGTAACAATATATTTTTCAATAGGATGATTTAGCCATAAAATTCTAAACGAACCGT
>SCPZ01000017.1 GCA_004299305.1 Methylobacter sp.
GGTCTTTTTGCCCGTCTCCTGCGTTGCAAAAATGGTTGCATAGCTCGCTATGCGCCCATTTTTACGCCTTGTAGACGAACAAAAATCCTGCGCCATTTGGGTATATTTATTCTTGGCAATTACCTAAGGCGATTCTTGGTAATCGCCTAAAGCAACTTTATTCATAACTACGCCGGTTCGCAGCATGTCATCATAATCTATTCACTTAATAGTCTTAATAAAACTATCCTGAATAGGATATGCCGACTTGACTACGCACAGGGTAAATAGCAAGGAACCTCCGATGAGCATCATTCGTCAAGACGATCTTATTCAAAGTATTGCCGATTCTCTGCAATATATTTCGTATTATCATCCGCTGGATTTTATCAAGGCCATGCATGAGGCCTATCAGAAGGAAGAAAATCCGGCAGCCAAGGATGCGATGGCGCAAATCCTGATCAATTCCAGAATGTGTGCAGAAGGCCATCGCCCGATTTGCCAGGACACCGGCATTGTTACGGTATTTTTAAAGATCGGTATGAATGTTCAGTGGGATGCAAGCATGAGCGTCGCCGATATGATTAATGAGGGCGTCAGGCGCGCTTACCTGCATCCCGATAACGTGTTGCGGGCTTCGATATTGGCTGATCCGGCAGGCAAGCGCATTAACACCAAAGACAATACGCCGGCGGTGATACACATGGAAGTCGTACCCGGCGATACCTTGGATATCGAGATAGCCGCTAAAGGCGGGGGATCCGAGGCTAAGGCGAAGTTTGCGATGCTCAATCCTTCGGACAGCATTGTAGACTGGGTGTTGAAAACCGTTCCTACCATGGGCGCGGGCTGGTGTCCGCCCGGTATTCTAGGCATCGGCATCGGCGGTACGGCTGAAAAAGCCATGATTTTGGCAAAGCAGGCCTGTATGGGGTCAATAGATATTCAGGAATTAAGCGCACGCGGCCCTAGTAATGCGCTTGAAGAGTTGCGTTTGGAACTATATGACAAGGTCAATGCCTTGGGGATAGGCGCCCAAGGTTTGGGCGGCCTTACCACCGTGTTGGACATTAAGATCAATGATTATCCGACCCATGCGGCCAACAAGCCGGTTGCAATCATTCCGAACTGTGCCGCCACTCGGCATGTGCATTTTGTACTGGATGGCAGTGGCGTTGCCGAATTTAAACCGCCGCGTTTGGAAGATTGGCCGGAAATTACTTGGCATACAGGCGCTACCGCCCGCAGAGTCGATTTGGATAGCGTAACGCAACAGGACCTGGAAAGCTGGGAACCGGGAGAAACCTTATTGCTTAGCGGCACCCTGTTGACCGGTAGGGATGCGGCTCATAAGCGCATGGCTGAGCTCTTTGAACGGGGCGAAGCATTGCCTGAGAGCGTCGATTTTACCAATAAATTTATTTATTACGTGGGGCCGGTCGACCCGGTTCGGGACGAAGTGGTAGGGCCTGCCGGTCCAACGACGGCGACACGGATGGATAAATTCACCGAAGTGATGCTGGATAAAACCGGCTTGCTGGGTATGATAGGTAAAGCCGAGCGTGGGCCGGAGGGAATAGCCGCCATTAAAAAGCATAAAGCCGTTTATTTGATGGCGGTCGGCGGCGCCGCTTACCTAGTATCAAAGGCTATCCGTAAAGCGAAAATTGTCGCTTTTGAAGATCTCGGCATGGAAGCGATACACGAGTTTGTGGTCGAGGATATGCCGGTCATGGTCGCTGTTGATGCAAAGGGCGTTTCGGTGCATCAAACTGCGCCGAAAATCTGGCAAGCCAGAATCGGCAAGATTCCCGTTGTGGTTGAGAGGAGTTAAATTAGAAAACGCGAGTATTGTTCAGCTACCGATCAATACAGAACGGATTGTTTTTTGGGCTACCAACTTTAGCCGCTTTAAATTGGAAGCCGATTTTTGCGGTCTAATTCATTGTAAAACCGATAAAAACGCTTGATAATAGAACCGGTATATTTTTTTATAGTTCAGTATATCAGCGTCAATCCGTGGCTGAATAGTTACAAATGCTAAGGTCGAATCATCAAACGCCGAATAGAAAATAATTACAACAGCATATCGATGGGGCGATATGGACAGGGTGATCGCGCTTGAATTTATAAAAATGTACCCCATTATATTTTGTGATTACTAGTCGAAATCAGGATACGCACAGATTTAGCTAAAAAATAGCCTGGAATTGGAGTATTGATTTGTGTTGCTTTGTAATTGCAGTTATCTTAATCAATAGTTATTAAATAATAAGGAGAAATCGGATGTCAAAAGGTCAAAATTTACAGGATAACTTTTTAAATGCCCTTAGAAAAGAGCACACCCCTGTTTCTATTTTCCTTGTTAACGGAATAAAGTTACAAGGTAAAGTGGACTCATTTGATCAGTATGTGGTTATGTTAAAAAACACATCGAGCCAAATGGTTTATAAACATGCCATATCTACCATCGTGCCGAGTAAAGCAGTAAAAATGCCGCATGAGCATGAATCCAGTGAAGAATGATTAATTTCCTTCACTTCCAGCAGGTCGGCAGAGCCGCAGCAGTAAACGTTTTTTTATCATCACGCCTATGAGGTATTTAATTGTTTGACCGTCCCGAATCAGGTGAACGAGCCGTTCTTGTTCATCTGACACTCCGTTCCATGCATGAAGATCTTTTAGAATTAAAAGAATTGGCTAAATCAGCCGGAACCGATCCTGTCTATGTAGTAACAGGCAGTCGCAAAAAACCTGATCCAAAATATTTTGTCGGCAAAGGCAAGCTCGAAGAGCTTAAAGGCATTATCGAAGCCTATGAAGCCGACATCGTCTTATTTAATCATCCGCTTTCACCTAGTCAGGAAAGAAATCTCGAAGGATTCTTGGGGGTTCGTGTAGTTGATAGAAATGGCCTGATTCTCGATATTTTTGCTCAGCGTGCGCAAACCTTTGAAGGCAAGCTACAGGTCGAATTGGCGCAATTGCAGCATTTATCGACCCGTCTGGTTCGCGGTTGGACGCATTTGGAGCGGCAAAAAGGCGGTATTGGGCTTCGTGGGCCTGGTGAAACCCAGCTGGAAACCGACCGGCGATTATTGGGTTTGCGCATTAAACAGATTCAACAGCGCTTGGATAAAGTCGATAAGCAAAGGCATCAAGGGCGCAGCAAACGGAAAAAAGCCGAAGTTCCATCGGTTTCCCTGGTGGGTTACACCAATGCTGGTAAATCAACCTTGTTTAATAGGTTGACCGGCGCCGATATTTACGTGGCTGATCAGTTGTTCGCCACCTTGGATCCAACCCTGCGCAACTGTCAGCTACCCAATAGCAGCGAGATTGTTTTAGCCGATACGGTAGGCTTTATTCGGCATTTGCCGCATGAACTGGTAGCGGCATTTAAATCCACATTGCAGGAAGCCAGTGAAGCGGATTTATTGTTGCATGTGATTGATGCCAGTAGTGACGATAGAGTTGAGACGATTTATCAGGTTAATCAAGTGCTTGAAGATATTGAAGCCGATGAAGTCAGGCAGCTTGAAGTTTTCAATAAAATAGATTTATTAGACGGCATCCAGCCACGGATTGAGCGCGATGATGTCGGTAACCCGGTTCGGGTATGGTTGTCCGCCGAAACCGGGGCCGGAGTTGACCTGCTTTATCAGGCATTGTCTGAAATATTTTCAAATACTAAAGTCAAAAAAACATGCCATCTGCGACCGGATCAAGGCGATATAAGGGCGAAATTATTTGCTTGCGCCAAAATAATCAGCGAAAAAACCGATGATTTTGGCGGTTGCGAATTGCTTGTTGAGATCGATACCAAGTATTTAGGTTTGCTGAAATCGGTCGAGAGTGAGGAAAGTTAAACAACCGACTGCCACTCAGTTAATCCTATTTTGACAGGTAAAATAAATTCATCCTGATTTTGTCGGAGCCCGTCATGAGCGTGTCTAAGGGAGAGCTGTCAAGCCGGTCATGGCTCGGCAAGGCTATCCCCTAAGCACAAGGGGGCGCGCCACGATTTGCCCAGCCAATTCCACATCAAACTCTGTAAAACCCTTGTATTGCAGCGAATGCGATTGTTTTACGCGTGTCCATTTCCCTAAGCCTGGGAACCCCTGCTTAAAAATTCGGAAAACACAGCGCTTATTTATGATATAGTCCCTCTTAATGAGAATGATTGTTGATAACTCCAAAGCGGATGGTTTTTAATGTATATTATTTCAATGCTTAATTTATGACGATAAGCTTAAAAAATTTGGCTGTAGGTGATTCCGGCAAAGTCGTTGGTTTTGAACAATCCGGCAAGGCTTATCGAAAACGCTTGCTGGCTATGGGCTTAACGCCGGGAACTGAGTTTAGCGTTACCCGTTTTGCACCGATGGGCGATCCCGTTGAAATTAAATTACGCGGATTTTCATTAACCTTGCGCAAGGACGAAGCGGCCATATTGTTGATAGAGAAACTCTGATGAAAACTGATTTTACGGTAGGCGTTGTCGGTAACCCCAATTGCGGCAAGACTACGCTATTTAATGCGCTCACCGGTGCCAGACAGCATGTCGGCAATTGGCCCGGCGTTACGGTCGAGAAGAAAACCGGTGAATACAGCTTCGATCATAAACTTATCGAATTAGTCGATTTACCCGGCACCTATTCGTTGGAAGCCGCCGACGACCAAGTCTCTTTAGATGAAAAAGTCGCCCGCGATTATGTCGCTTCCCAGCAGGCCGATTTAATCATCAACATCGTCGATGCTTCCAATTTGGAACGGAACCTGTATTTGACCTCGCAACTTATCGAGATGCGGGTGCCGATGATATTAGTGCTGAATATGATGGATACCGTCAAACAACGCGGCATTAAAATTGATGTTGATTTTCTTGAGCAGTTTCTAGGTTGCCCGGTTATCCCTATTACCGCCTCAATCAAAGGCGGTATCGGCTCATTAAAAGCCGCAATCAACAGCGCCGCCATCATCAAACCGATACCCTCGGTAAAAATCAGCTATATTCCTGCGCTAGAACAAGCCATCACCGACATTTCACCATTATTGATCGAGGCTGCACAGCAGTATCATTGCGACCTGCGCTGGTTGGCCGTGCGCTTACTGGAAGACGATACCCTGGCCAAACAGTTTGCCGGAACCGCCTTGTTGCCGACGGCTGCACAATTACAGCGCAGGGTAGAAAGCGAAACCGATGATGAAATAGACATTCTTGCAGCCGATGCCCGCTACGGATTCGTCAACGAGTTAGCCGGTGGCGCAGTCTGCAAGTTAAACGAAGTGAGTCGCCACACCACAGACAGAATCGACAGCATCGTCTTAAACCGCTTTTTGGGCATCCCGGTTTTCCTGTTAGTCATGTACGCGATGTTCATGTTTACCATCAACATCGGCAGCGCCTTTGTCGATTTTTTCGATCAGGCCGTAGGCGCTTTATTGATCGATAGTCTAAGTCTTTTGCTCAGCGATCTGGATTGGCCGCAATGGCTGATCGTATTAATCACCAATGGCGTAGGCGGCGGCATCCAGGTCGTCGCGACCTTTATCCCTATCGTCGGTTTTTTATTCATGTTCCTGTCGGCGCTGGAAGACTCCGGTTACATGGCCAGGGCGGCTTTCGTGATGGACCGGTTCATGCGCATGATCGGCTTACCCGGTAAATCATTCGTGCCGATGATCGTCGGTTTCGGCTGCAATGTACCGGCGATTATGGCGACGCGCACCCTGGAAAGCCAACGCGATAGGATTTTGACCAACTTGATGAACCCGTTCATGTCCTGCGGCGCCAGATTGCCGGTTTACGCCTTATTTGCCGCCGCATTTTTCCCGGTCGGCGGACAGAACCTAGTGTTCGGCTTATATTTATTGGGTATAGCCGTCGCAGTACTGACCGGCTTAATCATGCGTCATACCCTGTTTAAGGGCGAATCAGCCCCCTTTATTATGGAGTTGCCCGCCTACCACATGCCGACACTGCGCGGCGTTTTTATCAGGACCTGGGACCGTCTCAAGTCGTTTTTATTCAACGCCGGCAAAGTCATCGTACCTATGGTTTTGGTGCTGAACTTCCTTAATGCACTGGGTACAGACGGCTCATTCGGCCAGGAAAACAGCAACAAATCGGTATTAAGCGAGATCGGTCGCAGCCTGACTCCGGCATTCAAACCGATGGGCATAGAAAAAGACAACTGGCCGGCAACGGTAGGGATTTTTACCGGTGTGTTAGCCAAAGAAGCGGTGGTCGGAACCCTGGATGCCTTATACAGCCAAATGGCGGCGATCGACTTAAGTGTTGCCGAACAAGCGCCATTCAATCTTGAACAGGCTTTAATTGACGCCTGTTTAACCGTACCTAAAAACCTGCAAGATGTAGCGGACAACCTGTTAGACCCATTGGGCCTGAATATCGGCACCGTCAATGACATAGCGGCAGCTGCCAACGAACAGGAAGTCAACACCGGCACCTTTGCCGCGATGCAGCAAAGTTTTGACGGCAAAGCCGGAGCCTTCGCCTATTTGTTATTTATCTTGCTGTATGCGCCTTGCGTTGCGGCAACCGCTGCAATCTACCGGGAAACCAACCTGAACTGGACCGTGTTTGTGATGTTTTGGACAACCGGCATCGCCTACATGGCTGCAACTATTTTTTATCAGGCGATGACCTATAGCCGTCATCCCGATTATTCGTTAGTTTGGATAAGCGGATTAATCAGCGCATTTTCAGCTGTATTGCTAGGCTTATGGTTGCTTGGTAAAAATAACGATGCGACGAACGTAAAACCAAATCGGGAGTCTTTAAGTGATCCTGTCTGATTTGAGAACCTATTTAAAGGAACAGCGCCGGGTTGCCCTGGCGGATTTAATCATTCATTTCAACATGGATGCCGATGCTCTGCGCGGCATGTTGGACAAATGGATCAGCAAAGGCAAAGTGCGTAAATTACCGTTGAGCGCTTCTTGCGGCACCAGCTGCTGTCAGTGCGATACGGCGTTGACGGAGATTTATGAGTGGCTTGATGAATAGCACAAGGATGGCGGAATCACCCACTATCAACACTTTGCCCGAATTACCCCTGGCTCTTGTTGTTAGATGATTGCTCGGCATCTTCAAGGATGGCTACGGCAACGCCGTTTAAAGCCATTTTGGGTACGATCAATTTGCCGCGCGTACTGGCGATCAGCGCGCAGGGTTCGCATACCCCCGGCAAGCCAATATTTTGCTGCACCCAGTCCGACGGCTTTGTTACCCAAGATCTAGCCGCCACTGTCGCGCTTGCCAATACCCGCAACGGCAAATCGTGCTGCCTACAGAACGCCAATAATCCCGGTTCGTTTGCCTTTAAATCGATGGTGGCAAGTTCGCGCACTTCGTTTAACTGCCGTTTCCCTAGGGCCTGTTTTACGGCGGCGGCGATTTGTTCCGCAGTTACGTCTTTCCGGCAGCCTATGCCAATCACCAAAGGCTTCAAGGCTTCGGTGGCCGTAGTGATGACCGGCACCGCACCGATTGCATTGGCGACGCGGTAAGCCAAACGGTTGGCGCCGCCTTCATGACCGGCCAGCAGCGATACAGCAAATCGCCCCGCTTCATCCAACACTACAACGGCCGGGTCGCTATGTTTATCTTGCGCCAAGCCATCGAGAAAGCGTACCGCGATGCCGCTGGCGGCTATCATGATCCATTGTTTATGCAGCCGGTAAGCGGCGGCAAACTGTTGTTTTTGGCTGTTGGCTGTATCGAGCCACGGTCGATACAGCACGCCGCCCAGCGGCTCTTGCAGAGCTACAGCCAAGGCTTCGCTTTCCGGCCTTACCAGCCAAATGCCGCAATCTGTCACGTTGCAGCCTTCTTCTTTTTAACGACGCGGAAAATATGGGTGAAGTCTTTTGAATACAGACTGGATTCGATTTGTTCTCCGCGTCCCAACGCTTTGCCCACCAATAACATCGTGGTTAGGTTCCACTCACTTTTCTTGGTTTCTTTAAGGATGGTCCCCAAAGTGCCTTGGTAAGACTTCTCTTCCGGCCAAGTCGCTTTATAGACCAACGCCACCGGCGTGTCGTCCGGGTAATGCAGGCGCAGGTCGGCGACTATTTTCTTTAAATGCGGCCCGGACAGGAAGATGCACATGGTCGCTTGGTGTTCTGCCAGCCGCGCTATAGATTCCAGTTCCGGTACGGCGGAGGCGCGACCGGAAACACGGGTCAGGATAATAGTTTGCGAGACTTCCGGTTTGGTCAGCTCGGCCTTAATGGATGCCGCCGCCGAGGTGAACGAGGATACACCCGGTACAATTTCGTAGGCTATGCCCAGCGCATCGAGCCGCCGCATTTGTTCGGCGGTTGCTCCGTAAATGGCTGGGTCGCCGGAATGCAGACGCGCCACATCGCAACCTGTCTCCTGAGCGCGGCGATAACAAGCTTCTTGCTGCTCAAGGTCTAGCTTGGCGGTGTCGATCAATTCGGCATCCGGGCGGCAATGCTGCAACATGTCGGTAGGCACCAAGGAGCCTGCGTACAGCACCATGCTGACCCGGCCAAGAATATTAGCGCCGCGTAATGTGATCAGATCCGAAGCGCCGGGTCCTGCACCGATAAAGTAAACTTTCATTCTAAAACCTCTGTTGATCCACGAAAATAGAACACGGATGATACCGATTGGACGGATTTGAACGGATTTTTATCCGTGCTTATCTGTTTAATCCGCGTCATCCGCGTCATCCGTGTTCCGTTTCCTAATGCCTTGATGAGTCGTTTGATATGTCTTTTGAAAATTTTCGTGCTTTTCGTGTCTTTCGTGGACGAAATTCAAGAATGTCTTTTCTCTCTGGGTGTTTTGCGTATTAATAAAGTGGCGAGATAGCCCATCGCCGAAGTCGCGCATAAATCGCTGACATCATCGGCCAGCATTTCGTCGTCCAAGCCGATGCGGCGGGCAAATGCGCAGTGCTCGGCGATGCCCATTTCACGGAGCAGGGCAAGCACCCATGGCAGGCGCGTGCCGATCTTCATCAGCACGACGATGTCGTGGCTTTCGATGTCCTGCCGCAGCGCGACCGCATCTTCGGGGCAGGGCAGAATCAAGGTGCGTTCCTTGCCCACACCCAGCGGCCAGCCCATAGCCGAAGCAGCCGCCGCATAGCTGGTAATGCCGGGGAAGGTGCGCTGCGGCAAATCCGGCACATACTCGCGTAAGGCGGCTAATATATAGCCGTAAGTGGAGTAGGTCAGGCTGTCGCCTATGGTCAGATAAGCCACGTTAAGGCCAGCGCGTAAATCGACGGCGATGGTCTCGGCCAGCTGGGCGTAATGGTCGCTCAGCACGGTGCGGTCTGGGTCCATGGTGAACTCGATTTCCCGTATCCTGTTTTGAGCGATGTCTATGCCTGTTAAGCATTGCAGGGCCACCGATGTGTCGGAACTGTGCGCACGGGGCGCATAGACGATGTCGGCCTGTTGCAACGCCTCGACCGCCGCCAGCGGAATATAACCCGCAGGTCCTGGTCCTACGCCTATACCCCAGAATGTGCCTAACAAACTCATATTGCTCCTCACTAAAATAGCCTTTGTGTCGGTGCGGCAGTAACGTTGTCTACAACGCCTGGTTAAAGCCGGAAAAAATATCAACGCGATAAGATGCGCTAACTTATAGGATGCCGCTGACGTAAGGAAGCGCATCGCCTATGTTTGATGCGCCTCCCTTCGTTCGGTACATCCTATTGCACTAATTAGATTTTAAAAAAATTTTCTTCAATAAATCGTCTGGTGCAACATCTTTAGGACAAGTATATGAAGAGTCCGCATAACCCTTGAGTAAAACACCACCGCCAAACCTTGAATAAAAAATACTTTCACCTAAAAGTTTGTTGTCCTTTCGCCGATAAACAAAAAAATGATTTCGATATGCCGCTAATCCACCAGACTCACTATACGCATTTTGGATATGCTTATCTTCAGAGGTGCTGTAATACTCATAAGTCACTTTTCTATTATCAAAGGATATACCTGTAAAATGCCCCGATTGATCAAACTGCTCCTTCGGCAAAGTCACTGTTTCATAAACTTTAATTCCGCCGTCTTTCGCACAAAGCTCGTCCAGCAAACGATCTGCCTGCCATTGGCGGGGGGTTGAACAAGCAGTGATAAACGAGATTAAAAGTAATAAAATGGTCAAATTGAGCATTTTCTTCCGTTTTCGCATAATGACCTCCGTTGGTAACTTAAGCGCTTTTTCTTTATCCGTATTTATCACCAATGACACCGATAGAAACGGGCCGTGGCCGCGATATTTGGGCGACGATTACGAAAATGCAGCGCCCTTGCGGGCGCGGCCCGCTCCTACAATGCTGCCTTGTAAATCAAACAGCCGCACTTCAACCTTTTTCACGGCAGGCACACGGGTATGAACAAGCGCGGCGATGCGCTGTTCGATGTCCATCCATAACGCCTGCGAGCCGGGTTCGTTCGTTAACCGTTGAATGGCCGCTTCCACGGTGTTGGCCTGTTCCAGCTCTTGCACCAGAAGATTGTTAAGCCCCCGTTCCGCAGCTATTCGTGCCACGACATTCATCGCCATATCGCTCTTGCTGGAGTGTGTATCCCATACTGCATCCAGTGCTTTAGCAAGTTTGCCCGGATGTCCCAGCAGCCACAACACATCCAGATGGCGCTGTTGTTCAGTCAAGGCCCGCTGTAAAAAATCCAACGCGTCGCCAAGAAAATTGGCAATCTGCACCGAACGCTGTTCTGGCAAACTCAGTATTTCTTTTGCATAGACGCGGCCGATTTTGCCTGGCAGCAATGCGATGCTGGTTGCATCATTACCGAGTGCGACGCGGACATAAACCTCGATCGAAGCAATCCAGGACGCCAGCGATAAAGGTTCGACCAGACCCGAAGTGCCGAGTATCGAGATGCCGCCGACTATGCCGAGTTTCGGGTTGAAGGTCTTTCTGGCAATCGCTTCACCGTTGACACAGCCTATGGTCAGGTCGAAGCCTTGGTCATTGCCGGACAGGTCGGCGACCGCCTGCCGCATCATGTTGCGCGGCGTCGGATTGATTGCAGGCTCTCCTACCGCTACGCGCAACCCTGGCTGAGTCGCGGTACCGACGCCTGTCCCTGCAAAAAAGCGTATCTGTCCTGTGTCGTTTCTTCGCACTTCGGCAAAGATGGTCGCCCCGTGCGTGTTATCCGGGTCATCGCCGCCGTCTTTCAGCACGTCAGCGCGCGCCGTTTGCAGGTCCAGTCTGCGGCTGTCTTGTATCGGTACGGTCAGGTAATGCGTATCGTCAGGCAATGTTATCTGTACCTGGCTGCGATACTCGCCGTGCAGCAGCAAATGGAGTGCGGCTTTAACCGCCGCTGCGGCGCAGCTGCCTGTAGTGCGCCCGCGCCGTAAACCGTTCGGCGCGAGCACGCTGAGATCGAATTCCTTAAGTTCCGTCTGAGCCATACTCTGCAAGCTGGTTTACCGCATCGATCATCAAGCCGTTAACGACCGTTGCCGCCCACGGTGAACCGCCGCGCGTACCGGTGTTGGTGATGCGCGGCACTTGCAGGCAGCGTTTCAATTCCGCCTTCGATTCGCAGGTGCCGACAAAGCCGACCGGCAGGCCGATCACCAGTTGCGGTCGCCAGCCATGTTCGCGAATCAGGCGCACGGCTTCCATAATCGCGGTCGGCGCATCGCCTATCGATAGCACGATGTCGTTACCGAACTTTTCAAAAGCGCGCCGTATTCCGGCTGCGGAACGGGTGATGCTCTGCGTTTGCGCCATCAGCGCGGTTTCAGGGTCATGTACCCCGCACCAGGTTTCGATGCCGAGCTGTTCGAGCAGTGCGCGCTTTAGGCCGGTTTGCACCATGGTCACGTCGGTCACCACACGCTTACAGCGGAGCAGGGCGCGGATGCCGGTTTCGACTGCGCCCGGCGAAAAATAAATATCATCGACTGCATTAAAATCGCCGCTGGTATGCACCAGCCGCTGTAGTACGGTTAAATGCGCTTCGGGAAAAATCGACCAGTCGCGCCCGGCTGCGATGATGCGGAAACTTTCCGCTTCTATTGGATGCGGCACGTAAGGCGCAAATTCTGTTGCAGCTACAGCTACAGCGGCTTTTTCAAATAAGCCTCGCACCTGAAGATGATGGGGACGTTGCGGCTCGCCGACCTGTTGTTCAAAGCCGACGATTTGCACCCGGTATTTGCACAGCGAGCAGTTCATCTCCGCACGGCCTTCTATCGCTTCCTGCGCCCTGTCGATCAAGGTATCGGCGACATTCGGATGCACGCCGAGATAACCGGCTTTGAGCACTTCCAATTCAGGTTCGCGTTGCTGCAAGGCGTCGGCGGCCTCGTAAATACGCTTGACCAAGATGCCGTCGAACAGGAAAAACGGCACAACGATCAGCCGTGCGTAGCCCAGCTTCGCGGCAGTGCGCAGGCCGTCGGCAACCAGCGGCTTGGCCGTGCCTGAATAACATACATAGGATGCGCCAAAGCCCATGCCTTCCTCGATCATCCGCGCGAACTTGGCGACTTCGCCATTCGCGTCGGGATCGGTAGTGCCGCGGCCGACCAGGACCAGACAGGTGTCGTCTCTGCGGACAGTTTTTGGCGATGTCGCTTCGGCCTTGACGACGCGCTGTTGAACCACTTGCAGCAACAGTGGATGCAAACCCATCGGCGCACCGAAATGAAAGTCGATTTCTGGATGTTCATGCGCGAAGTTCAGCAGTTCGCTGGGCATGTCGTTTTTGGCATGGGTCGCCGCAAGCAATATGCCGGGCACCATGACGATTTGTTTGGCATCGACTTTCAATTGGTCGGCAATCGCTTGGTCGATAGTTGGGCTGGCAAATTCCAGGTAACCGTGGCTGACTGTATGCTGCGGTGCGCGTTCCTTGACCAGTTCAACCAGCTGTTCGAATTCCCGAATGCCGTCGGCATCGCGGCTGCCGTGTCCTGCGATAACGATGCCGAAGTGTTGGTTTGTTTCAGCCTGCATCAGTTAACAGCTCCCGGCGGCTCGATCTGGCTGGACATGGGGTTGCGGGTGCGGATTAGCATGATGCTCATGTCGCTGAATTCCTGAGTTGCACAGTCGGCGAGCGTGCCGTGCCACTCCGCTTCGGAACGGGTCAGGTTCTCCCAAACCTCGGTCGGATGCTCGGTCGATATGCCTTGCTCAATCAGGTAAGCAGCAATATGGCGCGGCATGAAGGAACGCGCGGCATCCCAAGGGCAGGGAATCACAATTGCATTGCGCTGGTCTTGCAGCACATGCACCAGATGTTGCTTAAACGGGGTTAAATCGCCGCGGCGGTGAAAGGTGATAAATGTCGTTTCGTCGAAACAGACCTTGGCGCGCGATGCGAGTATCTGCGCCGAAGAAATGCCCGGCACGGTTTCGACCGGATGGCCGCAAGCGCGCTCGACCCGTTCCAGGTACTGGAAGCCGCTGAAATGGATGTCGCCCATGAATACCACGACGCAGTTTTTGCCTGCATGGTGTTCAGCCGCCACTTTCGCTAATTGTTCGGTTTGGTCGCGATAATTCATCAGCACGGTTTGCGCGGTAGCGGGAATCAGGCTTTGTACGACGTTAATGACGGCATCGAATCCGGCTACCACGTCGGCATTGCGGATCAGTTCCGCGCCGCGCTGGGTCAGGTAAGCCACATCGCCAGGGCCTGCGCCTATGCAGATAATCATAATTGTTCCTTAATTAACGGGTGTTTTTGTCCACGAAAAACACGGAAAGCACGAAAAATTGTAGGTACGCTGTGCGTACCACTAGGCCTAAGGTACGACAGCGTACCTACAAGACTCGTTTCCACGCGCTGCGTGGGAATGCAGTCAAGGCGCGCTGCAATGTGTAACATCATTTAATACATCCACGTATCGTAAGCGCCAGATTTTCCGCCGACAACTCTTCCAGCGTCAGGTACTCAGCGCCCAAGGCTTCTGCTAATTGCCGGGCTTTCCCCAAGCGTAAGTAACCGGTTTCGGTATCGAGCACCAGGGCAGGTACGCCGCGCTCGGCAAGCAATGCAGCAAAGCTTAGCGATTCCTGCCAGGGGTCGTTGCCGACGCGCAACGCAACATTGGCCCTGCCGTCGCTAAGCAGCACCAGCAACGGTGGCATGGCGGTTTTTTCCAGTGTTTCCAGTGTTACGGACAGTGCATGAGGCAAGGGTGTGCGACCGCCGGTAGGCAGCTCGCGCAGGTTCCGTTCGGCCAGATCGACGCTACGGGTAGGAGACAGCAATAGCTGTGCGGATTTGCCGCCAAAGCTGATCACCGCGACTTCATCGCGCTGCTGGTAGGCGTCGGTCAGCAGCGATAACACTGCGCCTTTGACGGCTTCCATGCGCCGTTGTGCGGCCATTGAGCCGGAGGCATCGACGACAAATAAAATCAGGTTGGCGGTTTTGCCTGCCCGGACTTGTTGGTGCAGATCGTTTTTTGTCACCTGAAAGTCGACTGACAGTGATGGTGGCCGCGACTGCTCCCGGCAGTCGTCGGCATTCCCTCCATCCAGGGAGGTCAGAAGTGTCGTAATCGGTAGGGAACCGATGCGAGCGTCTGCGTTCCGAAGCGCCGCGCTGCGCAATGTAGCGCCGACGGCGAGGCTGCTTGGATTTTGGTCCGGCACGGTGCGTACCACTCGACCGCGTGGGGCATCTTGCGCGTTGCTGCGCTTGCCGGATGCGTAGCGATTGGCAAGCGTATCGACGGCTATTTTTCGTATATCAGCGGTAGACGCGGCGGCAAAGACTTGTTGTTGGTCTTGCGACTCGCCGTTATCTTGATCGTTTTCCTGTTCGGTATCTTCAGCGCCGGATTCGCTCTGATCCGGCGGCTGCATAGCTTGTTGCATCAGGTCATCAAGCTGGTTTTGATCCAGTCCCGGTTGTTCGAACGGTTTGCGTCTGCGCCTATGCGGCAACACCAGTTCCGCCGCACCGCGCACGTCTTGCGGCGTTACCTGCGACCGCCCTTCGAGCGCCGCCAATGCGCGTGCCGCTTTGTGCATGACGATGTCGGCGCGAAGACTCGCCACTTCGAATTCGCAGCATAAATGGCTGATCAAGTCGAGCAGCGCATCATCCAGCGTCACTTCCGGCAGCAACTGTTGCGCCGTAGCTAACTGATGGCGCAATGTCTGTTGTTCGTGCATCCAGGCCGCAGCATAAGCCGTAGGATTGGCCTCAAATGCGATGCGGCGGCGCACGACTTCGGAGCGCAAAACTTTGTCGCGCGGCGCGGTCACTTCAACCATCAGGCCGAAGCGGTCCAGCAGTTGCGGGCGCAAATCGCCTTCTTCGAGGTTCATCGTGCCGATCAGCGTGAAGCGGGCAGGGTGCGTGACCGACAAGCCTTCCCGTTGCACCGCATTGACGCCCATCGCGGCTGCATCCAGCAGTACATCGACCAGGTGGTCGGGCAGCAGGTTGACTTCGTCGATATAGAGTATGCCCCGGTGCGCCGCTGCCAGTAAGCCGGGCTTGAACACCCGCTTGCCGCCTTTGAGTGCTTGCTCCAAATCCAGGGTGCCGATCACGCGGTCTTCGGTGGCGCCCAGCGGCAGGGTGACGAAAGGCACGCTGTCCGCTTGAGCCGTTGCATGTTTGGTATTGCAGGTTTCGCAGTGCTGATACGGCGCGCCGGGCAGGCAATTGAACGCGCATCCGGCAACTCGTTCGATTAGCGGCAGGATGTCGATCAACGCACGCGCCGCTGTACTTTTGGCGGTGCCTTTGTCGCCGCGTATCAGGACGCCGCCCAAGGACGGATCGACGGCGCACAGTAGCAACGCGGTCTTGAGCTGAGTCTGTTCGACGATGGCGGAAAAAGGGAAGGTGGCTTGATTCATTTGCTTTTTAAATTGGCGTTTCCGGCAAGCGCCTTATTCAGATCTATTTGGCTAGCAGGATGTGGCGGGAGTGCAAGCTTTGCTTGCCAAGGCAGGCGAAGCCTGCACTCCAGCGTCAAGATTATTTTGGTGTTAACGGAATCTTGACAGCTATACGAATATTTTCGTGCCTTTCGTGCCTTTCGTGTATTTCGTGGACAAAAAATCATCATACCCCGCGCGCTGTTTCGCCGCGCGCCTCCAGCAGGGTTTCGCTATGCAGGTATAAAGCCTGCAATGCGTCCAGCGTTTGTTGCTTTGGCTCGGCCCACATGCCGCGGCTGGCAGCTTCCAGCAGCCGTTCGGCAATGGCGTTTTGCGCCCACGGGTTGGCTTGTTCCAGGAAGCGTTGCATCTCTGGATCCATCGCGTAAGTTTCGGCGACTTGCTCGTACATCCAGTCGTCCATCACCTGAGCGGTGGCGTCGTAGCCGAATAAATAATCGACGGTCGCGGTTAGCTCCAGTCCGCCTTTGTAGCCGTGACGGCGGATGCTGTCCAGCCATTTTGGATTGACCACGCGCGAGCGGAACACTCGCAAGGTTTCTTCTTTTAAGTCCCGCACTTGCGCCCGTGACGGATCGTGGCTGTCGCCGAAATACTTGCGCGGTTGTGCGCCGGTCAAAGCCCTGATCGTGGCGATCATGCCGCCGTGGAATTGCAGATAATCGTCGCTGTCGAAAATATCGTGCTCGCGATTGTCCTGATTGTGCAAAGCCACCTGGACGCCGGATAGGCGGGTGCGGAATGCATCGCGCTGATCGTTGCCCTGCTGGCTGCGCCCATAGGCATAGCCACCCCAATTGACGTAGGCTTCGGCAAAATCGGCGTCGGCCTGCCAGTTTTTTTCCTGGATCAGCGGCAAGATGCCTGCGCCGTAACTGCCGGGTTTTGCGCCGAAGATGCGGAAGGTTGCCCGGCTTGATGCTTCCTGTTCGGTCAGGCCTTTGCCTATCCATTCGCCCAGTTCGGCAAGATAATGTTTGCGCACAAAGTTTTGCGACAGCGGTTCGTCAAGCGCAATGACGGCGTTGACCGCATCGTCAATCAAATCGATCAGTTGCGGGAAAGCGTCGCGGAAAAAACCGCTAATGCGGGTCGTGACATCGATGCGCGGACGTTTTAATTCGTTCAGCGGGATGACTTCGACGCCGGTCAAGCGGCGGTTTTCATGTTGCCAAACCGGGCGCACGCCGAGCAGCGCTAAAATTTGCGCGACATCGTCGCCGTGGGTGCGCATCGCGCTGGTGCCCCAGATGCTGATGGCGACGCTTTCGGGATAATCGCCGGTTTCACGGACATAGCGCGACAGCACTTCGTGGGCAAGTTGCTGGCCGACGCGCCAGGCGGATTGCGAGGGCACGCTACGGGGATCGACCGAGTAAAAATTGCGTCCCGTCGGCAGGATGCTTGCCATGCCGCGCGTTGGCGAACCGCTGGGACCTGCGGGTACATAGCCGCCGGAGAGGCCGCGCAGCAGGTTATCGATTTCGTCGGTGGCGCGGGCGAGGTTGGGGGCTAATTCGCGGCAGGCAAAACCAAGCACTCTTTTTATGGTGTTGCAGTTGGGCTTATCGTTCCCACGCAGAGCGTGGGAACCATAAATACGGGTGATAGCTTGGTCTATGGCGGATTCGGAATAATCATGCGCCTGCAATTCTTTGAATAGTTGTTTGCATAACGCTTCGATGGTTTCCAGTACATCGGCATGAGTGGGCAAAGGTCGTCCCGCCAGTTTTTCAAGTTCGGGAATTGCTTGCTCCAATCGGCGGCCCTGATGCTCCAGCAGCGCGTCCATGCTTAGGCCGAACAGCTTGGCAATTTCTATCGGCAGTCCGGGAATGTCTTGGTTTGGCAAGCGGGTCAGCGAGACCAGCATATCTACCAGTTGCTCGTTTTCGGGAGCCAGTCCGAGTATGTGCAAACCATCGCGGATTTGCGCCGCGCCCAGTTCGCAAAGATAGCCATCCAGGTCTTCGATCAAATGAGCGACATCGGCACCGGCCATTTTGCTCAGGAGCTCGGGAAGTCCATCTTCGTCATCGTGGTGATCATCGTCGTGGTCATGATGATCGTCATGATGGTGATGATGCCCATGATGGTGTTCGTCATGTCCATGAGCGTGGTGATGAGGGTCGTGATGCTCGTGTTCGTGGTGATCGGCATGGTGATGCCCATCGTGATGATGTCCATGATGGTCGTCATCGTGGTCATGGTCATGATGCAACAGCCGGGCTTGCAAGTCGGTATCCAGATTGGTTTCTTTGACCAAATCCCAGATTTGCTGCTGCAACAGCGGCAGCTTGGCTGGATCAAGCACTTCCACTTGGTAATATTCATCAACCAGCTGGGTCAGTTGAGCCAGTGCACCGTAAGTGTCGGCGGTGGTCATCGGCGGCGTCAGGTGATCGATAACGACGGCATGAGCGCGGCGTTTGGCCTGTGCGCCTTCGCCGGGATCGTTGATGATGAACGGGTAAAACAACGGCATGTCGGCCAGCAGCGCATCGGGGAAACAGTTTTCCGACAAGCCCACGCCTTTGCCCGGCAGCCATTCCAAAGTGCCGTGCTTGCCGACATGGACAATCGCATCGGCTTTCCATTCATCGCGCAGCCAGCGGTAAAGCGCATAGTAATGATGAGTGGGAGGCAAGTCGGGTTGGTGATAAATAGCATCGGGGTCCATGCCGTAACCGCGCGGCGGTTGCAAGGCCACGAAGCAGTTGCCGAGTTCCAGACCCGCCAACGCGAGCTGGCCGTCATGCATATAAGCATTGCCTGGCGCGGCTCCCCATTGCGCGGTCATTTTGTCCTGCATGTCAACGGGCAGGTCGTCAAACCAGGCTTGATATTGCGCTGCCGATACGCGGCCAACAGCATGGCTTAGTTGTTCGCTGGTCAGATAGGTATTGTCGTAAGCGCAGCGGTCTATCAGTTCATGGATCAGCGCCGTGCCGCTTTTCGGGAGCTCGCCGATGTTATAACCGGCAGCCTGCATGGCTTGCAGAATACGCATCAACGATGCCGGTGCATCCAGGCCGACTGCGTTGCCGATTTGCGAGGCTTTGCTGTTGGAGTTGGTGAATACGAAGGCAATGCGTTTATCGGCATTATTCAGGCGTTTAAGCCGTGCAAAGCGCGAGGCGATTTGGGCAATGCGCGCGACTCTATCTTGCACGGCTTCGTATTCGATCAGTTCATTCGACAGGCCGGAGGTTTTTGCTTTGAACGACAGCGGTACGGTGATGATACGGCCGTCGAATTCCGGCAATACCACGTTCATCGCCGCATCCAGCGGGTTGAGGCCGCGTGCCGATTGTTCCCACTGATGCTGCATCATGCCGCTGGTGATGGCTTGCAGCACGGGGACATTGAGTTGCTCCAGCACGGACACCGACCAGCCTGCGGGCGTGGCTCCGCCGGGGGTGATTTCTCCCATCGCGAACGCGGTGGTGTTGATCAGTACGTCGATATGCGCGCCTTGTTCGCCGCTGAAATAATTTAAAGCGATAGGAAGCGCATTATCGCTACGACCTGCGCGTAATGACGAGGTGAACACGGGCAATACATTCAGCTCGTGTTTTTCCAGTTGCTCAATTAAAGCATCGATAAAACGCGTGTTGCCGCTCATCCAGTGGGCGCGGTAAAACACGATGCCCACGCTGGCCCGCTCCGGCGCTTTTAGGGTAAGCCAGTCGTCTGTGCTGGCGTCTTGAGATAAATCGGGATGATAAATGCCATGCTCTGGCAAATCGACTGCCGGTTCAAAACCAAAACCGGTCAGCAAAAAATGATCGGATAGATAGCGCAGCAGTTGCGCCATATTGACGCTGCCGCCCGCCTGAAAATAGGCCTGTACCTGATGCAGTACGTCGGATGATACGGTGGACGCGGCTGCCAGTTCAGGGTCCGGTTCGCCGGTGCCGCTGATCGCAATTAAGTGCAGTTTTCGATTCTTGGCATGACGCAGCAGATCGGCAAAGCCGGGCACGCTACCGAGACGTCCCAGTACGCGCAATACAATGATACGCGCCGACACAAGCTGATGTTCCAACAGCTCGGCCATTTGCGCATCGCTTTCCAATGCCTGCAAGTTAATGCCTGTGCATGGCGGGAAACCTTCCGGCATTTGAGTCAATGCGCTTTGCAGCACCATCAGGTCGTTGGGCGCATGGGTTAGCAGCGCAATAGGCCTGTTCAAATCAGGCATCGCCGATACCCAAACGGTGGAAAACGTGTTCGCTGACTTCGATGTTATTTTCCAGGTGCTCGCTGACGATGCGCTCCAGCACCGACTCGTCGGTACAGGAATACCAGACGCCTTCAGGATAAACGACCAGGATCGGGCCGTTTTTGCAGACTGCAAAACAGTTTGAACGGGTGCGTTTCACTTTAAGCTGGGGGCGGGCGTCGATTTTTTGGCCCAGCTGTTGGAACGCTTCGGTGTTGTTTCCAGAGCAGCGCGGGCCTGTACACATCAATACGTGTTTGTTGTGGGTTCTCATGACTCTTTTTTGTAAAACCGCCCCAGCAAACCGCCGATAGCTAGCCAAAACACAGCGTTAGCAACAACGGTGGCGACGATAAAAGCTTGCGCCAATTCGGCAGGTGCGGCACTGCTGTGGACTTCCGGTTGCGGCGCACTGATTAAATGAGGAGCAACAAGCAATACCGCACCGAAAAACTTGTTGGTTTTGGTAAGGGCAAAAGCCAGTAACGACAGGCCGAAGCCGGTATCGAGCACTGTTATCAGCCACCAACTTTGCCGATCCGCCAGTTTGGCAGCTTCGGTGCCGGGAACTTCCGGCGGCAATCCCAAAGAAGGTGCAACGAAAAAAGTCAGGTAACCGGCCAGTCCCCATAATAATCCTATGCGCCAACTGCCGGGACGACCGCGCAAACACATGACCGAACCAAGCAACAGTGCAAAACCTACGCCCAGGCTGATATTGGCTACTGCGGTAAAAAATGTCCGTTCCCAGCCGTTTTCAGGCTGCCATTCATGGTGTTCGTGGCTGTTTTCCGCATTGGCAACAGTCGTAGCCGCTTCGTACGCTTCGGCCTGGAGCAAGGTCGGGATAACTTGAATTTGTTGAACGGCGGTTAATAACAAACCCGCCAGTAAGCCGGTCCAGAGAGCCGCAATCAGCAGCTCCCTGAAGGTAGTCAGGTTAAACATTAATGGCACGGAAAGCTGGCGGAATGTCGTCCATCATGTGCAGCGTTATGCAGCTGCGCAGTTTCAGCGAAACCGGCGGCATACAAGAGAGTTAAGCCAAGCATGGCGGCCAGCATAGAGGGTAGGATTCTATCTGAAATCCCCCTGCCTTCGGCCTCCCCCTTTGACAAAGGGGGATTGAGGGGGATTTTTTGAGCGTTATCGAGTAAAGCAGGTGTTGATGACATGGGTTTTCTCCTGGGTAAAGAGACGGCAAAACCGGCAACGCACCATTTCAAGTTATGGCTTACCGGCGGAAATAATCTATACGGGGAGAAAGTGCAGGACGGACGCGAAGGAGAGCAATCCATCTGAGCGCCCTCCGCGCACACAATGATTATTGTTTTAGGCCGGTCTCCGGGCTCACAAGTTGAAAGTCGATGCTTGAGCTTTCAAGGTTAGCGCCTTCCCATGCATGACACAGTGGCGTTTACCAACCTTTTACTTGTTTACCGTTGCGGGGGCAGCGTGGGCTTTGTTTGCTGTGTTAAGCGAACTCACCGACTTCCCGTTTCAATTCTGAGGACGATAGTCCATGAATACCTAAAGCAAGTTATACCGGGCTAGTATATTCACTCGATAAAAAACTAGCAAGTTTGAGAGGGTGTGATGTTTTTCGCAGGAAATCACCTTAGGCATACGCCGTCGGCATTTTCTCTCTAAGCTTTAAAAATCGCTGATACCGCGGCATTGAGATCTCGCCGTTTTCCGCAGCCACCCGCACCGCGCAGCCTTTGTCAACCAGATGACGACAGTTCTTGAATTGGCATTGATCAATCAAAGGCTGGAATTCACGGTAGCCGTAAGCCAGTTGTTGTTCGGACAGGCCAGCCAGTCCGAAAATAGCAACACCGGGGCTGTCGATTAAATCGCCGCCTTGGTCCATGTGATACAGCGTTGCTGCGGTGGTGGTATGCCGCCCGTGTTTGGTGGTTTCGGAGATGGTGTTGGTTTTCAGTTCCTTGTCGGGAATAATCGCATTGGTTAACGATGACTTACCGACGCCGGATTGCCCCGCTAAAATACTGACCTGGTCTTTTAACGCCAGCTTTAGTTCATCCAGTCCCGAGGCGGCTGTGGCGCTGACCCGGTACAGTGCATAGCCCAGGTTGATATAGTCAAGCAGTTCCTGTTCAATACCGACCGATTGCGCCAGATCGGTTTTATTCAGCACTAAGGCCGCGTCGATATTGCGGTTTTCGCAAATCGCCAGATACTGGTCTATCAATAAAAAATCGCAATAAGGTTCGATGGCAAAGACGACAAATACGGTGTCGATATTGGCCGCAACCGGGCGAGTCTTGCCGTTTCTGGACGGGCGCATCAATAACGAGCGCCGGGGCAGGATTTGTTCTATGCGGCCTTGATCGGGCGAGGATTGCGTCCATAAAACCCGGTCGCCCACTGCGACGGTTTCAAGCCGCCGCAGGGTTTGGCAAAGTACAATCTTATGGTCATATTCAACCGCAATGCCTTGGCCTAAATGGGAGATGACCAGTCCTTCAAGTAACTCAGACACGTATTTTGGATTCTAAATTGGCAATGCGGATAGCCGCAGGCGGGTGGCTGTAATGGAACGCGGAATACAAGGGGTCCGGGGTTAAGGTGCTGGCGTTTTCTTCATACAGCTTGACCAGGGAGCTGATTAATTTTTCGGCTTTGGCATGGGCAGATGCAAAATCATCGGCTTCAAATTCAAATTTGCGTTGAAAATAGGCGCTGATAGGCTGCATAAAAAAGGTAAACGACGATGACACCAGCATGAATAACAATAAGGCGGCAGCATGTGATGGCAGCTTGACGCCCAGACCGTTGTAAAACCATGGCTGATCGATCAGCCAGCCTAAAATCGCAAAACTGACCAGGCTCATAATAGCGGTGGCAATCAGCATCTTGATAGTATGTTTGCACTTGAAATGCCCCAGTTCATGGGCCAGTATGGCTTCCAGTTCTTCATCATCCAACGACTTGACCAAGGTATCGTAAAATACAATGCGCTTGTTGTTGCCAAGGCCGGTGAAGTAAGCGTTGCCGTGGCCTGAACGTTTGGAGCCGTCCATGATGAAGATGCCGTTGCTGTTAAAACCGCAACGGGCAAGCAAGCCTTGAATCCGGTCTTTTAACGAGCCGTCTTCCATCGGGGTGAATTTATTGAATAACGGCGCGATCAGGGTAGGGAACAACCAACTCATCAGCAGCGAAAAACTCATCAGTATGCACCAGGCCCATAACCACCACAGCGAACCTATGCTGTCCATGACCCACAGGATTAAAGCCAGTAAAGGCATGCCGATAGCGGCGACTAAAACCAGTTGCAGCAATTGGTCCTTGATAAATTGTTGCGGGGTGCTTTTGTTGAAACCGTATTTTTCTTCAATCACAAAGGTTTGGTAGACGCTGGTCGGAATTTCAAACAAAGTCATGACTAGGAAAACACTGGCAACAGCCGCCAAACCTGCTATCAACGGGCTGGTAATTATCGATGCCCAACATTCGAAAGCAAAATTAATGCCGCCGCCCACGGTCAGCAACAACAGCAAAATAACGCCGATGATGCTGTCTATATCGCCCAGCTTGCTTTTTTCCAGTGTGTAGTCGGCCGCTTTTTGATGGGCTTCCAGCGAGACGGTGTTTTTAAAGGCTTCAGGCACGGCAAAGCGGTGCTTGGCAACATAACCTGCGTGTCGTTTAGCTAGCCAAAACTGGACTGAAAAAGAAAGGGTTAGCGCGATTAGAAAGACGATGGTAAAGCTGTTCATAAGCGGTATTCTTCAAAGTTTAAGAGTTAGACGTACAGATTAGCCAATGCTACACTAACCGCCCTCTTATATACAATGGAATCGACAAATGGCGCAGGACCCATCGCATCTTATCTGGATAGACCTTGAAATGACCGGGCTCGATCCGGACAACGATTTGATTATCGAGATTGCTACGATTGTTACCGATCAAAACTTGAACATTCTAGCCCAAGGCCCGGTGTTGGCCGTGCATCAGTCCGATGCGGCATTGGCGGCAATGGATGACTGGAATCAGCAGCATCACGGACAATCAGGTCTAATCGAGCGCGTCAAGGCGTCTACTGTTGATTCGGTAGAAGCTGAGCGGCAAACGATAGCATTTTTACAGCAGTGGGTGCCGGAAAATACCTCGCCGATCTGTGGAAACAGTATTGGCCAGGACAGGCGCTTTTTGTACCGCTACATGCCCAAGTTGGAAGCCTATTTTCATTATCGCAATATCGATGTTTCAACACTGAAAGAGCTTGCCGCCAGATGGGCGCCCGCCGTAAAGGAAGGTTTTAAAAAAGAGTCGTCGCATCAGGCCTTGAACGATATTGTCGAGTCGATTGAAGAGCTGCGTTATTACCGCGAGCACTTCATCAGGTTTTAGCTTATGAACCAAATTCTTGCAGTTGCCTTGGGCGGATCGTTCGGTGCGGTGGTGCGGTTTCTGGTGTCATCGGGTATTTACCAATGGCTGGGGCGCGGCTTTCCCTACGGCACCTTGGTTGTTAACGTAATCGGTTCGTTTATGCTCGGCTTGCTGACTGAGTCGCTGATGCAGCAACGTATCACCATCACCTTTGAATACAGAGCGGCTATTTTAGTCGGTTTCATCGGCGCGTTTACCACCTTCTCTACGTTTTCGCTGGAAACGTTTTATTTAATAGAGCAGGGCAATTTGACCAAAGCGGCGTTGAATATATTCACCAGTGTTACGGCCTGTGTCTTTGCAATTTGGATCGGTTTGCTGTGCGGTCGGGGCTTGTTTTATTATTCGGAGGGCGTTATCAACTGGTCGGGCGGCATGATTCCTTATGCCTTGATGATTATTAACGCGATAGGCGCTTTTTTAATCAGCATCATCGCTACTATCTTATTGCAGAAAGTCGCGCTAGCTGTGGAATACCGTGTCGTACTGACGGTGGTTTTAGTGGGTGTTTTTTTAACCCTGTCCGGCTTGTATTTACTGTTGTATTTGGTAGAACACGGTTACTCATTCGATACCCATTTGAATTTAATGCTGGGTACTTTTGTCGCCAACGGCTTGATTTGCATCTTGGTGATTTGGATGGGCCTGCTGGTGGGCAGGCAGATATAAAAGGTTCAAGGAAAAAGGTTTTATCGTTCCCACGCTCTCCGGCGTGGGAATGCAGTCTGCGCCGCTCCAGCGGCGCGAAGTCAACTACACATTTTTATTAAAGGTAACTACGCAGTCATGTTAGATCCCCGCTTATTCAGAACCGACCTAGCTTTTGTTCAGGAACAACTAAACAGGCGTTCATTCGATTTTAACCCCGAGTATTATTCAGAGCTGGAAGCCCGGCGCAAAGACATTCAGGTTAAAACCCAGGAATTACAGAACGAACGCAACAGCAGTTCAAAAGCCATCGGCATCGCCAAAGCCAAAGGCGAAGACGTGCAGCCTTTGTTGGACCAAGTTCAGCATTTGGGTGATGAGCTGAAAGCCGCAGAAACCGAATTGTCCGACATTCAGGCGAAAATGACCGCTTTAATGGAAGGCATCCCCAATATCCTTGACGAGAGTGTGCCGAACGGCAAGAGCGAAGACGATAATCTGGAAATCAGCCGCTGGGGCGACATTCCGAGTTTCGATTTCGAGCCCAAAGATCACGTCGATTTAGGCGCAAAAATAGGCATGGATTTCGAGCTGGGCGCGAAAATTGCCAGTGCAAGATTTGTCGTATTAAACGGGCCGTTGGCGCGCTTGCAACGGGCCATCATCCAGCTGATGCTCAATACGCATACCGAGGAACACGGCTACAGCGAAACTTATGTGCCGTTCCTGGTCAACGCCGATAGCTTGCGCGGCACCGGCCAATTGCCCAAGTTCGAAGCCGATTTGTTCAAGGCCAGTGACGATCCGGCCTTATACCTGATTCCGACCGCCGAAGTGCCGGTTACCAACATTGTTCGGGACGTGATTATCGACGCCAAAGACCTGCCGCTTAAATTCGTCTGCCACAGCCCCTGTTTCCGTAGCGAGGCCGGCGCCTACGGCCGCGACGTAAGAGGCATGATCCGCCAGCACCAATTCGAAAAAGTCGAGATCGTGCAAATCGTAAAGCCGGAAGATTCAGCTGCGGCCCATGAAGAATTAACCAATCACGCCGAAGCCGTATTAAAAAAACTCAACCTGCCTTACCGCAGGATGTTGTTATGTGCGGGCGATACCGGATTTTCATCAAGCAAAACCTACGACCTGGAAGTCTGGCTGCCGGGGCAAAACACCTACCGGGAAATATCCTCGTGCAGCAACTTTAAAGACTTCCAGGCGCGCCGACTGCAAGCGCGTTGGCGCAACCCTGAAACCGGCAAACCCGAGTTGGCGCATACCTTAAACGGCTCCGGTCTGGCTGCGGGCAGAACCCTGATTGCGGTCATGGAAAATTACCAGGATGCGGATGGGCGCATTCGTATTCCTGACGCATTGCGTCCCTATATGGGCGGGCTGGAAGTTATCGGATAGTCGGTGGGCACAAAAGTGTCGCCTCAATCGTCTACTTTTGGAGCCCATCCTGTAATGCTTTTGAGGGGCTATACGGGTGAAATTTAAAATTGTTTTTTATATTATCGTTATGACGCTAAGCACAACAACTCAGGCAAATCAGCTATTGGAAAAACAATTGCCGCCTTGTCCAAATAGCCCCAACTGCGTTTCCACCCAGGCGACAGACGCGGATCATTTGATTGCGCCGTTTAAAATCATCGGCAACATTGAAGATGCCTGGGCGGCATTGAAGCAAGCCCTGCTCAGCCAAAGCCGCACGGTGATCACCAACGATAGCGGCGATACGCTTCATGCCCAGGCAACCAGCCTGGTGTTTCGTTTTGTGGATGATATAGACGTGGTGCTTGATGTGGATGCCAAGTTAATTCATATCCGTTCCGCATCGCGCGTCGGTTATGGTGATTTCGGGGTTAACCGTAAACGGGTCGAAATGCTTCGTTCGCAGCTGCAACAGGCGCATGTCATAGAGTGACGATTTTCTAAAAATGGGGTGGCGCAGTTACCCCATTTCTTCTTCAAAGCCACCATACGCCGGACAGGATCGTTAGTCAGGTGGGTTATTTTTTGCAGAAAATCGCCTTAGGAATGCAAATTAAATAACGTGAACGCACGATAAGCCCTAGGGGCGACCGGCTGGTCGCCCTTTGTGCAAATGTATTCCCGTTCCTTAGTACCAGAATCCGCCTAAATGCCAGCGGGGTTTTCTAATTGATATTTGATAGTGGACGGGAACAGCGAATCGATCATGGTCCGAATATTCCAGGGCTTGTTCAGGCAGTTCTTTTAAATGTAACAGCCGTTTTATTCTTTCTTCTGTGTCAGGATGCGTCCTGAGGATTGAGGGAATTGATGCGCTATGACCGCGACCCAACAGCATGTCGATCATTGATGCGTCATAAGCTTCTAATTTACCTAATGCCATTGCCAAACCTTCGGGATCGCCGGTTAATAAAACGGCTTGGTGATCCGCATCAAACTCATGCATTCGGGATAATGAAAGTTGCAGGAAGCTCATAATGTTCGGAGCCACAATGAGTACGCCTAATGCGGACCAGGAAATTGTGATCAGCCCTAGAAAAAACAGCGGTAAATTTAAAAAGATTAATAAAAAACCTGTAAAAGACAAGGTGTTGGTAATCCGGCTGATGACATCGGCATAAGTCATGACACGTACGTCATTATGCTGGATATGACTGATTTCATGAGCCAATACAGCAATAATCTCCCGCATAGTCAGCGTATTCAGCAGCGTATCGCTAAGGCCGATAGCCGAGTTTGCCGACGTGCCTACAGAAAAGGCATTCATCATTTGACTGGGCAGGTAGTAAAGCGCAGGCGGTGCGGGTAAGTCGGCGCGAGCGGCCAGTTCCCGTATTATCTGGTGAAGGCCGGGGGCGTCATGTGCCGACAGCAATCTTCCCTCATACATAGAAAATATGAATGACGGCGATATGTTCGGGCTGATAACAAGTATTAGCATGCCTAAAAATGCGGCCCACAAAATGCCGTCGACTCCTGCCAAAATAAAACCCACTAATGACAGAATGCCGCCCATGCAAAGAAAAAGCGCCAACGTATGAATGAAGTTTTTTAATTTATGGTTAAATTCTGTCATTAGGAATCTTTTGCTGCGAGCGCTTCGGCGTTACGTTTAACCAGTCCGTCGATAACGGCGTTTAATGAACCTTTGCTTTGAATTTCTTCGTTAAAGGTTGAACGGTAGTTGGTTACCAGGCTCACGCCGTCGATCATAATATCGTAGACCTTCCATTCGCCGTTACTCAGAACCATGCGGTAATTTACATCAACAGGTTGAAGGCCAGGTTGCAAAATTTGTGTTTTTACGGTGACTTTGGTCGCTTCATTGGTCATTTCAAGCGGCAAGAAACGCATTGACCAGTCGTTATACTCTATAAACGCCCTGGAATAGGTTCTTACCAACAGTGTCTGGAATTCATGTTTAAAACGGTCCTGTTCTGTTGGAGATGCAGTTTTCCAGTGTTTCCCCAGAACTAATGGGGCGATTTTGTCGAAATCCGTATGCGCGTAAATAACGTCATTAACGAAGCGCGTAACTTGTGCAAAGTCCTTGCTGAAGATTTTATCTTTTAGCTTTTGCTGTAATTGTGATGAAACTGATTGTATTACTTGCTGGGGGGCTTGCAGGTTTTCCGCCATCACTTGGGTAGCGGGCATTAACCCGATTAATACAGCAAAAAATAAACCAACTAGTACAGAGCGTTCAGTTCGATTTCGCATAATGATCCACTATTAAATATAGAGTTAGGTGATGACGCCTCTGATTGTTGTTCAATTCAGCGGTGCGGTGTTGTTGAATCAAGGCAAGGAGTTTGCAGTCATTTTCACAGGTGAATTACGCTGTAACTTTGCGTTGAATAGTTAGTAAAAAGCGCTATCGAATTGTTCCTGACTGCATTGCTAGCGCATGTCATGATGCCATTAGTTCTAATGAAGCGCAAGTTCGCTAGCGGAAGTTCAATCTGTGAATTGGTGGCGTTTTATTTTTTCTGCTGAGTAGTTACAAGCGGTTTTTATGTTAGCCGAATGCCAATGGTAGCTAACGCTAATTGCTGCTATCGACAATACTGCCAGCGGCCAGATATAGCTATCAAAATAAGCCACACAAACAGTTATAAGGCCTAGAAATAATCCGGTAAAAATACAGCGCCAGCCTGTTTGTATGCCATCCAGATAAGTTGTTAATGCCAGTATTAACAGCACGATCAAACCAGCTTCTTCATGGAATATTCTTCCTGAATTATGGTAGGCGTAAATGACAATGCCTGCACACAAACCGCCTGACCAATGCAGCAGCCGGTCGATAAGCGCTTTGAGGTTATCGCGATGCTGCTTGAATTGATAATAGTCGGGAGCGATAGCGATAGCGGTAAACAAAAATATCATCACAAACCAATAATCGTGGCTAGCATGCCGATAGCTATAGCCAATGTAGGCGCCGAGTAATGACAAAAGTAAACGCAAGGTAAAAAGATTATGGGGGGATAGCAGGTATTGCTTGTTCATGAGCTGTTCTCGGGATGGTAGATAAGGAATGACGATTTGCTTAGTGCCGGGAAAATCGGCGAAATTTATACAGCCTGGGCAGATAGACAAGACTTAACAGCAGCAGTGCCAACAAGGCCGGTTGTTGGCGAATATCGGCCTGCACGACTTTTTCAGTCGCCAGTTTCGGGTTTTGTAATGCCAGACTAAGGTTTTTTAAGTCGGTTAAACGGGCGTAAGCCAAGCCGGATTCGGCGGCCATTTTTTCCAAATAGGTTTCGTGCAAAGAGGTTAAATGCTCGTTGCCTATGGCGGCTTCGCTGCCGAATGGGGCATTGCGCGCGTTATAGCCTTTGATTTGCGACGAGTCCAGGTTCGATTGTCCGAACGTAGAACGGTGCGGCACATCGTCCTGGGCATAAAAGCCGGTTTGTTTGCCCAGGCTGTCGAACTTGGGGATAGCTACAGCCTGCAGGCCGCCGACACCGATAATCATGCCTTTCGCTCGTCCCTTTACCGTTGAAAAATCGGTTTGGTAACTGGGATTAACAGGCGGGGCTTCCTGGCCGTCGGTAATGAAGATCACCGAACTGTCGCTTTTTTGCAGCATGTCCAGCGTACTCAGCAAGCCTTTGGCAATATTGCTGTCTGCGGCCCAGGCCATGCGCCAGTCGACTTTGCTGATCGCGGTGTCTATTTCCGTGTAAGCCGAACAAACTTCCAGCGGCTCGAATAACAGGGTTGAGCGCCTTTCGGTGAATAGGCCCAGGCCGACTTTGGATTCGCAGGGCAGTGTTTGCAACAGTTCGCGCAAGGTTTGCTTAACAAAATGCAGGCGGCTGACGGCTTGGTTGTCTTGCTGGTAGTCGGTTGCATTCATGCTGCGGGTAATATCGATAATAAAGGTGTAGTTATAGGTTGGGTTTTTTTGCTGCTTGTTGGGGTATAGGAACAGCACCAGCATGGCGATAAGTGCCAGCAGCAAACACCAGGTTCGATAATTTTTTAATGTATTCATTGTTTCCTCGTTCTCACGTAGCGCGCTCATCGTCACACACAAGTGTCTGTTATTAGGCATAATTCTCATGCGTCGCGTGGGAACGAGATATTTCCGTGGAAAATCAAGGCAAACCGCGCGGAAACCCCGGCACTGTCGTCCACAACTGCGATTTCTGCTTTGTGGGTTCGTCGTCCGGCATATCGACCCTGTCCATTTCCGGCAATAGGCGCATGGCGACTTCAAGGTTGTATTTCGCATCCCAATTGCCGCTGTTTAACGCCAAAGACTGCCGGTAGAGCTGTTTCGCCAATCCGGCCAAAGGCATTGCTTCGTTGATATTCATGGCTTTTGCTTGCTGTATGGCTTGCTCCAGATACAGGTTGCCGAGGTTATAGCGGGCTTTGGCCTGGAAGTTCCGGTCGCCTTTGTCCATAATCAGGCTGAGGGTCGATAACGCCTCATCGTAGCGGTGTTTTTGCTTGAAATAAAAAGCCCGCGCCAATCTTAATTCCGGCTTGCCGCTGATGACTTTATTAACGGTCGTATCCTTTCCCGAAACCAATTGCCGGATTAAGTCATTGTCGCGGTGGATGCCGTACAACGCGTCGGCACAGTAAACGAAAGCCGCTAAGCTGAGCGCTAACGCGGCCCACAGCGTGACATGCCTGAGTGTTCTTATCATCGTTTGACCTCAAAAAATTTAACGCTCAGCAGAATCAGTAGCAAGAAAGCCGCTACGCTGTAGCAGACTGCCGACAAATCCTGTTTGGGGATGCGTTCGACATAGTGCATGGGCAGGTTTTCCAGCCGGTTGATGTCGGCAATCGCCTGTTTTAACGCGTCCGGGCTTTCCGCTTCATAAGCCTGATAGGGACTGCCCAGCTCCAGGAAAAACTTGTGCAGATACAGTTCGGGCATGGCCCCAGCGTTGTCGTCACGGCTGTCTTCAGGCTGATCGAAAATGCCGGGGCTGCCTGCGGTACGCAGGAAAATCCAGTACAGGCGGACTTGCTGCTGTTTAAACCAAAGCCGCAGTTTTTGTTCGCTGTCATGATCGATTGCCGCCGCGCCGTCCGAAACCAGCAGCACGATACGCGAGCCGGTGACCGGTTGTTGTTCAAAAAACGATATGGCCATCCCTAAGCCTTTGCTGACATGGGTAAAACCCAGCGCCGGTGTCGCTGTCGCCGCAATCGCCGCCTGCACCGCGTTTTTGTTTTCGGTCAGCGGCATTACGAATAGCGGCGAGGTGCTGTATTCCGCGACTCCGATCAAATCGGTTTGCCGCTGTTTGACAAAATCGGTCAATAAGCGCCGCGCCGCCGTGGCTTTGGATTCATCGGAGCCGTTCGGCGCGCGTCCGGCAAAGGTGTTATCCATGCTGCTGCTGCGATCGAGCAGTAACACGATATGCGCGCCGTGGCCTATCCTCTCCTGGCTTTGTTCGGTGCGATGCAGGCCCGCGATGCCCAGCACTAATCCGGCGATGGCCGCGACGGCGCACAGCCGCAAACAGCAGACGACAAAAGCCGACAGCGTGTCGGCAGGGATCAACGACGTCCACGGGGCGGGGCTGGCACGCATGCCGTTATTGAACAGCGGCAACAGGGTGAGCACTAGGCCTGTCAAAGCCCAGGGGCTATTAACCGCTAAATTCATTGGCTACCTCGTTCGATCTTCCGGCATTGCTCGCAGAGCTCTTTTAGTTGCTGCAAGTCCTGTGCTACGGCAATCATTCCGTCGGAAAAAAAGTAACGATTGGAGTAGTTGAAAAACCAAGCCAATTGGGCGTTTATTTGCAGATATTCCGGGTTACGCCGGTAAAATTCGCCTAGCCGGTTAAAGAACAGCGGCTGGCCGTTGAGGCTGTTCAAGGCGTGGTGGACAACGGTCAAAGCCTGCTCCATGTCGGCTTTAGACAATCCCGCCAGTTTGCGCAATGCCAGCTTGAACACGGTGCGTCGCGACATGCCAGGAAAGCATCCGTATAAGTAAGCCAGATAGGCCGCTATCAGTACGGCAACGCTCAGGCTGGCCGCCAAGCCGTACAAAACCTGGTTATTTGCCAATAACGGCGGAGGGCTGTCAGGGCGCATGTATTCACCCTGTTCGGTTTGGCGCACCACCAGCTCTCTCAGTGGGGACAGGGTAAAAGTCCAGGCGGGGACGTTTTGGCCGATGCTTTTTTCGCCCTGGCTGAGCTGTATGGTAAAGCCGGGTAGGGTTAACGATTTAACCTCTAGCGGCGCGTAAAAAACCTGGTACAGCAAGTCGATTTGATAACGCTGCCCTGTTTGTTTAACCGTGACTTGGTTCAAGTTCAGCCAGCGGTTGATTTGGCCTTTTGCGGGTAAGCTGCCGGGTTGCAAACTGATGCCCGAGCGGATTTCGATAATAATGCGTTGGGGAATTTCATCGCCGTTAACGTAACCAAACGGGCGCGGCGTTTCGACGTTAAAGTAGCTGACCGGCTCGTCGATCGAGCCGGAACAGCCCAGCAGCGACAACACCATGATTAACACAATTCTCATGCGACTCTCTGCTGCAAATGACGATTAATGGTTTGGGTGCTGTAGCCTTCGGTAATAAATAACGGCTCATTGCCAAAGGCCCTGAAGGTGTTTTTCAGATCGTGTTGGCGTTGTTGATAGGCGGCCATTATTTTTTGCCGTAAGGCCGGACGCATGAACAGTGTGCGGGTCGCATGGTTTTCCATGTCCTGGAAAGAAATCAGGCCCCAGTTGGGCAAGGCCGCGTATTCATCCTGATTCCACAACACCAACGGGATCACGTTGTGAGCCTGTAGCGAGCCTAATACGGCGCGCAACTGAGGCAGCGGAAAATGGCAGTCGGACAGCAAAAACACCAGCGAGCGCTCGTTAGGCAAAAAGGCTACCGCGTTTTGAAGTCCGTTTGCGCTGCCGGTAAAGGTCAGACGTTTCAGTTGTTTTGCCAGCATCGACACCCGTCCCAAGTGTTGACCGGCGGGGAGCAGCCAGCGATGCTCGATACGCACGGTGCAGCCGATAAAGCCGAATTTATCGCCGTAATCGAAAGCCGAATTGGCGGCGGTCAGCAAAAACCGGAGCAGGGTTTGTTGTTTATCGGCATAGCCCATTGACGCTGACATATCGGCAATCAGATAGACGTTGACGCTGCTTTGCTGTTGATAAACGCGCACCCGATACGACGAAAACGGGTCGAGCACACTGGCGCGCAAGTCTATGCGTCTGGGGTCGGGGCTGGCAATCAGCGGTTCATGGCGCTTGAACAATTGCCCTGCACCGACCATTTGTCCGGGATGCGCTCCCGGATAAACGGAACTGGATTGCCAGGGTAAGCGATAATGTAGCGTTTCGGTCATGGCTTGGTTTTTTACGATTTGATGTGTTTAGTTGTCCACGAAAAGCACGAAAGACACGAAATAGAGCAATGGGTTGTTATGCTCCTCGTTTCCACGCAGCGCGTGGGAACGAGAGTAAATCCGTTTAAATCCGTCTAATCCGTGTCATCCGTGTTCTATTTTTTAATCGCTTAAGGCGCAGCCATCTGGCTCAAAATCCCCTTGATCAATTCGGGCAACAATTGTTCTTTCCTATAAGCATACATCGGGTTTAAAAACAGCCGATGCGTCATGCAGACCGGGAAAACCGCTTGCAGGTCTTCCGGCAACACATGATTCCGGCCTTCCAGCCAAGCGCGGGTTTTGGCGGCGCGGATCAAATAACTCATGCCGCGTGGGCTGGTGCCGACCATTAACAATTGCGGCATTTCGACATCGCTTAATTGCACGCCGTATTGTTGCGGCCGATGCGTGGCTTTCCATAAACTCAACGCGTAAGCATGGAGCTTGGGACTGGTTTGTATGCGTTGTTGCACGGTTTGCGCCAACTCATTGAGCCTATAGTAAATGCCGCTGCTGGTGACACCGGCGATAAGCCGGTCGGTATCATGAAAGCGCGGGTTAAACATCAGCTCATCCAGCTCGGTATCGCCTCTGGGCATATCGATGTTGATTTCCATCATAAAGCGGTCTTTGGCGGCGGCGGGCAACTCGAAGGTTTCTTCCTTCTCGACGCGGTTGCGGTCGGCAAAAACCTGGATGTGCGGAAAATGATAGTCGCGGTTAAAAGCGTTGATGCTGCGTTCGGCCATCGCCCTTAACAGTAAGGCATGGACTTGCGGGCGGGCGCGATTGATTTCGTTGAAGAAGAAGGTGGCGAGTGTGTCGCCGTGTTTCAGCAAAGGTCCCGGATCGACGCACGGACGGCCTTGTTCATTTAAGTAAGTGTAATAAATCAAGTCGGCGGGCATCAGGTCGATGGTGCCTTCAATCCGTTGGTAATCGCCGCCCAAGCCTTGGGCAACCGCCCGTAATAACGTGGTTTTGCCGACGCCGACATTGCCTTCCAGCAACACATGGCCTCTGGCGAATACGGCCAGAATGATATGACTGACCGCAGGCTGCAGGCCGATAACGGTTTGATTGATTTGTTGTTCAAACTGTAACGCTTGCTCGCGCCAGTCGGTAAGCTGGGTGTCTGTGTTCATTGGCTTTATAAAAAATCTGGATTTCCCTCGTTCCCACGCGCCGCACTCATCGTTATACACAAGTATTTCAAAGCACGTCATCCCGGCAGGGATTGCCGGGATCCAGAAGCCATGGATGGCATACTGAAGTAGGCAACAAGTCTCGCCACAGGAATTGCTCAATGA
>SCPZ01000018.1 GCA_004299305.1 Methylobacter sp.
GATAGGACGGATTTACACAGATTTTTTTCAAAATATTCTGGGTTTTTAATCGGTGATTATCCGTTTAATCAGTGTCATCCGTGTTCCATTAATCATTTTTAGCATACGCTGAATAGTTACTATTTTCATGGCCTTCATGGTAAAAATAAATGACATTTTTTGGGATCAGCATACAAGTATGTGGGCTGAGCTAAAACACATAAGAACATCGCAAATCTTCAAAAAACAATAGGAAAAAATATTATGGAATTATGGTTGACCACATCCTTTTTATCAAAAGACAGGATCATCGCAAAACCGGGGTTTAACCGTTGGCTGGTGGCTCCCGCTGCACTGGCTGTGCATCTGTGTATCGGTCAGGTTTACGCCTTCAGTGTGTTTAATTTACCGCTGACCAAAGTCCTGGGCGTGACGCAATCCTTACCGGATGACTGGAAGTTGACCACACTAGGCTGGATATTCAGTCTGGCTATCGTGTTTTTAGGCTTGTCGGCTGCTTTTGCAGGAAAGTGGCTGGAGCAAGTCGGGCCGCGCGTCACGATGTTTTGTTCGGCGCTTTGCTTTAGCGGCGGTTTTTTTATTGCGGCGCTCGGAATAGAGCTGCATGAAATTTGGCTGCTTTATTTGGGTTATGGCGTTTTAGGCGGTATTGGTTTGGGCTTGGGTTATGTTTCGCCGGTTTCGACGCTGATCAAATGGTTTCCGGATCGGCGTGGCATGGCGACCGGCTTAGCCATTATGGGCTTTGGCGGCGGCGCAATGATCGGTGCGCCATTGAGCGTATTTTTAATGAAGCATTTTGCGTCGCCGACATCGATCGGCGTTGCCGAAACTTTTGTGACCATGGGTTGTATTTACTTGATTTTTATGATGATCGGTGCATTCAGTATCCGTTTGCCGGAAGAAGGCTGGTTGCCGGCCAATTTTCAGCCGGATGTGCATAACAACAAATTGATAACCAACAAGCATGTGCATGTGGAACAGGTGCTTAAAACGCCGCAGTTTTATCTGTTGTGGCTGGTGTTATGCCTGAATGTGACCGCCGGAATCGGCGTGCTGGGCCAGGCTTCGGCGATGAGCCAGGAGATGTTTAAGGATCAAATTACCCCCGAAAAAGCCGCCGCATTTGTCGGAATGCTGAGTTTTTTTAATATGGGCGGACGTTTTTTCTGGTCCACGCTGTCCGATTATCTGGGCAGGAAAAGCACCTATTTCACTTTTTTCATGCTGGGTTGCGTACTTTATTCGATTGTGCCTTATACCGGACGGATGAACAATGTCTTGCTGTTTATGGGTTGTTACGCGGTGATTATGAGTATGTATGGCGGCGGTTTTTCAACCATACCGGCTTATCTGGCCGATATTTTCGGCACCAAATATGTCGGCGCTATCCATGGCCGATTGCTGACCGCCTGGGCCACGGCCGGGGTTGCGGGGCCGGTGCTGGTTAATTATCTCAGGGAAAGCCAGATCGCGCAGGGAGTCCCCAAAGCCGATGCCTATAATATGACTATGCAGATCATGGCCGGGTTATTGCTGCTGGGATTTTTTTGTAATTTGGCCATTACGGCAGTTGATGAAAAGCACCATCTTAAACATGATGAAGTGGATGATGAGTATGATGCTGCATAGGGCTGCATTTGATCGATGTCTTGCATGCAATCCGCGTTAAATCTGTCGACCAATTGATATAAGTCAAGTGGGTGAATTACAGAAGATAGAGAATTTATATTAAATTATTTCTTTTGTGAAATAGTTCGCAGTTAATTTTTTTATTTTATGTTACAGGGGCTATATTTATGAGGGAAGTGTAAGTAAAATCTTACATGCCCCATTTAGGGCTAGTTAGGGCTAGTCAAATTTGCTATCCAATAACTTTGCAGTCCCACTTTAAAGTTCGAATTCGCTATGCATAATAAGCAATTGATTATTAAGTGTATTTTTTAAAAATAGCGAAGATTAATCAATATAACTATAATAATTTTAAAATATGAGCGAATTTAGAATAAAAAGAAAAAATAACCATAAGTGGCAAAGTCGCTTTGCGCCGGGCATTATTCGATGCTATTGGCAAAATTCAATATTTCTTCCGGTCAACACCTACCGATTTTATACAAAAAACGCCAATAATCTGTCCCCATATGTTTTTGCCTTATTAGCATCGCTATGGTCCTTAGCTACTTTGGCCAGCACTGACGATGAAATCCAGGTTTATAACAACGCCATTAATGCGCCGGGGCAATTTGGCTTGGAACTTCATAGCAATTACGTCGCCGAAGGAACGCGTATTCCGGCTTATCAGGGAGATGCGCCATCTTATGGCTCGTTCCGCGAAACCTCGGAATTTTCTTATGGCCTTATAAATAACTGGGAAATAGGCGGCTATTTGCCGCTATTGTCTCGAGGCGGCATAACGCGTCTGGAAGGCGGAAAGTTACGTGTCAAATACTTAAAGCAAGAAGATAACGGTCTTTATTATGGCTTTAACACCGAAGTGGGACACACCACGAAGCGAACCAGCGAACAACCCTGGAATCAGGAGCTGCGCCCAATTATCGGCTATTATGGCGAAGCTTGGCGCGTGGCTTTCAATCCTGTGCTGAGCTGGAGCCTGGTCGGTCGCGATGCATTTCTTCCGTCCTTTGGTCCGATGCTCAAAGTGGGCCGCGTTGTCACCGGCGATTTAGTGCTGGGCGTGGAGCACTTTACCGATTTGGGTATGGTTCACAAAATAGAGTCTCTCCAGCATCAAGGCCATAACACTTATCTTGTATTGGATACAACGGTGGCCGACGTTAATGTTAATTTCGGCGCCGGATACGGCTGGACTCAGGATTCCGATGACTGGACAGTCAAATTGATCCTGGGTTTGCCATTCAACCAGATGGTCGATAGCCTCTTCAGGTAAAGTTTTTACGATTAAGTAAACTATGAGATTAGCAGGCTACAGATGAAAGGGTATATAAGCTTTAATGCACGATTGTTGATGGGCTTTGGTGCGCTCATGTTGCTGATGATTTTCTTGATTGGAATGGCTTTACAGCAATTTTCCAATGCTCAAGCAGGGATGATGAAATTGCGCGATGTGGTGTCGCCTCAAGCATGGGCGGCAGAAAAAATGGCGCTTGATATCATCCAGGTACAGCAGTTTTTAACCGATGTGTCTGCGACTCAAGACCCGGAGGGTTATCAAGATGCAGAAACATTTGCCAATGACTTTAAAGAAACGATTCAAGTACAACGCGAGAATAAGCTATCCGCTGCCCAAATGGCAGAGTTGGATGCGATTGAGCAGGCTTTTGAGGAGTTTTATCGCTTGGGTAAACGTATGGCTGAGGCTTATATCTCTAGCGGTACTAAGGCCGGTAATGTCTTGATGGAAGACTTTGACAAGACGTCGTTGATTTTGGCTGGGAGGATGACAAAGTTTAGAGATGTAGCCGTTGATCATGAGAAGTCCATTACCAGTACGCTAGCTAAAACAGCACATGATGCGCTGAATTTCATGCTGATTATAGGGGGGATAGCGTTAGGCGTGGGTTTGCTGATCTCTTGGTATTTAACCCGGCATCTGGCTAAACAACTGGGCATTGATCCTTTCTACGCCAAAGGCATCGCCATAGAAATTGCCAAAGGTAATTTAAGTAGAAATATTGAAGTTCCTGCGAACGATAAAAGCAGTTTGTTATACGCCATGCAACGGATGCAGGAGCAAATTCTTGAGCGTGTTACAGCGGCAAATAAATTAATAGAAGACGTTACGCGCATTAAGATTGCCTTGGATAACGTTAGTACCGGTGTAATGATTGCCGATAATGAACGCAATATTATTTACGCCAATAAAGCGGTTGTTGGATTGCTTACTAAGGTTGAAGCCGATATCAGGACGGAATTGCCCAATTTTTCGGTAAGTAAGTTAGTTGGCAACAATATAGATCTGTTTCATAAAAATCCCACGCATCAAGCGAATATACTTAGCTCCGCTAAAGAGTCTTTCAAGTCCGATCTTGTTCTGCATGGACATCATTTTGTGATTACCGTCAACCCCGTAGTCGACGAAGAAGGCCGCCATTTGGGGACGGCTGCCGAATGGCTGGACCGCACCGCCGAAGTCACTGTGGAAAAAGAGGTGTCCAGCATTGTGGCTGCCGCTATTAGGGGCGACTTTAGCAAACGTTTTGATTTACAGAACAAGACAGGTTTTTTTCGCGAGTTGAGCGAAAGTCTCAACCGGTTTTTTCAGACCAGCGAAACAGGCCTCAATGATGTTGTGCGTGTGCTTAGCGCCATGGCCCAGGGAGACTTGACTGAAACCATAAATGCCGAATATGCGGGTACTTTTGGACTGCTTAAAGATAATACCAACACCACAACGGTAAAACTAAAAGAAATCATCAGTCGTATTAGGGACGCCTCTGATAACATTAATGCCAACGCTAAAGAAATCGCTTCGGGCAATAACGATTTGTCGCACCGTACCGAAGAGCAGGCCGCCAGCCTGGAACAAACCGCCGCCAGCATGCAGGAACTGACCGCGACGGTGCAACATAATACAGCGAACGCCAAACGGGCTAATGATTTGGCTATTAACGCGGCTGAAATAGCCGGCAAAGGAGGAAGCGTAGTGCATCAGGTTGTTGTGACCATGGAGGAGATTAACGAGTCCTCGCGCAAGATCGTAGACATAATTTCGGTAATCGACGGCATCGCCTTTCAAACCAATATACTTGCACTCAATGCCGCAGTGGAAGCCGCTCGGGCCGGTGAGCAGGGTAGAGGATTTGCCGTTGTTGCGGTAGAAGTTCGCAATTTGGCTCAGCGTGCCGCAGCAGCGGCAGGGGAAATTAAAAATCTAATTAGCGATTCCGTTTATAAAGTAGAGGAAGGTAGCAAACTGGTTGATCGCGCCGGTAAAACGATGGCGGAGATTGTCAGTTCCATAAAGGGCGTGAATGCAATGATGGCTGAAATCACTAGGGCTTCCGAGGAGCAAGGTACCGGCATAGAGCAAGTTAATCAAGCCATAGGCCAAATGGATACTGTGACTCAACAAAATGCCGCATTAGTGGAGGAGGCTACTGCAGCTGCGGAATCGCTTGAGGAGCAGGCGCAAGACTTGGCGGTGATAGTGGGCTCTTTCAAGGTAGATGGTAAACCAAGGCGTATTAGTGGTCCGCTAAGCACGGCTCCACATGCAAAAGAGAGTTCATTGCCCAGGGCGGTAAAAGGCAATATTCCTGTACCTAAATTAGTTGATGTATCAGCTGATGAGTGGGAAGAGTTTTGATGAATATACGGGCAATGAACAGGGCAAACACGCTGTGTTATTCCAAATAAGGTAACTCGCAATAAATAACCGCCACAGATTCACAGATTAAACTCATTTAAAATCAGCGAATCTGTGGCAATTTTAACAGGGGAATATTTTTTGATAGCGCTTGATGAACCGGTTTTGTTGCCAGTGTATGTAAGAAGCTTTCTGAGACGGCATTGTCTCTGCAGTTGTGATGTAATCGTTCACCTCTACCATGTGAGTCAACTTTAGTTGATTATCCTGATATCCGTTGTGATAAAATTCAAACAGATATTCAATCGTAGCCTTCAAGGATTCGAATCCGTATGTCAAATTCATTGTTATCAGAGCATATACTGAAGCGCAACTTTATCTCTTCACTGTTTATTATCATCAGCGTCGTTATTGGCATTTCAGAAGCACTGCTCATGCTACTGCTTGATGCGTTGCCTCAGTGGGGCATTGTGTTGACGCCAATACAGGGCGCCGCTTTAGACGCTGTGTTTCTGGCATGTTTGAGCGCACCGATATTGTGGTGGTTAGCGTTGGGCCCTTTGGTCAAACGAATCGCGAGTGAGCAGGTTTATGCGGAGGAACAGGCCAGACTGAACTCAGAACTTCGCACCACCCAGTTTAATGCCATACTGGATACCTTCACCAGTGCGATTATCACCATAGACAAAACCGGCATAGTGCAGGGTTTTAATAAAGCCGCAGAGCAAATTTTCGGTTTCAATACCAGCGAAATCACCGGAAAAAGTATCAACTGTTTGATACCCTCCGCAGTCGCCGCGCAACACGACGGCTATCTGCAACGCTATCTGGATACTCAAAATCCGACCATTCTCGGTAAGCGCCGCGAGGTGGATGGACAACGTAAAAACGGCGATATTTTTCCGGCCTTGCTATTGGTAAACCCAATGAAAATTGCCGGTGAGCTGTTTTTTTTTGGTGTAATCGACGACATCAGCGAAACCAAAGCTTTGCAAGCTCAGCTTGTTCAGGCACAAAAACTGGAAGCTATCGGTCAACTGGCATCAGGCGTTGCCCATGAAATCAATACACCCATCCAGTACATTGGCGACAATCTTTCCGCATTAAGTGACAATTTTTCCGACATTATTGTCTATCAGCAAGCTTTACAAGATTTGGTCAATGAGACATTAAAACCGCAGCTGGACGCATTGGTAGATAAATACGATCTGGCATTTATCCTGGAGGACAGTCCAAAAGCCATCCAACAGGCACGGGAGGGTGTGGAACGGGTGGCGGAAATCGTCAAAGCAATGAAAACTTTTTCCCATATCGAACAGGGTCAAAACAAACAGACCATCATCCTGCACGAAGCCTTAAACAGCGCGCTGACCATCAGCCGCAACAGTTACAAATACATTGCTGAAATTGAAACCGATTTTTCCTCCGATGTCGGCGCCATCGAATGCTACGCCAATGAACTTAATCAGGTGTTTCTTAACTTGATCATCAACGCCGCCCATGCGATTGAAGAAAAACAGGCGGGCATGGGGCTGATTCGAATTGTCACTCGCAAGCTGGACGATAAGGTCGAAGTTTTGATTCAGGATAACGGCGCCGGCATTCCGGCAGAGATTCAGGAAAAAGTTTTCAACCTGTTTTTTAGCACTAAGGCGGTTGGCAAAGGCACCGGCCAAGGTTTAAGTCTGTCGCACAGTATTGTTGTTGAAAAACACCGAGGTAAATTGTTTTTTGAATCCGCCGTCGGCGTCGGCACAACATTCCATATCCAGTTACCCATTAAGCTGGAAGTTCAGTAATAGGCAGCCATTAACATGAAAAATATCCTGTTTGTCGACTACGACGAGAATGTCATTAGTGGCATCCAACGCCAATTACGCCCTTATCGAGAGCAATGGCAGTTGTTTTTTGCCCGTAACGGCGCACAAGCGCTGCAACTGATGGCGCAACAACCGATTGATTTAATCGTCAGTGACATAATGCTGACGGATATACATGGCGACGAATTGTTGAAAAAAGTTAGCGAGCTCTATCCCGGAGCGGTGCGCATGATCCTCAGCGGCTATACCGACGAAGAATCCCTAAAAAAAGGTTTGGAAGTGGCGCATCAATATCTCAGCAAGCCCTGTAGTCCGGAAATTCTTCGTGAGGCTATCTCTCAGATATTCAAAATTCAGGCTTGCTTACATAATCCGCTGATCGTTGCCGGGATCGGCGATGCCAACCAACTACCCCGCCTGCCAAAAATCTACCAAGAATTGAATGCCGCCATTGCCGACGAAAATACCTCTGCCAGCGATATTGCCGGGATTTTTGCCAACGATATGGTACTGTCGGCCAAATTGCTGCAACTGGTTAACTCACCGTATTTTGGCTTGAATCGAGTTATTTCCAGCCTGACCGACGCGATCAATCTGATCGGCCTTAAAAAGCTCAACAACCTAGTGCTATCGGTGCATGTTAAAACCTCGTTTCCAGTCCGCAACCCTGAAATTGAATGCTATATGGAATATCTGTGGCAGGATTCCGTTCGTGTCTCCGAGCTGGCACGGCTGATAGCGCTATCGGAAAATCAGCAGGAAGATCGCCCCGATCAAGCCTATTTGGGCGGATTGTTGCATAATATGGGATTGCTGATTTTCCTGTCGCGCGGCGGCGATAGACTTAAAGCCTTACTGGAACAGGTTAAAAATACCGACGCACCGGCTGCAGAATTGGAAGCGGCCATTTTTGGTTTTACACGCTCGGAAGCGGCTGCTTATGTTTTAAGTCTATGGAAAATCCCGCCGCGCATTATCGAAGCTATCCTATTGCAAAACACCCCAAACGATACCGACTACGACGGCATCAATGCTCTGACCGCAGTGCATGTCGCTTCTTGTTTATTAAAAACATCGATGAGGTCCGGTTGCGACCGGCTGTTTGAAATGAACTTGGATACCGCCTACCTGCAACGTATCAACAAGCTTGAGCGTTTGCCCAACTGGCAGATATTGGCGGATAAAGTAATAGCGCGCCAGTCTGGAAAGTAAGGGAAAATTCGTAACTTACTTAGCAGTTAGAAAAGTAGAACTCGGCAATTGCTCCTGCATCCATGCAGTCGACAGGTGACACGGATTTGGCGGATAAAAGAGTAAATAAAATCCGTTTCAACCCGTTTAATCAGTGCTATCCGTGTTC
>SCPZ01000019.1 GCA_004299305.1 Methylobacter sp.
CGTCGAGCTGTCCAAAAATATCTAAAAAATCCATTTCTTCCGGTTCCTTGATTGTTGCTGATTCTGCCATTATCTTGGTTCTGCTTGTTTAATAGCTACTTTTTAATGAGGTGGCCCTGGGCAATAAGCCTATAAGTCTTGATAATCATAGCGTTTTGTGTAAATTCCGGATAGTGTGTCGGAACACCTGTTCTCAGACAGGCCTATTTCCGGCCAATACGGGCGAGCATTACCAAAAAAGCAACAACCCAACAAAATGTCAGTCATTTTGTTGGGTTGTTGAATAAAGGCTGTGTAACAGGGCAATCTCTAAAATCAGCGGCCTAAATACCATTTAACATAACTTAAATATCTTTTTGCTCCCCTGCCCTTCATTTGTTTTACCCTGAAGTTAAGAGTATTTCTGCCAAATTGCAAATGAGATCTCTTTTAGAGGATAATAGGCGGCTATGCATAGCTTTACTATGCTTTTGATTGCCCCTGTAACTCGTCATCCGCTCGATATAAAGACGGTATGCAAGCTTTGGAATACGCTATGAAAAAGACCATGTACGAAAAAATTTGGGACAGCCACCTTGTCGTTGACGAGGCCGGGCAGGCTCCCTTGCTTTATGTTGATCGACATCTGATGCATGAAGTCACCAGCCCCCAAGCCTTTGAAGGTCTACGTTTATCCGGTCGCAAGGTGCGCAATCCGCACAGCATTCTTGCCACAATGGATCACTGCGTACCGACCAAAAATCGTGACCTACCCATTGCCGATCCCATTGCCAAGAAACAGATCGAAACCATGGCTGAAAACTGCCGCGAGAACGGTCTGAACCTGTACGACATGAAAAATCCGAATAACGGTGTAATTCATGTTGTCGTGCCTGAGCATGGTTTCGTGCATCCCGGCATGGTGGTAGTGTGCGGCGACAGTCATACCGCAACGCACGGCGCTTTCGGCGCGCTGGCCTTCGGCATCGGCACGTCCGAGGTCGAACATGTAATGGCGACCCAAACGCTGCCGCAGAAAAAATCCAAAACCATGCAAGTCGTAGTCAACGGCGAATTATCCAAATACGCTTCTGCAAAAGATATTGCCTTGGCGATTACCGGCAAAATCGGCACGGCGGGCGGCACCGGCTATGTGATTGAATATACCGGCTCGGCGATCAGGGAACTGTCGATGGAAGGCCGGATGACGCTGTGCAACATGGCGATTGAAGCAGGAGCCAGAGCCGGATTGGTCGCTCCAGACGAAAAAACTTACGAATACATTAAAGGACGCGAATTTGCGCCAGCCGGTCAATACTGGGATCAGGCGCTGGCGTATTGGAAGAGCCTGCCTAGCGATGAAGACGCGGTATTCGATGCGACCGTCACGCTGGATGCAGCCGATATTGCTCCGCAAGTTTCCTGGGGAACCTCGCCTGAACAAGTGGTGGGGGTCGATAGCGTTGTGCCTGCGCCGGAAAGTTTTGCCGATGAAACCAAACGCCAAGCCTGCGAAAGCGCGTTGGCTTATATGGGCTTAACGGCAAATACCAAAATTACTGACATTGCGATAGATTACGTTTTTATCGGTTCATGCACCAACGGCCGTATTGAAGATTTTCGCATCGCCGCCGAAGTAGCCAAAGGCACTAAAGTTGCGGGCGGCGTCACCGCGATTGCAGTGCCCGGCTCTTATCACGTTAAGCAACAGGCTGAGGCCGAAGGCTTGGATAAGATCTTTACCGATGCCGGTTGGGAATGGCGCGAGCCCGGATGTTCGATGTGTCTGGCGATGAACGGCGATGAATTGACCAAAGGCCAACGTTGCGCCTCGACATCAAACCGCAATTTTGAAGGCCGTCAAGGTAAAGGCGGACGCACGCACCTGGTTTCGCCTGCAATGGCAGCGGCCGCAGCGGCCGCAGGTCATTTTGTCGATATTCGCAAACTATAAATACTCGGCAAAAGTTCATTTCATAGATAATAGAACACAGATGACACGGATTTTACTGATAAACACGGATGAAAAAATCCGTTTAAATCCGTCTCATCAGTGCCATCCGTGTTCTATTTTTCTAACTGCTGAATAACAGCAAACTTTAAAGATCGGAAAGAATTATGGAACCGTACAAAAAACATGAAAGTATTGCGGCATTGATGAACCGTAGCAATGTCGATACCGACCAGATTATCCCCAAGCAGTTCTTGAAAAAAGTGGAACGTAGCGGATTCGGTCAGCACCTTTTTCACGATTGGCGTTTTAACGACAACGGCAGCGATAATATTGAATTCGAACTGAACAAGCCCGCATTCAAAGACGCTAAAATTCTGGTGGTTGGTGACAACTTCGGTTGCGGCTCATCAAGAGAACATGCACCCTGGGCGATTGCCGATTATGGTTTTAACACCATTATTTCCACCAGTTATGCGGATATTTTTTATAACAACTGTTTTAAAAACGGTATCCTGGCTATCAAAGCCGATAAAGATCAGCTGGACAAATTGATGGCTGAAATTGCCGCCAACGAAGGCGTGCGTTTTGTTGTCGATCTTGAAAACCAGCAGGTCACCACGCCCGGCGGTAATGGCTTCAGCTTTGACATCGACCCGTTCCGTAAAGGTAATCTGTTGAGTGGTCTGGATGACATCGGCTTGACCTTAAAGCATGTCGATAAGATTACCCAGTACGAGCAGCAGCACAAGCAAAACTTTCCTTGGCTTTGGGCTTAAGTTTTAGTGGCTTTTGACAAAACAATGGAATGAAAGCTATGTAGGGTACGCTGTGCGTGCCTTTCTGCATTCGATGGTACGCACAGCGTATCTACATGACTGCGGCTTTCGTGGTTAATTAACCTGCTTACATTGAGAACACAGACAACAATCATGTCCACCAATTCAAGACACATCCAGCTGATGGACACCACCTTGCGTGATGGTGAACAAACCCAAGGCGTTTCGTTCACGCCCGTGGAAAAAGTCAGCATTGCTAAAGCGCTGCTGCAATCGCTACGAGTGGACAGGATTGAAGTCGCCTCGGCCCGCGTCTCTCAGGGCGAAAAAGAAGCGGTCACCAGCATTAACGAGTGGGCTAAACAGGAAGGTTTTGCCGGGCGCGTCGAAGTCTTAGGTTTTGTCGACCATACGCGTAGCGTCGACTGGATACTGGAAACCGGCGGCGAAGTCATCAACCTGCTGATCAAAGGCAGCGAAAAGCATTGCCGCGTACAGCTGGGTAAAACGCTCGCCGAACATACCGCCGATGTCTTGCAATCCGTCAATTACGCTCTGGAAAAGGGCTTGAAAGTTAATGTCTACCTGGAAGACTGGTCGAACGGTTATCACGACGCCCCGGACTATGTTTTCGATTTGATGGACAACTTGAAAAACGCCGGTATCAGCCATTTCATGCTGCCCGATACCCTCGGCGTGTTGTCGCCTGACGAGGTATTCTCAAGCTTCAGTGATATGTGCAAACGCTACCCGCAGCTGCAATTCGATTTTCATCCGCACAACGATTACGGCTTGGCCACCGCCAATGTGATGGCAGCCGTTCGTGCCGGGGTAAATTCTATCCATTGCACCGTTAATTGCTTAGGCGAACGTGCGGGCAATGCCTCAATGGCCGAAGTCGCCGTGGTATTGCGCGATAAAATGGATATGCACTTGTCTATCGATGAAAGCCATATCGTCCGCATCAGTGCAATGGTCGAAAACTTTTCCGGCAAACGCATCGCCGCCAATGCGCCGATAGTCGGAGCCGATGTATTCACACAAACAGCGGGCATTCATGCCGATGGCGATCAAAAAGGCGGGCTGTACAAAACCAAATTGGGGCCTGAGCGTTTCTCCCGCACCCGAAGTTACGCCTTGGGTAAGATGAGCGGCAAAGCGTCACTGAAAAAGAACCTGGAAATGCTGGAACTGGACCTATCGGAAGAGAATCAGAAAAAAGTACTGGCCCGGATCGTCAGTCTCGGCGATTCCAAAGAAACCATCACCACCGATGACCTGCCCTTTATTATTGCCGACGTACTGGAAAGTAAAAGTTACCAGCATATCAAACTGCTGAATTGCTCAATCACCAGTGGTCTTGATTTAGAGTCGACGGCCAGCTTGCGGATCAAAGTGATGGGCGCGACACATATTGCCTCCGGTTCCGGCAACGGCGGCTTTGATGCCTTTGTTGATGCGACCAATAAAGTGATGAAGCAACATAACTACACCCTGCCCGCACTGGCCGATTTTGAAATACGGATTCCCAAAGGCGGCCACACCAGCGCTTTAACCGAGTGTGTAATTACCTGGAATTGTGACGGCGAACTGCGCAAAACCCGCGCAGTGCATTCTAACCAGGTTTTTGCTGCGGTATTGGCTGCACTTAAAATTATCAACATGCAATTGCACGAGCTGGGTTTAAGCGAGGCTTGATAAGCATTGCCGAACAAGTTTACGGTAGTGGTTTAGCGAATTTGTAGCATAACCATCTACCGCATAAAAAGAATTTCGAATGACGCACACAACGTTATACCATAGCGTTTATGCTTACCTATCTCGGAATTTCACCTTGAAAAAAATTTTAACATTAATTTTCATAGCCCTGCTAGGCAACAGCGTCTTTGCCGCAGAAACAATTATTGAAGTAATCCCCTTAAACCATCGACCGGCATCCGAGATATTACCTCTGCTTGCTCCGCTACTTGGTGATACCGCTCAGCTTATTGATAACGGTTCCAATTTATTGGTCAAAACCACGCCTGACCGGCTTGCTGAGATTAAAACCATTGTCAATCAACTGGATGTACGCCAGAACAACCTGCTCATCACAGTCATACAAAGCAAGCAAACTACCGCCGATGAACTTAACGCGGCCGCCGGGATTCAGCTGAATATTCCGGTTGATGATCCGTCAAAATCCGGCGGCAGAATGATGACTCGTTTATATCAAACTCAAGGCAAGAACGCCGATGAAAACACCCAGACCGTTCGGACATTGGAAGGCGTCACAGCTCACATTAAAGCGGGCAATGTTTATCCAAGACAAAATTTCTCCGTCTATGGTTATCCCACGACCACCGAATTTACCGAGGCGACCACCGGTTTTGCGGTAACGCCAAAACTGATTGGACAACAAGTCATTCTTAGCGTAGCCCCCTGGTCGGACAAAATGAACGGTCGAGGACAGATTGAAACACAGGATGCGCAATCAACGCTCAGGGTTAATCTAGGCGAATGGGTGGAACTCGGAGGCGTTGGCGAAAACACTAACAACAGCACTAACAGCGCATTGGTTAATACACGCCAAATCGACAAAAGCCAGATGCATATTTTGATTAAGGTTGACAAGGTCGATTAATCTTGTCGAACGACTGAAGGCGACATGTCTGGTTCTGTACCGAGAATTTCAAATTTCCCCCAGATAGTCTGATTAGATACAGCGCTCATTTTTGCAATGCATCAATCGCCAACTGGCCCAAGCGGGTATGGTGTAGGATTTTGGCAAAAGGTCGCATGACTTGCTCTTCCCCCTTAACAAAAACGAACACCGGCGTACTGGTATGGGTTCCGGTCGCCCAGACCACCTGCTGATTGCTGGCGACAGCCTGGGCCAACAAGTTTTCGCGGTTCTCTTTTTGATAAACAAAGAATGCGCCGTTGACGTCTATTTTGGGCACTGTTTTCTCGCCCAATGAGATATGCCCCGCACGGTACAACGGGTTAGCCTCGGTTGTCAGTATTTTTAGCGCTTGCGCCTCGTTTATCTTAAATTCCGTGTAGCGGTTAACCAGTTCGGTGAGTTTTATCGGTGTTTGCTGGTCTTTAGGCAGTTTATCAAACTGACTGAAAATATCGTGATAACTCAGTTGTTGCGCATAAATCTTGTCCAAAACGACAGGATTGCCGAAGTTGAAGTTGGGCTGGAACAAGGCGCCGTCAGTAAAGGCGGCTCCCGGCAGGCTGCGCGGTTCGGGAATGTTCTCGCCGGAATAACTAAAGCCTAAACCGCCGGTTTCATGATCGGCGGTGACTATAATCAGCGTATCCTGCCGATTCTCGGCCCAATCCAGCACGCCGTTTAAAGTGTCGTTAAAACGCAGCATTTCATGTAACAGCAGGCCAGTGTCATTGCGATGCGCGGCCCAATCGATCTGTCCCGCTTCAATCATTAAGAAAAACCCTTGCTTATTGCGGCCTAGAATCTCCAAGGCTTGTTCCGACATTTCCTTTAAGGTCGGCTGAGTATGCAAAATATTATCGCGGTTTTGAGTTTCAACAATACCGTTTGCCATGCCGGAATCGGCAAACAGGCCCAATGTTTTACCGGTGGCCTGTTGCAATTGCGCTTTGTTAAACGTCAGTGTGTAGCCTTTTTGCTGTGCGATGGTTAACAGGTTTTTATCGTCCTTGCGCGATGATTTAATCTCAACGCTATTGCCGGTCATCTGCAACAATTGCTGATGTATCGAAGAGTTTTTATCGTTGGCCGACTTGGGCAACCAATAGCTCAAACCGCCCGACAACATGACATCGGCTCCGGTTGCCAGCAAATCTTCCGGGATGCTGTTTTCCTGACTGCGATGCGTCTGGTGTGCGGCAAAGGCGGCCGGTGTTGCATGGGTGATGCGTGTGTCTGAAACCAGGCCGGTTGCTTTACCCATGCGCTTGGCTTTTTCGATAATATTTTCCTGGGGATTGCCGTCTTTATCCAGACCCAGCATTTCTGCGCCGACAAATTTACCGGTTGCCAATTGGGTTGCGGAGGCAGCAGAATCGGTCACCAGGGTGTCGGCGGCATACGTCATCGAAATACCCAGTCTTCCTTGCTCCATCATCCTGTCTAACGCGGTAATACGGTTGGCGATAACGCTATGCGGAGCTTGTCTGGCATAAGACAATAATAAGCCGACCTGCTGCGGCCCCATGCCATCACCAATAATCATGATGATATTTTTAATCCTGGTTTCAGGCTTGACCTTGTCTAACGCGGTACAGCTTAATAAAACCACGCTAATCAAACAATAAACCGCTTTCCACATTAATGCTTTCATAATTGCGTTATTTAAATCGGGTTGCGCATTGTAGTCGGCGCGATTAAGAGTCATGTCGAACTCAAACGCCGCCGAATCGATACTGGATAGTTTTTGCTTTATTTAGGAACGACCATGAAATAACTTATGCATTTTATTCTCCTCCCCCTCTCCTGTTGCATAACTATCTACACAACTATAAATACAATGAGTTGCAAGCTGACCTAGCTCCCTCTCGGCAATTGCTCCCTGCATTGCTCTACTACCTACATCCATGTAGGCATCCTGCTGGAGAGGGTTGAGGTGAGGAGAATAAAAACAAGCATTTATATCCCCTCTCCCTCAAGGTATAACTATCTACACAACTTTTTTACATCATAAATACAATGAGTTGCAAGTTGATCTGGCTCCCTCTCCTGCTGGAGAGGGTTGGGGTGAGGAGAATAAAAACAAGCATTTATATCCCCCTCATCCCAACCTTCTCCCTCAAGGGAGAAGGAGCCGGTACTTGTGTAGATACTTA
>SCPZ01000020.1 GCA_004299305.1 Methylobacter sp.
TTATCATGGTCGCTGCTGGAGTGCAGGCTTCGCCTGCGCTAGCAAGCAAGCGAAGCTTGCACTCCTTCCCCTCATAGTTTCAATAAGCATAGTAATTAACTGGATTTGAAAATGCTGTAAGGCCACGGGACTGGCCGGTGAAAAGTGCTACGATGCAGGAAAACACATCCAAGGGCGCTTTGCCTGGCTTTATCGCTATCGCAGATTGAGCAAAGCCTACGAGGCGCTTTTGAGTCTAGCGAAACTTTCGTGTACATCGCCATGATCAATCTGATACTAAAGCGGCTTGACTAAACGGACTTTTAAAACGCGTTAATGAATGACACTCTGAGAATACGTATGGTGCTTCCTAAAATAACCCTATCGGCTGGTATCGCTCCTAAAGAAGGCGCAATCGGCACTTACCTCATCCGCTTAAACACTGCTGCGCCTGCGGGCGGATTAACGGTGAATTTCGACACCTCAGGTAGCACGGCTACCTTGAATGCGGATTATAAGTTTGGCGTCGGTCGCCATCTGACCGCTGTTGCGGCCAACAGTTTTACTATTGCCGCTGGACAAAATCGTGCGACTTTACAGGTCATTGCTAGCAGTGATGACGTGTTAGACCCCAGCGAAGCAGTGAGTTTAACGCTTGTCAATGGCGCGGGTTATTTACTGGCAAGTAGGGCCGCTACGTTTGCTCCAAAAATCGATGTCGGCGTAGGAGACTATATTCCTATTTCAGTCATCAGCGCCGATTTCAACGGCGATGACAAGCTGGATTTAGCCACCGCGAACGAGTACGGTAACAGTGTCTCGGTACGCTTAGGCGATGGTCTCGGAGGCTTTAGCGGCATGACTGGCGTATCGATGGGTGATTATCCCACTTCAGTCATCAGCGCCGATTTCAACGGCGATGGAAAACTGGATTTAGCCGCCGTGAACGCGAACAGTGACAGTGTCTCGGTACGCTTAGGCGATGGTAGCGGTGGTTTTAGTGGTACGACTAGCGTATTGGTGGGTGATTATCCCTGGTCAGGCATCAGCGCCGATTTCAACGGTGATGGCAAGCTGGATTTAGCCGCCGCGAACGCGAACGATAATACTGTTTCGGTACGCTTAGGCGATGGTAGCGGTGGTTTTAGTGGTACGACTAGCGTATCGGTGGGTGATTATCCCTGGTCAGTCATCAGCGCCGATTTCAACGGCGATGGCAAGTTGGATTTAGCCACAGCGAACGGAAACAGTGACAGTATCTCGGTACGCTTAGGCGATGGTAGCGGTGGCTTTAGTGGCATGACTAGTGTATCGGTGGGTGATTTTCCCAGGTCAGTCATCAGCGTCGATTTCAACGGCGATGGCAATCTGGATTTAGCTGCCGCGAACATGAACGATAACACTGTCTCGGTACGTTTAGGCGATGGTAGCGGTGGCTTTAGTGGCACGACTCACGTATCGGTGAATGCTAGTCCCTTGTCAGTCATCAGCGCCGATTTCAACGGCGATGACAAACTGGATTTAGCTATCGCGAACGGGAGCGCCGGAAGCACTGTCTCGGTATTGTTAAACACCACCGTTGTTCCCATTACGACTTTAATCATTGCCGATGTTGCGCCACCGTCCAATAATCCCCCTACTGGCAGAGTGACGATTAACGACACCACCCCCGAACAAAACCAAACCCTCACTGTTTCCAATACCCTGGCCGATGCTGATAGCCCAAATGGCTTAAGCACAATTACTTATTCATGGAAAACCGGCATAACCGTTTTAGGTACGGGCAACACTTACACCGTCAGCGCTAAGGACGTCGGCAAACCCATCGCCGTTACAGCCAGCTACACCGATGGTTTGGGTAATGCAGAAAGCGTCAGTAGCTTGCCGACTAGCGCGGTCACTGTAGCTGCAACGGCCGGTTTTATTATTAACCCTGTCGCCGTCCAAAATACAGGCGAAGACGGTACAACGGCGAACTACAGCATTGCCCTTAAAACGGCACCGTTAGCAGGTCAAAATGTGGTGCTAACCTTTACCAGTAGCAACACCAGCGAAGGAACGGTTGTAACACCAACGCTCATTTTTACCTCAAACAATTACGCTACCCTACAAACTTTAACCGTGCGCGGTGTTGATGATTATTTAAATGATGGAGTCGTACCGTATCAAGTCACCGCAGAAGTCAGTACTATTGATATTTTTTATAAAGATTTAATTATTAGCCCCTTTAGTTTAACCAATATCGATGACGGTTTGGACGTAGCGCTGGATTTATACGGTGATCAAAGTGGTTCAAGCAAGGATGTATTGAATGGTGGCAACGGTGCGGACAAATTACATGGCAAGGATATGGCAGATAATTTATCAGGCGGTATTGGCAATGACTCGTTATGGGGTGGTTATGGTGACGATAATTTGTTTGGCAATGAAGGCGATGACAAATTATTGGGCGAACAAGAAAATGATTATCTGGACGGCGGCGCTGGCAATGACACCCTAGATGGCGGTGACGGTGTGGATACCATGATAGGCGGCACCGGCAATGACACTTACTATTTGGGCTATGATGCGGTCGATAAGATTGATGATCAAAGCTCAAGCACGGATATTGATACTGTGATTATGCCGTATCTATTAACCCGCTACACTTTACCAAAAGGCATTGAAAATGGCGCAATTGATGCGGGCACACAAGCCAGCAGTTTAACAGGCAATACCAGCAACAACAGTTTAACCGGTAATGATGGGGCTAACACCTTAATCGGTGCTGTGGGGCGTGATTCGTTATTCGGTGGCAATGGCAACGATATATTAATCGGTGGCACAGACAATGACATGTTAACGGGCGGTGTTGGAAAAGATATTTTTAAACTGCTGGACAAAACCGGCGTTGATAAAATTGTCGACTTTAAGCCCATAGATGATAGCGTCCAACTTGAAAACAGCGTATTCACCAAAATCGGTGGCAATGGCATCTTGAATGCTGGCATGTTTAAAACAGGTAAGTCTGCCGCTGATAGCAATGATTTTCTGATTTATAACCCGAATGACGGCAAAGTTTATTACGATGCGGATGGCAGTGGCGCAGGAGCTGCGGTACAAATTGCTTTAATCGGTACAAACCTTGCGCTCACTAATGCAGATTTTGTGGTGATTTAAGTTCCGTAAAACATGTAAGCCATGTAGGGTAAATACCCTACGGGTTAAGACAGGTAACCATACATGGGGGTACGGAGGTACGGATTGGCCGCTAGGCGAGCCGCCATCACCCAAACCCGTAAGATGGATGAATGTAATCATGCGGTTCAATAATGATAACGGCATTGGGCAATGATGATCGCATCATCGCTGATTTTGTAAATGATCCGATGTTCACGGTCGATACGGCGAGACCAGTAGCCTGTCCAGTTATGTCGTAGTGGTTCGGGATCGCCTAAGCCTGAAAAGGGGTGCCGTTGGATATTCATGATGAGTAGATTGATGCGTTTTAACACTTTTTTGTCGATTATTTGCCAGTATAGGTAGTCTTCCCATGCTGTTTCTGCCCATGACAAAATCATTCGTCAACAAGAGCGTGTTGAACGGTTTTACCGGCTTCAATTTCGGCGATCGCTTGATTTAAACGCGCGGCATTTTTGGGACTGGCCATAAGGTAAGCGGTTTCTTCGTAGGATTTAAAATCTTCTAAAGAAATAAGTACCGCAGGTTTGCCATTTTGACGGGTAATTATGATGGGAGTGTGGTCATCATTGACTTTGTCTAGTGTGCTTGCCAAGTGGCTGCGAAAATTTGAATAACTGATGGTATCCATTGCTATATTACCGGTTTATTTAAGTACTTATTATTGTACTCAAGATGCAAGCTTATACAAATGAATAACCTTGGTTCCCGCTGGCGCTTATTGAACCGGAAAGTCAAAATAGGTATCAGGATACGGTTCATTTTTCAGCGTAAAATGCCACCACTCTTGCGAGTAAGGTGCAAATCCATGTTTTTCCATCAGCACTTGCAACAACATGCGATGTGCGCGTTGGGACGGGGTTGGCGTTGGCGCTGTCGGCCAGGATTCCGGCCCGAAAAAGTCAAAAATGCCGCCCATGTCGATGGTCTCTTCACCGTTTAGCGATACCAGGGTCAGATCAATGGTGCTGCCTCTGCTGTGGCCGGAGCGCGATGATATATAGCCCTCCTTGAAAAGCCTGGATTTGTCTATGTTGGGATAGTGTTGGCTTTTCATCGAATTGTCCTGGAGATCGTCGGCCCAGCGCACAAAATGATTAACGGCGCGTTGCGGACGGTAGGCGTCGAAAACTTTCAAACCCAGGCCAAAAACTGATAATTCTTGTTGTACGGCGCGAAGCGCGTCGGCGGCAGGACGGGTCAGTATCGCGCGAGGCTTGATATAGCCGTCTATAGGTTTGCCGATAAAATTACTCTCCGTGTAATAGTTCATTTCAAGCCTAATGGAAGGAATTACGGCGTCCAGGTAAACAAAATCCTGCGGCATAAGCGTCGGATTAGCGTTTGTTGTTCCTGTAAAAACAAGCGCTGCAAACAAAAGTAAGTTGATAGGTATAAGGCGCATGGAATTAAGACTCACGTTAAGTTGATGGCGTCGGGTTGTCCGCAGTTCGGCAAGCTCAGGCCATCACATGCGGCAGGTGTAGCATATACGAAAAAAGAGGGGGATTTTGTATTTTGAATGTCGGCTTAGGTGAGAAACATGCCGATATGCAGACCTTCCAGGTTTTTAAAACCTGGAAGGTCTAACTTGCAAGGTTTTTAAATAGCTCCAAACGGGGACAAAGAAAAGCCACATTTGATTGTTAAACCGGAATATAATCATGCGCGACTTGACATAAGCTGTCTCAAAAATAAGTCTTACAACGACATATCCAACCTGCCAAATACAACAACACCATGCAAATCCATACTACCGAGATACCTGACCTCCTCATCATCGAACCTAAGGTCTTCGGCGATGACCGTGGCTTCTTTTATGAAAGTTTCAATGCGCGCCGCTTTGCAGAGCTGACGGGTATTAGCAAGAATTTCGTGCAAGATAATCATTCAAAATCAGCCAAAAATGTTTTGCGCGGCCTGCACTACCAGATTCAGCAGCCTCAAGGTAAGCTCGTGCGCGTTGTCGCCGGCGAGGTGTTTGATGTGGCGGTCGATATTCGTAAAAATTCACCCGCTTTCGGCCAGTGGGTTGGCGTAACGCTCTCCGCTGAGAATAAACGCCAATTTTGGATACCCGAAGGCTTTGCACATGGATTTGTTGTTACCAGTGCATCGGCAGAATTCCTTTATAAAACTACTGACTATTGGGCACCGGAACATGAGCGCAGCATACTCTGGAATGACCCGATTATCGGTATTCAATGGCCAATAGACGCCGAACCTCTTTTATCCGGCAAAGATATAGCAGGCAAGTTGCTCGAAGATGCCGAGGTGTTTGAATAAAGGGTCTACTGACAGGCGGCAATGAGGCGGGTTAAAGTCCATTGCTTTTAGGCTTCCCCGTTCCCACCTTAAAAGGGAAGCCGCTAAGAGTGACATAATTATTGCCACACGCGGCTGTCTAAATGCCCTTATAACCGGAAGTAATCGGGTAACGCCGATCCCGTCCGAAAGCTCTGGACGTAATCCTGATTCCCGGCGGCGATTGTCTGCGTTTATATTCATTCCGGTCTACCAAGCTGATGGCTCGGGCTACATCTTCGCGCCTAAACCCGGCGGCGATGATTTCATCGGCGGCTTGGTCCTTCTCGATATAACGCTCCAGTATCGGGTCCAGCACATCGTAAGGCGGCAAGGAATCCGCATCAACTTGGTCGGGCGCAAGTTCTGCCGAAGGCGGGCGAATAATGACCCGTTCCGGTATCACCGGAGATAAGGCATTGCGATAACGCGCCAAGCGGTAAACCAGCATTTTAGGTACGTCCTTAATCGGCGCAAAGCCGCCCGACATATCGCCGTACAGCGTCGCGTAACCCACGCTCATTTCACTCTTGTTGCCGGTGGTTAATAACAGCTTGCCCTGCTTGTTCGACAGCGCCATCAACACCACGCCCCGGCAACGCGCTTGAATGTTTTCCTCGGTAGCGTCTTTAGCCGAGCCTGCAAAAATATCCGCCAACATGCCGGTGAACGCGTTAACCGCAGGTTCTATCGGAATAGTGTGGTGTTTAACGCCTAAGGCTTCCGCTTCCAGCACCGCATCTTCGTTGCTCATGTCTTGGGTATAGCGTGACGGCAGCAGTACGGCTTCGACTTTATCCGCGCCCAGCGCATCAACAGCCAGCGCCAGAACCAGCGCCGAATCGATACCGCCGGACAGGCCCAAAATCGCGCCCTGGAAACCGTTTTTACGCACATAATCTTTAATGCCCAACACCAGCGCCTGATATTCGCTGGAGATTTCATTGTAGAGTGGCGCACAGGTGTTTTTTACAGGCGTATTGCCGTCGAACTCGACCACGCTGGTTTGCTCTTTAAACTCCGCAGCACGGAACACGACTTCGCCGTCTACGTCTACGACGAAAGACGCGCCGTCGAAAATCAATTCATCCTGGCCGCCGACCTGATTGACATAAACTAGCGGAATCTGCGCGGCTTTAACCTGACTGCAAATAATAGCTTCCCGTTGATGGATTTTTCCCGAATTGAACGGCGAGGCGTTAAGGGTCAGCAGCAACTCCGCTCCCGCTTGTTTGTTATCTTCAATAATGCCGGGTCGCCAAACATCTTCGCAAATGGTCAGGCCTATGAACGTGCCGTTGAACTCAAACACACACGGCTGGCTGCCCGCCGTAAAATAACGTTGCTCGTCAAACACGCCGTAATTGGGCAATGCGCGTTTGCGGTAACAGGCCAGTATCGCGCCCTGATGCAACACCGCCGCGCTGTTGTATAGCTTGTCGCCGTCGCGCTCAGGAAAACCGACCACCAGCGCAATACCGGCAACGCGGTCGGCCAGTTGATAAAGCGCGTTATTGGCGGCGGCAATAAAATCGGCGCGCAGCAACAGGTCTTCCGCCGGGTAACCGGTTAGTGTCAGTTCGGGAAAGACGATCAACTCCGCGCTCAATTCGTCACGGGCATGAATCGCGGCGCGGGCGATGTTGTCGACATTGGCGGCAATGTTGCCGACCAGGAAATTGGTTTGGGCTAGGGCTATTTTTAGGGTCATTGGAAGCTGTAATCAATATTACGATTTTGGATTTAAACTTTGTAGTTGGGTAAAAAATTCCCTGAAAATCGGGCATTTTCCTGCCACAACATCTGGCTTTAACGATTGATGAAGTAAAAAAGGCGTATGTCTGGCTTTTGAATAAACGGTTTGATTTTCTTGCCGAGATGATTCGATCAAGTGATCAGAAAGCTTTTCATGGCAAGAATTTTTATTCTGATCATAAGAGCTGAATGTTTCAGGCGAGTCGAAAGATACATCGTTATCTTTCAACCACTCCCGCATAGTTCGATGATTTTGTCTAAAGTCGATGTGATTGGCGACAGTATTATTCCAATCGGCAATTACCCATGCTTCCAATTCAGGTGCGGCAAAGCCGATAATTCGCTGAACCTCTTTAAATTCTCCATTTCCCGCTTGATTAATAGTGTTGTCAAAGAGCGTTTTTCTTTTAATATTACAATAACAATCCAAATCATCCAGAATTAGTATGACATCGCATAAGGGATTACGGTATTTAACTGCATCCTCTAATTTTGCTTTAATTTGTTTAGCAAAAGCTTCGCCGGTTTTACCCAATGCATCTATAGCAGCATTAGATTTGACTCTATCGGGAACTCGCTTATTTCTTACGGGGGTAATTCTTTGAAAAGTAAAATGAGGAAAATACTTCTCAAAGAAATGAACTATGCCTCTTATACTACCTTCACGTTCACCTAATTCAGTTTCTCCACCCCCGGCAAATAACCAAATTACCAAGGCCAACCTCCAATAACATCATCGCCGCTTCGATATAAATCACCCAGTTGCCAGCCCTCTGCTATTTTATCTTTTATGATAGCTTCAGGTAGTTTCTGCGCTTTAAAATGTCCTTTCGGTTGAGTTTTTTCAAAACAAATCACATCGCCAGCGCAATCGGTAAAGTAATCCAATAAATCGGGGCTATGCGTTGAAATAATAATCTGGGTCTTTTTCGAAGCTTGCTTTATCCAGTTTGCCAAGACTTCCATCCATGCAATATGCAAACTTAATTCGGGCTCGTCAATGACTAATAATGTCGGCAATATAGGAGAGTGCAAGATGGTCGCCCAGCACAACATGCGTACGGTGCCGTCGGACATGTCGTCCAGATAGAAAGGTACTTCCATGTCCTCGAAATACCAGCGCACTGTTAGCGCCATACCTTCCCGAGAAGTTTTGATGCGCTTGGTCATCGGCAATATTTCTTTCATTGCATTGTTAATACGCTCATCAAAATCAATGCCGTATTTTATATGATTGCTCAAATTGTCTAAAACGGCAGGCAGATTTTCGCCCGATTTGGAGAGTATCACATCACTTGATCCTACTTTAGGGCTGGCACCGCGAATTTCTGCTAAATCCATGTCGTTGGCATTATAAAACTGCCATTTTTTTACGGCATCACTCAAATCATTCTGAATCTTGTATAACGGAACTTGCTCAGGAGAAAAAGTCCCTTGTTCAGTTAATAATTTTGGAATAGCTAATAGAGATAATTCATCAACAGGAACACGCTCTAGCCGTTGAAAACTTGATCCTCTTTTATTTTTATGGTTAATAGAAACCATGCCGATTCCGGCTTGCTCATCATGGCTTTTATAATAAATGAACGGTATTCTTGAATCCCCGTTAGGTTTTGTATGTTGAAAAATTTCTTCGGCAATAGATACAACTTTATCTACATAAAGAGTTAAAACAAATGTTTCACTAACTGAACATATATTGGGGAATTCAAGCTCAAAGCTTACCTTAGCTGGTCTTTTAGTGCTGGCATCTAAGATATTGTACCCAAGTTTGGACAAGGCATTTTGAAACGCAGTAATTCCTCTATTATCCAAGTCAGAAGTAGGTGTTAAACAATTTTTGAAAAACTCCAGTATTGCTACCAAATTGCTTTTACCGGAACCATTTGAACCGATGAAGATATTCAGGTTATTTAAAACAATACCATCTTCATTAACCAAGTTTCGGTAATTTCGGGTAGTAATTTTAGAGATTATTTTTTCCATATTTTTATAAGAAGCTGCTCAATATTCGCCGGTTTGTTGGCTAAGATGTTCTCTTGAAACTCAAGGCTTTCAACTTGAACGGGGCTCCAAGTGAATTATTAGACCTTCCAGGTTTTTAAAACCTGGAAGGTCTGGCTGTTTGCCCAAGCAACGGGATGAGCTTACAAACATCCCTTCATCGCCACGCCTATATCCGTAGGCGAACTCACCACTTCAATCCCCGCCGCTTTAAGCGCGGCGACTTTGCCTTCCGCCGTGCCTTTGCCACCGGTGACTATCGCACCGGCATGGCCCATGCGCTTTCCGGGAGGCGCGGTTTGCCCTGCGATATAGGCAACCACCGGTTTGGTGACATGGGCTTTAATATAGTCTGCGGCCTCTTCCTCTTCGCCGCCGCCGATTTCGCCGACCATTACGATGCCTTTGGTTTGCTCGTCGGCCTGGAATCGGCTGAGTACATCGACAAAGTTCATGCCGTGGATAGGATCGCCGCCGATGCCGACACAGGTGCTTTGCCCCAAGCCTTGCGCGGTGGTTTGATGCACCGATTCATAGGTCAAGGTGCCGGAGCGCGACACAATGCCGATTGATCCGGGCAGGTGAATATGGCCGGGCATGATGCCGATTTTGCATGAACCGGGGGTGATCACGCCGGGGCAGTTGGGGCCGATCAGCAATGCGCCGGTGCCTGCCATCGCGGCCTTAACGCGCAGCATTTGCAATATCGGTATGCCTTCGGTGATGCAGACAATCAACTTAATCCCCGCATCAACCGCTTCCAGAATCGCGTCGGCGGCGAAAAAAGGCGGCACGTAAATGACGCTGGCGGTCGCTCCGGTATCGTTCACGGCGTCCTGTACGGTGTTGAACACCGGCAAGCCCAAATGGATTTCTCCGCCGCGTTCAGGAGTAACGCCGCCGACCAATTTCGTGCCGTAGTCTAGCGCCTGCTGGGAATGAAACGTGCCTTGTTTGCCGGTAAAGCCTTGGCAAATCACTTTGGTGTCTTTGTCGATTAAAATGCTCATGCGGCCTCCGCCAATGCTACAACTTGTTCTGCTGCGTGCGCCAAATCGTCCGCCGCATAAAGATTTAATCCGGTGTTGCTTAGCAAAGCCCGGCCCTGTTCGGCATTGGTGCCTTCCAGGCGCACTACCACCGGTATGGTGACGTGGACCTGCTCGACAGCGGCTAAAATGCCCGCTGCGATAATGTCGCACTGCACGATGCCGCCGAAAATATTCACCAACACCGCCTTCACGCTAGCATCCGACAGGATCAGCTTGAATGCTTCGCAGACTTTTTCAACGCTGGTGCCGCCGCCGACATCGAGAAAATTGGCCGGTTGTCCGCCTTTGAGTTTGACTAGGTCCATGGTCGCCATGGCGAGCCCAGCGCCGTTGACCATGCAGCCGATATTGCCTTCCAGGGTAATGTAATTGAGCCCGAACTGTTGGGCTTTGTTCTCTTTTTCATCTTCCTGCTCGGCGTCTTTCATCGCCCTTATATCGGGATGCGCTTCGACCGCGTTATCGTCGAAATTGATCTTGGCATCCAGCGCCATCAGCTCGCCGCTGTCGGTTTCTATCAAGGGATTAATTTCGATCTGACTGGCGTCCTTGTCCAAGAACAAGTCGTACAAACCCTGCATGATTTTGCCCAGCGCTTTGATCTGCGCGCCTTTAAGCCCCAAGGCGTAGGCGACTTTCCGGCATTGATAACCTTGCAAACCAGCAGCCGGATGCACCGGAATCGAGATAATCTGTTCAGGCGTTTCGTGAGCGACGGTTTCAATGTCCATGCCGCCCGCTGCCGAGGCGATAAAAATAATGCGCTCGCTGCCACGGTCGACCAGCACGCTCAAATATAATTCGCGTTTGATCGGGTAAGTTTTTTCTATCAGCACCGAGTTAATCGGCAAGCCTTCCGCGCCGGTCTGCTTGGTTACCAGCCGTTTTCCGAGCATGTCACGGCTAAACTCGGCCACTTCCGCCAGGGTTTTAGCCAGTTTTACGCCACCGACTTTACCCCGGCCCCCGGCATGAACCTGCGCTTTAACCACCCACCCGTCACCACCCAGCTCTTTGGCGACCTGCTCAGCGCTTTCGGGCGTTGTCGCCTGCTTGCCGTCAGGCGCCGGAATCGCGTAATGCAAAAACAATTGTTTAGCCTGGTACTCATGAATATTCATTTATTACTCCTCAATTGACCGGCAAAGTCCGGCGGATATTTTTCATACACAGATATGCACTGGTAATAGGTTCAAGGTTTAAGGTTCAAGGTACAATTAGCCTTGAACCTTTATTTAGAAACATTTTAACCAAGTCCCCACAAAACGCCATTTTAAAAACGAACATGCAGCCAAATACCACCGAGACTATCTTCCCCTGCCCCTTCTCCAAAGGCTACGGTATTCCCTCTCAACAAGCTTGGTCATTGCTAAAAGTTTTTCTAGCCTATCGGCTTATCCTGGCCTGCCTGTTTGTCACCTTGTTTTACAGTTACACGGATTCTTCATTACTTGGCACGCACGACAGCCGGTTATTCATCTACAGCAGCCAAAGCTATTTGATACTATCAGTTATATCCGGCATTTGCATGGCTTGGCGACTGACAAGCTACACCACGCAAGCGCAACTGCTTATTTTGACGGACATACTCATTCTGACTTTGATAATGCACGCCTCAGGCGGCATTAGCAGCGGCATGGGCGCTTTGCTCGCGGTATCCATAGCGGCAGGCGGATTATTAATCGGCGGTCGTTGCGCGATGTTTTTTGCGGCTTTAGCTAGTTTGGCCGTGTTGGCGGAACAAGTCGTTGCCGATTATTCACACAGTTTTTACGCCACTTCTTATGCCAATGCCGGCATGTTGGGCGCTTCATTTTTTACCATTGCGTTGCTGTCCTATATCCTCGCAAAACGTAGCGAACAAATATTGCAAATTGCCAACCAACAAAAACAAACCATCATCAAGCTGGAAGATCTCAACAAGTACATTATCCAGCATCTACAATCAGGCATTATTATCGTCAACAAACAACAAGCCATTCAGATGGCCAATCAATCTGCATTGCGGCTGGCGAATTTGTCGGTACTACCGGTCAACCTGAATGATATTTCGGCCTATCTGGCGGCAGCCTTTCGAACTTGGCTAGCCGATCCCGATCAAAATATTGTATTGCTTCAACTGCAAAACCAGTCTGAAATTCATAGCCGGTTTATGCCCTTGCCGACCGGTCAAGAGTTTTTATACATGATTATTCTTGAGGATATTGCACTTTATAACCAGCAGGTGCAGCAAAGCAAACTCGCCTCGCTGGGCCGACTCACCGCCAGTATCGCCCATGAAATACGCAACCCCTTAGGCGCTATCAGCCACGCAGGACAATTACTCTCGGAAAATCCGTCATTATCCCTCCAGGATCGGCGTTTGACAGAAATCATCCAAAACCATTCACTTCGCGTTAACCATATTATTGAAGATATTTTACAGCTTTCCAGAAGAACCGATTCAAGACGGGAAAAGCTTCGTTTAAAGCCATGGCTGGACAATTACCTGAAAAACTTCACTCTTGAACATGCCGTTAATAGCGATGCATTCGAGCTCTTATGCACAGATGAGCCTTTGTGTGCGTTTATAGATTCAGGTCATTTAAGGCAGATTATGGACAACCTGTGCCGGAATGCGCTGAAATACGGAAAGCCCGAGGCCGGGCCAATCATTTTACGCGCTTTTGCGATACAACAAGCGCCCTGCATAGAAATCATCGATAACGGCCCCGGCATCTGCAATGAACATCAGAGCCACCTGTTTGAACCTTTTTTTACCACCTCTTCCACTGGAACAGGCTTAGGACTTTATATTTCAAGAGAATTAGCCGAATTAAATCAGGCAAAATTGAGCTATTATTTATCCGACGATAAGCGGAGCTGTTTTCGGCTTTTCTTGTTGAATGCGGAACAAACCATAATCGACATATGAAAAAACCACTGGCATTGATTGTAGACGACGAACCCGATATCCGTGAGCTGCTGGAAATTACCCTTAACCGGATGAATATCCAAACCAGTAGCGCTGAAAATATTGTCGGCGCCAAGGCCTTATTGCAACAAAAGCCCTTTGACCTTTGCCTGACCGACATGAGGTTGCCTGACGGCAACGGCCTGGAGCTGGTTGACTTTATACAAACACTGCCCGCCCCGATACCGGTTGCGGTTATTACCGCACACGGCAATATGGAGTCGGCAATCCTGGCGATGAAAAAAGGCGCTTTCGATTTTGTTTCCAAACCGGTTGATTTGCCCGCGCTTAGGTTGCTCGTTAATAATGCTTTAAAGTTTTCCGATGCCAGTTCCGCCAAAAAAAGACAATCCCCCCACTTGCTGTTGGGCGAATCATTAATCATTCAGGAGATTAGGACAAAAATAGACAAGCTGGCCCGCAGCCAAGCGCCAGTCTATATCAGCGGCGAATCGGGTTCAGGCAAAGAGCTGGTTGCAAGACTGATTCATCAACACAGCTCCCGTAGCGATCATGCTTTTGTCGCGATTAACTGCGGCGCCATTCCGCACGACCTGATGGAAAGCGAGTTTTTCGGCCATAAAAAAGGCAGTTTTACCGGCGCGGTCAGCGACAAAAAAGGCTTATTCCAAGCCGCAGAAGGCGGCACCTTGTTTCTTGATGAAGTTGCCGATTTACCCTTACCCCTGCAAGTCAAACTACTGCGCGCGATACAGGAAAAGAAAATCCGCCCGGTCGGGGACGAGCAGGAAATCCCGGTCGATATTCGCTTACTCAGCGCCACCCATCGAAACCTTAACGACATGGTGAGGGACGGCAGTTTCAGGCAGGATTTATATTACCGTATCAATGTCATCGATCTTCATGTTCCGCCCTTGCGTGAACGGCCTGACGACATACCGCTTCTTACCGATCATATATTGACCAAACTGACCGGCCTCAACAAAGAGGACCAGCCGACCTTATCGGCATCGGCATTAGCGGCATTGCAACAGTATCATTTTCCGGGCAATGTACGCGAACTTGAAAATATCCTGGAAAGAGCCCTTGCGCTGTATGACGGTAACAGCATAGAGCGTGACGACCTGAACCTGCCGACAGACGCGCATAACGGCGCCAAGTCGCAGGATTTTGACCCGGCCTTAGGATCGCTGGAAGATCACCTGGAAAAAATCGAAAGAAAAGCCATCACCCAGGCGTTGGAACAAAACAGCAGGGACAAAACGGCTGCCGCCAAGCAGCTGGGACTCTCTTTCAGGTCGTTAGACTATCGCTTGAAAAAGCTTAATATGACTGATTAAGCCCTCTCCAGCGGGACAGGCTTGGGTGAGGGAATTCAAAAAAACGCAAATCATGACAGTTTGCCGTATAGCTGAAGTTCCTTGCTAATCAGGAAAAACAGAGTGAATGCGCGACTTGCGGGACCTGAATTGCCGCCAGCTATTAACTTGTTTGGAAAAGAAAAAAAACCGAGCTGCAAAAATATGCACCAATAAAAAACATTATTTATTGACTGACGGCAGATAATCGAGTCTAATGGCGCTCTTTTGTAGTGCCGCCCAGGTAGCTCAGTCGGTAGAGCAGAGGACTGAAAATCCTCGTGTCGACGGTTCGATTCCGCCCCTGGGCACCATTACAGAAAATCAGCAACACTTCAAAACGCCCAGGTAGCTCAGTCGGTAGAGCAGAGGACTGAAAATCCTCGTGTCGACGGTTCGATTCCGCCCCTGGGCACCATGAATAGCTTTGTAAATAACCGACCTATGAGTCGGTTTTTTTATGCCTGAAGGTTTCTGGTTTAGCTTTCTGGTTATTTTCTGGGAGGGGCTTTCAAGAATATTCCTAAACTAACTTGCAGGCTCAATGTCTGGTAATCATTAGGTCGGCGGTTCGATCCCGTCCGGGGGAGCCAAATAAATAAAGCCCTTGCAGCAATGTAAGGGCTTTTTTTTGCCTTGCGTCCGGTCGATCTCCGGTACATTCAGTCATTGGGTCGGTTTTGCTCACTCCCGCTTAAGTTCTTTCGGTGTTGTAATTCATAGCCTTGATAACATGCCACCCCCTTGTTACATTCGATAAATATAATTTAAAAATGGGCAATGCATGAGCATTAGCGTATAAGTCACTATTCATTAGCATCCAGAATCAACTGCTGTGACAAGCGCTCGCTGTTCACTAATGCAGCAAATAGACATCAGTTATGCGTCGTCCCATCCTCTGATGAGCCAACCCAAATTAACCTGATATTTTTACCTTCACTTGGAGAAAACAACATGGCATTGCCTAAAATCACTTTATCCGCAGGCACATCGCCTATCGAAGGCGCAACCGGCACTTATCTGATCACTTTAGACGCCGCCGCGCCTGTCGGTGGTTTAACGGTGAACTACAATACCACGGGTAGCACAGCTACACTGAACAGTGATTACAATTTTACGGTCGGGGAAAATCTTAGCGCGGTTACTGATGGCAGTTTCACCATTGCCGCCGGTGCAACCACGGCTACATTAAAGCTCGTGGCGGTTGCCGACAGTGTTATCGACCCTAATGAAACCGTGATGGTTAATGTAACGACGGGGACGGGTTATGATTTTGTTAGCAACAATACCCAGTTTGCTTCATCCACAAGCATTGCGGTGGGCGTTAGTCCCTCTTCGGTCCTCAGCGCCGACTTCAACGGCGATGGCAACGCGGATTTAGCCACAGCAAATAATGGCGATAACACCGTCTCGGTACGCTTAGGCGACGGTAGCGGAGGGTTTACCGGTAACACTAGCGTTGTTGCGGTGGGCAGTCATCCCCAGATGCTCATCAGCGCCGACTTCAACGGCGATGGCAACGCGGATTTAGCCATAGCACATTTTTATGATAACACCGTCTCGGTACGCTTAGGCAACGGTAGCGGAGGCTTTACCGGTAACACCAGCGTTGCGGTGGGCTATGGCCTAGAATCGATCACCACTGCTGATTTCAACGGCGATGGCAACGCGGATTTAGCCACTACGAATTGGAACGATAACACGGTCTCGGTACGTTTAGGCAACGGTAGCGGAGGGTTTACCGGCGACACCAGCATTGCGGGTGGTGCCCCCTCTTCGGTCATCAGCGCCGACTTCAACGGAGATGGCAACGCGGATTTAGCCACTGCGAATATTGACGATAACACGGTCTCGGTACGCTTAGGCGACGGTAGCGGAGGCTTTACCGGTGAGACCAGCGTTGCGGTGGGCGTTGCTCCCCATTCGATCATCAGCGCCGACTTCAACGGCGATGGCAACGCGGATTTAGCCACTGCGAATTGGAACGATAACACGGTCTCGGTACGCTTAGGCAACGGTAGCGGAGGCTTTGCCGGTGACACCAGCATTGTGGGCGGTCATCCCTTTTCGGTCACCAGCGCCGACTTCAACGGCGATGGCAACGCGGATTTAGCCATAGCGAATTATTGGGATAACACCGTCTCGGTACGCTTAGGCGACGGTAGCGGAGGCTTTGCCGGTGACACCAGCGTTGTAGTGGGCAGTCATCCCTATTCGGTCATCAGCGCCGACTTCAACGGCGATGGCAACGCGGATTTAGCCACAGCGAATTCTGACGATAACACCGTCTCGGTATTACTAAATACCGGCAACACTGCCAGCGCCGAGTTGACCATTGCCGATTTGTACCTGCCACTAAACTTATACGGTGATCAAGGGGGAGCAAAAAATGACGTGTTGAACGGTGGCAACGCTACGGACTACCTATCGGGTCGGGATATGGCAGACACTTTATCAGGCGGTATCGGTAATGACTCGCTAAGGGGAGGTGATGGCGCCGATAGTTTGTTGGGTGACTCGGGCGATGATTGGCTATCCGGTGGTTGGGGCCATGACATACTGAACGGGGGGGACGGTAACGATATGCTCAACGGCGGAAGAGATCATGATGTACTGACGGGCGGCGCAGGTTCAGATGTATTTAGCTTCACCAGCAAACCAGTAGCTGCCAATGCCGATAAAATCACAGACTTTAATGTAGCCGATGACACGATCCAATTAGCCGCTTCAAAATTTACCCAACTTACGACATCGGGCGAGTTAAATGCCGATAATTTTGTGAAAGGTGCGGCGGCAGCAGATGCCAATGATTATGTTATTTATAACGATGTGACTGGCGCACTCACTTATGATGCAGATGGTAACGGTGCAGGTGCAGGGATTAAAATTGCCATGATAGGTTCAAATCTAGCATTGACGGCAGCGGATTTTGTCATTTAGCTTATCCTCTAAATACTGAAGCAATAGAGAACCCCATTCCCTAACTTGAGGGAATGGGTGGTAAGTACATTTAAAAAGTTAATTTCCTACAAGCTGCTTTGATTGTTCATCAAAACTCTTTTCAGTAGCGACGGTTCTGATGCTCAGGTTTATTTCCTGCTAAAGCCTTAGGTAAATTATTAGCCGTGATAATATTTCCGCCAAAGGCATCGAGCACAAACTCATCTATAACGTGCTTCGACCAGCGAGGCTTATGTTTGATGTTATTCATAATTTGAAAGTCATAGCCATCTGCAACTTTTCTCATTTTAATCCAGTTCCCTCGGGCATGATCAACAACATCTAATACTGATTCACGCCAACTGGTCAGCTCACCGGATAAAGGATAGGTGCTGATCAATAAGAATCGATTGCCATCAACATCCATGCAATCATAAATATCAGCTCTGAGTAAGCCCTTAACAAATTGCTTGCTATACAGTTCTTTATCAACCATGCCCATCTGTCCAGCGATAGTATGGAGAGAACTAGTCATAATTTGTCGGCTGTGGCGGCTGGGCTATTGGTGTAGCATCAGTGTAGAATGGTCTTTACGAGTTTATTTTTAAGGACGTTGTCATGCCAATTATTTCAATGTTTTATGGGATTATTATCCGCCTGTACCTAATGGATAATAAGCATCACAATCTGCCGCATATCCATGCCAAATATGCTGAGTTCGAGGCATCTATCGACATCAAAGACGGTGAGATTCTTTCAGGCGATTTGCCGCGTAAGCAATTACGCCTTGTACAAGCTTGGATAGAGTTACACCGTGATGAGCTGATGGCCGATTGGGAAATTGCTGTTAGTGGTGAGAATCCTTACAAAATTGCTCCACTGTGAGAACGTTATGTATTGGGATGTAAAAACTGTCAAGCCATTGCCTGACTACCGTATTTATGTCGAAATCGAAAATGGACGTAAAGGGGTGTTTGACTTGAAGCCTTATCTTGTTCATGGCGCTTTTCGTGAGCTTCAGGATGTGCATTATTTTAATCAGGTTGACATTCTATTTGGGGCTGTAACTTGGCCCAATGAACAAGATATCGCTCCTGAAACGCTACTAGCTGAGATGGTATCAATCGAATCGAAAGAAACTTGAAGTACGTCGGCCTGCTAAAAGCGTTTTCTTCCAGACTCTGTTTTGGTGGTTGCCCACATAAGCCTGGACAAAACCTTCCAGGTTTCTAAAACCTGGAAGGTTTGCCGTTCCTGGAAGGTTTTGTCCAGGCTTAAACAGATAGCTCTTTTGGTAGTTCTCCACCCGGAGCCGGTACCGGAGCTTTTTCAGGGCATGTGACTAAGAATCCTCGTTTCGGTTGCCCCTTCTCCCTGGCATAACACGCAATACTTCAAAACGCCCAGGTAGCTCAGTCGGTAGAGGGTATAGGCTGGCTTTACACTGTTCACTTTATCTTCTGGAAAATATCGAATGAGTGTATATTCACTCTTCGCATGAATATATAGCAAATTCATCTGGCTAGACTTCTGCGAAAACCTTGATGGCTGATGCCATCTTATTTTGCAATAAATTTCAATTCGATAGGAATTTTAAAAATGAATAGAAGAATAAACGCCTTTCTTTTAGCAATGATCGTTTCTACTGCCTTTAGTAGCCCAAGTTTTGCCGGGGCTGATGATACTAAATGGATAAATCAGTGCATCGCTGACAACAAAGCTGAAGGTCAGTCGGCAGAAACAGTGCAGAAGTATTGCGCATGTATGAATGACAAAATGTCTGACAATGAAACACAGTCTATTTCTGAATGGGAAAAGACTCACAAAGCAGAAGATGAAGCCTGTAGTGCTGCTGCAGGTTGGAAATAAAACTGGACTTTCTTGATGAAGAAAAGCTAGCGCAAGAAATTATTTTTGCGCTAGTCATTTCAAATGGAATTGCCATTAAATATTAATGGCCTAGGTGGTCATGTAACCCCCATTGGAGTATAGGGCGGTATTTTCGCTTTCACGCTTTATCTGTCGGAATATAGGAAATGAGTCCTTTCTGATAAGCCGCTTCCTGTATATCTCTAGGCAAATATCTTGCGTCTACGGCAAATCCATTTATCGTGATCAACCAAGCCTGCTGGGTAAACACCCAAGATGTGATTTTCTCAGGCTGATATTTATATGCCCTTGTTCTGGAAGTGAGTATGGTTTCTCTCTCGTTCAACATATCCTGCGTAACGATATGTGTAGTACAGAGAAATTTACTCTCCACGTTTGTTAAAAACGTGTAAAATCAACAAGAAAATTTAGAGGATAATGGTGCCGAGGAGAGGACTTGAACCTCCACGGGGTTGCCCCCACCAGCACCTGAAGCTGGCGTGTCTACCAATTTCACCACCTCGGCAGAGGCTAGCTGTAAAAAGCTAAAGTGAGCGCGCACTATACCCACCCTCTTTGATTTTGTCAATTAACCGAGAAGTTTTTACCTAATTTAAATAATTTCGAGCGAGGCGTGATGACGTTACCTCGAGCCAACGGGGAATAGTTTTTTTGCATAAGACCCAAAAACTTTTCTCTTTCAATCCTAATCGATATACTAAGCCTATACATTTAAGGCCGGTTTATTGTATCCATCTTCTTTATTTGATTATTTATAATGACATTGAAGTCTAAAAAAGACGTTGATTTTAATTCAACAAAAGATCCATATGCTCTGCGCGAAGCCGAGAAATATGAGAACCCCATTCCTAGCCGCGAATTAATCATCCAGTTGATTGAGCACGTTGGAAAACCGTTGCGTCGCGAAGAAATCGTCGAAGCATTTTCCCTGGAAAGCGAAGACCAACTGGAGGCTTTACGCCGCCGCTTACGAGCCATGGAAAGAGATGGGCAATTATTGTTTAATCGGGGCAAAAAATATTGCCTGGTTAATAATGAAGATTTAATTGCCGGGCGCATTATCGGCCATGCGGACGGTTTTGGTTTTATTAGGCCGGATGACGGGTCGGATGACCTGTTCTTATCGCCACGGGAAATGAATCCCTTGCTGCACAATGACCGGGCGCTGGTGCGGATTGCCGGGGTCGATAAAAAGGGACGCAGGGAAGGCGCAGTTGTTGAAATTCTACAAAGAAACACCCACCAAGTTGTAGGGCGGCTCTATAAGGAAGACGGCTTCACTTATGTGGTGCCGGATAACAAAAATATAGCCCAAACCATCCTGATTCAAAAAGGCGGTGCCGGTAAGGCAAAACAAGGGCAGATTGTGGTTGCGGAAATTGTTGAGCAACCAACCAAGCTCCACCAGCCTATTGGCAAGATCATCGAGGTTATGGGCGAACACATGGCGCCCGGAATGGAAATCGAAATGGCGATCCGTTCCTATGAACTGCCGAATCATTGGTCCGATGCGTTATTGGAGGAAATCAAGCCGCTTAAAAAGGATGTGCCGGAGTCGGCCAAAGAAAACCGGGTCGATTTGCGGAAAATCCCCTTAGTCACTATCGATGGCGAAGATGCCCGCGATTTTGACGATGCCGTTTACTGCCAGAAAACGCCCAAAGGCTGGAAATTGCTGGTTGCTATTGCCGATGTCTCGCATTATGTGCAGGTTAATTCGGAATTAGACAAAGAAGCTCAAAAACGCAGTACCTCTGTGTATTTTCCTGAGCAGGTCATTCCGATGTTGCCGGAAATTTTATCTAATGGATTGTGTTCGCTTAATCCTCAGGTAGATCGGCTCTGTATGGTCTGCGAGCTGCTTATTAATGAGCAAGGCCAAGTTACCCGGTCACGCTTTTTTGACGCAGTGATGAGCTCTCATGCCCGGTTAACCTATACCGAAGTGGCAAAAATGCTTGTTGATGGAAACAAGGATCTCGCTAAGAAATATAAGGCTTTGATGCCGCATTTGCAGGAGCTATACGCACTATATAAAGTTATGCGCGTGAGTCGCGAGCAGCGCGGCGCGATGGATTTCGACACCCAGGAAACCCGGATTATTTTCGGTGCGGAACGTAAAATCGAAAAAATCGTACCGGTGGTGCGTAACGATGCGCACAAATTGATTGAAGAGTTTATGATCACCGCGAACATGGCGGCGGCGCGTTTTTTAAATAACAAGAAAATGCCCAAACTGCTGCGGATACACGAAGGCCCGAGCGCCGACAAACTGCTTAACCTGAAAACCTTTCTTGGCGAATTGGGCCTGAGCTTGGGAGGCGGCGCTAAACCGACCCCGCTGGATTATATGCACTTGGTGGAGTCGATTAAAAATAGGCCCGATGCGCATTTAATCCAGACCGTATTGTTACGTTCGATGTCGCAGGCAGTCTACAGCCCCGAATTAAAAGGCCATTTCGGCTTGGCGCTGGAAGCTTACGCGCACTTTACCTCGCCTATCCGCCGTTATCCCGATTTGCTGGTGCATCGGGCTATCAGGCATTGTTTACAGGGTAAACCGGTGGAAAGCTTTTTCTACGGGGTTCCCGATATGGTGGTGTTGGGCGAGCAATGTTCCGCTAATGAGCGGCGCGCCGATGACGCCACGCGCGATGTGGTGAGCTGGCTCAAATGCGAATATATGATGGATAAAGTTGGCGAGGAATTCCCCGGCATTATTTCAGCGGTCACTTCGTTCGGTTTTTTTGTCGAGCTGGCCGAAATCTATGTTGAAGGCTTGATTCATATCAGCAATCTGGCTCAGGATTATTTTCATTTTGATGCAACGAGTCACCAGTTACGAGGTGAGCGTACCGGTATCAATTATCGGCTGGGCGATAGCGTCAATGTCAGGGTCGTCCGCGTCGATTTGGATGAAAAGAAGATCGATTTTGAGCTGGCGCAAAAGCAAGCCGCGATGAATACCAAACCTAAAAAAAGACGCCGTAAAAAATGATGTTTTTTCTGATCTTCTTCTGGTCGTTAGTTAGTTTCAGTTTGGTGATTGGAAGCAGGCAGAACCGTTTAACCCTTCTAATTCGAAATCTCAGATAAAAAATTATGGGGCGTGAAGGTCAATGGATTAACCAGCCTATAACTGAGGCTGTCGATATTTCAAACTGGAAGAAAGATGATGAGTTTGGAATTTATCCCGAAGGAGCCAGAGATAAAACACTGCTCTATAGCCCGGTATATCCATCCCATGAATTTCTAATTCCAAACCATCGGTATTTATATAAATACGCATTTGTCCGTCATCCCGATCAATTCTGGACTGAAATCATAGCTTATCAGGTTGGCTGTCTGCTGGATGTTCCCGTACCCCCGGCATTTATCGCATTCGATGAGAATGATGATAGTTGCGGCGCGTTGATTGAATGGTTTCTGAATTATCCCGAACAGCCTGAAGAGCGCTTTGTTCCGGGCGGCGACATTATGGTGAATCTCATTCCCAATTTTGACCGGAAAAAAGGTCAGCAGCATAATTTTACAACGGTGGAAAATCACCTAAATTTTTTAGCAACAAACAAGAAAGTTGCTATGGCGGACTGGTTAACTTATTGGTGCGATATGCTGTTATTTGATGCCTTAATTGGTAACACAGACCGGCACCAAGACAATTGGGGCTTACTCTGGCAGTCTTCAAATGAAAAATTAAAGGGTATGCAAAAATGGTTATTGTTTGTGCGGGCTTGCTTACTCTGGCAACCTTTAAATGAAAAATTAAAGGTGCGTATGACACCGGTTTTTGATAACGGCACCAGTCTAGGCTATGAGATTTTAGAAAGCAAAATGGATGATTTTTATAAGCCTGATGATTTGCAAAAATATTTCAATAGAGGTTGTCACCATATCCGCTGGCAATTGGATGATAAAGCTCCTGTACAACATATAGAGTTGTTGGAATCATTAGTTAGCAAGTACCCGCTAATGGCAAGCAGAATAAAAAACAAACTCAAAGCCTTTGACATGGATAGCCTTAAGGCTATCATAGCTAACAGTACAAAATTTGATATACGCATTCCATTAACTGAAAAACGAGCTGCGTTCGTTTGTCATTTAATTGAATCCAGATATTTAGCCATCAGCGAACGAATAGAAAAATACCCGTGAATCTAATTAAGCACGTTACCGATCCTGATCGATTATTGTTAGTCTGGCAAGCGCCGGAAGGGAAGTCACGCGCCCGTTTTGTTGTTGGTGAGCTTTGCCAACATGAAGGACAGATTGTATTCCGCTACTTATCCGATACAGCAGAGTTTAAAAAAGCCTGTGCGGAAGGTTTTGTCTGCTATCCGGCTTTCAGGAAAACCGGTCAGGAATACACCCAAGGCGTACTGGATTCTTTTCTTCGCCGACTGCCACCCAGAAAGCGAGGGGATTTTGCTAAGTATTTGGAGCAATGGCGGCTTGCACCCCATGTCGAAATCAGCGACTTTGCCTTGCTTGGTCATACGGGCGCTAAATTGCCCAATGACGGTTTTTCCCTGATTAATCCGTTTGATCAAATTGAGCTACCGCATGAATTTTATATTGAGGTGGCCGGTTTTCGGCATCAGAAAAACATTTGTATTGCTGATATTTCAGTGGGCATGAATGCTCTATTCATTGTTGAACCCGACAATGAGTTCAACCGCGATGCCGTCAGAATTGAAGTAGCCGGAAAAATAATTGGTTATGTAAGCAACCCTCAATGCAAAGCATTTAATAGCTGGTTAGGGCTGTATTCTATTAATGCTAGCGTGGAGCGTATCAATGGCACCAGCGAAAGACCTTTAATTTATATTTATGGCAGGGTTGATCTGGAACAACATTGCAAGGCAGTCGCATAAGTTGCTTTGATTATGCGGCATTAACAGCTATTTATTCGAAAGAAAGTTTTTTACACTTCACAATCAATGAAATTAAGCAAAATATACGGCATACATTCAGTACAGTCCGCTTTAGATTATTCCCCAAAAAAAATCAGTAAAGCCTGGGTAGACGGACAGCGGCAGGATAAGCGCTTGACGCAGGTGATTGATGGTTTGCTCGATCTGGGCATCGAACCCGAAAAAACCGACCGGAAAAAACTGGACCGTTTTGCCGAAGGCAACAATCATCAAGGCATAGTGATCGAAGTCGAAATGCCCGGCGAGTTATCTGAAAGCGACTTAAAAGACGCTATCTTAACATTGCAGGGAACCCCCTTATTCCTGGTGCTGGATAATGTCCAGGATCCGCATAATTTCGGCGCTTGCCTTAGGACCGCCGACGCTACCGGCGTGCATGGCGTGATTATCACCAAAGATAATGCCACCGGGATTACACCGACGGTCTGTAAAGTAGCTAGCGGCGCAGCGGAAACGGTGCCGGTATATCAGGTGACCAATTTGTCCAGGACCTTGCGCTGGTTAAAAGAGCAGGGCATCTGGGTCATGGGTGCGGCAGGCGAAACCACGCAAACTGCCTATCAAGCCGATTTCACGGTGCCTTTGGCTTTGGTTGTGGGCGCGGAAGGCAAAGGTTTAAGACGGTTAACCAAGGAACAATGCGATGTGCTGGTCAAGTTGCCGATGCTGGGCCGGGTGGAAAGTCTTAATCTGTCGGTTGCAACCGGCGTACTGCTGTATGAAACCTTGCGACAGCGCTTACTTGCCGTTTAATCAATGCAAACACAATCAACATACTCTCTTGAAGGCGCGGGTTTAAGCTGTATTCGCGACGACCGGGTGCTGTTTGAAGATCTGGCTTTTGAATTGGTTTCAGGACAGGTTTTATTGTTGGAGGGCAAAAACGGCAGCGGCAAGACATCGTTATTGCGTATTTTATGCGGATTCCGGGAGCCGGACACAGGAGATATTCTCTGGTGCGGCGACGCAGTAAAAGACAGCCCGTTTTATGCGCAGATGGCCTATGTCGGTCATTTGGACGGCATTAAAAAAGAACTGACGGTATTGGAAAACCTGAAAATGTCTTTGGCTTTAAGCAGTTCAGGGCAGTATTCCATTCATGAGGCTTTAGCCAAAGTTCATTTGGCGGGCTATGACGACATCCTCGTGCAGGCTCTATCCGCAGGTCAGAAAAGACGGCTGTCTCTAGCCAGATTGCTGATTACCGAAAATGTGTTGTGGATTCTGGATGAGCCGTTCACTTCATTGGACAAGCAAGGCATCGCCCTTATCGAAACTTTAATGACAGAACATTGCGCCAACGGCGGAATGATTGTCCTCACCTCGCATCACGACATAGACCTGCATGACGTCGATGTCCGGCGTATTAATTTATCCTGATGTCTTTATCCCGCGCATTTGTTGCCGTTATTCGGCGCGACTTGATTTTGGCTTTACGGCGACGCTCGGAAATAGCCAACCCGCTGCTGTTTTTTATCCTGGTGATAACCCTGTTCCCATTGGGCATCGGTGCGCAGCCGCATTTATTGCAAGCCATTGCGCCGGGGATTATCTGGGTTTCCGCGTTACTAGCGGCGATGCTGTCTTTGGATAGCCTGTTCCGTTCGGATTTTGACGACGGCTCGCTGGAGCAGATTCTATTAAGTCCGCATCCGACCTCGGTATTGGTATTGGCTAAAATCATCGCCCATTGGTTGGTGACAGGCTTGCCGTTACTGGTTGTAGCGCCGCTGTTGGCGGTTTTTTTAGGCCTGCCTAATCATTCACTGGGCATCCTGTTGTTGACATTGCTGCTTGGAACGCCGGTGTTAAGCCTGATAGGAGCCATCGGTGTCGCGTTAACCGTGGGCTTGCGCCGTGGCGGCATGATTTTGTCGCTGTTGGTTTTGCCCTTGTATGTGCCGGTATTGATTTTTGCCGGCAATGCCGTGCAAATGGCAGGCAGTGGATTGCCCGTCGATGCGCAAATTAATATCCTAATTTCCATTTTATTGATGGCTTTAGTGTTGGCCCCCTTGCCGGTAGCCGCAGCATTAAAAATGAGTATTAATTGATAATATCTCGTAGAATAATCGGTCATATTATCGACCTGGAATGAATGATGATCGCAGCGGCTAAATATTTGTCTGTTTTTGCACCGGCAACTTCACAACAAAGAAAATTTCGACGATTCCTGGGTGTTCATGATTGAACGCAGCTGGATTCCGTCATACTGCAAAGCCTAACAAACAGACTGTCCTTACACCCTTTACCTTGAACCTGATTTTTCATGTTTTTAATCCCAGATCCTGTAGTCCGATTTTTTCACCGCATGGCGTCACCGCCACATTTTTACGCATTTACCCAGCGATTAATGCCTTGGCTGGTGGTTATTTTCCTGTTACTCACCGCAGCGGGTCTTTACGGCGGCTTGTATCTTGCGCCTGCGGATTACCAGCAGGGCGATAGCTACCGCATTATCTACATTCATGTACCCAGCGCCTGGATGTCGTTATTCATTTATGTAGTGATGGCGCTTGCCGGTGCAATAGGCTTAGTCTGGCGTATCAAACTGGCGGAAATTGTGGCAATCAGCAGCGCACCGGTCGGGGCCAGTTTTACCTTCATCGCATTGGTGACCGGTTCCTTGTGGGGCAAGCCGATGTGGGGAACCTGGTGGGTCTGGGATGCGCGGTTAACCTCCGAATTGATATTGCTGTTCTTGTATCTCGGGGTTATAGGGCTTTACGGCGCAATAGACGACAAGCGCACCGCGTCCAGGGCCGTAGCGATTTTAGCCCTGGTCGGCGTGGTCAATATCCCGATTATTCATTATTCGGTCGAGTGGTGGAACACGTTGCATCAAGGGCCTACGGTAACCAAAATGGATAAACCGTCCATACATGTCAGCATGTTGGTGCCGCTGTTATTGATGGCGGTAGCATTCAAGTTTTATTACCTGATCGCGATGTTGCAGCGGGCGCGTACCGAATTGTTGCTGCGCGAACGCAATGCACAGTGGGTTAAAAACATGGTCTCGGAGATTAAATAATGACGATGCAGGAATTTTTCGCCATGGGCGGCTATGCCTTTTATGTTTGGACCTCTTACGGCCTGACCTTAATCGTGCTGCTTGCCAATATTATTATTCCAGTGGTACAACGCAGGCAGTTTTTACGTTCGCTGGCGCTCAAGCAAAAACGGCAATAAATCATGAAACCAGCCAGAAAACAGCGATTAATGTTGATCGGCCTTATGGTCATCGGAGCAGGACTAGCCACAGGGTTCGCGCTCAAATCCTTTAATGAAAATTTGATGTACTTTTTTTCCACTACCGATGTTGTCGAAGGCAAAGCTCCCAAAGACACCTTGTTTCGTCTGGGCGGCATGGTCATTAAAGGCTCTGTAGAAAGGCCGAATGACGGCTTGATGGTGCGTTTTAAACTGACCGATTTCAGCAAGGATGTGACTGTAGAATACACGGGCATCCTGCCGGATTTATTTAGGGAAGGCCAAGGCATCGTTGCGCACGGAAAATTGAATGAACAGGGCGTTTTTATCGCCGAAGAAGTGCTGGCTAAGCATGATGAAAATTATATGCCGCCGGAAGTGAAAAGCAGTTTGAAAAACCAGCCGACGCCCGTTGCAGGCCAAAAACCATGATTGCGGAGCTAGGGCATTTTTCGCTGATTTTGGCCTTGTGCATGGCTGTTATTTTGGGGCTATTGCCCATTTTAGGCGCATCCCGTTCTATCTCAGGCTGGATCGCCGTAGCAAGACCCGTCGCCTTCGGGCAGCTGTTGTTTATGGCTGTGTCATACGGTTGCTTGACATATAGCTTCCTGATCCATGATTTTTCCGTAGCCTATGTTGCTGGGAATTCAAACACTGCATTGCCGGTTTTGTATCTGGTTTCCGGCGTATGGGGCGCACATGAAGGCTCATTATTACTCTGGGCGCTGATTTTATCCTGTTGGACAGGCTTGGTTGCGTTGTTCAGCCGCAATATTCCCGATGCTACCGTCGCCCGTGTTTTAGGCGTGATGGGTTTGGTTTCCATCGGCTTTATCCTGTTTTTATTGCTGACTTCCAATCCGTTTGAACGCTTGTTTCCTGCGCCGCTGGAAGGACGAGATTTAAATCCCTTATTGCAGGATCCGGGCCTGGCAATCCATCCGCCGATGCTTTATATGGGCTATGTCGGCTTTTCCGTTGCTTTTGCTTTCGCCATTGCCGCGTTGCTTGAAGGCCGTCTGGATGCGGCCTGGGCGCGCTGGTCAAGACCCTGGACCAATATCGCCTGGATGTTTTTAACCATCGGCATCGCCTTGGGCAGCTGGTGGGCTTATTACGAACTGGGTTGGGGCGGCTGGTGGTTCTGGGACCCGGTCGAAAACGCTTCATTCATGCCTTGGCTGGTCGGCACCGCATTGATCCATTCCTTAGCCGCGACCGAAAAACGCGGCGTGTTCAAAACCTGGACCGTATTGCTGGCGATTTTTGCTTTTTCGTTAAGCCTACTCGGCACCTTTCTGGTTCGTTCCGGCGTATTAACTTCGGTACACGCATTTGCCAGCGACCCGGCCAGAGGCTTGTTCATTTTGGTATTCTTGGCGGTCGTGGTCGGCGGATCGTTATTGCTGTATGCGGTAAGAGCGCCCTACGTCAAAAGCAGTGCGACTTTTGAGCTGGTATCTAAAGAGTCGGCGATATTGCTGAATAATGTGCTGCTGGTGGTAACCGCTTCCAGCATCTTGCTGGGCACCTTGTATCCGCTGGTGATTGACGCCTTGGGGCTGGGTAAAATTTCCGTCGGGCCTCCGTACTTTAATGCCGTATTCATTCCCTTAATGGCGCCGCTGGCGATTGCCGTGGGCTTGGGCATGTTATTGCGCTGGAAAAGGGACAACATCAACGTGATTGCCTTGCGGGTGCGCTGGGTTGTTTTGGCTTGCGTCTCCGGCGGCTTGCTGATTCCGCTGGTCATGCCGTTTTATTCCTGGGGCGCGGTATTGGGCTTAACGCTGGCGTTGTGGACGGTTGCGATTACCGCGATGTCTTTTGTTGACCGCATGGGGCCGCAAGGATTTTCATGGCAACGCTTGCAAACCGTACCGGCCGGTTTTTACGGCATGACTGTGGCGCATCTAGGCATCGCCGTATTTGTAATCGGCATTACCCTGACCTCGGTTTACAGCGTCGAAAAAGATGTCCGTATGGCGCCTGACGATAAGCTGGATATGTCCGGTTATATCTTTGAATTCCACGGCGTCAAACAAACCCAAGGGCCTAACTATGTTGCCGAACAGGCGTTTGTGACCGTCAGTTACGATGGCAAACAGGTCGCCAAACTGGAGCCGCAAAAGCGGGTTTATCAGGTGCAAAAAATGCCGATGACTGAAGCGGCTATCGATGCCGGATTGTTTCGGGATTTGTTCGTTGCGATAGGCGAGCCACTGGGTGACAAGGGCGCATGGAGTCTTAGAATTTATTACAAATCGTTCATCCGCTGGATCTGGCTGGGTGCGCTGTTTATGGCTGCGGGTGGTTTGTGTGCAGCTTGTGATAGACGGTATCGACTCAACAAGAAAGCACTCAATGCTTCTGAAACAGTTACTTAAAGGGCCACTGATAACACATTCAATATGAAAATTGAATTTGATTTAGGAAAAATCAATCCTGACAGCAAGAAATTTGATGACCAGCTTCTTAGAGAGGATATTAAGAATGCAATAGGTATCTATGCTACAAAGTTACCCGAAATTTATAGGGGTTTAGATAGTGACGTGTTGGATAATGTAACAATACATATTGTTGATGCATCTAACCCTGATGACTATAGACAGGAGGCATTTACAAAAAAAAGGAAATTAGACAACAGCGAGTTCATTATTGCGATAAGCCAATTTAATGGTCCAACTGATATTCGCGAGCTCTTAGCCCATGAGCTTTGCCATATTGCTCAGTTTCTTACCGGAATGATAGACGACAGCGTGGGTAATGATTCGGTAATTTGGGAGGGAGAGCGGTTCGTTTTAAGTTCGATACCTCATCAAAAGCGACCATGGGAAAAAGATGCTATTAAAAACCAATTGAAGCTTTATGGTACTCTCCCAGATATAAATAGATTTCAAAAATAGATTTTCTTTTTAAGATAAGCCTAATACATCCGATTATCTCGAAGGTATTGATGTTTTCCACCATGCCATTAGCTAAAAATCATCAGACTCGTATAAAAAATAATCAAAATGCTTAAATACATCCTCCCCTTACTATTATTTATCGTCCTTGCGGTATTTCTTGCGCTGGGCTTAAACCTTCATCCCAGCGAGATTCCTTCGCCGTTGATCAACAAAGCGGTTCCGGCATTTTCCGCTCCAAAGCTGCAAGCTCCAGCGGAAAAATTATCCCCGACCGATTTAAAAGGCAAGGTCTGGCTGTTTAATGTGTGGGCATCGTGGTGTGCTTCGTGTCGTTCCGAGCATCCGGTGCTGAACCAGTTGGCGCAAACTAAAGCCGCCATTATCGTCGGCCTAAATTACAAGGATGAGCCGGAAGCCGCCTTAGGTTGGCTCGCGCAATTAGGCAACCCTTACGATGTCAGCATCATGGATCAGGACGGGCGCATCGGTATAGACTGGGGGGTTTACGGGGTGCCGGAAACTTTTGTTATCGATAAACAAGGCGTGATCCGCTACAAGCACACCGGCCCGGTTACGCCTGAAGATGTGCAGCAAACCTTCCTGCCTTTGATCGCCAAGCTACAGGCTGAAAACTAATGAAGCATTTATCTATCGTTTTTCTGTTAATACTGTCCGGCATCGCTTGCGCCGGTGTCGAATACCGGGAATTTGCCAATCCTGAGCAACAAGCGGCCTACGAAAACCTGACTTCGGAATTGCGCTGTCTGGTCTGTCAAAATCAGACCATCGCCGATTCCAATGCAGAACTGGCCGCAGATTTGCGCAGACAAGTGTACGAAATGCTGCAACAAGGCAAATCAAAACAGGACATAGCCCAATTTATGACTGATCGATACGGCGATTTCGTTTTATACAATCCGCCGTTTAAGCTCAAAACCGGCCTGCTGTGGATAGGCCCGGTGGTGTTCTTGTTAATCGGTCTAATCGCCGTATTTTTATTTACGCGGCGGAAAAGGTCTGCTGCAACTGTCGAAATCAGCGCTGAAAAACAACAAAAAATCCGCAGCTTGTTGGAAGAAGGTGACCAGTCTTGAATATGCTATTTTTGCTTATCGTCAGCGTGTTGATCTTAAGCGCTTTTTTGATTGTGTTGCCGCCGTTGTGGCGAAAACATCCGCTTGCTAAGACGGACCAGGATCAGCGCAATATCGCTATCGCCCGGCAACGATTGGCTGAGTTGAAAGAACAACTGCAAGCCGGTGCGTTAAGTCAAGCGCTTTATGATGAGCAGCTTGCCGATCTTGAGCAGGCATTGAGCGATGATCTTGATATAGAGCCGTCGGTGCAATCGTCATCTCAAGGACGGTGGATGGCCTTGGTGCTGGTTTTTGCAATCCCCGTTGTGGCAGGTTCCCTCTATTGGGTATTGGGTAACTATCAATCATTAAGTCAAGTTGATCAGCTGGCAACATCTGCGCCGCCTATGAATGGGGAAAGTGCCGCAAAATTACAGGAGCAAGCGCAGCAACTGGAGCAAATGAAAAAGATGGTCGCAGGATTAGCCGAACGCCTGGAAAAGCAACCCGATGATGCGCTGGGTTGGACTATGTTAGGCCGGTCCTACAAATATTTGCAGCAATATCCTAAAGCCGTCGAAGCTTTTGAGCGCGCCTATAAGTTGCTAGGCGAACAACCGGAAATCATGCTGCTTTATGCCGATGCCCTGGCTTTTGCCAACAATGAACAGCTAGTCGGAAAGCCTGCCGAACTGGTGTTCAAAGCTTTAGCAATGGAGCCCGATAACGTGACCGGTTTATGGCTGGGCGGCATGGTGAAAGCGCAAACAGGTGATTTTTCTGCGGCAATGAGTTTGTGGAAAAAACTTGAAGCCTTATTGCCGCCGGGTTCTGACGCTCACCAGGAAATACAAGGCCTGCTGGCTAAGCTTGCAACACAGATGCCGGAAGGCGCTGTTGCGCAAGCGGAATCAAAAACCGCTAAAACGGCAAGCATTGAGGTTCAGGTGAACTTAGCGCCGGAATTGCAAAAATCAGCCGATCCTAGTGACACTGTCTTTATTTATGCCCAGGCCTTATCGGGGCCCAAAATGCCTCTGGCTATCGTGCGTAAACAGGTTTCCGAATTGCCGTTAAGCGTTAACTTAAGCGATGCGATGGCAATGATGCCCAACATGAAATTATCCAATTTCGAGCAAGTCAAGTTGCTGGCGCGCATTTCCAAAGCCGGTGATGCGACACAACAACCTGGCGACTTGATCGGCGTTATCGAACAGGTCGCCCTGACCGATAAAACGCCTCATAAAATAGTCATTAACAAGCAAATAAAATGATGGATCAATCTATAAAATTCGATTTGGGCCTGATCAACCGTTACGATAAGGCTGGCCCCCGTTATACCTCGTACCCGACTGCCTTGGAGTTGCACGAAGGCTTCGGCGACCAGGAATATCGCCAGCACATAGAAAAATCCAATGCCGCAGGCGGGCCGCTGTCGCTGTATTTTCATATCCCGTTTTGCGATACCGTGTGTTTTTACTGCGCCTGCAACAAAATCGTCACCAAAAACCGCAAACATGCGGAACCCTACTTGGCTAACCTGTGCAAAGAAATTGCGATGCAGGGCGATTTGTTCGATTCCAGCCGTGTTGTCAACCAATTGCATTGGGGCGGTGGCACGCCGACTTTTCTAAGCTACGAACAGATGCTTACCCTGATGGCGGTAACCCGTGAGCATTTCCAGCTAAGGGATGACGACAAGGGCGAGTATTCGATCGAAGTTGACCCTAGGGAAACCAACGGCGAGACCATGAAGCAACTGCGCGAACTGGGCTTTAACAGGGTTAGTTTAGGGCTACAGGATTTTGATCCGGCTGTGCAAAAAGCCGTCAACCGCCTGCAAAGCGAAGAACAGACGTTCAGTGTTTTAGAAGCTGCCAGGGCAGAGGGTTTCCGTTCAACCAACATCGATTTGATTTACGGCTTGCCGCTGCAAACGGTCGAGACCTTCGCCAATACGCTGGATAAAATCCTGGCTGTGTCGCCGGATCGTTTTTCGATTTTCAACTACGCCCACATGCCCGCACGGTTTAAAACCCAACGCCAAATTAACGATGCCGATATGCCGACGCCCGACGTCAAACTGGCTATTTTGCAGATGGTCGGGCAGCGCCTTACCGAAGCCGGTTATGTCTATATCGGCATGGATCATTTCGCCAAACCCGATGACGAACTGGCCGTCGCTCAGCGCGAGGGGCATTTGTACCGCAACTTCCAAGGTTATTCCACACATTCGGATTGCGATCTGGTGGGCTTGGGCATTACCTCGATAGGTAGGGTAGGGGATGCCTATATCCAGAATGTCAAAGAGCTGGACGAGTACGATCAGCTGATCAGCCAAGGTAAATTACCGGTATTTAAAGGCGTAGAACTGGATGATGACGACAAGCTGCGCCGCGCCGTGATCACCCAGTTGATTTGCCATTTCGATTTGAGCTTTGCCGCTATCGAGCAACAGTTTTCCATTAACTTTGCCGAGTATTTTGCCAAGGAGCTTCATGCATTAGAACCGATGCAAGCCGATGGTTTGCTGGTTTTGTCAAAGCAAGGCGTCAAAGTGTTACCCGCAGGCCGTTTGTTAATCCGCAATATCTGCATGGTTTTCGACAAATATCTGGCGCAAAAACAACAACAATTTTCAAAGGTTATTTAAGCCGCCTCATGAACGATGAACGCATAATCGAGTTAGAAATTAAAGCGGCTTATCAGGAAGATTTGCTGCAAGCGTTGAATAAAATAGTCGCCGGTCAGCAGCAACAGATAGACCGTCTGGAAGCCACTTGCCGGATGCTTAATGAGCGTATTAAAAGCCTGTCTACTGAGGGTAGCGGCGGTGAAAATCTTGATGAAGTGCCGCCTCATTATTAGCCGTTGTAGCGTTCGCTAAACTTTTGCAGGGAAAAGTACGGGGCTGTTTTTTAAGGCGATAACGCTTGAATTCAGGATTGTTGTCGTTTTCCGCGTCAATAGACTAAGTACCTTGCTTTTTGGTACAATCAACCCGATTTCCGGAAGCTTTAGGGCTATCCGTTTTTGTAAGTTTTCATTTCACCCATCTGGAGAATATCTATGCCAATTAAAGTTGCAATCAATGGTTATGGTCGTATTGGACGTAATATCGTTCGTGCATTATACGAAGCAGGCCGTACCAATGAAATTCAAATTGTTGCCATCAATGATTTAGGCAACGCTGCAACAAATGCTCACCTGACTCAATATGATTCAGTGCATGGAAAATTCCCTTTCGAAGTCAGTGTTGATGGCGACCATATCGTTATCAATGGCGACAGAATTAAGGTTTTCTCCGAAAGAGACCCATCAAAACTGCCATGGGGAGAGTTGGGTATTGACGCCGTTCACGAATGCACCGGTTTATTTACCAGCAAAGCTAAGGCATCCGCGCATATTGCAGCCGGTGCAAAAAAAGTCATTATTTCAGCACCCGGCGGCAACGATGTTGATGCAACGATTGTTTACGGCGTAAACCATGATGTTTTAAAAGCCTCTGATACCGTCATTTCCAATGCATCATGCACCACCAACTGTTTATCTCCTTTAGTTAAGCCTTTGCTCGACACCGTTGGCATTGTTCACGGCTTAATGACCACTATTCACTCTTACACCAACGACCAAGTTCTGACTGACGTTTATCACAGTGATTTACACCGTGCCCGCTCAGCCACACAATCAATGATTCCTACAAAAACCGGCGCTGCTGCGGCTGTTGGCTTAGTATTGCCTGAACTGGTTGGAAAAATGGACGGTTTTGCAATGCGCGTGCCGACTATTAACGTTTCTGTTGTCGATTTAACCTTCGAAGCAGCCAGAAATACCACCAAAGAAGAAATCGACCAAATTCTGAAAACAGCTTCCGAAGGTCCATTAAAAGGCATTCTGGACTTCAACAGCTTACCGCTGGTATCAATCGACTTTAACCATAACCCTGCATCGTCAATTTATGACGCAGCATTGACCAAAGTCATGAATGGCAACCTTGTAAAAGTTCTATCCTGGTATGACAACGAATGGGGCTTCTCAAACCGTATGCTGGATACGACAATTGCTTTAGTTAACGCAAAATAACGGATTTCCCACATAATGTTAAGAAGAACCAAAATTTTAGCAACATTAGGCCCTGCTACCGACAAACCCGGCGTACTCGAAGGTATGTTTGCGGCGGGTCTTGATTTTGTTCGCATGAACTTTTCACACGGTTCTGCGCAAGATCACATTAACAGGGCTAACGCTGTCCGTGAGCTAAGCTTGAAAACCGGCAGATTGGTCGGTATTTTGGCCGACCTGCAAGGACCTAAAATCCGTATTGCCCGCTTTAAAGATACCAAGGTATTTTTGAATGAAGGGCAGGATTTTGCCCTGGATATCAATCTCGATCCGATGGCTGGCGATAATACTCAAGTCGGTATTACTTACGAACCTTTGGCGTTAGAAGTCAAGCCGGGTAGCAGACTGTTACTGGATGATGGCCGTATCGTACTTGATGTAGTCAATGTTGTAGACATGCGCGTTAACTGTACTGTGATTGTTGGCGGCGACCTGTCTAATAACAAAGGCATTAACCTGCTTGGCGGCGGTCTTTCTGCGGCGGCATTAACCGACAAAGACAAGGAAGACATTAAAACCATTGCGATCATGAAATGCGATTATGTCGCTATTTCTTTTCCGCGTACTGCTGAAGATCTTCATGAAGCGCGTCGTCTGTTAGTGGCTGAAGGTTGTCATGCAGGGATCGTGTCTAAGGTTGAACGAGCTGAAGCTTTGGATGTTATTGATGAAATCATCCTGGCATCGGACGCAGTCATGGTTGCTCGCGGTGATCTCGGCGTTGAAATTGGCGATGCCAATTTGCCCGCCGTACAAAAAATGTTGATTAGCCGTACCAGATCCCTCAATCGTGTTGCGATTACCGCTACACAAATGATGGAATCCATGATCGACAATCCAATTCCTACACGCGCCGAAGTTTTTGATGTTGCCAATGCGGTTTATGACGGCACCGACGTTATTATGCTGTCAGCAGAAACGGCATCAGGAAAATACCCGATTAAAGCCATTGAGGCGATGAATCGGGTTTGTGTTGAAGCGGAAAAACAACCCAAAGTCCGTGTTTCCGGTCATCGTGTTGAACTCCAGTTTGAACGCGTCGATGAAGCCATTGCAATGTCAGCCATGTATTTGGCTAACCATACCAAGATTCATGGTATTGCCGCATTGACCGAATCAGGCTCTACACCGTTATGGATGTCCAGGATCAGCTCAGGTATTCCAATTTTTGCGCTCAGCCCTCATCAAGAAACGCTTGGCAGAGTTACTTTATACCGTGGTGTTTTTCCGGTGCTGTTCATTCATGACCTTAGCGATCATGCTGAAGTAAACCGGGCAATCATTGCGGAACTAAAAAGGCGCGGCGTTGCGGCGAGCGGTGATACATTTATCATCACTCAAGGCGACCTGGAAGGGATAGCGGGCGGCACCAACGCTTTAAAAGTTATCACCGTCGGATAACATTGATGCTTTGTTGAGCACCCGATAATCTCGTTGCATTGGAGATTTCGACCTAATGGCCTGGAAGACTTAGTTTTCCAGGCCATTTTTTTGTGGGTGAGTTTAAGGTGATTTCCTGCGAAAAATTAGCGACTTTGTTTGGCGTTGATTAAGGCCGTTAAACTCTTTAGCGCTTTCCCTCTATGACTCAGTGAGTTTTTAACCTCCGCCGGTAATTCTGCCGATGCGCAACCCTGCTCCGGCACCCAAAATACAGGATCATAACCAAAACCGTTTTCACCGACAGCATGAGTTAAAATCCGCCCCTCCCAAACACCCTGGGCAATGACAGGGCAAGGATCATTCGCATGTTCCATAAACACCATGACACAGATAAACCGCGCGCTACGCAGTTCATCAGGCACGCCTTCCAGAGCCTGCAACAGCTTGTCCAGATTATCCCTGTCGCTGGCGCCAATTCCTGCATATCTGGCGGAAATCACGCCGGGAGCGCCATTCAGGGCGTCAACAACCAAGCCAGAATCATCGGCTATCGCCGGTAGTTTGCAATGCAAAGCCGCATTTCTGGCTTTTAAAATAGCATTTTCAACAAACGTAGCGCCGGATTCTTCCGCATCGACAACATTAAACGCGGACTGCGGAATAATGGGATGCCCGGTCAGTATTGCCTGAATTTCCCTAATCTTGCCGGGATTGCTGCTGGCTAGGACAATGTCATGCATGGCTAGCCCTTTGGTTTTGCCCGGAACAGGCCGATTGGTGTTGTAAGGACGAATAGATCATTTATGTTCTTCTATCGCTAGCCGTTGTTTTTCCAGCAATTGCTTGATGCCTGAGCTTGCCAGTTCCAGCATGGCATCCAACTCTTCTTTCCTGAACGCATGTCCCTCAGCCGTACCCTGCACTTCAATAAACGCCGCGGCATCGTTCATCACCACATTCATATCGGTTTCCGCATTGCTGTCTTCCGCATAATCCAGGTCCAGCACCGGCACGCCGTTATAAATACCGACAGAAACCGAGGCAACTTGTCCGTGCAGCGGGTTGGTCTTGATTTGTTTGCGTTTAAGCATTTTTTGTATCGCCAACGACAGTGCGACAAAGCCACCGGTAATGGCCGCAGTGCGGGTTCCGCCATCGGCCTGCAATACATCGCAATCGATGGTGACGGTATGTTCGCCCAACGCCTTCATGTCAATCGCCGCCCGTAACGAACGACCGATCAAGCGTTGAATTTCCAGGGTGCGTCCGCCCTGTTTGCCGTGACTGGCTTCCCGTCCCATCCGGGTGTGGGTCGAACGCGGCAACATGCCGTATTCTGCGGTAATCCAACCCTCGCCTTTGCCTTTAAGAAAGCGCGGGACACTCCGGTCGACACTGGCGGTACAAAGCACTCGTGTGTCGCCAAATTCAACCAGGACGGAGCCTTCTGCGTGCTTGGTAAAGCCGCAGGTAAATTTTATGTCTCTTAGTTGATCCGGGTTACGTCCGCTAGGTCTCATAGTTGTTCCGTTAAAATGAAAACCGCACAGTATACCTGAACGGCACGCTGTTCGGCGGTTCAATTTATCAACAATTAACCACCGGCAAGCGCTTTTAGCAACTCGGCAACCGATTGCGGACGATCTTCCGGTTGCACCGCCATAGCCCAGTCGATGGCTTTTAACAGAGGCTCCGAGAATTTTCGTTTAAATACCTTGACTGCCGGAACCAGCGTGTCCTGCTTGGCCCTGTCCTGTGCGGGAACCGGGGTTTTAAGTTCCAGGCAATTGCGCATACTTGCGCCCACCGCATAAATATCTGTCCATGGGCCCAGCTGGGAACTCAGGTCATGCTGCTCTATCGGGGAATAGCCTTTGGTCAAAATCTTGCTTTGTTTACCCAAGTGTGATTTTGGAAAGCTCTGAATCGCGCCAAAATCCAGCAATAAGGCATCATTGCCGGGCCGCACCAGAATGTTGGAGGGCTTAATATCAAGATGAATAAACTGCTGGCTATGAATATGGCCCAATCCTGCCAATAACGAACTGAATAAGGTCAAGACAAAATCTTCGGAAACAGGCAGTATTTTATTACTTAACAGCTTATCCAGCGTAACCCCATAGTCGTACGTCATCACCATATAAACGGTGGAATTGGCTTCAAAAAAACCGATAACTTCGACGATATTGGGGTGTTTTAATCTTGATAAAACCTTAGCTTCTTCAAAAAACAAGACCCTGCCGCGCTTGAATAAAGTCGCCGCTTCTTCGCTGTTGGCGACCACCACATTGTTCCAGGTTCGGTGGGCAAACTTTCTGGGCAGATATTCTTTAATCGCGACCTGAACCTGATCCGCTATTTGTCTGGCTAGGTAAACGGAGCTAAAACCGCCGTGTGCCAACTCCCTCTCAATGACATACTGGTCTATAATGGTGCCGGTTTGCAGGTAGTTCCATTCTTTGGGGTAAGTTTGCGGATCGTAGTATTCAGCCATTTTGTTGTTTGTTTGTACCAGAGCCCGTTAATTATAGGTGAAAAATGATTAGAAGCATGACCGCATTTGCCGGCAACGAGATAGAAATCGGCGACTTAACCATAAGCTGTGAATTGCGTTCGGTCAATCACCGTTATTGTGATATTAGCTTAAGACTACCTGATCGCCTGCGTTTTGTTGAAGCCGATTTGCGCTCAGCCATCGCCGCAAAAATCAGTCGAGGCAAAGTCGAATGCTCATTGAGCTATAAAAAACAGGCCAAAAACGGGCAAAGCTTCATTATTAATACCGATGCCGTAACCACATTGCTTGCTGCGACCGCCAGTATAGAGCAGCAAATGCAGGCTCCTTTGTCCTTTTCGGCGCTGGATGTGCTGGCCTTCCCCGGCATCCAACAGGAACCGGATATCGACAAAGAGCAACTCATGGCGGGCATTACCACCCTGGTCGATCAATCGCTGGCGCAACTGCTGGAGGCGCGTGAAAGAGAAGGCGCTCAACTCAAGCTGTTGGTTGAAGATCGCTGTACAAAAATGCTTAAGTTTGTCGTTCTAGCGGGCAAACGTATGCCGGAAGTATTGCTGCTGATTCGCAATAAACTAAAGGATCGGATTATCGAACTGGTAGCAGAGCCTGATTTTGACCGTCTGGAACAAGAACTGGTGCTGCTGGCTCAAAAACTGGACATCACCGAAGAGCTCGATAGATTGGAAACCCATATCAACGAAGTGTTGCGGGTGCTCAAGCAAAAAGACCCGGTCGGCAGACGGCTGGATTTTTTAATGCAGGAATTGAATCGTGAAGCTAATACCTTAGGCTCCAAGTCGGCCGACAAGGAAATGACCCAAATAGCCATCGAGCTTAAAGTGCTGATCGAGCAGATGCGTGAGCAGATACAGAATATAGAATGATGTTTCAGACTGACCCAACCAGTCCCACTGTACTATTCAAGGCCGCGTATATCGCGGCTTTGTTGTTACCGGCGAAGCAATATCAAGATAGACGTTTACCGTACATCCATGAAAATACTCTGAATGTAGCGTTGTCCAAGGTCAAAGCCAATATGCCTGACGTAGAGCCATTCACCATACATGATTTTAGACGAACCGCCAGAACACACTTGGCAGCGCTGGGTGTTGATTCACACATTGCTGAACGCTGTCTTAATCACAAGATCAAAGGCGTTGAGGGTATCTATAACCGGCATGATTATTTTGATGAACGCAAGGCGGCATTACAGAAGTTGGCTAACTTTATTGAGGCTTGCCAGACTGGCAAAGACTGGAATGTAACGCCAATAAGGAAAGCTGTATAAATTTAGCCTGACGTGGTTGGAGATTTCCAGAAACCTACAACATCTACAACAACAGCAAAAATAACCGCTACAGGCCACGCCACACAAGGGGTTTAGCGTATTGTAGGTTATTTGCAACAAGTTACAACAACCTACAACATGGCGGCATTTTTAGATATTTGGCTAACAACACCGGATAATGATAATGTTGCTACTCTTAGACAAAATGCCAGTAACGAGGATTAACCATGAGCGCACAACCACAATTTATAACCAATGCGGACGGCGAGAAAGTTTCTGTTGTGCTTTCTTTAAACGATTATTATGAAATGCTGGAGGACTTAGAGGATTTAGCCGCTATTGCACAAATTAAGGATGAGGAAACAATTCCTTGGGAACAGGTTAAAAAGGAGTTGTACGATAATGACCTGTTATAGCATTGAATTTAAGAAATCCGCCAAAAAATCACTATTGGACTTACCCAAGCCGGTTATTCAATCAGTTAGCCAATTGATCGACTCGCTGAGTGAAAACCCTTACCCGGACGGGTGTAAAAAACTATTCGGTTTTGAGAATAGCTACAGGGTAAGGAAGGGCGATTACCGCATTGTCTATTCTGTTTTTAATGATCGGCTAATTATCCAAATACTAAAAGTCGGACACCGAAAGGACATTTACCGATAGACGTTCCTGCGGGCGGATATATGCCCAAGCCGTATCACCCCGTTTCAACATCCCATACAAGCCGCGAACCCAGCGGCTTTTTGTTTTATACGATTGCACACTGTATCACTTGACAGCATAATCTCTGTGTACCAGTTACTTAGCAAACCGCAATAAAAAATCCGTTAAATAGGCTTCGCTGTCTTGGCTATAAATGCCGTGAGAGTTATAAATCGTCAATAACTTTTCGGTAAACGCAGCCGTTGTGCGGCTGAATGTCAGCGCGGATACTTTGGCGTCGTTATGCGCTAAGCCTCGAAAATCGGTTCTCTTGGTCAAATAAAATCCCGCCGCTGATGCCTGGGCGGAAAATTTTTCTACGGCATGAGCGGGAATCAACAGATAAAACAAACCTTGCGGGGATAATAATCGCCCTGCAATCCCGATTAGATCGGCAAAAGGCAGCTGATCGGTATGTCTGGCGGTGTTTCTAAGGGTGTTAATGGTCTTGCTGTGGTTTTCAAAAAAGGGCGGGTTACTGATGATAAGGTCGTATTGCCGTTCGATGGTTAAGGCAAAGCTTTGAATATCTTGATGCACAATCTCAAGGCGTTCTGCCCAGCGGCTGTTGTTGAAGTTGATGTCGGCTTCCTGATAAGCCTGTTGCGTCAACTCCACTGCGGTCACTTTCGCCGCGCCCAGCTGAACTGCCATTAGCGAAAGCACCCCGGTGCCGGCGCCAATATCCAGCACTTGGTCGCCTTGTTTGACCGGCGCCATTGCGCCGAATAAAACGGCATCCGTGCATATTTTCATGCCGGAATGTTTTTGTAAAACTGAAAACTGCTGAAAGTGGAAGGTTGACATGGTTTTGTTGAACTTAGGCGATTTCCTGCGAAAAATATACCCACCTGACTGGTCTTTTTGTCCGTCTGCTGCGTTGTAAAAATGCTTGCATAGGCTCGCTATGCGCCCATTTTTACGCCTCGGCAACTGTTCCATGCGTCGCCTAAAGCGCAAGGAGCGATTGCCGAGAGGGAGCTAGGTCAGTTTGCAACCCATTGTATTTATAATACAAAAAAGTTGTGTAGATGGTTATGCCCGAAGGGAGAGAGGCCTTTGGTCCTGAGCGTAGCCGAAGGGTTACCACGAACGGCTTAACCTTAGACTGTCTCGCCTTAAACGGAAGCCAAGACTGTTCGCGTTTTTAAATCATTTAATCCGTGTTCCATTTTTAAATTACGTATTCTGCACGACGATTTTGGGAAATTTAGTCGTGAAATCCTTAGCCTTCAACGCCAGTCGCGCCGCTGTTTTTCTGGCGATTTGCTTGTATATTTGCGCAGGCCGCCCGTCCGGGTCGGCAACCACCGTCGGTCTGCCTGAATCCGCGAATTTGCGGATGTTAATATCCAAAGGCAGGGAGCCGAGAAACTCTATCCTGTTGCGCTCGGACATCGCAAGCCCACCGCCTTCGCCGAATATGGCTTCTTCGTGACCGCAGTTGCTGCATATATGGATGCTCATGTTCTCAACCAGGCCCAGTACCGGTACGTTGACTTTCTCGAACATCCCTAGGCCGCGCTGTGCGTCAATCAGCGCAATATCCTGCGGCGTAGTGACGATAATCGCGCCGCTGACCGGAATTTGCTGGGACAGGGTTAACTGAATATCGCCGGTTCCTGGCGGCAGATCGATAACCAGATAGTCCAGATTGTCCCAATTAGTATCTTTAAGCAATTGCTGCAAAGCCGTGGTTACCATCGGGCCGCGCCAGATCATGGCTTGGTCGGCTTCGACCAGATAGCCGATAGAAATCGTTTGTACGCCGTAAGCGATTTTGGGCATCATGGTTTTGTTGTCTTTGCTTTCAGGGAAACCGGAAAGCCCCAACATCATCGGAATACTCGGGCCGTAAATATCCGCATCCAGAATGCCGACATTAGCGCCTTCAGCCGCCAGCGCCAGCGCCAGATTGACCGCTGTTGTCGATTTACCCACGCCGCCTTTGCCCGATGCCACGGCGATAATATTTTTGACATTGGGCAGCGGTTTCAATGCCTGTTGCACGGCATGGGAAACGATTTTTACACTGACTTCAACGTTGACATCGCCAATACCGGCAAGTTCTTTCAAGTGATTTTCAAGCGCAGTTTTAAGTTCGTTTATATAGCTTTTGGCAGGATAGCCCAGCTCCACTTTAACGCTGACCTTGTTGCCATCAATCGCAATGGCTTTAACCGATTTTGCAGAAACCAGGTCGGTTCCATTGTTGGGATCGATAAATGTTTGCAGAAGATTTTCTATATCAGCCTTTTCGATGCTCGCCATGTCCATGCTCCCTCGTTGTAAATAAAATGCGCTCGTTCAATAACCAAGTGATTGGGTCAAGATATGAATCATTTTACCGATTTCCCGAGACTATTGCACTTTTTAGGATGAAGCGCATCATCCTAAAAAAAATCAGTTAGCCACGGATTTACACAGATAAACGCCGATAAAACATTCTGTTAGGCAACTCGCAATAAATAAAATACGCAACTTCAACAGCTAAAAATAGCACACGGATGACACTGATTGGACGGATTTAAACGGATTTTTAACAATTCTAATGACTTAGAGTTTTATCGGTGATTATCTGTCTAATCCGTGTCATCCGTGTTCCATTATAAATTAACCATACTGAGTAGTTAAGATTGTAGAATGAGGGGGTTTATTTTTGCGAGTTACCTTAGTCAAGAATTAGCGCTTAACGAGGACTGAGCCGTTACGATTTTTAGCGCTTGTTTACCGACGCTTTATCGGTAACAGCAAGGTGAAACAGGCGCCCAAGTCGCTCGAAGCCCATTTAACCTCAGCGCCAATCGATTCAGCGCGGCGCATCTGATTGGACAGGCCCTTACCGCCGCTCTTTAGTGCGCTTTCCACCGCAAAGCCATGCCCGTTATCGGAGATTATCACCGCCACATGATCGTCCTCCACCCTTGTTGCGACGCAGATTTCCGTGGCGAGAGCGTGCTTGATGATATTAGTGAAGGCTTCTTGCAAAATACGCAGGATATGCAGCGCATTTTTTGGATCGAGCCAATCCAAGTCCGGCACGGATTGAACATTCCAACGCAGTGCGATGCCGGTGCTTTCCAGGCGCGGCCCCAAGCGAAACCGCAGTGTCGCCAGCAATAGCAATAAATCCGCATCCACCGGCTCCATTGAATCAATCGCCAGCTTGAGGTCGTCGATGCAACTCTTGAGCACCTGTGCAACTTCAGCCTCATCCATTCGTCCGTGCTCCACCACTCGCAGTGCGCTGACGAGTGACGAACCCAAGCCATCGTGCATATCCTGTACTAGGCGCTGACGTTCTTGCGCCAGTGTTTGTCTATGCTCGGCCTCGCGTAGAAGCCGGTGGCTTATGGTCAATTCAGTCTCGCGGGCTTGCAGTCGCTCCTCCAGGGTTGCATTGACCTGTTCGACTTCCGCGATGGCGGTGAGATAGCGGCGAAACATGACGTAGGTAAACAAAATAAAAGCGCCGATGTTGGCGTAAGTGCTGACGAATGCGCTTTCGATGCTGATGAGGTTATTTTGCAGCAACCAATCATGAATGCCAAGCTGCATGCATATCAGACTCCAGCCGGACAGTAACATGCCGTCTTTGGAGCGGTTCATCCATGAGTTGTAAAATCCGAACACAAAGGCGATGTTGCCGATGAGCAAAAGCGCGATATATACCAAGGAAGCGACGATGGTAGCATCAGGTAAACCGGGTAGCGGCAGGGTGATGAGCGAGCAAGCCGTAGTGACCAATATCACCAGCTTTGTCAGCCAAGGCTGAGATCGTCCATGTAGCTGAACCAGGAATAAGTGGGAAATCATTATCAGCCAAAACAGGGAGTTAACAGTCAGCCAACCGAACCATTCATCGTTGATCGGCAAGCGTTCAAGTCCTGCATATTCGTGGAGAGTGCGGATATAAGCAGCAGCCGATATAAAGAAAAACAGTAGGTACAGCTTCTCGTGGCGACGATTAAGCCAAACGAAAAATGAAAAGATGCCGATGGCCAAAAAGGCCGAACTGCACATGAACGGCAATTGTGTTTGCAGCCATCTGCGAGTCATATAACGCCAAGCCAAATCCGAGTAATTGCCGGTCCAGAGCGATGACAGCGCGCCACCGATACCGCGCAGATGTTGTATGCGGATCAATATCTCGTGCGGCGGTTTTGCGTCGGCGGTGCTGTCGAGTGCGATTAATAGCGGATGATTGGAACCGTTCCACTGCAAATTGGCGTGCGATTGGTAAAGCAGCCGACCATCGCCGTACACAGCGATCTGACCATCTGTTTTCCAGCGCGGGATGTAGAGATAGCGGGGTGACGGCGTTTGTTCCAAGCCGGTTAGGTGCAGTTTATACCAAGTGATTTGGGTGGCCGCCTCGCCCGCCTTGGGCAAATCTTCCAAAGAGTGAGGCAAGCGCGGGGCATAGGGTAGATTGATCGACGTCCACTTTCCGACCGGCATATCTGCGGCGATAAAATAGGGCGGAAGCGAATAACCGTAACCATCAACGACAAGGAGTTCAGCAAAGGTGAAATGCACGGGCTCACCCGCTTGCACTGGAGGATGCCATAGCGTTGCGCAGAGTATCGGTATCAGGATGAAGAGAATAAAGTAACGTCGAAACAGGCTATCGCCAAAGCCTGAGTGTGCATGGGAATGGGACTTCATTTTTGTGCATCCATGGCGCGCCTTATCGGCAGGCGCAATATAAAACAGGTTGCCGCATCGATTGACTTCCAGCTGACCTTGGCGCCGACGGATTCCGCACGGCGCATCTGATTGGACAGACTACCGAAAAGGAACATATAGACTTTCAGATAAATAATTTCCATCGTCAATGATACGGATAACATCCCTCTGAGGGATGTTATCCGTGCAATTACTAAAATTTGGAAATTTAATTTCTGAAAATCTATAGAAGCCACTGAACCGCCCCGCCGATTAGTCACTCAGCAGACCTTGACTACGTGCCTCATAAATAGCTTCAGCTTTGGAACTCACTTCAAGTTTTACGTAAATGCGTCGTACATAAGTTAGCACGGTATGGCGCGAGACCGACATCAAGGTAGCGATCTCATCGGAAGTAAAGCCCTTGGTGATAAATTCCAATACCTCTTGTTCGCGCGCAGACAATGTTGTGCGCTGTTTGTTAGCGCCAGGGTGTTCTTCAAGCGGTGTAGTGGATTGACCGCCTTGCCGAAAGCGCATCAAAATTTGCCGCGCGATCAGCGGACTGATCGGGCTGCCGCCGCCATGCAGGCTACGAATTTCGTCCATCATATTTTTGGGCGCGCTGTCTTTCAGCAGGTAACCGGTAGCCCCCGCTTCGAGCGATTGCATGACGTGCATTTCGTCGCCGAACGTAGTGCTGACCATGATGCCGCAGTCGGGCCATTTTTCGTGAGCAGACCTGATCACATCAATGCCTGAGCCGTCTGGCAAGCCGAGATCGACCAGTAACACATCGACCTGTATGTGATCCAGCGCCAGTAATCCGAGCGCTCGGGTGCCTGTTACACTCAGCAGTGTCATGTCGGGCGCATCCTGAATGGCATCCATAAAAGCATTCTGGAAGTGAATATCGTCTTCCACCAGTGCAACGCGTATCTGGGAACTGTTTAGGGAATGTTGCATAGAAAAGCCGCCTATGTGTTGTTGTTATGTTCGCTGAGCGCATATCTGGGCTACCAACTTAAGCCGGGATAGATATTACCATAAGGTTTAGCCTTGCTTTGTCACTAGTTCTAGGGACAGATAACAGGTGCAGATAAGCTAAATAGATCGGGTGTTATATTCGTTAGATAGTCCGCCGCAAATTCTACAGCCTTTGTTTGAAAAGCCGACAATTTAAGACGGGACAGTTTTAAGTGGGTGTCTGGGAATGCCAAGTCCCAGCTTGGCGAGTGTCTGCAATTATCAACATTGCCGAGCTGGGGCTCGGTGTTCCCGGTTATTTAGCGTGTCCCGTCTTAAGTTAGTAGTCATTAACGTTGAACGGCGGAGTTCAAAGCTGGCTTTGCCTACATGGATGTAGGTAAGGAGCGTGAGCAGGAGCGGAAGCTTTGAACAGACTACCGAAAAGGCACATATTAAGTTACTGGACTGCCCAAGCTTAGCTCTCATCGTTATACACAAGTATTTCAAAGCACGTCATCCCGGCAGGGATTGCCGGGATCCAGAAGCCATGGATGGCCTACTGAAGTAGGCAACAAGTCTCGCCACAGGAATTGCTCAATGAAATCAAGCATTCACATCCCTGTACTCTGGATCCCGGCAATCCCTTATATCTTGATTCTGTTCTCTCAAAGAGCCAGAATCCCCGACTGATCATCGGGAGGGCAGCGAGGAAGTCGAGCCATCCCTGAGGCTTAAAGCCTGTCC
>SCPZ01000021.1 GCA_004299305.1 Methylobacter sp.
TCTGCGCCGCCATGCGTAAGCTTATCCATCTTAGCTATGCCATCTTAAAATCAGGTGAGCCTTTCGATCCTAATTTTTCCTTGCAAAAATGCATTTAAGACGGTATCTGCCGGGATGACGAGTTTCGTTTTTATCTTTACGTTCGCAACGAAACAAGTACTCCGCACAGACAAAAGCAACCATGCCAAAAAAGCCTCCCCATCACACACCCATCGAACAATCGGATACCTCCCCCAGCATACTGGAAAAGCAATACAACACCCTAGTAGCCCAAAACCACATCCAACACGAACCCGCACAAATCACAGCGCTAAATCACCTGCAAACCCTGCTCGATAAGCTAACGGCGACTGTCAAATACCAACAAAAATCCCGCTTGCATAAACTCTTCCTACCCCCGCCTGCCGACTGCCAAAGCCTGTACATCTACGGCAACGTAGGCCGAGGCAAATCTATGTTGATGGACTTGTTTTTTGACGCCTGCCCGATCAGCCAAAAAAAGCGGGTGCATTTTCATGCCTTCATGCTTGAAGTCCATGCCTTCATCCACCAATGGCGCAAACAAAACGATAGCGATGCCATTTCGGCATTGGCAAAACATATCAGGACATCGGAACTGCTGCTTTGCTTTGACGAATTTCATGTCTCCGACATAGCCGACGCGATGATACTAATGCGGCTATTCAACAGACTGTTCGACCTAGGCATTGTGGTCGTGATTACCTCCAACTGCCATCCCGATGAGCTGTATCATGACGGCTTGCAACGGGAATTGTTCCTGCCCTTTGTCAGGCTCCTGCAGCAACAAGCCGACGTTATAGAGCTGATTGCAAAACAGGATTACCGGCTCAGCCATTTACACGCGCTAAAGACCACTTATCATTACCCGCTGGACGCACAGGCGGCAAAATTCGTGCGCCAAAGTTATAACGAAATGACCAATTTTGCGCCGCTGAAACCGGGCGTTCTGGAAGTGTTAGGCAGAAAAGTGGCCTTGTCTGCGGTGCATGGCAATGTCGCCCTCAGCTCCTTTGACGAACTATGCATGAACGCATTGGGAGCTGCCGATTACCTGGAAATCGGCAAGCGCTTCGACATTGTGATACTGGCCGATATTCCCAAACTGACCATAGAAAAATGCAACGAAGCCAAGCGCTTTGTGACGCTGATTGATGCGTTGTACGAGCATAAAGTCAAACTGATCTGCACCGCCGAAGTACCGGCCCAGGAACTTTACATCGACGGCGAAGGCTCGTTTGAATTCGAGCGGACGGTATCGAGATTGATCGATATGCAGTCGGAGAGTTACCTGCATATTGAGCATGTGGGTGATTAATTGCCGTATGAAAGGTTTGCAGAGTCTAGTGTTTAGGTTTATTATCTTTTTCGTGCTTTTATTTGGCGCTATCTGGATTTAAATTAGGATGTGCTAAATTTTCACAACAGCATGAAATAACAATGATTTTTAATTTTTATAATTTATTAGACAAACAGATGACGCAATGTTTTGCGTCTATTAGGATGGCTAATATTAGTTAGGGTTGCTGATCGATTATGTTCAAAGATTTCGATTTTAAAATTTTAGAAGACCCAGAGTTCAAAGAGGATTCGGTTCGCGAAGAAATTGTTTTGCCGTTAATAAAAGCTCTCGGATACCAAGTAACCGGTGATTCCCGCATTGTTCGAAGTCGAAGTTTGGTGCATCCCTACGTAGCTTTAGGCTCCAAACAACGCAAAGTATCAATAATTCCCGATTACGTTTTCTTGTCTAAAGGTAAACCTTATTGGGTTCTTGATGCCAAGGCACCAACAGAAGATGTGGTAAAGAGCAATCACGTAGAACAAGCGTATAGTTATGCGATACATCCAGAAATAAGAGCCGAACTGTTTGCGCTATGCAACGGCAAAGAATTTGCTCTTTATGGACTCAATAAATTTGAACCGATACTTCATTTTTCGCTCGATCAGATAGATAGTCACTGGGAAACATTATGCCGTATTTTACATCCTGACATAAAAGCTCACCCTGATGTCGTTCAATTTTCCCCCGACTATGGGCTTCATTTGCGCAGGCTTGGTGCAAAAAAAGGCTTTTTGTATATTGCTTTAGCTGTAAACGCAAATTGCATAGCTAAAGTCGAAGATGGGTTATATACAACCAGCACAATAATTCCCGCAGAGAGCGAAAGCGAATATGCAATGTCATTAGATTTTGGTGATGCTGAGTTATCTCAACTATTGAATTTACTACCTGAAAGTAAGGCTTCAATTCTTTCCAAGGGTTTAAAGCGTCAGCCATATTCAGTATTTTTAGAAAACGATAGCTTTAGGTTTGGAGCGGCATCAAAATTGACTGAAGAGATAATTCATAATGCACAAGAGTCATACATCCCATTTAAAGTTACCAAATTTATGCCTTATATAGATTTTGAGTATGAACAATCTCAACCCTAACACTGCGTTGCATCGGACGGCTTGCCAGCGTCGCTCGTTCCTCGCGCCACTGGCAAGCCGCCGCTGAACTTTACGTTAGGCTTCATCGGAATCTTAAACCAATACTTAAAGGCAAGGAATATGATAAACGACTATATTGGGAAATTTGTTGGAGTAATTCCCCCTCGTGCCTTTTCTTCTCTAAGCTATCCAAAACAGTTAATTTTGATGTTTGATGGCTTAGCGATTGACCTTGGTCAAAATGGACTAAATGTAGAAGATCGTCAAATAATTCAAAAATCAATGACAGAAATAGGTTGGATGTCTCAATCTGGCTTATTGACACTTCTGTCAGGTCTTCAAGCAAGTAACGAGCTTATCCCAAGTAAAAAAGCTATGGAGCACGCTAGGCAAGCATTTGGCTTAAGGCAAGTTACTCATGAAAGATTTAATGCTTTTTTACTCAGAAAAAAAGGCATTGATGCAGTTCCAATCATGAATCAATTCGAAGATATGGATTTGGATTCAGGGACAGATCGTGATGCAGTTATTCGACTAACAATTAGAGAGTTTCCTATTCCTTCAGACTTAACGCCATGGGAGGCTATCCAGGATTTTAAACGCGATAAAGAGGCTCAAGATAAATACTGGTCTTTACGCAAGTGGATAAACAAAACTGGAAAAAGCGGACTAAAACATTATGAAGTTACGGACGAACTCAGAGAATTATTAAACGAATACGATCAAAGTATGAAGCTTCACAAAATGAAGCATGAAACAGGTGCGTTCGAAGTTGTTGTATGTACCACAACAGAAATTTTAGAGGATTTAGTTAAGTTTAAATGGTCTAATGCTGTTAAAGCTGTTTTTGATATACACCGCCAAGATGTGAATTTACTAGAGGATGAGAAAAACATGCCAGGGAGAGAGGTTGCTTATATAGCGTATGCCAAAAATAGGTTTTCTTGATTGCTAATAATTCATGTAAGTGGGAAAGAAATGGGTCACATTAAAGCGCACTCACTAACGAGCAATGCGCCACATGTTTTTCTGGCCTAACATGGCAGCCATGTAGGGTACGCTGTGCGTACCTTATTGAATTTATGTGTGATTTTGAATGGTACGCACAACGCGATAAGATGCGCACATAGGATGTGCCGACGATAGGAGGCGCATCATTCGTGAACGATGCGCTTCACTTTGTTCAGCACATCCTATGGTTCTGACCGATACCACCAACCATCAAGCCGACCAGCCCTGTAGGCGGAATAAGCTGGTTCTAGCGGCGAAGTTTTCTTTTCTTCGTGTCCTTCGTGCCTTCGTGTGAATATTTACCTGTTATTAATGAGAAGTTACCTTGTCTGCCACTGCGAGCGCGAATCAGGCAATACAATCAGGATAATATCGGCCCGCAAAGCAACTAAACGCGAATGTAGCTATTACAAAGGTAACGTGCCATGAAAGCAGAATATGATCTTTCCCAAATGAAATCGCGAAAAAACCCCTATGCTTCCAAACTTAAGAAATCGGTTACTATCCGGTTGAGCGAGGATGTGGTCGGTTATTTCAAAGAAATGGCTGAAGGCACTGGCGTACCTTATCAAAGTCTCATCAATCTATATCTTCGGGATTGTGTGCGCCAGCATCGGACAATTGATATTTCTTGGCAGTCAAACTCAAAAACAGTTTCTAGCCAATAAAAATTCGCTGTGATTTTTATCCCACATTCGGGCAAAAAGACTGATGACATCTTTAATGTAAATTGGCTTGCCCCCTATTGTTTCGCTACATGACTTACTTTTACATTAAGCGCCCCATTCCATGTCCGACGATCAAGTCATCTACCTACACTTAAGTACCGTGCTGCCGGCGTTCGTAATTGGCACTTACATCATGTTGAACCGCAAGGGCACTGCCCGCCACAAAGCCATCGGCAAAATATATCTTCCGCTAATGATCGCGACAGCGGTTATTACACTGTTTATTCCTGCGGAACTTGGCCCTAGATTCTTAGGACACTTCGGGGCTATTCACGCCTTGAGCTTCCTCACGCTATTCTGTGCGCCAGCCGCTTTCATCTATGCACGGCGCGGTAACATAGCAGCACACCGCAGCTGCATGATTGGCCTATACATTGGCGCCCTATTGATTGCCGGCTCGTTCGCTCTTTTCACGCCCGGTCGGAGGCTCCATGATTGGCTGTTCTGACACCACCCTCTTGCATAGCGGATCACCTAACTCATGAGCTACAAGTCAATTTTCTTTTTTTGCGGATTAATGTCATTAACACACGCTGCTTATGGCTCAACTGCTGAAGCATTTGAAATTAGAATCACAGGTATTTCGTCATGCCAAGGGAAGGTAATGTTGGCTGTCTACGATGATGAAAGTCATTTTATGAATATCGAACAAGCCGTGGTTAAAGAGGTGATCGATTTGGCTCCCGCTGACTGTGCATCGACAATGCTTTATAGGGTAGCCATTCCTTATGGACAATATGCAGTTGTCGTATATCACGATGCCAACAGCAATGGGATTCATGATAAGAACATGTTTGGAGCGCCTACCGAAACATGGGGGGTATCTAATAATGCACGTCCATTGCTTCGCGCGCCCCAATTCAGGGAATGCGTGTTCACCCACGCTGCTTCGCGTACATCAGTAACGATAGAAATCCAATAAGGGGATGAGGGGGATATAAATGCTTGTTTTTATTCTCCTCACCCCAACCCTCTCCAGCAGGAGAGGGAGTCAGGTCAACTTGCAACTCATTGTATTTATGATGTAAAAAAGTTGCGTAGATAGTTATGCCCTCAGGAAGAGGGGACAAGTTGTGCAAGTTATTTAATTCTTATTCCTTAATCCTTCGGAAATATGCTGTGAACGGTCACGATTTGCGCTTTTTTAAACCAATAGATATTCAACATAGTTTGACCGTTAAAATACTTTAAATTGCCCGGTCATTCTGGCATTCATAAATGGTGCGCACCCTATCTACTTTGTTTAATCGCCCAAGCCACGTCAACTGCATGACGGTTCTCCTTGACATCATGCACCCGAAACATCTTCACCCCTGCCATAACGCCTAAAGCTGTAGTCACTGCGGTGGCCGTAACCAGTTCCGAAGGCTCGGTTACATCGCAAATCGTTCCCATAAAACGCTTGCGACTGGTGCCTAGCAACACAGGAAAACCCGTCGCCACCAACACCTCAAGATGTGCCAGCAAATCCAGGTTATCCTGCTTGCGCTTGCCAAACCCTATACCCGGATCGAGCACAATAGCGTCTTGTTTAACCCCCGCTTTTAACGCCATATTGATACTCTCATTTAGGGCGTCGAGCACTTCCTGCACGACATCCTGATAGCCGGGGTTGTCCTGCATGGTTTTTGGCGTCCCCTTACTATGCATCAAAATAATCGGCACACCGGTTTGGGCCGCCAGCGTCAACATCGCTGCATCCCCCCTGCCGCCTGAAACATCGTTGATGATATTGGCTCCGGCATCCAGCGCCGCTTTAGCGACTTCACTCAAGGTGGTATCGATGCTGATTAAAATATCGCAAGCCGCATCTTGCCTGATGGCTTTAATCACCGGAACGACCCGCTGAATCTGTTCCTTTGCCGCAACCGGATCGGCGCCGGGACGGGTTGACTCACCGCCTATATCGATAATATCAACGCCTTCGGACAACATACGCTCAACCTGCTGCATCGCGGCATTAAGCCCCGAGTATTTGCCGCCATCTGAAAAACTATCCGGCGTAACATTTAAAATCCCCATAATCAGAGGCTTATCGCCAAGGCTGGCGTGTATGCCGCCAGCCGGCTGAGAACCGGCGTAGCGATTGATTCGATTGATCATTCCTTTAAAGCTCCTGTGTGCGAAATCGCCGTATTGATTGATGTATAATAATCGATTGTTTTCGACCCTAATTGAATTTAATGGACAAACCACGATTAGCCTGGGCCATTACCGGCTCCGGCCATTATATAGAAGAATGCTTGGACTTCATGCTGACGCTGGATGATGTTGATGTCTACCTGAGTTTGGCCGGTGAAGAAGTGTTGAAGATGTACGGCGTCAATCTCGATGACATCCGCAAAAAATTCCCGGTGTACCGCGATAAGACCGCCTCTGCACCGCCAGTCGGGCATTTTTACAAAGGCCATTACCATACGTTTGTGATGGCTCCGACCACGTCGAATACGGTAGCAAAATGCGTACTGGGCATTGCCGACTCATTGGTGACCAATCTTTATTCCCAAGCCGGAAAATGCAAGGTTCCAAGCATTGTCTACCCATGCGATATAGCGCCGGAAATGGAAACCACCGCGCCGGGCGGAAAAGTCATGGTTTATCCGCGAAAAATCGATCTGGAAGGCACGGCCAAATTACGCAACTTTGAATACACGAGCGTCGTTGAAAGTGTCGATGAACTGATTATTAAAGTTAAAGAACGGCTTAAATCGTTAACATGAGCGAACACATACTCTTTCTTACCGGCAGACTGGCAGAAAAACAGCTGCATAGTATTCTGGAAAAAATGCAGCCGAAATTTACCTATACGGTGCATGAACTGGGTCTTAAAGTCGCCGCATTAATGACCGCAGACATGATAGGCCGCCGCTTGACCGACACCTTCGGCGCCGACCGCATCCTCGTCCCCGGCCGCTGCCGCGGCGACTTGGAAGCCCTATCTAAAAGCCTAGGCTTACCGGTTGAACGAGGCCCGGACGAACTCAAAGACTTGCCGATGTTTTTCGGCCAAGCCGCACACAAGATTGATTTAAGCCGCTACAGCGTTAAAATCTTTGCCGAAATCGTCGATGCGCCCAATGTCAGCGTCGAAGAGGTGGTTAAACGCGCTTACTACTATAAACAAAACGGCGCCGATGTGATCGACATAGGCTGTTTGCCTAGCACCGATTTTCCGCAGATGGAAGACATCATCCGCACCTTGAAGCAGGAAGGTTTCACCGTCAGCATCGATTCGCTGGAAGCGGACGATTTGCTCAGGGGCGGCAAAGCGGGCGCCGATTATATGCTTAGCTTGCACGAAAGCACACTGTGGATTGCCGATGAAGTCGCGGCAACGCCGATTTTAATCCCTGAAAAACATGAAGACTTGGCCTCACTGGATAGAGCCATCAAGGCCATGCAGGCAAAAAAACGCGCCTTTATCGTCGATCCGATTTTAGATCCATTGCACTTCGGTTTCACCCAATCCATCGTGCGCTATCATGAAGTCCGAAAGAACCATCCCGATATTGAAATGATGCTGGGCGTCGGCAATATCACCGAACTGACCCATGCCGACACCCTGGGCATGAATGCCTTGCTGTTGGGTATTTGCTCTGAACTTAACATCAACAACATATTGGCGACCGAAGTCAGCAAACATGCCTGCCGTGCGGTCAAGGAAGCCGATCTGGCGCGCCGCATCATGTTTGCAGCGAAACAGCATGACATGCTGCCCAAGCATATCGATCCCGGCTTAATGGCCTTGCATGAAACCTCGCCCTTCCCATACAGTCTGGAAGAAATTAAGGATCTGGCGAGACAAATCAAAGACCCCAGTTTTCGCGTACAAATCAGCGCCGAAGGCGTGCATATTTTTAACCGCGACGGCCTGCACAGCGCCACCAATCCGTTCGACCTGTTTCCCAAGCTGCATGTTGAAAATGACGGCGGCCACGCTTTTTATCTGGGCGTTGAACTAGCTCGCGCCGAAATAGCCTGGCAATTAGGCAAACGTTATACCCAGGATCAAGCGCTACAATGGGGTTGTGCAACCGACAGCACAGAACCCACCGTTGACCTGCACACGTTTAAACCGGCCGGAACCACATTCGCCGCGCCCACTCCCGCTCCCGAGGGGCCTGCGGCATACACACCATCCATGACGATAAAACAGCACTAAAGCACTCATGATTCAAGAAACCATAGTCATCACACAAAACAGTTCAGGCCAGGCGCATATTGCGCCTATGGGCATTCATACATCCCCTGGAGCACAAGACGAATTCATCATCCTGCCGTTCCGGCCTTCCACAACACTCAATAACCTGCTGGAAAGCAAAACTGCGGTAATTAACTATTGCGACGACGTGCGGGTATTTGCCGGATGCCTGATCGGACGACGCGACTGGCCGTTAAAACCGGCGGAAAAAATCCACGGTCAAGTGCTGAAGTGCGCCTTAGCGCATACCGAAGTCGAGCTGGTTCGCGTTGAAGACGACGAAACCCGGCCCAAATTAGTCTGCAAAACCGTGCATAGCGCTAATCATGCGCCTTTTATGGGCTTCAACCGCGCCCAATATTCGGTGTTGGAAGCGGCCATTTTAATCAGCCGCTTAAATAGGATTCCATTGAAAAAAATACAAGCGGAAATTGATTATCTACGTATCGGCCTGGAGAAAACCGCCGGGGACAGAGAGCTGGAAGCCTGGGCTTGGTTAATGACTGCCATTGAAAACTATTCTGCCGCAAACCAGTCGGGAACTGGCTCGACAAAGACGGGGATCAGCGCATGACCGGAATGCTTGCCAGTGTTACCAGCGTAGAAGAAGCCTTACAGGCATTGAGCGCAAACGTCGACATTATCGACTTGAAGCAACCGTCTCTAGGCGCTTTAGGCGCTTTGAAAATAGATATTGTAAAGAATATTGTTATTGGAATTGGCGGGCGCCGCCCGGTCAGCGCGACTATCGGCGATTTGCCTATGCAGCCGGATATTATTTACCAAGCGGTAAAATCGATGGCCGAAACCGGTGTCGATTATATAAAAATCGGTTTTTTCCCCGGCGCTGACTGGCAAGGAACCCTAACAAAATTAGCGACCTTCCCCCGGACAACAGCCTTAATCGCTGTATTATTCGCCGATGCCCAACCGGATTTTTCCGTTATAGACTCACTAAAAAATGCCGGTTTCAAAGGCGTAATGCTCGATACCATGAACAAAACCAACGGCTCTTTAACTGAGCTTATGGCAAAAACCGACATAGAGCAATTTATCAGTTTGGCAAAAGACCGGCGCTTGCTCTGCGGACTGGCTGGCTCGCTCAGACTGGACGACATAGCCGAGCTGATGCTTTACCAGCCTGATTACCTCGGCTTTAGAGGCGCATTATGCCTAAAACACAACAGAACGGCGCATATAAATAAATCGTTAATTATTCAAATAAAACAGGCCATAGAACAGCATCAGCCCCCGACGGTAAATACCGAAAAGCGCATTTTAATTGCCGATGATAATGAAATAAATCGACTATTGCTGGCCAACATGCTTGAACTAAACGGCTACACCGTTGACGCCGCCGTTAACGGTGAGGAAGCGCTGCACTTCATCAGCGAAAATCATTATAAAATGGCGCTTATCGATATTAGCATGCCGGTCATGTCGGGATTGGAGATGGTGAGAATACTGAGAAAACAACATAATCCATTAAGGGTGGCGGCCATCAGCGCTTATGCTGATGACAACCGAATAACTGAGGCGCTAATGGCCGGATTTGATTATTGCCTAACCAAACCGGTTGATGAAGAACAATTGATTTCGCTAATAAATCTAGGTTAAGGAATCTGCATAAAATAACTTAGACGGTTATTTCGTTCATGTTCTTAAGCATAAGTATCTACACAAGTACCGGCTCCTTCTCCCTTGAGGGAGAAGGTTGGGATGAGGGGGATATAAATGCTTGTTTTTATTCTCCTCACCCCAACCCTCTCCAACAGGAGAGGGAGC
>SCPZ01000022.1 GCA_004299305.1 Methylobacter sp.
GGGATATAAATGCTTGTTTTTATTCTCCTCACCCCAACCCTCTCCAGCAGGAGAGGGAGTCAGGCCAACTTGCAACTCATTGTATTTATGATGTAAAAAAGTTGTGTAGATAGTTATGCCAGCAGGAGAGGGGGCAAGTTCTCCGCGATTTTCGATTTGCTGGGTAGTTCGACCTGATCCAGTATTAAAACAATCTCTTCACAGCAAATAATGTTTTTACTGCTGTCGATAATATAAGCCGCCAATCGGGTGATTGCTTTCCAGTTGGCATTATTATTGACAAAGTCAAATGCTACGGTAAACAACTCATCCAGTTTTTCATCTTGTTGTTGTTTATCGGTAGAGAAACTTTGTGCATATTCATTTGCCAAGGCTAGATCGGATTTACCGCCATAATTTTCTAATGATTTCAGGTTGATTAATTGATGATTAAATAGCTCATCATCGATGTCGGCGACATGTTTAGCTTCAGCCAATGGTCCGATCAGCAGATTAATAATATCCGCTTCAAAAGCTTTCATGTAATCCTTTATCCAATGTACTGTTGCGTCATTGTGTTTGCTTAATTCAAGCATCAGCTTATCAATAGACACGGGTAACGGTTCAATTAACCGTCCTCCTTGCACTCGCGCAATACAATCGTTATGGGATGATTGATAAGCCATGACATCCTCGTCAGCTATGTAGTGAAACGCCTTAAAATCAATATTGAAAAAAACCGGTGGCAGATGATTGGCTTGATTATTTAAATGAATGCCCGCCGCATGTCCTGCTTCATGAAAGGCGGCGCACTGTTTATGTTTTATTACATTATCCTGGCTGAGAGATTCAATTATTCTGTTTCGTTTCATATTAAATACCATCCTCTCGGTTCTCTTATTATGTTTATAGCGCATTCTTCTCGCTCGCTCGTTCCCAAGCTCCAGCTTAGGAATGCAGTCTTGGAAGCTCCAGCTTCCTATCCAGCAAAACGGCCACAGGGCAAAAGTTAAATCCTGCCGGTCTCTGTGCTCCCCAAGGCGCGCACGGCACGCGAAGTCATTAAGCGCTTGCTAAGATGACGGTGTCTCGCAGGCATTTGTGTATTAAAGATGAGAGCTGGCGCTTGTGAACCAAGCATAATCTGCATTTCTAAAAACGACTACTTTGACAATCTCTAAAGATTCGGAAACCAGCGCGTGGACTTTAGTAGCAAAACCCGTTGTAGTCGGTACGGTAACGCACATATAGGCAGTTAGACCAAACGTGGCCGCATCATAGCTTGGACGCCCAAGCCGGTTCTTCGTTGGGGGTTAACACGTACAGCGTTTTCAATTTAAATGAGTTACTAACCATTAACAGGCTATGTCATCCTTATTGCCGCAGGAGTGCAGGCTTCGCCTGCGCTGGCAAGCAAAGCTTGCACTCCAGCCACGCCATAGTTTTGTTATTTTAGTAATTAACTGAATTTGAAAACGCTGTATATGGGGAGTGATAATAAATACTGTACCCAGCTATCGCTCCCACGCTCATCGTTATACACAAATGCTCAAGTACACCTCGTTCCCACGTGCTACGTGGGAATGCAGTGAAGGACGCGTTGCGTCCCGTATACGCAGACGTTGCCCGTGACTCGCGGCGCAGCGCGCCTTGACGGCATTCCCACGCGGCGCGCTCATCGTTATACACAAGTCGTTGTGTGAGCTTATGGAACCCCAGCGGGGTTCAAGCCGTTAGCCGGGGGTTGAGCGTAGCGACACCCCCGGATAGCGGCAACAATGATTTTTCGACCCTGGAGGGGTCGCAGTTTTATCTTTAATGCATTGAATTTATTTATAATTATTAAAATTCTGCATTGTG
>SCPZ01000023.1 GCA_004299305.1 Methylobacter sp.
GGATTTTTGTTCGTCTGCAACGACTGCATGGATGCAGGAGGTAGAGCACCAACAGTAGGCGCTTTAGGCGACGCATGGAGCAGTTGCCGAGGCGTAAAAATGGGCGCATAGCGAGCTATGCAACCATTTTTACAACGCAGCAGACGGACAAAAAGACCAGTCAGGTGGGTATATTTTTCGCCGGAAATCGCCTAACACTTTCTGTAATATTTTTTATCAGTGTTAATCAGCCAAATCAGTGTCATCCGTGTGCTATTTTTTAACTTTTAAATAGTTCTTTCATTTTAAATTGTAGGCTTCATGTTTAAACCTCTTATTTTTTATATCGGCTTGCGTTATACGCGGGCTAAGCGTCGAACCCAGTTCATTTCTTTTATCACCTTAACTTCCGTTTTGGGCATCGCCTTGGGCGTCACCGCGTTGATTGCCGTTCTGTCGGTGATGAACGGCTTTGAAGCCGAATTGCGCGAGCGGATACTCGGCATGACCTCACATGCAACCGTCACCGGTAAATACGGTCAGTTGGATAACTGGCAACAACTGGACCAGAAATTAAAAAACTATCCGCATGTGGAAGGCGCGGCCCCCTTCATTAACGGGCAGGTGATGATCAACGCCGACCGGCGCGTCAGCGGCACCATGCTAACCGGGATTTTGCCGGAATACGAGTCCAGGGTATCGGAAGTCGCCGATAAGATGAAAGAAGGCAAGCTATCGAACCTGGTTCCAGGCGAATACGGCATTATTTTAGGCGTGGAACTGGCTAACTACCTGGGAGTTTTGACCGGCGATAAAATCACCGTGATCAGTCCGCAGATTAACTCCACTCCGGCCGGTATTGTGCCGCGCATGAGGCGGTTTACCGTGGTCGGTATTTTTAAGGTCGGCATGTACGAATATGACCGCAATATGGCAATGATTCATATTGATGACGCGGCTAAATTGTTTCGTTTAGATAATGCCGTTTCAGGCCTTAGAATCAAACTGGATGATTTGTTTAATGCGCCGAAAATAACCCATGAACTGTCAAATGCTTTGTATGCCGATTACCAAGTCAGCGACTGGACCTCGGCGCACAGCAATTTCTTCCGGGCGATACAAACGGAAAAACGGGTCATGTTTATTATCCTGTTGCTGATCGTAGCAGTGGCCGCTTTTAATATTGTCTCAACGCTGGTGATGGTGGTCACCGACAAACGCGGCGACATTGCCATTTTAAAAACCCAAGGACTCACATCAAGATCGGTGATGGGTATCTTTATGGTGCTGGGGGCCGTCATCGGTGTAGTCGGCACCGCGCTTGGAACAGTCGGCGGGGTGTTGCTGGCCTTGAATGTCGAAACCATCGTCCCGGCCATTGAAAAATTATTTCACGTCCAGTTTATGGCGGCCGACGTGTATTACATCAGCGAACTGCCGTCAAAATTGGTCTGGTCGGATGTTTATGCGATAGCGGGCATGGCCTTTTTCCTGTCATTAATGGCGACTATTTATCCTGCCTGGCAGGCAGCCAAAGTCAATCCAGCGGAAGTTTTAAGATATGAATAATAACATCTTGCAATGCCAGCAGTTGACCATGCGCTATGACCAAGGCGGGCTGGATGTCGAGGTTTTAAAAGGGGTTGATTTAAGCATCGGCGTCGGCGAACGCGTCGCAATTATGGGCGCATCGGGTTCAGGCAAGAGCACCTTGCTACATTTATTGGGCGGGCTTGAAAAACCCAGCGGCGGCAAGGTGGTTTTAGACGGTGTTAATCTTAATGAAGTCGGCTCAGGCCAATTGGCTAAACTAAGGAATAAATCTCTGGGCTTTATCTATCAATCGCACCATTTGCTGGGTGAATTTACCGTACTGGAAAATGTGGCAATGCCGTTGTTGATTGGCGGACACTCGGTAAAAGAAGCAAGTATTCGTGCGATAGAGTTATTGAAGCGGGTAGGCTTGGGGCATCGCATTGAACATAAGCCCGGCGAACTGTCTGGCGGGGAAAGACAACGCGCCGCAGTCGCCAGGGCGTTAATCAATAAGCCGGGCGTGGTTTTGGCTGACGAGCCTACCGGAAACCTGGACAGCAAAACCGCTGACCAGGTTTATCAGTTAATGCTGGAATTAAACCAGGAGCTGAATGTCAGCTTTCTGGTAGTGACTCATGATCATGAACTGGCCGCAAAAATGGGCAAGGTTCTGCACATGGAAGATGGGGTAATTCTAGGCTAAGGAACGAGCATGAAATAAAGTGGACAACTGTGTGCGGCAGGAGTGCAAGCTTCGCCTAAAGCGCCTACTGTTGGTGCTTGCGCATGCAGGCGAAGCCTGCACTCCGACTATTGGCA
>SCPZ01000024.1 GCA_004299305.1 Methylobacter sp.
GAATGCTTGATTTCATTGAGCAATTCCTGTGGCGAGACTTGTTGCCTACTTCAGTATGCCATCCATGGCTTCTGGATCCCGGCAATCCCTGCCGGGATGACGTGCTCTTAAAGACTTGTGAATAAAGATGAGCGCCGGAGCGTGGGAACCAGCGCAATATTGCGTGTAAGCGCCATTAAAAACTTCATGCCTTTGGACAAGATTGGCGTATTGGTTTCAATCTATGCGGCTATTTTTTAATGGTCACCGTGTTAGTCGCTTTGTTATTTAACACATCAACGTCGGTTTCTTTTGATTTAACCTCGACTTTTAAACTTACCGCGCCGACTTTTTTCATCGTAACGATGATGTTCTTCGTAATAGAATTCTTAGCCGCTAAATCTCCGATAGAGCAAACCACCTTCACGCCTTTATTGACGCAACTTTTTGGTGCGGATACAAATGTCATTGACGGTTTAACTATCTTAAAAATTAAAGTCGTACCCGTTGCAGTCGCGTTGCCGTTATTTGTAACCGTTCCTGTATAAGTTAAGTTTTGATTTACTGTCACAGGATTAGGTGAACCTTCCACAGCGGCAGTCAAATCAACCGTTCCCGTTGCAGTAGGAGCGCGTACAAAAAGAATGCCGCCGGCATTTGCCCTGTAATCACCGCTGCTAGTGTATCCAGAAAGGAAATGCACAATCCATCCAAAATCTGGATTATTAGCGCCAATCGAAGATGTCCAAACATCCCCTAATTCTGGGCTTGCGATTGGAAAAATATCTTTGTTCGCAGCAGGCGAGTAATTTGCATAGTCAACAATCGTATTTAATTCACTAAGCGTAGGTAAGCGCCAATCGCTGTAACCAGCAAAAGTATCGGTTTGCGTTCTCGATTCACCTTGATTAAATATGCTTGAAAAACCTGTGCAAGATTTGCCGTCCCAAGACTGTCCAAACAAACAACGTTGCCACATTAAATTTGTTTTCTTATGGGTAACCGTACCGTCATTGTTATCTATGAAATCACTGGTAGGCGTGAATGTATCAAATGAACAAGCATTGCCGCCGCGCACAAGACGGGCTGAATAATAGCTTCTACTTTTATCATCGTAGGTGGTATTTCCCGAATAAAAATAAACACCCCATTTATAGTTTGGATAATACCCATCGGCTGATGATGTCGACCAATAAAAGATGGATGGGGTATTTGGAAAAATCGTGCTGTTAATTGCCGGACCCACTTTACCGTGTTCGGTGATGGTGTTCAGTTCATCAATACGCGGCAATCTCCAGCCATTGCAATCAGTGTCGTAGTTTTTTACGGCATCGTCCCAAGTGAACGATTGGGCTGTGCCGTAGCAGTTTGATCCGTCCCATGTTTGCCCAACGCTGCAACGCTGCCACGATAAACCTGTTTTTTTATGCGTAACGGTACCGTCGTTGTTGATAGTGAAATCTTCGGTAGGCGTATCGAGCGGTAAATCGGTAGCGAGTGCAGGAGCGGAAAGGCTAGGCAGTAAAGCCAGCGTAAGTAAGGCGAGTTGTTTTTTCATAATTTTTTCTCATAATTTAAAGAATGAAAGGCAATGGAAGAGTATAGAAGAAGTTACGTATTAGCAGCCACAATATAATCAACCGCAACGAGCCAGGCTCTTATATTTGACACTCTACCTATTTTCAGCCTGTTTCACCGCTCGACTCACGGTTCAAATTATCGTCGAATTCAGCGACATAAGTATTTGATGGGAGCTGGCTTACCACCTTCACTTTGTTTAAATAGCACGTCATACCGGCATGGACTGCCGGTATCCAAAACACATGGATGTGATCTAAGCCTCGCCATCCCTGGCTTCTGGATTCCGGCAATCCCTGCCGGAATGACGTATTGGGAATTCTCATTAAAACTGATAGGTGTTGAGGGTAGCTGGAGCGTCCTTTTCTTTTTTCCAGAAACGAGTGCCGAGTAGTCGATTTTTTCAAGCACATCGGTAATTTTTGAATAAACATTGTTACCGTGCGGCGACATGTTTGCGCAGTCCCGCTTGAGCGTGGTGTTAGACGAAGCCGCTATCGCGGAAAATCCCCTCCGACAGCCAAGTAGATACGCTATGCGTACCTTTTCAATCGCCAATAAACTCAATTTCTTAGATTTAAAATTAAAGGTACGCGCAACGTACCCTACCTGGCTATCGTTCACACAATCTAAGGAACGAGCATGAAATAAAGTAGACAACTGTGTGCAGCAGGAGTGCAAGCTTTGCTTGCATATGCAGGCGAAGCCTGCACTCCGATTATTGGCAACTTGCCTAAGTTATTCCATGCTCATTCCTAACCTTATTCGTTAGGCATTTTTGATAACCAACATTTCATTGCCGCCCTTCTGAAACTCATAAGGTACTTGTTTAGCTTCAACGTAGAAACCATCATTTGTAAGTTGTTCTGTTACGAAAGCAAGATGTGGCGACGGAACACCGCCGAGCATAAGCAATGGAAACACACGGACTTCATTGGCTACACGCAACATTTCCTTAAGCGCTTTAAGATGAAATTCTGCCGATAATTGGGCGCTATATAGAAATAGGAAATGAGATGATAAGCCTATGTCGAATTGTCCTCTGTCGAAAGGCAAAGATGGCAATTCCCCAGCAATATATCGGCCTTCTTGTTTTCCAGCATTAAAATCTTCAAGGAAAGTTTCCATTGCCGACATCCGAATTCGGCCAAGGTCTTCTACCGATGAAATAGTTTCCCAAATAAATTCATTTTTGTTCTTTCGAGTTTGCGTCATTACTTCTTCGTAAGTTTCCGCGATGCGGCTTTTGATCTGATCGACATTAAAAACATAGATGGGATCAATGGAAATGATATGACCTCCGCGTTGATTAAGCTCCGCATTAAATGAGGCTGGCCCATCGCCGCAGCCGAGAATTTGGCGACCTAAATTATCCTCTGTGAGTGCGAACATTCGAAGGTATTCGTCATAGGAACGTCCCCATGGGACGACTTTATCTAACGTAAAACTCATATCAAATTTCCCGTGAACTTGTAATGTTATAGGCAGTGAACTTTCGCTCAAGTAATCCGCAATTTCGCGCAGCAGTCCGCCAAGGCTCGATATGTGGCGCTTGGAGATGTCGCGATAGACTTTCGTGATCGGGCCAGAGTTCGGAAAAACGGATAAGGCCGGGATCAAAAGGATCTTCTGCGACATCATATGCAATGCAGCCATCATTCCGATAGGTGGCTTCGACGAGGATTTGCAAATGTACCTGTACCTCCGACATACGATCAGGAGGAAATCTGAGAATTCCAAAGACTGCTACTTTGGGTTGCATAAGATGATCTCTTTCATTTTGATATGGCGCCTAACATCCGAAAAGATATTTATAAAGTCGGCCTTCCGACTGCCACCGGGCTTGTCCAACAACCGGTTCAGATTGTGGTTCGCTATCGCTCACACAGCCGCAAGGCACGGACGGACAGCAAAGCCCGAAAGCCAAACCGCCACGGAACCCTGATTGGGTGACGCTCCTAACGTAGAGCCAACCGGGCGCGGCCCGGAAAGCTGAAAAAACAAAACCGCATTATAACCGCGCTCCGGTTGAGCGCCATGGCTTATATGCTGTATTGAATGACAACTTAGGCCGCGATTTCAATATATTGAACGGTACTTGTTGGTTGTGGTACAGGCAAACCATCTTCAATCATTCCTTCGATATGAAATTCAATTGCCTCACGAATTTCACGCTCAGCTTCCTCAATGGTATGGCCAGTAGCAATGCAGCCTGGTAAATCGGGAACATAGGCTGAGTAGTTATTTGCCGCTTTTTCGACAACGATTGCATAACGCATGGGTTACTCCTTTAGTTCTGCTTGTTTGAGTATGCTATTTAAAGTGCCGGGAGCTAAATCATCTCCGGGTTTTCCAGGTACTGTTACACGACCACTTTTGATTGGATGCTTAAATTGATGATGGCTCCCTCGCGTTGCAGCAAGATACCAGCCATCTTTTCTCAGTATGATTAAAATTTCATTTACTTTCATGCAAATAGAATAGCAGATTACAACGGCCTTTCCAAAACGCCTAACGATTGAATTCACTGGCGCTACGCGGTTTTATCGCGTAGCGTCCGGTGGAATAATACCCCCAGACTTTGCAGGAACAACGATCTACGCTCACACAACACCTCCAGAATGTCCTTGCAGGGCACTTTCAAATTGCGTCAGCACATGTTCGCACACCTCACGGGAGCCTTCCTTTAGCTCGATGTTCTTCCCGTCCAGCATCGTTACTTGGGCGGTGAAGTGCGGGTCGCCCTCGGAATCCTTTGATTCAATAATGCCCGCATGACGGACTTGGTTGGGTTCATAGTCGAACCGCAGGGTCTTGAAAAGGTAATGTAAAGTGACACTGATACTTGCTTGATCGACCAAGACGAGGACACGGGGCTTGCTAAACGCATAGCTCACGGAGCCAAGCCCGAAAATCCAAAAAAGTCCGAAGATTGCGGATATGAATGGTGTCGGATAACCATCAGGCGACCCATCGAGAAAGAAAACATAGGTCATTGCCACAATGACGGCCATGAACAGGGAAACAATGATCCAGTAGGCGATGGCCATGTTGTTCTTGATTTGCATTGCTACCGACCTCATGCCTAACGTCCCTTTGACCGACTTGTTGGGCTTGGTAGTACTTGACAATACCCAATACCTACCAACAAAAAGCTTGACTTTTGTTTCCTTTGGGAAACAATATTGCACATAAAATACGAATTGCAAAGCACACAAACATTTGCCCAATGGTTTTCCAAGCAAAAGGACAAAACGGTTAAAAACCAGTTACTGTCCAGGTTGGCACGGGTTGAGAACGGCAATTTTGGCGACACCAAAACCCTGTCCGCAAATTTGTTTGAGCTACGCTGCTTTTTTGGTGGCGGCATTAGGTTGTACTACACAATCCGTAACCAACGAATTGTTTTATTGCTGGCTGGTGGCGACAAATCCAGCCAAAACAAAGACATTGAAAAAGCCAAAGCTATATTGAATTCCTTGGAGGACTAAAACATGCCTGAAACTATTACCGCTTTTGACATTGCCGAGCACTTAGAAACAGAAGCCGATGTCCGTGAGTTTTTGCGGGAAACGGCAAGCAACGGCAGCCCTTCCGATTTTATCCACGCACTTAATATTGCCGCCCGCGCCAAAGGTATGACCGAAGTTGCTAAACAAGCTGGAGTAACTAGAGCCAGCCTTTACAAATCTTTGGCGGAAGATGGTAATCCCCGGTTTGAAACCATTGCCAAAATTGTCAAAGCATTAGGCTGTAAACTGGTTGTTTCCTAGAGCCAGTTTTTCACGACTATCTCAAAAGACAAGACTGCCCAACGAGGCTGGATTAATTACTTTGGTATCGCCAACTGTTATCAACTTTGTGTCGATCTGGATCACTGGATACGGCGCAGGGTTAGAATGGCTTATTGGCGTCAGTGGCGAAAGCCACGCAC
>SCPZ01000001.1 GCA_004299305.1 Methylobacter sp.
TTGCCCGTCTGCTGCGTTGTAAAAATGGTTGCATAGCTCGCTATGCGCCCATTTTTACGCCTTGCAGACGAACAAAAATCCTGCGCCATTTGGGTATATTTATTCTTGGCAATCGCCTAAATGCTTTTTATCCTAGTATAAAGTTTCATATTGTACCAGTATATAGTTTCGAATAATCTACATCCTGCCTATGCAAAATAAATCAATTTAACCATTTTATTACCCTAACCCGGTACAAAACTTCACTGCTCAGGAACAGGAAAATATGAATACATACAGTTGGAATGCTAAGGATTATGAGAGAAACTCAGAAGCTCAACAAAAATGGGCAAGAGAGCTCATTGCAAATCTAAATTTAACCGGCGTGGAAGATATTCTTGATTTAGGTTGCGGCGATGGCAAAGTAACGGCGGAAATAGCTAGGTTAGTGGGTGGCGGCTCTGTTGTCGGCGTTGATAACTCCAGGCAAATGATAGATCTGGCAAAGGAGAGATATTCACAAAACCAGCATCCTAATCTTTCGTTTCAAGTAATGGATGCCGGTGATTTATCATTTGAAGACTGTTTTGATGTGGTTTTTTCAAATGCGGCGCTGCATTGGGTAAAAAATCATAAACCTGTTATTGATGGCTTATATAAAAGTCTTAGGTTTGGCGGAAAAATTCTGCTGCGAATGGGCGGAAAAGGCGATGCGGAAGGCATAATTTCAATTATGGATGAGCTTAAAGCTTCAAATCAATGGGCGCAGTATTTTACTGAATTTGAATTTCCTTTTAGTTTTCTTGGGGTTGATGAATATCAAGCGCTATTGAAAGCATCCGGATTTTCTATAAAGCGTGTTGAACTCATGCCTAAAGATATGACGCATAATGGAAAACCAGGGCTGGAAGGATGGATCAGGACAACATGGTTGCCCTATACGGAGCGAATTCCAACAGAAAAGAGAGGGATGTTTATCGAGCAGGCTGCTGCAAAATATCTCGATAAAGTACCGCTGGCAGCCGATGGTAAAGCTCATGTGGCCATGGTAATGCTTGAAGTCGAAGCGGAAAAATCACATAAGGCGATTGCCAAAAATACCAGTCAGGTGGGTATATTTTTCGCAGGAAATCGCCTAAGCAGCGGGTTAACCTTTTATACAAATAACCGGCTCCAATCTGGCAACTTTTCGCGCTAAACCGGCCTTGTCTGCAATATCCACCACCGCACTGACGTCTTTATAAGCTAAAGGCGCTTCTTCAGCCACGCCGCGCATCGACGGGCTGCGAATAATAATGCCTCGTGCGGCCAGCGCTTCGACCAGCGTTTTGCCTTGCCATCGTTTGGTGGCTTGGGTGCGGCTCATTGCCCGTCCCGCACCATGACAGGCCGAGCTGAATGCGCGCTGTTCGCTGTCTTTGGTTCCGCACAGCACATAAGAACTGGTGCCCATGGAGCCGCCGATCAGCACCGGTTGGCCGACTTCCTTGAATATGCTTGGCAAATCGGGATGGCCGGGCCCGAAAGCGCGGGTTGCACCTTTTCTATGCACGAACAGCGATTTCTTTTGACCGGCTATGGTGTGTTGCTCCAGCTTGCAGGTGTTATGCGAGACATCGTATAACAAGCCGAGGTGGATGCCGGGGAATAGGGTGGCGACAGCCTGCCGGGTTAAATGGGTGATAATTTGGCGATTGGCTAATGCGCAGTTGATGGCCGCCCGCATCGCGCCTAGATATTGCTTGCCTAGAGGCGAGGTCAATGGCGCACAAGCCAATTCCCGGTCCGGTAGGACGATTTGGTATTGCGCCGCCGACATCGCCATGTCTTTTAAAAACTCGGTGCCGATTTGATGGCCCAGGCCTCTGGAGCCGCAATGTATGCTGATCACCACATCATCGACTCGTAAAGCGAAAGTTTTGGCGACATCCCGGTCAAAAATTTCCGCGACCCGTTGTACTTCCAGGTAATGATTGCCGGAACCCAAGGTGCCCATTTCATCTTTTTGCCGCTCCCTGGCTCTCGGGGAAACGTAGTGCGGTTCGGCCCCGGCCATGCAGCCGTGTTCTTCGATGCGGTCCAGGTCCTGCGCTTCACCATAACCTTGGTCGAGCGCCCATTGCGCACCGCCGGTCAACATGTCGTGCATGGCGTTATGATTCAGGTGTATCTTGCCCCTGCTGCCGACACCGGCAGGAACCGTGCGGTATAAGGCATCGGCCAGCGCCTGTTTATGCGGCTGCAACTGGTCTATAGTAAGGCCGGTATGCAAGGTGCGGACGCCACAGGAAATATCGAAGCCGACGCCGCCTGCCGAGACTACGCCGCCTAGTTCAGGATCGAAAGCAGCGACGCCGCCGATCGGGAAACCGTAACCCCAGTGCGCGTCAGGCATCGCATAAGCGGCTTCGACAATGCCCGGCAAGGTCGCGACATTGCTGAGCTGCTCGTAAACTTTTTGGTCCATATCCTGGAGCAATTGGGCATCGGCATAAATAATTGCCGGGACGCGCATGGCCCCTTTAGGCTGAATTTCCCAGCAGGTTTCGTCTCGTTGTATAAATTGACCGGTATCCATTGACTCTCTCCTTTAGGCGATTAACAAGAATAAATATACCCAAATGGCGCAGGATTTTTGTTCGTCTGCAACGACTGCATGGATGCAGGAGGTAGAGCACCAACAGTAGGCGCTTTAGGCGACGCATGGAGCAGTTGCCGAGGC
>SCPZ01000025.1 GCA_004299305.1 Methylobacter sp.
AACTCGGAAGTGAAACCGTTTAGCGCCGATGATAGTGTGGCAGTTTGCCATGCGAAAGTAGGGAATTGCCAAGCTCTTAAATCAAAACCCAAGTCTAAACACTTGGGTTTTTTTTTGACCGGGATTCTGTGGAAAACGGTTGGTAACGTTTAGTGTGGTGTGTTTGGATGTGTAGTCCCTACATTCTGCGCACCAGTCTAAGTGACTGTCCGCAATTACAGCGTTTTCGATTTACAATATGTAGCGACAAGCCCCATTGGTCGAACAAGTGGTACAAGCGTGAGCAATCCACTTTGATGTGCCACTTTTGGGCACTGCCGGCACTGACCTGCCCACCCGTCCATTGGTATACCGCGAGCGGTCACGATTTGCGCTTTTTTGAATCCCCTTCACCCATCCGTGCCCGTTCGGCAGGCGTTTTATTCAGCATGATATAGCGCAAGATACGTTTTCGTTAACTTATAAAGTATACGATTTTTGAGTTAGATGAGAGTAGCCTATTCAGGAATAAAGGAAAACTGCTTGATCACAATTTCCACGGGTTGATTGTCAGTGGGTTCTTGTCCTTGATAAAGCCAAAGATTGATATGTATCGGTAGGGGATTTTGCGGAATAAGTTGCTCATACGCCTTAGGATGAAATGTCCAATGTGCAAATTCGGCGAGGTTGTTGTTTCGGCGCCCGGATAGACTCTGAAAATAGACGGATTCTTTTGTCCAAGTAAATCGATGCGTGCTGGTAGCGCTAGGCAAGCTAAAATCAAAAGCGTAGTGGCGCGGTTTCAGGTTTGCCTCGGCTGCCCAGACTGTGTAATTGCCAGGCGGATAATCCGGGTTTCCCCAGTTTGCGAATTCGATGTCGATTTCATTGCTTGCATCGACACCAATATCCTGCGTCGGATAATTGAACAAGCCCAAGACGACGTTGCGATCCAGCCGATCCAGAGCGCCGATTACTTGGAATTGATAGCGCCCAAATCCCAGATGTTGCGTGGTTTCGACTTCGGCGCACCGCCATCGTCCATCGACCTTGGAAATCTTCAGGTGCATATAGCCCTTTTTATCCAGCCAAACGTTAGCAGTATCCCAATCATTCGGTCCAGGGCCGCCGTAACCGGAGCGTACCCTCCATGTGTAACCGGAAAAAGACAGGATTTGGTTTTGTGCGGCAGCGTTTGAAGGCGTGGTAACGGTAGCGCATATGCCAGACCCTGCGCAGATGGATAAAAGTGTTATCGCTCCGCATATGCGGTAACGGAAACGATTGCGTCGTAGCATGGAAGCCTCCAGTCGGATAAATCTAAAAGCCGAATGGGGGCATTGTGCTTGCCCCATGCTTCGAGAGGGGAATGGACTTTTGGTTTGCCCAACGCCGCGCATCTGATACCTGAACGTTGGACAATGATAAGCGGTTGTTCAAGCTACGAAGCGTGTTGCTCGGCTTCTTTAGAACCCTCAACAGACCACAATTTCTCAAGCTGATAAAACTCGCGGGCCTGAGCATTCATAGCATGGACAATTACGTCACCCAAATCCAGCAATATCCAGTCCGCCCCCAGATCACCTTCTATACCCAAAGGTCTAACACCGTTTTCTTTTAGTTTTTCCGATACGTATTCACATAAGGACTTCAGGTGACGATCCGAGGTTCCGGTTACTACGACCATATAATCGGTAAAACTGGTTTTGCCCCGAACATCGAGTGTCGTTATGTGTTGCCCTTTGCGTTCATCCAAAACATCCTGGACAATTTTTAAAATATCTTCTGCTTGCATTCAAATTCCTAGTGTAAATAATGAGATCAACGTGTCTCGTAAAGCTGGTGTTGCTTGATGTATTCTATGACAGCATCGGGCAATAAAAAACCCGGATTTTGTTTTCTTGCAATGATGTTCCTGATCGCCGTTGCCGAAATATCCAATTGGGTGATTTGCTGGAAGCATAAGTTTCCTGCGCTAGCCAGCGCTAGCTCTTTGGTATCCACAGCCAGTCGGGCCTTAAAAAAATCATCGAGTTGCTGTGTATTAAAGCCCGGTCGGGTCATCACCACAATATGCGCATAGTCGAATAACCGCTGCCATTGATGCCAGCCGGTTAAGTGTTTGAACGCGTCGCTGCCGATAAATAACAGCAGTGGCTCATTTTTGAATTCCTGTCGTAAGGATTTGAGCGTGTCGACCATATACGACGGCGTTTGATCTAAATTGTATCTGTCCAGCTCTCTGGTATCTATTTTTAATCCCGGCTGGTTTTTTATCGCCAGTTCCAACATCTGCAAGCGCATATTTGCTGTTACGGCAGGCTGTTCGCGGTGCGGTGGATTAGCGCAGGGGATCAACCGGACTTCATCCAGCCCGAAGATGTCCTTAACTTCAAGCGCCGAACGCAAATGTCCGTAGTGAACTGGGTCGAAGGTGCCGCCGAAGATGCCAATCATCTATTGCCTGATATGGCCGTCACCCAGAACAATGTATTTTAATGAGGTCAGACCTTTTAAACCCACCGGGCCGCGTGCATGGAGTTTGTCGGTGCTGATGCCGATTTCAGCGCCTAGTCCGTATTCGAAGCCGTCGGCAAAGCGGGTCGATGCATTCACCATCACCGAGCTGGAATCGACTTCACGCAGGAATCGGCGTGCCAGGGTGTAGTCTTCGGTTACTATTGCTTCGGTATGTCCTGAGCTGTGCCGGTTGATATGCTCCATCGCTTGATCGACGCTGTCGACTATCCTGATCGATAAAATCGGCGCCAGATATTCTGTGTCCCAGTCTTCCTCGGTTGCTCTAATGCAGTGTGGAATCAGGGAGCAGGTTTTAAGGCAGCCGCGCAATTCAACGCCTTTTTCGCGGTATTGTTCAGCCAGCAACGGCAATACTTTGGCGGCAATGCTCTCGGCAACCAGCAAGGTTTCCATCGCATTGCAAACGCCGTAGCGATGGGTTTTGGCGTTGATCGCAATTTTGATCGCTTTGTCGATGTCGGCTTTGTCGTCGATATAGACATGGCAAATGCCGTCAAGATGTTTGATTACCGGAATAGTGGCGTCCTTGGAAATGCGTTCGATCAAGCTTTTGCCGCCGCGCGGCACGATCACATCGACGTATTCGCTTAGGGTGATTAATTCGCCCACCGCAGCACGATCCGCCGTCGCCACGATTTGCACGGCTTCAATCGGCAAGCCTGCTGCTTCCAAGCCTTGAGATATGCAGGCTGCAATCGCCTGATTGGAATGTATTGCTTCCGAGCCGCCTCTCAAGATACAGGCATTGCCGGATTTGAGGCACAGAGCCGCCGCATCGACGGTTACATTGGGACGGGATTCGTAAATAATGCCGATTACGCCCAAAGGCACGCGCATTTGACCGACTTGTATGCCGCTGGGCCGGTAGCTTAAATCGCTGATCTCGCCGACCGGATCGGCTAATGCTGCAACCTGTTTTAAACCTTCTACCATCGCCTGGATAGCGGTCGGCTTTAATTCCAGCCTGTCCAGAGAGGCCGCATCCAGGCCGTTTTTTTTGCCGGCCTCCAGGTCTTTGCGGTTTTCCGTTATCAACAGTTCATGACTGTCTTCAATAATTTTGGCAATCTTCAGCAAGGCCAGGTTTTTTTTTCCCGACTCGGTACGGCTTATTTCCCGTCCTGCTTTTCTGGCTTGTCGGCCCAGTGTTTTCATATATTCTTTAATATCCACTGCATTCTCATTTAATTGGATGAATGTTGTGCGCCATTATATCGTTGAATCCGAATTTTTGCCTATATGGATGCCGCGAGGCGGGGCAAGGCAGGCTTATTTGCTGAGCAGTGGAGGAATTATAATGAGGCGCTGGATAGATCGGGATGAAAATTAAATAACTCGTACAGTTGAACTCTAATTTAAAGGGCCGGATTTACAGATAACATCCCTTAAAGCGATGTTATCCGTTCAAGTTATTTAGTTTTCATTCCTCATTTATAGACGCCAGTAAAGGTCAGGTGCATGATGTGTAAAAGGCATTGGCGGAATTAGACATAAACAATGTTATGATAGCCGGAATTTATAAAGAGCCTGTTAGAAAAGCCGGGAGTCGAAGGTTGGTATATTCGCGATGAAACGTACCGGTTGGCAAGGCTAAAAATAATCGGCTAGGAAAGCCTTTCATGCTAAAAGGCACAGCTTTTATTAACAACTTGAGGGACTGCAAGGCATTTCACCGGCTGACGTGGATGCACTTTGCAGTGTGGACGACATACACTGATGTGTAGCACAATGAATTTACGAACTATTTCATCATCAAGATGATAATTGAATTTAACATACCAACAAATCTCACGCTGTTAAGAATCGCATTAATACCGTTATTAACCGTGGTTTTTTATCTGCCTTGGGTATATTCCAATATTGCCTGTATGCTGATTTTTTTAGCAGCAGGGATTACCGACTGGTTGGACGGCTATCTTGCCAGGAAAATGCGCTTGGAAACGCCTTTCGGGGCTTTTTTAGACCCGGTGGCGGACAAGCTGATGGTGGCTATGGTTCTGGTTTTGATTGTTCAGCAGCAGGGCAGTCCTTATTTGGCTATTCCTGCGGCAGTCATTATCGGTAGGGAAATAACTATTGCGTCGTTACGGGAATGGATGGCTGAAATCGGTCAGCGGGCACAGGTTAAAGTTTCCCAGTTAGGTAAATGGAAAACTACCGCTCAAATGCTGGCAATTGGCATGTTGTTATATCGTGATGATTTACTGGGTATACCTATAAATTATTGCGGCTACGGTTTGTTGTACATTGCGGCCATATTAACGTTATGGTCTATGATTAATTACTTAAGGGCAGCATTGGCGGTGTTGACCACAAAATAAATAGTTATACTTGTGAGTCTATAACGTGTAGACCATTTGGATTTTCACTAACACATAAATACAGCGCATTGAATTAGCTGTGAAAGAAGAACATGGATCAGGAAATAGAAGAAATTCAGACCAAACATGAAGTGCAAGATGAGATATTGTTGGCGGCTTTGAAGCTGTTTACCGAAAAAGGATATTTCAATGCATCGCTAATCGATATTAAAGATGCAGCCAACATAAAAAACACCGGTGCAATCCACCAGCACTTCAAAACCAAACAAATGATTGCTTCGCAGTTGTATGAAAATATTCTCGACAGCTTAGATATCTCCATCGATGACATAAGGCGTAAAAACGAAAAATCATCTGAGCAATTACGGGGTATAGTCGATTTGTTATTCAAGTTAACTGATGACGCGCCCGATGTGATGCGGTTTCTATTGATTTCGAATGTCAATGAGTTTTTACCGGAAGCAAAGCCGCTACATGAATCCGCAGCTTTCATGAAGATCATTAAGATCATCGAGGCAGGCATTAAGGCGGGCGAAATTCGCAATATGACTCCGCAGCTAGGTTATACCTATTTCTTCGGTATTATTGACAACATCTTGCGACTGGTGTTGACCGGTTTTCTTGACCGGAAAGCCGATTTCTATCAATCACAAGCCTGGCTTGCAGCATGGAATACCATTGCTAAGAAGTGAGGTGTTTTTGTACAGCGCCTTCATGGACTGAACAGCTATCGCTTTAATGAGATGCTCATACGTCATACCGGCATTTATGCCGGTATGACGCGCTATTTTAAGCAAAGTGATGTGGTTAAAGGCCTTTATGCTGCACGGGTTCGCTCAGGAAACTGCATGGTCATACAATGCAGGCTGCCGTACTGATGCACCAAGGGCTGGCACGGAACAGCAATAATCTTGCGATCCGGGAAACAGTCGGCTAGGCGTTCCACAGCAACCGCATCCATCGGATCACCATAAGCCGGCACCAGAACGGCATGGTTGATAATTAAAAAGTTCGAATAATTAGCCGGCAGTTGCTGCCCGTCTTCATCATAAATCGGTTTCGGCAACGGCAATGGCACCAGATGATAGACATCCCCCTCCTGAGTTCTAAGCGCCTGTAGTTGCGTTTCCATGAATTTCAAGCTGTTATAGTGCGAGTCTTCGGGGTCGTCGCAACTGGTGTAAGCGATGCTACCCGCAGAGCAAAAGCGCGCCAGCGTGTCGATATGAGCATCGGTGTCATCGCCGGTCAGGTTCTCTTGGTCCAGCCAAAATACGCGTTTTGCCCCCAGATGCTGGAGTAATTGCTGTTCTATGTCTTGTTGGCTCAAGCCTTTATTCCGGTTAGGATTTAGCAGGCATTGTTTAGTGGTCAGAATGGTGTTTATGCCGTCGCTTTCGACGCTGCCGCCTTCCAATATAAAATCTATATCGGTGTGACTGGCGCCTTTAAAGGGCTTGGCGTTTAGCAGTTTATGGTTAAGCGCGTTATCGTTTTGGTGCGAGTATTTTTCGCCCCAGCCGTTGAAAAGAAAGTTCATGTGCATATTGGCGCCGTCTTTTTCGACGGTAAGAAAAACGGTGTCCCTAACCCAGATATCATTCACAGTCGCGTGGATGAAGTCGATGTTGTCGTTCTTGCTTATTAAACTCTGGATGTGCAGCTGATGGCTGTCATCCCGACAGACGATAAGCAGTTTTTGATATTGACTGATGGTGTCGCTAATAACGCTGTAGGATTGTTCTACAGCATCAAGGTTGCGAAAGTCGCCGGTAAGATGTGGCCAAGCGATTAATACGGCGGATTGTTTTTCCCATTCTGCTGGAAATCTGTTCATAGTTTTTAGTTCCCTATAATTGTATTTCCCGGTTGTGTGCCGGGAACTGATTGAAACAACATTTCTTTAGCATGTGCCAGCGTGTTGGCGGTGATGTTTACACCGCCCAGCATTCTGGCAATTTCTTCAACACGCTCTTCCGTTTCCAGTAAGCGGACATTGGAAGAGGTCATATCGGTTTGGTTGTTTTTTTCAACGTAGAGATGGTGATGCGCTTGTGCAGCGACTTGTGGAAGGTGGGTGACGCACATGACTTGCCTGTTACGGCTTAAGCTGCGCAGTTTTTGTCCGACGATTTCGGCAATGCCTCCGCCTATGCCTGAGTCTACCTCATCAAAAATCATGGTCGGGGTGGTTTTATCACTGGAAGTGGTGACTTGAATCGCCAAGCTGATGCGTGACAATTCACCGCCGGAAGCCACTTTAGCCAGCGGTTTTGCTGGCAGGCCGGGATTGGCGCTGACCAGGAATTCTATTTTATCTTTGCCGTTCAATTTAGGCGTATCGCTGTCTTGCGCGGCAATATCGACCAGGAACTCGCCTTGCGGCATACCCAGTTCCTTGATCATCGCGGAAATATGCTGTTGCAGCTTGTTGCCGCTAAGTTTGCGTTGTTCCGACAATTGCGCGGCCAGCTGGTGGTATTGGGCAAGCAACTGTTCGGCGCTTGCGGTTAAGGCTTCGATGCGCTCGCTGCTGTGGGCCAGTCCGTCGAGTTCGCGTTCAAGCTTGCAGGCCACTTCAGGCAGTTCATCCGGGGTGACATGATGCTTGCGGCTCAGGCTGTGAATAATGCCAAGCTGGTTTTCCAGCGCTTCCAGGCGGTGCGGGTCGGTCTCTTGCGATTCGAGAAAACGGCGTAACTGGAGCGATGCTTCTTTAACCTGAATTTGGGCTTCGGAGAGCATGGTGCAGATTTCGTTTAATTCGGGCGCAAATTGGGCAATGTAGTTTAATTCGACCAAGCTGTGGTTCAGCATTTGATTGACCGATTGCCGGTCGTTCTCATACAGCAAGTCGACCTGGGTCTGGCCGCTGCTTAATATTTGTCCCAAGTTGGCCAGTTTGCCGTGTTCTTCCGAAAGCTCTGCATAGTTGAAATTAACCAGGTCCAGTTGTTGCAATTCTTCAATTTGGTAGCGAAGCAGTTCCTCGCGCTTGGTTTGATCGACACTGGCTTTAATCAGGCTTGTCAGCTCCTTGCTGGTTTGGTGCCATTCCCGGTAACAGGCGTTGACGCTGTCCAGCAAGGACTGGTTTTTTGCGTAGGCATCCAGCAGGCGGCGTTGCTCGTCAGTATTGAGCAATGTTAAATGCGCGTGTTGGCCGTGAATTTCGACTAGTTTTTCGCTGAGTTCCTGTAAGGCTTGCAAGGTAACCGGGCGGTTGTTGATATACGCTTTGGAGCGGCCGTCGCTATTCACAACGCGGCGGATCAGGCATTGATGATCGGTGTCCAGTTCATTGTCTTTGAGCCATTGCTGCGCTAACGGCGCATCGGCCAAATCGAATTCCAGGTTGATCTCGGCGCGTTTGCTATCGGGCCGCACGTAGCCGGAATCGGCCCGGTCGCCCAGGGCAAGTCCCAATGCGGTTAATAGAATAGACTTACCGGCGCCGGTCTCGCCGGTCAGCACCGACATGCCTTTTTCCAGGTCGAGGTCTAATGATTTAACGACGGCGAGGTCGATGATATTAAGGTTCAATAGCATGATTGTCGGTGTGGTAACCACTGCTCCAGTTTAATTTGTTCCTGAGAATATAGAAGAAATCATGACCTTCGGGATGCAAAATTCTAATTGGGTTGGGTTCTTTTTTAATCAAAATTTTGTCGCTGATCAGTACCTCAGGGATTTCAATATGATCGCAAGTCACTAAGGCGTTGATTTGTTTGGTTTGGCAAAAGCTTATTTCAATTTCAGCGGAATCGTTAATCACGATAGGCCGGTTTGACAAGGTATGGGGATTAAGCGGCACCAATACCAGTGCATCTAACGCCGGATGCAAAATCGGCCCGCCCGCAGACAGGGAATAAGCGGTTGATCCGGTCGGCGTGGAAACGATCAGGCCGTCGGAGCGCTGCGAGTTTAAAAATACATTATCGATTTTGGTGATGATTTCTATCATGCTGGGCGTTACCCAACGGTGAATGACCACTTCATTGACAGCGGTTTCTTCGTGAATGACAGTCCCGTCACGGATGATCTTGGTGCGCAACAAGTAGCGTTTTTCTTGCCAGTAGTGGCCTTGAAGAATAGGAAGCAGTTTGTCGGATAGCTCATTAGGCGATATATCCACCAAAAAACCCAAGCGCCCGAGGTTGATGCCAATCAACGGAATATCATCGGCGACGATGGCGCGGGCGGCGGCAAGAAAAGTCCCGTCGCCGCCAACCGCGATAACCAGGTCGCAATTTTGCCCCATGGTATCGATGGCGCAGGATTTAACCGACTGATTATCAATGAAATGAGCGCTGTCTTTAGCGACAATGACCGTGTAGTCATGTTGCTTTAAAAAAGCATGTAAGGCAGTTAAAGCCTCGGCGATGCTGGGGTCGCTGGGTTTGCCTATGATGCCTATGGTCTTAAAAGGAGTCTGCATTATTGGATAACAATCGGGAAATGAATTTGATTATACAAAAAAACCTAGACTAGCCTAGGAGTATTACAGATTCATTGGATATTTTGAATGCTGCGCAGTTCGGCTTGGGCTTTTAAGATGATGTTTTTTGAGTAGTAACACGGTGGTTATTATGGATGATTTATAAGTAACCGTTCAGTCCCCCTCTTAGAAAAAGACGACTTGTATGCAGGAGGTACGACCCCACGGATGGGGGAGGTAGAGCAATGCAGGAGCAATTGCCGAGAGCACCAACAGTAGGCGCTTTAGGCGAGGCAAGGAGCAGTTGCCGAGGGGGATTCAAAAAAGTTCAAATCGTGACCGCTCGCAGTATGGCACTCAGTCAATCCTATTTTGAAAGGCGGGACACATAAGGCAACTCGCAATAAATAATCCCCTATAGCCATCGTTCCCACGCTCCGGCGTGGGAATGCCGCCAGTGACGCTCCAGCGTCACGCAACGCTGGAGCGTTGCCGGATGAATTCCCACACCGGAGCGTGGGAACTATTCGGGCTAGGGGGGTATTTATTGCAAGTTACCTAAGTTGGCAGCCCAAATCTTTATTGATTTAACAGCTTGATATTAATCAGGGTGACTTTTGTCTATAATCGGGAGATTTTAAGCCCGCGCCGATCAACGGAAATAAAACGTTATTTTTAGCATTAGGGTCAGGTTCCAGTTAACAGGAGTAGCCATTTGAACCCACAGAACAAGATTTTATTTGCAGGCGATCCACACGGAGATTTTAAGCCGCTGATTGCGGCAGTACATGAATACAAACCCGAGGCCGTCGTGTTGCTGGGCGATTATGACTTGGAAATGCCTTTGGAAACCTGCTTACAGGAAATTATTGACTTAACCCAAATTTGGTGGATTGCGGGGAATCATGATTTTGAAACGCCCAGTAAGCATAAGCACTTGTTTGATTCGGCCTTGGCTGATAAAGGTTTACACTTGAAAGTCACGGAAATAGCGGGTTTGAGAATTGCCGGTTTAGGGGGTATTTTTCTTGGCCGGGTCTGGTATCCGCCGCAACAGCCTAAATGGCGGAACAAGCAGCATTACCTTCATAATCAGCCTGCTAATATCAGACATACGACTATGTCATTAAAATACAAGGGAGCGATTTGGTTTGATGAGTTTGAGGTATTAAAGACGCTGAAAGCGGATATTTTGGTGACCCATGAGGCGCCGGGATCTCATCGGCACGGCTTTGATGTGATCGGTGACCTGGCTGTTGCAATGGGGGTGAAAAATATTTTTCACGGCCATTTGCATGAAAATTATGCGGGCACTATTAAAAATAATATCAAGGTATTCGGAGTGGCGAACAGGGCTGTCGCCGATTTGATGGGGAATACCTTAACTCATCTTGGCTAAGGTTCGATCCGGCGCATCAGGAAACCTTCAGCAGAATCGCAAGGTTCAAAGCAGGCTTTGAGCTCCACAGTATCTGGAGTCCAAAGCTCGCTTTGATGTGCGCTATTCAGGTCGGTTAAGACCCTTGGCTGCTTAAATAATCTTCATAATTGCCATTGAAATCAACAATGCCGGTCGGGGTTAATTCGATAATCCTAGTCGCCAGCGAGGACACAAACTCCCGGTCATGGCTGACAAAGATCAAGGTGCCGGGATAATTTTCCAGCGCGGTATTTAGCGACTCAATCGATTCCATGTCCAAGTGGTTGGTCGGCTCGTCCAGCACCATGATGTTGTTTTTTTGCAGAATCAGCTTGCCGAACAACATGCGGCCTTGCTCCCCACCTGAAATGACTTTAACCGATTTGTTGATGTCGTCTGCGCTGAACAATAATCGTCCCAAAGTACCGCGGATGGTTTGGTCGTCGTCGGTTTCCTTGCGCCATTGCCCCATCCATTCGATCAGGGTCATATTTTCGGCGAAGTCTACGGCATGATCCTGGGCGTAATAACCTACTTCCGAGTTCTCCGACCATTTAACCAGGCCGGTATCCGGCGTTAAGTCGCCGACCAGGGTGCGCAACAAGGTAGATTTACCGATGCCGTTAGGGCCAAGAACCGCAACGCGCTCGCCGACCGCTATCATCAGGTTCAGGTCTTTAAATAACGGTTGCTCGCCGTAGCCTTTACTTAAGTTTTCGACTTCCAGCGCTAAACGATGCAGTTTTTTGGTTTGGTCGAAGCGGATGAACGGATTAACCCGGCTTGAAGGCTTAACTTCATCCAGTTTGATTTTATCCAGCTGTTTGGCGCGCGAGGTGGCCTGTTTGGCCTTGGATGCGTTCGCCGAGAAGCGGCTGACGAAAGTTTGCAGCTCGGCAATCTGGGCTTTTTTCTTGGCGTTTCCGGCCAGCAGGCGTTCGCGAACCTCGGTCACCGCGATCATGTAATCGTCATAATTGCCGGGATAAACGCGCAGTTCGCCGTAATCCATATCGGCCATGTGGGTGCAGACGCTGTTTAAAAAATGCCGGTCATGCGAGATGATAATCATCGTGCAATTGCGCTGGTTCAGTATGTCTTCAAGCCAGCGGATGGTGTTGATGTCCAGGTTGTTGGTCGGCTCATCGAGCAACATGATGTCGGGATTGGAAAATAACGCCTGCGCCAACAATACCCTTAACTTCCAGCCCGGCGCTACCGCGCTCATCGGGCCGTTATGCTGTTCCAGCGGAATGTCCAGTCCCAGTAATAGCTCGCCGGCCCTGGCTTCGGCGGTATAGCCGCCGTATTCGGCGAATACCGACTCAAGCTCGGCGGCATGCATGTAGTCGTCTTCGGTCGCTTCCATGTTGGCGTAGATGGCGTCGCGCTCGGACATCGCCGCCCACATTTCGGCGTGGCCCATCAACACCACGTCCAGCACGCGCTGGTCTTCGTAGGCGAATTGATCCTGGCGCAAGTTACCCAGGCGCTCATTGGGGCTGATGCTGACGTTGCCCGCTGACGGCTCCAAATCGCCGCTCAATATTTTCATGAAGGTCGATTTGCCGCAGCCGTTCGCGCCGATCAGGCCGTAACGGTTGCCGTCGCCGAATTTGACCGAGACGTTTTCAAACAGGGGTTTAGCCCCGAACTGCATGGTGATGTTAGCTGTAGAGATCAAGTTTTTGTTCCGAAGATTAAAGGTAAAAAGATATTAAAGACTAGAACACGGATGACACGGATCGGACGGATTTAAACGGATTTTTTATCCGCGGTTATCAGCCGAATCCGTGTTATCCGTGTTCCATTGTTTCGTATTATTGAGTTAATTAAGCCATGATTCAGGCACTATATTGGCCGTGTTTTGATCATCGCTGATCCAAAGCTGTCCGTCCTGGATGCTGATTTGCAACTGCATGGTGCGTTTTACCATCGGTGCGAGTTGATCGGTCTCTTCCTTGGGCAGGTTAATGACGCTTAGGTTTTTAAAGCGTTCCAGTTTGTGCTGGATTTGGTTCCACCAGACCGTATTGCGTCCGCCGTAGCTGTAGATGATGACTTTATCGGCACGATTGGAGGCTTTGCGGATGCGTTTCTCATCGGGCATGCCCACATCAATCCACAGCTCAATGTCGTCGGTCAAGCTTTTTTGCCAAAGCTCGGGTTCATCGTCGGTGCTCAGGCCTTTGGTGAAGTGCAACTGTTCATGGGCATTAAGTACAAAAGCAAGCAGGCGCGCCATCATGCGCTCTTCGGTTTCCGAAGGGTGCAGGGCAATGGTCAGGTGGTGCGATTGATAATAGCCCCTGTCCATGTCTGAAATCTGACAGTCGGCTTTATAGATGGTTGACTTGAGTGCCATTGAGTGTTGTTTAGGGATTTAAAAAAATTGCCGACTTAAGATGGAACACAAACCGTGCTCTCGGCAACTGCTCCTGTATCCTTGCAGTCGTCGGCAATTGCTCCTGCATTGCTCTACCTCCTGCATCCATGCAGTCGTATTTTTCTAATTGCCGATGTAGTTGCGGTATTCTAACAGGTTTTAGCCGTCGGTTGTTTTACAGTAATAGCTTATGGTCTATGGCTATAAAACGACTGGCTGAATTTATCAATGAAGGCGCCGTCAGTGCAGGCACGCCGTAAACTTCTGTTTTTACGCCGAAGGTATTCCGAGCTTTATCTAATAATAGGTCGAAGTCGCCGTCGCCGGATAATAAAACGATCACATCAACCTTGGCGGCATAATCGATTGCATCCAAGGTAATGCCTACGTCCCAGTCGCCTTTTGCGCTGCCGTCGCTGCGCTGGATGTAAGGTTTTAGTTTAACGTCAAAGCCGATTTTTCTGAGTATTTGCTGAAATCCCTGTTGCTTGCTGTCACCCTTGTCGATTGCGTAAGCAAACGCCGCGACCACGTCCCTGCCTGCGGTCGCCTGCGCCCAGAATGCAGTGTAGTTGAAATGCCGCTGGTAACTTTGCTTGGTGGTGTAATAAATATTCTGCACATCGGCAAAGATGGCGACTTTTTCCATGTCGTTATTTGATGAATGAGCAGCAATAATCGCTAGGTGTTTTAACTTTCATAGTGAATGCCGCATTGGCAGGTACATTGAAAGATTCGCCGCCTTTTACGCTTTGCCATTCGGCGCCGGGTAATAAAACATCCAGGTCGCCGTCGATGATTTCCATTAATTCCGGGTCGGCGGTGTTGAAGGTGTACTCGCCGGGCAGCATAAAGCCCAAGGTTTTTGTCGAACCGTCTGCGAATTTGATAGTACGGCTGCTGACATTGCCGCCGAAATAAACATTGGCTTTTTTGACGACGGTTACGGTATTAAATTCTGGCATACGTTGTCCTTTATGGGGAATGGATAAATAGGGGATGCAATGATACCAGATTGACTTGATCTTGAGTTGCAAAAGCATAATAAAGACCGGAAACATCAAATACCGAAATTTTTGCCAGCGTTTGGCATTCATTTTCAGCCGTTTGGCGAAAAATTCAACTCGAATCGGAATTGCCGCCCAAAAACAGTGTTTGACATTCTATAAATAGGTGTTTTTCCATGTTTTCGTTGTATCGATGCTTACTCTCTAGCCTATGAAGCCCGAAACCAAGATAAGTAAGATGATGCCATTCGGGTTCAAGAAGAATAGCTAATTTTTGGTAGTGGGTTAAATCTGTAATTTAGCATGAATATCTAAGCCAAATTCGACCTTGTTAATCAGTAATCCGATGACCGTATCATGCAAGGTCTCTAATTTCGAAAAGCAAATTGTTTTTCGTGTGAGCCGCTTAATCCAAGTTCTGAAATTCAGATTCTTGTGTTCAATCTTTTGGGTGTTGCGCTTCCCCACCTCATGCTTGTCGATTTCAAGGTGACGCTCATAAGCCCCCCAATCATCGGTGTAATAGCGGCTGATGCCAAAGGGCTCAAGCAATACTTTCAGCTTTTTGAATACCTCATCCTTGCGTTTGCCAAACACATAAGCCAATACCGTGTTCGTGGCATGATCAACGGCATACCAGAGCCAACGCTGATTGGATTTGTTGCCGACAAATGACCACTGCTCATCCATTTCAGCCTCGTCACAAGCCAATTCCAATCTCACAGCTAAATTTGCTGCCGAATTCAAGGGCTGAAAATTTGGATTGACTTGGACGATGCGGCTCGATTTTTTTTTAACGTGTTAATGACTGTGTTTTTGTCGATCTTGAGAACTCGCGCTGTATCACGGATACCACTGCCGTTAATGGCAATGTCCACAATTTGCTCCTTGACGCTTGGTTCGCACGCCTTATAGCGGGTATCCAGCATGAACGTTTTAGTGTTGCAATCCGGATTTTGACAGCGATAACGCTGTGTATCCTCTGCACTACGGCCAGACTTCATAATTTGGTTACTGCCACAAGCCGGGCAGATAATTTCTTGATAACAGGTTATATTCGATATTATAAAGCAAATCACATATTTGACCCATTATCGGCTATTCCAGCATATCTGGATTGATGTCGAAGGTAGGCGGTTATTTGGCTATGCCTAACACTATATGTAGTGGTCACTCCACGAAATCAGGAAGAGCCAAAAATCTACTAGAAAACCAAATACATTAAAAATCGTTGATTTCTCGCATTTCTTTGGTGGCCTCAACGAGGAAATCACCTAAGGTGAAGCCGGGTAATATTGCCTCTATATTGCCAAAAAACATTCAAGCCAGAATGTGTTACTCCTGCTTAAGCCAGTAAATCACAATGATTTGTTGGCGATTTTGTAAATTAAATTTTTTTAGCGGAGATAGATGTTTTATTTGACGGTTCTCAACGCTACGGGGCTTTTCTTTTGTTCATAGGCATGCATTGCTGCTGGTATTGAATGTAGCTTAATGTTTCTCATCTATTTCTTGTTGTTTATGAAAATAGAGTTGGAAGCCCTGCTTTGACAGTATGCGATATGCAAGCTATATTACATTCACATAAGTTTTGAAGCACATCACATTAATTAGATATTGTTGTTGACAGGTTAGCAATAATGATCTGTCGAGATGATTGGTGTTGTATTGATGATTTTGTTACTGCAATAAATTGAGGATTGAAATACAAGGTTGTACCGACAACGTAGTTTTCTGCCGAATGCAATTAAGCTACACAGAGCGAAACAGGCGCTGGAATAATTGCAGAGTTGACTGGAAAATTTTAAATCAGCCACTTAACATAGTGTGTTACGTGGTGGAGTCACAAGATATGTTATATCGGGAAGGAAATTATGAGTGAAGATTTACTAGATGAGCATGACGAGATAAAAAGTTTTAAATGTATCGAATGCCAATTAATTCTTCCTGAGAGTAGTCGATTTCAGGATAAGCCTGTTATGCATAACCTGTGTTGCGGAAGCCGGATATGAAGTGGCAACCGTTGAAGAAATAGTGCTGCAAGAAGTGCATAAAGACGTTATTGAAAATAAAGTCTCCGCCAATATGCCTGAACTGAAAATAGAGGTAGATATCACAAAAGCCGAGGGTACTATCGCTGTAGAAAATAACACTAAAGACGAGCGTATTATGAGCATGACAATGGTTAAAGAAACAGATTGGGCAACAATAGCTTCAGGTAAATTCATGATGGGCTCGTATAGCATTGGATAGCCTTGAAATTAAATATGAAGTCATCTTTTGGCATTTATATTCATCTATACAATCCAATGTTGTATTGGATTTATTATTTGAAGAAGTCAATCATGAAATATCCGTAACTGAATGCAATGAGTTGGCTGTTTAGCTAGGTCTGCTGTTGTTTTCCACGATAATTTAAGTTAGGTGTTATGTGTAAATCAGAGGATGATCGGTCTGGTTTTTCAGTTTTTCTATCGATAACGAGAAATCATTATTCCACCAAGGCAGTGAGAAAATCGTCAATTTATGGGAATTTCATGCCCGGCACGAAGCCGTTTCGCGGCATTGTGTTTGCCCCGGTTGTTTTAAGCATCCTGATGGCGGGTTGCGCGATCAAACGAGATCACTACGACGTACCCGCCGTGCTGCTTTCGGCACAATACCAACAAGCTGCGTCCTTTCCCAAGGCTGGAGATGTGGCCCCTCCTGCTGGAGATGGCGCCGCCCCTGTAAAACCCGTTGCAACATCACCCGCAAAGTTACTTACAGCGGCAGATCTCGATGAGTGGTGGCGGCCCTTTGGTAGTGCAGAGCTTAATTCCCTCATTGACCAGGCATTAGCTAATAATACCGATTTACGTATCGCCATGTTGCGCTTGGCCCAGTCCCAGGCCCGTGCAAACCAGGCGGATGCAGCTCAATACCCGGTTGTTACCGCTCCGCTTGAAGTGCATTATGATTCGCCACCCAACGGTGTCAACTCGGCCCAGATTAATTCGAACAGCCAAGCCAAACATCGCGAATATTATCAAGCCGGTTTACGTGGCGCGTGGGATGTTGATGTGTGGGGCGAACACCGATCTATGGCTGAATCGGCGGAATTGCAGCTATGGCAAGCTACTTATAAAAGTGATGATGTTCGTCGCACTTTGATTGCTAATGTCGTTTCCAAGTACATTGAATATCTCTACCTTAATGATCGCGTCCGTGTTGCGCGTGAGACGGAAGTCGTACTCCATGGCATGCTCCAGGCCGTCAGCGATCGCGTGAAAGTTGGCGATGCCACTGTTATTGACCTGGAGCAGCAACGATCTGCTGACTTTCAGGTACATGCGACGATTCCGGGCTGGGATTTAAAACGGAAAATGGCGGCAAACGCGCTGGCTCAATTGTTGGGGGTTACGCCTAGTGCGCTGACGTTATCGGATAAAGGCTTGGATTCACTGACCTTTCCGGGAGCGTTGCCGGATGTGCCGACTTCGCTGTTAGTGCGAAGGCCGGATATACGGGCGGTCGAGGCGAGGTTGTTGGCGGCGGATGCCGATATTGATGTGGCGCGAGCGCGCTTATTTCCGCCCTTGACTTTAACCGCCCAAGGCAGCGTGGGTTTACTGACCTATGCGCAACTATTTTTTGCGCCTTACGGCGTTCTTTATAACGCAGTAGGCAATTTAGCCACAACGATTTTCGATCATGGCAAGCGCACTCAGGATGTTGATTTTGCACGGTCGTTGCATGAAGAGTTAGTGGAGACTTATTTGCATACTATTTATTCAGCGGTGCGTGAAACCGAGGATGCGATAGTTAGTACGCATTTGAATGGAGATCGGTTGGCGGCGCAGAAAGTGTCCACAGAAGCCGCACTGCGCGCTTGGTCAGCCAGCCGGGAGTCCTATGATGTTGGCGGTATTGACTTTTTGACCTTGATAGATACCGAACGAACCTATCACAGAATGCTGGATGAATACCACGATATACGACAACAGCGTTTTAATAGTTTGGTTTCACTATATAGTGCGCTGGGCGGCGGCGTGCATCAAGGGGGCGTGTTGCCGGGTGATGGGGTTCGTCCCCAGGGTAAATCCGCCCTGGCGGCAACGCCTAATACTGAGTCTGGGATCGATTGGACCGGAAGCAAGATCAACATGGACGATGAATTCTGGTTGGTTGAATTAGCCGGGTTATATGATCGCTCTGGGGTTACTCATGCTTGGCGTGATTTGCTGCAACGCTTTCCTAACCTGATGGCCGATCGCATTGCCCTGCCACGTCTGCAAGGTAAGGTGGCAAACGAGCAGCAAGAGCGCGCTACTTGGTATCGTGTGTTTATTGCCCGCTTTCCAAGTCAGGAAGATGCGGGTGCTTTCTGTTGGGAGCTGAACACTAAACAGGTGCGTTGCAACCTTGTGTCCTCTCAAGCCGATGAGTTTAGCGATTTTATGGAAGATGAGGCGGCCGGTTCTGTAGCGAAAGAGGAACAAGGCAATAGCTCCAAGCCTGTCCTGAGCTTGTCGAAGCGGCCTGTTCCAAGCGCCCCTGATAAACCAAGCGAAAAAGTGAAATCTTCAGCGCCATCTACACAAACTCCTAATGTCGGCTCCAAGAAAGCCTCGGAGAGCCATTATTTTTACTGAAAGCTGGTTTTGGGCATTCCAGCCGTTCTGCCGTTCTCGTTTTATACTCAGCGACGGGTATAAAATTGGCTGCGCAATGACTCTTTGGTAATGCATGAAAATCAAATAGTTGCATTATGGAATCAATGAGTTTTTGTAACTATTCAGCGCGTAGCACAACATTTCTCTCCAGCGGGATGCCTACATGGATGTAGGTAGTAGAGCAATGCAGGAGTAATTGCCGAGAGGGAAGGGTGAGGGGAATTAAAATGACTTTTTGCTTGTTTGTTTCACCTCTCCCCAACCCTCTCCATCAGGAGAGGGGGCGTACTCTCAGCAATTAGCTGAATAGTTACGAGTTTTTTCTAATACCCTGAGTATTTTATATGGCGAAAGCAGTTAACGATCAACGGTTATGAATCAAGAAGCTAGTAATAAGTACTCGACAACAGCATTCTTGAATCGGGAAGCAGAACTTGAGCTGTTACCTGAACTTACCCAGCGTCAGCAGCAAATTCTGGCCTTGATTAAAGCGGGCAAGGTTAATAAGGAAATTGCCAATGAATTGGGAATAGGCTTGGGTACAGTGAAGCAGCATGTTGTAGCGCTGTTCAAAAAACTCAATGTCAGTAATCGCACTATGGCGGCTTCTCAAGGTCTCAAACGGGAGCCGCTAGCCCGACCTGAAAGCGCTGAAATATCCGAAGGAATGCTGGAGCGCCGTCCTTGCATCGTATTAAGTATCTTTTTGCCCGACACCTCCCTAAGAGCCTGTTCTGGGCCTGCCGAAGCGGCCAGTATTAAGCCGGGCTCAAGGGGGATTGTTCGAGAAGAATTGCACCTTACCTTTTCAGCATTAGCGGGTACTCATGATGCCTTGTTCCTGACCAGCAAAAATTATATAGGCGAGTTGATTTTCGGCATTCAGCGAGGGACTGAACAAGATATATTCAAGGCGCTACGCGCAGCCCGTGCTGTTTTTGATGCTCTCGCAGACTATCCTGATCTTACTCAAGATTTACGCGGCGGATTAGCAGCGGGATTTGCAATTTCCACTATGAACCGGCATGGCGGTTGGTCGGGGGAGGTTGTTGCCAGTGCTGTAATTGCTCAAGCACGAGAGCTTGCGAGTAACGCAGCACCGGGCGAGTTGGCGCTGGGGGCTTTGGCGAAAACATTGCTGGAAGTCACCGGCCCAAGTGGGCCTGACGTTGCTATTCCTTGCTTATTATTTAAAACGCTTAATCGAATGCCGTGGGGTAAAAACCATCAGCATCCTGAATCTCAGGCAGGAGCTTGCGAAGAACTTAGTAGCGAGCCGTCAATAGTGGGACGAGACGCAGAACTGGAGCGTCTGGAAATACTGTTTTCTGAGGTATTTAAAGGCAAAAAAAATCATCTCGTTTACATTGAAGGTGAAACGGGCATGGGTAAATCGCTGCTCTGCCGTTATGCGGCAGAACATGGCCTGAACATGAAAGGCCGAATACATCATTTTGTTTGTCATTCCGGGGGTGAAGAGGGCAACCTGTACATGTTTCCCAGCGGAGCGCCGGTAACAGCTCAAGCCATGTTGCATTGCCTCCGATCGGTTACCGGGCGAGGGCATGACGTCATTATCCTGGATGATGCACACCTATTACCCCCCAATATTTTGATGAAAGCGACGGAAGTTGCAAGCGCCGCTAAGGGGAAGTTGGTTATTATTGCCGCCCGTAAATTTTCAAAATATGCGATGCCTCCCAGCGAAACGATCAGGTTGGGACATTTATCTAAAACGGCTATTGAAAATTTGATAACGCAATCCCTTGCTCAATGGGAAAAAGACACGCTAAAGACAATAGATGGGGCTGATGCGGTCGTTCGACCCTTAGACAAGGCTCTTTTGAGCGTAGGCGGGCTCACTCAGGACAGGCCGCTTCGACAAACTCAGGACAGGCGTGACACGATAGATACGCTTGTACAGAATGCGTCCGGCGTTCCGCTTTTTGCCATTGAACTGGCCCGCCACCATCAAGGCGATACCTTACCTTTTTCTTTGCATGTCGTGATTAATGCGCGTATGGACGGGCTTAAGCTCGATCATGCTTTGCTACGCCAGATCAGCAAGTCGCCGACTCGCTTGACGGTGGCGGAAATTGCCGAAGCCATGTGGGAGTCCCCCGAGGTAATACAAATTGCTGCTGAACAGGCTTGTGCCAGCGGTGTTTTACGGCTGGATGAAGATAGCCGCCTCAGTTTTGTGCATCCATTATTGCGCATACTGGTTAAACAATCTGGAGTGGAATAGTCATGCGCGCAGTATTCTCAACCTTGCTGAATAAAGGCGAAGTCATAGAAAGATCGGTCGGCCCGCTTTTGGAGGTGTTTCGTTCCCCGGATTTGCGTCGGGTGAGTCCTTTGCTGGCCATTGCTGCGTTGCTTTATAACGTTCTGGGTTTGATTTTGCCCATGGCAATACTGCAAATTATGGATCGCGTGGTGCTTAACCAGTCATTAGAAACCCTGGCCCTGTTGGTGGTAGGGGTGGTAGTGGGGCTGGTTATCGAAGAACTGTTGCGGGAAGTTAATGGGCTGGTAACCAGTTGGTTAGGCGTGCGTTTTGAACATAGCGCCAGTGTCAATGCATTAAGCCGGTTAATGCATGTTTCTCTTCAGCGCTTGCAACAGGAAGAACCGGGCGTTCATATTGAGCGCGTTGCATCTGCCACACAAGTCGCAGAGTTTTATTCGGGGCAAGCCTTGTTGGTTCTGTTAGACCTGCCTTTTGTGTTAATTTTTCTGGGCATGATTTATATCATAGGCGGTTGGGTAGTATTAGTGCCCGTCGTATTGTTGGTGACTTTTGTCTACGTTATCTTCCGCTTCGGCAACTGGTTGCGGCAACTGATTGAGCGTAGCCATACGGCTAATGATCGTCGCCGCAATTATCTGGTGGAAGTTTTTTCCGGCGCCCATTCAGTGAAGACCATGGCGATGGAAGCCCAAATGGAGCGGCGTTTAGAGCGGCTTCAGGGCGGTACCGCCGATGTGAATGAAAACATGTCCAATAGCAGCGCCATGGCCTTAGCTTTAGGTAATATCTTTGTACAGGTGATGACGGTCAGCATCGTTTTTGCCAGTGCAGTCGGGGTGCTTGCCGGGCAGATGACGCCTGGGGGAGTGGCGGCCTGTATGATGCTTTCGGTGCGTTCATTGCAGCCATTGCGTCGCGGCTTGACGGTTTGGATGCGTTATCAGGGCTTTGTTGCTGCACAAAAAAGCTTGCAAGAAATAAATGATATGCCTTTTGATGATGACCAGGATAAACCTGAGTTGCCTCAGGTAAAGGAGGGTATCGAGCTTAAGCAGGTGAAGCTTGAGCGTAGCAATGGAGATCCTATTCTTTGCGATATTTCCTTCACGGTTCAAGCGGGCGAGTGCGTCCTGATTCAAGGCGGCAGCGGCAGCGGTAAAAGCAGTTTGTTATCCGTTATGGGCGGGGCGCTGGACTTCGATGAAGGGGATGTCCTGGTTGATGGCCGCAGCATAACCGAGTTTTGTTCCGATAGCGTACAAAAAGAAATTGGCTTTTTACCGCAAAAAGGCGCTTTGGTTACCGGCACCATTTTGGAAAACATGACCATGTTTGACACAAGCTTGAATGAAGCCGCCCTGGATATAGCCAGTCAGTTAGGCTTGGATGGCGTGGTCTCCAGCATGAAACTGGGTTATGAGACCCCGCTCGGCGAAGGCAGCGCTCAAGCATTGGCGTCCGGGGTGCGGCAAATAATCTCGATTGTGCGCATATTGGTGCACAAACCCAGTGTTATCCTTTTTGATGAGGCTAACCTGTCGCTTGATATGGGGGGCGATAGGCTTTTGTTGGATTATATTTCCCAGCTAAAGGGGCTGTGTACAATCGTTTTAATAACGCCGCGCCCTTCCTGGTTCGTCATGGCTGATCGGGTATTAAATATAGCGAATGGACGGATCGTTGATAAGGTTGTCGATACCCAGCATCCTGCCCAAGTTAGTGATGGTGTAAGGGTAGAGTATTTGGAAAGACCCGCCCATGTGGTTGACTACAGAAGCCTTATACGTCACCAGTTTAATGACGAATCGGACTTTTCAAACTGTCTGTTGCCGCTGTTGCGCGCCATTGGCTGGCAAGAAAACGAAAAGGAGTTTATGGAGGCTATGCCTCATGCAGAGCGCAATCTTGATCTTTCAGGGCTTTGCTCAACCATGGAGCATTTGGGATTAGTGCCTCGACATTTTATCAGCAGCTTGGCAAGCATTGATCATCGACTGATGCCCTGCCTGATTGTTCCCGCGAACGGTTCAGCTAAGGTCGTTTTGGAACGCCTGCCGGATGGGCGCCTGCGCTGTTTCGATGGCGAAATCGACAGTGAAACCATTATTAAAGCAAACACCGTCAAAAACGAAGTTTACGTATTTAAGGCGAATGAACGTGTTAACGCACGCGACACAGCCCATTTTTTTGAAAGTTTATTCCTGAGATTTCGTAAGCATATCCTGCTTGCTTTTGTTTTGACCGTTGCAAATACTATTTTTGCGCTGGCGCCGCCCCTGTTTGTGAAATCGATTTATGACCGGGTTTTGCCCACGGGCGATATAACCATGGCAAGTTATTTATTGTTTGGGGTCGTAATGGTGCTGGTGTTGGATTTCCAGGTGCGTCACCTTAAAGGGCGTCTGATTGCTCATGTGGGCGGGCGTATCGATTATATTATCGGTACCAATGTATTTCGCCGGGTTATCAACCTTCCAAGCAGTTCTATGGGAAATGTTTCTGTTGCACGTCAGGTAGGCCGATTGCGTAACTTTGACAGTTTGCGTAATTTCTTCATTGGCCCGCTTGCAATAATTGCATTCGATATGCCGGCCAATATCATTATGGTGGTTGCGATTGGCGTTATTAATCCTTGGGCGCTATTGGTCGTTTTGTTTTCAGCAGTTTCCTTTCTTTTGCTCGCCCTTGGCACTCGAAATATCAGTAAACGATCCATTGCCCATTCATCCAAGGCCGCCAGCGATCGCTCCGAGTTTCTCGATGAAGCCATCACCCAGATGAGCGCTATACGAAGTGTCGGTTGTCGCAAGCTTTGGGTGGAACGCTATCGGGCCTTGAGCGGCAAAGCGTCGATGGCTAACTTCCTTGACAATCAAGTACATGCCAGGATTAGCGGGGGCGCGCAAATACTGGGTACTTTGACCGGTTTTAGTGTGTTGGCGCTGTCTGCGGTTAACGCCGTTCATGGCGACCTCAGTAGCGGCTCAATGATTGCGACCATTATGTTGGTTTGGCGGCTGACGGGCCCCATGCAAAACTTTTTTGTTGCGGTGACCTCCATGGTGAAAATCCGCGCCAGTATGCAGCAAATTGAGAATTTAATGCGCTTGCCTACAGAAGCGGATACCGGCGTACGCCAAACGATCAGGCCGGAATTTCAAGGTGCAATCAGTTTTGCGCGAACCTCTATGCGCTATCTCAATGATTCCGACCCTGCGCTGCTTGGCGTGACCTTTTCCGTAGCGCCAGGGCAAGTCGTCGTGATTACCGGCCCGAATGGGTCGGGTAAATCCAGTGTGCTCAAGCTGATTACTCGTACCTATTTGGCGCAGGCCGGCACAATACGGCTTGATAATATTGATATTCGCCAGCTTACTCCCGCCGATCTTCGTGCCCGAATCAGTTATATGCCGCAAAACTGCGATATATTTTACGGCACGGTTATGCAAAACCTGCGTTTGGCCTATCCGGCGGCTACCAATGAGGAAATTACCTGGGCTGCCGATATGGCGGGGATTCTTGACGATATTGCGGCCATGCCCGATGGGTTTCAGACCCGTATTTCACATAGCCAGGCCAATCAATTGCCGACGGGTTTTCGCCAACGTATCGGTTTGGCACGTGCCGTGCTTAAACCGGCGTCTATCGTGATATTGGATGAGCCGGGTAATGGTTTGGATGATATAGGCGAAAAAGCCTTAGAGCGCTGTATAGAATGGTTGCGAGGCCGAGTTACCCTGTTGATGGTATCCCATCGCCCGGTGCACATGCGTATGGCCGACACCACTATATATATGGAGCGTGGTTCAATATCAGCTATCGGTCCATTTGACAGCATTAAAGACAAGATTTTTTCTGGAAGTCGGAAATAATGATTACGAAATTTAAAAATTACAGCATAACGACAGATAAAAAAAGAGCGGTGGTTCTTGGAGACCGCCAGCGCCGTTTGCTTTCCGATACGGCGCATATCGAGGATGAACTTATCCCCGATTTTGTACGGCCTTTAGTGCAATTGGTGGCAGTGGCCGTTATGCTGTTTTTTCTCTGGGCCGGTCTAACGCATATTACCGAGGTGGCAAGAGCGCTCGGCGAGGTTATTACTATCGGTAAACCTAAAGTGGTGCAGCATGTCGATGGCGGCATAATTAAAGAAATCATGGTTGAAGAGCATTCGTTGGTTCATGAAGGGCAGGAACTGCTACGTTTTGATGGCTCCCAGGCCATGGCGAATTTAAATCAGGCAGAGACGCGCTTAGTGGCGCTAAAGCTGCGTGCAGAGCGGCTTAGCGCCTTTGCCGAGGGTCGTAAACCGGATTTTGCGCCATTGGCAGATTCGCATGATGATTTGCTTGCCGACCAGCAGGCGCTTTACCACACCCAAGTGGACACGCGTGATTCCACTCTTTCGATTCTTGACCGGCAAATTGACCAGCAGCGTCGCCGTATCGCTCAGCATAAGGAATTGCTGGAGGCTTCCGTGGGGCAACAAAATTTGACCGGAGAGCTTTCCAGTATGCGGGAGAATTTGGCTGCACGGCACTTGGTTACCCGGATCGTATTACTGGAGACGAGAAGGGCGAAGGTGACGGCAGACGGCGAGGTGGCGCGAATAAGACAGGATATTGGCGTGGCTCAGCAGTCGCTAGCCGAGTTAGAGGATCGTCGTGTTGACACGCTCAATCAGTTGCGCCGCGAAGCGCAAAATGAAATGGGTACTGTTACCGCCGAAATAGCCGAGGTTGAAGAAACCATGGCGAATCTTAAGTCCAAAGTAGATCGATTGGTTGTGCGTGCGCCTCATCGGGGTTATGTACTTGAGCAGAAGGTTTTAACCGTAGGACAAGTTATTCAGCCGGGCGCCTTGTTGATGCAGATTGTTCCCGATGATGTTCCGTTGGAAGCCGAGATTCGCATTCAACCAAAAGATATTGGCTATGTCAGAGTAGGTCAACGCGTTAATTTACGTGTATCCAGTTATGATTATGCCCGTTTTGGTTTTGCTACCGGTACATTGAGGCGAGTTTCGGTTTCCAGCACTCTGGATGAAGTTAGCAAGCCTTATTACCGGGGTTGGGTTGCTCTTGATCGCCCCTATGTAGGCAAAATTCCCGGACGTAACATGCTTCAATCCGGTATGGGAGTTGAGGCGGAAGTCATTACCGGCAAGAAGACACTGTTGTCCTATCTTTCCAAGCCTGTCATTGACGTGGTTACACGGTCTTTTCATGAGCGTTAATAGTCAACTGTTGTTCTGTTCGGGGAAGCCGACGGCGTAAACGTGCGTCGGCTACTACTGGCTTTTCTTGGTCTTGTGCCGATGTATAGGCGGGCATTCCTGTATCGATCTATAACTTCTGGACGTCTGGTGATATAGCCTTAGAGTGATTAATATTGCACACATATAAATTCGTTAATCCGGCAGGAGAGTGCCATGGCTGAAAATAATCAAACCGAAGAAACATCTAGTGATGGCGTTAGCTCGCAGCAGCAAGGGGCTGAACATAATCAGGATGCTCAGTTACTTGATGATTTGACGGTACTGTCTCGTGATCAAGGTGAACAAGAGGCGGTTAGTGGTGAAACTCTTGGTGGCGCAAGCTCCGGAATTGACGATGCCGGTTACGAGAATCTTCAGGGGGATGCTCGTCTTGTTGATGATAGGGACGCTACACGAGTTGATGAAGGGGCTATCGGGGAAGACGGTCCTGAGATAGATCGAAGTGGTGTTGGCGATGGCCTTGTAGTGCCGCCTCATCCTACTGACAGTCAAGGGCATCAAGACCCGGTGCCACCTATTGATCAACCTCTGCCGGCAGCGGAAATAGACTTTAAGCACGAATCCGAAAGGAACGATGATGTACCCGCTGTGCCGCAGCCTGAAGATGAAATTCTAGGTGATGGTCAAGGTCCGGTCGCGGATGCAGGCACAGCTGATCCTAATTTTCCTAATTTGGATGGAATTACCGCTGATAGTGGGATGGAAGCCGATACATTTGTTCCCCCCGTGAACACGACTGTACCTGCGACTCCAACGGTTCCGGTTAATGACGATTCGGATAGTGATTCTGACTCAGATAGCGACTCGGATTCGGACAGCGATTCTGACTCGGACAGTGACTCCGATTCAGACAGTGATTCCGACTCGGACAGTGACTCGGATTCGGACAGCGATTCCGACTCGGACAGTGACTCGGATTCGGACAGCGATTCCGACTCAGATAGCGATTCGGATTCGGACAGCGACTCCGACTCGGACAGCGATTCTGACTCAGACAGCGACTCGGATTCGGACAGCGATTCCGACTCGGACAGCGACTCTGACTCAGATAGCGATTCCGACTCAGACAGCGACTCCGATTCAGATAGCGACTCGGATTCAGACAGTGATTCCGACTCGGACAGTGACTCCGACTCAGATAG
>SCPZ01000026.1 GCA_004299305.1 Methylobacter sp.
AGCTATGCCATCTTAAAATCAGGTGAGCCTTTCGATCCTAATTTTTCCTTGCAAAAATGCATTTAAGACGGTATCTGCCGGGATGACGTGCTTTGAAATACTTGTGTATAACGATGAGCGTTCCGGCGCGGGAACGACACTCATAATTATATCCCTAATTCCTGAATCTTCCGGGTCAAGGTGTTTCTGCCGTAGCCCAATAAAATAGCGGCTTCGTGTCGTTTGCCGTGGGTAAAATTTAACGCGGCTTTAATTAAAATGCTTTCAACGGCAGGAATAATTTGTTTGGCGATTTCCGCCTCGTTTCCAAGCAATAGCTGCTGGTCTACCCAGTTTCTCAGTAATGCCTCCCAGCCGGTTTCGGCGCTATGTTTTTCCGATAGGGTATTAAGCAATTCGGGCGGCAGGTCGTGCAGGTGAATCTCCCGGCCCGAAGCCATCACGGTCAGCCAGCGACAGCTGTTCTCCAGCTGCCGCACATTGCCCGGCCAGTCCAGTGTGCTTAAAAAAGCCTCCGCTTCGGGTTTTAAAACTTTAATTTCCGTATTCAGTTCAACCGCAGCTTGGTTTAAAAAATGGCGCATCAGCAACGGTATGTCCTGTTTGCGCTCACGCAACGGCGGTATGTGGATGCGGATTACGTTTAAGCGATGGAATAAGTCCTCCCGAAAGCGGCCTTGTTCTACCAGGGTTTCAAGGTTTTGGTGGGTGGCGGCAATAATGCGCACATCGACCTTGACGGACGAATACGATCCGACCGGATAGAACTCACCATCGGCCAGCACCCGCAGTAAACGGGTTTGCAGTTCGGCGGGCATGTCGCCGATTTCGTCAAGAAACAGGGTGCCGCGATCGGCTTGCTCAAAGCGTCCGGCGCGGCGCGATTGCGCGCCGGTAAAGGCGCCTTTTTCATGGCCGAACAGTTCCGATTCCATCAGGTCTTTGGGGATGGCGGCCATATTCAGGGCGATGAACGGGTTGCCAGCTCTGGGACTGTGGCGATGCAAGGCTTTGGCGACCAATTCCTTGCCGGTTCCCGATTCGCCGTTGATCAGTACGGTGATATTCGATCGAGCCAGTCTTCCTATCGCCCGGAAGACCTCCTGCATTGAGGGCGCTTCGCCGATAATTTCCGGGGTGTTTTCTTTTACCGCATCGGTGTGGGTGGCGGCAGTTTGTTGCTGCCGACTATGGATGCAGGCTCTATGGGCCAGGTCGACGACTTCTTTAATATCGAAGGGTTTGGGCAGGTATTCAAAAGCGCCGCCGTGGAAGGCCGAGACCGCGCTTTCCAGGTCGGAATGCGCGGTCATCACAATCACCGGCAAATTCGGGTGATTCAATTGAACCTTATCCAAAAGTTCCAGTCCATCCATGCCGGGCATACGAATATCGGTAATCAGCGCATCGGGTAAATCGTCCCGCAATGCGCTAAGCAAATCGGTCGCACCGGAAAAACTACGGGTAACGATGTCCGCTTTTTGCAGGGCTTTTTCCACGACCCAGCGCATGGATTTGTCGTCGTCGATGATCCAGACGGTTTCGGGCTTAGTCATTGCCGGTCTCCTTGCGCATAATAATCGGTAAGAAAATTGAAAACACTGTGTTTCCGGGTTCGCTGCTGCATTCAATCAAACCGTTATGCTGGTTGATCAGCGCTTGGGCTATAGACAAGCCCAGCCCCGTGCCGTCTGCGCGCCCGGTAATCATCGGATAAAATATCTGGTTCATCATATCGGCGTCGATACCCGGCCCGTTATCGATAATGTCGCATTTGACCGCCAATTTATAACGCTTGCGACCGATGGTCACCTGCCGGTGAATTCGGGTTTTGATGATAATTCCGCCTTCGCCATTCAGCGCCTGAACGGCGTTTTTGGCGATATTTAAAATAGCTTGGATCAACTGGTCTTTATCGGCCAGTATGTCGGGAATGCTGGGGTCGTAGTCGGATTTAATGGTAAGGCTGGATTCGGCTTGAACCAGCTGCCTGACCCGCTCCAGCACTTCGTGAATATTGATGGCTTTTTTATTGGGCAGTTTGTTAGGCCCCAGCATTTTGTCCATCAAACCTTGCAGGCGGTCGGATTCGGCAATAATGATCCGGGTATATTCCTTGAGTTCCGGGTCGCGTAATTCCAGGTCCAGCAATTGCGCCGCGCCGCGCAAGCCGCCCAAGGGGTTTTTGATCTCATGCGCCAAGCCCCTGACCAGTAACCTGGCGGTATTCTGCTGGCTTAATAAGCGCTCTTCCTTGGATATGCGCAGGTGATTGTCTACTTGCTGCAATTCGACCAGAATCTCGTTGACCTGCTCATTTTTTAATAACGGCGTCGCGCTAAAGTTGATGGTGAGGCTGTGGGACATACGATCCAGGATGAGTTCCCGGTCTACCAGCGGTTCCGCCATGGTTAAGCATTGTTGTAGATTCATCAACAGTGCGGGATCGGAAGACTTGAATAGCTCATGCGCGCTGAGACCTACCAGATGGCGAGAGCTGTCGGCAAGCAGGATTTCTCCGGCGGAATTAAGGTAAGTGAGGATCAAGTCGCGATCGAATAACAAGATTGCGCCGTTAAGATGGTCAAGTATACGTTTATGCATGGTTTGCGTTAAAAATCCTTTAAAGTAAGGGCGTTATAGTTTGCTTAGCAATTTGCAGGCCGATAAAGTCAGGCGAAAGATGAAAGGCTAAAGGTTAAAGGCAAAACGGGGAAACATTCGGTCTTTCGTGTTTCGCCTTGCACTATTATTGCCCGGTTAACAACGCCGGTAGATTATTCTCGCACCATTTTAGCGCATAAAGATTTTGGATGTAGTCAGGAATAAGACTCCCCAAGCCTGTCCTGAGCTTGTCGAAGGGGCTGTCCTGAGCAAAGCCGAGGGCGTAGCGCGAGGTGGCGGTAGTGTGTTGCCGGAAAAGCCAGTTCTTGCTAATGCTCGAACAGACTTATTCCTGCCTACAAGGTTAAAGTCGGCATACCGCTTGCTAATGGGATTGCATATAACTTGACTTGATGCCTTCACATAAGGAACCACCGGATGAAACAACGCTTGGTCGTGATCGGTAACGGCATGGCGGGTATGCGTACTGTAGAGGAACTGCTAACCGCTGCGCCCGATAAATACCAGATTACCGTGTTCGGCTCCGAGCCTTACGGCAATTACAACCGCATCATGCTGTCTTCGGTGCTGTGCGGCGAAAAAACCATTGAGGATATTGTGATCAACAACCGCCAGTGGTACAGCGACAACGGTATAACGCTTCATGCCGGTAAAGATAAAACCGTGACGCGCATAGATCGGAAAAATAGGGCGGTCTATGCGCAAGACGGCACAATTGCGGGCTATGAGCGGCTGTTAATCGCTACCGGCTCCAAAGCCGTTATACCGCAGATTCCCGGTAACGACTTGGATGGCGTGATCAGCTTTCGGGATATTGTCGATGTGAATAAAATGCTGGCTTACAGCCGCAGCCATAAAAAAGCCGTGGTGTTGGGGGGCGGTTTGCTGGGCTTGGAAGCCGCCAACGGACTGGTTTTAAGGGGCATGGATGTCACCGTCGTTCACAGCAATGAAATCTTGCTGAACCGGCAAATGGACAGGCCCGCAGCAAAGATGCTGCAAACGGAACTCGAACAACGCGGCCTGAAATTTAAAATGGCCGCCAAGCTTAAGCAATTATCGGGCAATGAACAGGGGCATATTACGGCGGTCTGTTTCGATGACGGCTGTCAGCTGGAATGCGACCTGTTTATTACCGCAATCGGTGTAAGCCCCAATATGGCGCTGGCGCAGCAAGCGGGCATTTATTGCGAACGGGGCATTGTGGTTAATGACACCTTGCAAAGTTACGATCCCAGTATTTACGCAGTAGGCGAATGTATCCAGCATCGCGGCGCTACCTTCGGCTTGGTCGCCCCGTTGTTTGAGCAAGCCAAAGTCTGCGCCAATCATCTCAGTGCGCATGGTGCGGCGGAATATATCACCTTGCCGACGGCGACTAAGCTTAAGGTAACCGGTATTAACCTGTTTTCGGTCGGTGATTTTCAAGGCGATCACAGCACTGAAAGCATCTGTTTTAGCGATCCCGCTATAGGCATTTATAAAAAGCTGGTTATTAAGGCCAACAAGCTGGTCGGCGCGGTGTTGTACGGCGATACGGCAGACGGCAGCTGGTATCAGCAATTGTTGGAGCGGAAAGAAAACATTTCCGGGATAAGAGATAAGTTGGTTTTTGGTAAGACTTATGCGGACAGCGCATAATTTTTGACGTTTAAATCGGTTTTGCCTTGACCGGGCAATACGCGTGTGCGGCGTAGCTTATTGCAAAAATATGCAGTTCTGTGTCTTCTGGCGTAATTATCGGCTTGTATTCATCTTGCCGATGGAGGGCAAACGATACCGCTGTTTGCCCTCGCGAATATGTCGCCGCTAAATTCAAACTATGAAATTAGCGGCGACATATGTAGTCTTACAAATACTTTTTCATAACATGTCCTAGTTGTTTTTTTATTTAAGTGATTCAATATAAAACCATTTTTTTACCTAGACATCGGCTGCTGCCGTGTTTTGGCAGCCAAATAGCATTACAGTATAAGGCCAAATCTAAAACAGACGATCTGACCGATTAAGATAATATCCTACTTTATAATATTTTTATGTAAGCATATGCTGATTTTTGTAAGTAAATGCGACATGTCATGTAAGTAAATACGACTTTAGGCGATTGCCAAGATAAATACACCCAAATGGCGCAGGAGAGACGGGCAAAAAGACCGGTCAGTTGGCTATATTTTTCGCAGGAAATCACCTTATGTAAATTAAATGGATGGGGCGTTTGCCAATCGAGATTTTTAATGAATAAAACCATACAAACCACTTGCCCTTATTGCGGTGTCGGCTGCGGTATTAATGCGAAAGTCGATGACGCGCATCATCGCCTTAAAATCAGCGGCGACACCGCTCATCCGGCTAATTTCGGGCGGCTTTGCTCTAAAGGTTCGGCGCTCGGCGAAACCGTTGAACTTAAAGGCAGGCTGTTACAACCTAAAGTCTATGGGCGTGAAACCGGATGGACGGAGGCGCTGGATTTGGTCGCAGACTCCTTTATCGGCGCTATCGAAAAATACGGCGCGGATGCGGTGGCGATTTATGGTTCCGGGCAATTGTTGACCGAAGATTATTACGTCGCCAACAAGCTGATGAAAGGCTTTATTGGCAGCGGCAACATGGATACCAACAGCCGCTTGTGCATGTCATCGTCGGTCGCCGGGCATAAACGAGCCTTCGGTTCCGATACCGTGCCGGGTTGTTATGAGGATTTTGAACAGGCCGAGATGATCATACTGATCGGCTCGAATGCCGCATGGTGCCATCCGGTCAGTTTTCAGCGGATACGCGCCGCTAAAGAAGCCAATCCGGCATTAAAAATTGTAGTGATAGACCCGCGCCGTACCGTCAGTTGCGACATCGCCGATTTGCATCTGCCGTTGGCAAGCGGCAGCGACGCGGTCTTGTTTAACGGCCTACTGCATTTTTTGAGTGGGCAAAACGCTCTGGATTTGGCTTACATACAAGCCCATACCGAAGGCTTTACTGAAGCCCTGAATGCAGCAAGTGTTGATATAGGCACGGATTGCGGCCATTATTCCCCTCTCCCTCCGGGAGAGGGCCAGGGTGAGGGGATTTTAAAAAACATAAATCCTGATCGTGCTATTGAACAAATCGCAGCCCTTTGCCGCCTGAATAAAGACGACCTGCAACGTTTTTATGGCTGGTTTGCCAATCATGAAAAAGTCATCAGCCTGTACAGTCAGGGCATCAATCAATCATCATCCGGCACCGACAAAGTTAATGCGATTATCAACTGCCACTTGGCTACCGGAAGAATCGGCAAGCCGGGAATGGGGCCGTTTTCATTAACCGGACAGCCCAATGCGATGGGCGGGCGCGAAGTCGGCGGATTGTCGCATCAACTGGCCGCGCACATGGATTTTTCCAGTGCCGACGATATAGATAGGGTGGCGCGGTTTTGGGGTACTCAAAACATCGCCAAAAAGCCGGGTTATACCGCCGTGGAACTGTTCGACGCCATTTACGACGGTAAAGTCAAAGCCGTGTGGATTATGGGCACTAACCCGGTGGTCAGCTTGCCTAATGCCGATAAAGTCAAGCGGGCCTTGCAAGGCTGCGAGTTTGTGGTGGTGTCCGATTGCATCGAATGCACCGATACCGCCGCCTTGGCGCATGTGCTGTTACCTGCACAAGGCTGGAGCGAAAAAGACGGCACGGTCACCAATTCCGAGCGGCGGATTTCGCGGCAACGGGCCTTGTTTCAAGCGGCAGGCAGCGCCAAACCCGACTGGTGGATCATCACCCAAGTAGCGCGGCGCATGGGCTTTGAGCAGGCCTTTCATTACCAAAGCCCGGTGGAGATTTTTCGCGAACATGCCGCGTTGTCTGGCTTTGAAAATAACGGCCTGCGTGATTTCGATATATCGGCATTTGCGGACATCACCCCGCATGGTTACGCTGCTTTGCAGCCGACCCAATGGCCGGTTAACCAAGCTTATCCGCAGGGCAGGGCCAGGCTGTTTGATGACGGGCGGTTTTTTACCGAATCGGGCAAGGCCCAATTTATTGCGATTACGCCGCGTTCCCCCGTTAATCCGCCGGACCAGGATTACCCGTTGATTTTAAACACCGGCCGGTTGCGCGATCAGTGGCATACCATGACGCGCACGGCTATTGCAGCGAAGCTGAACCAGCACAAATCCGAGCCTTTTGTCGAGCTGCATCCGGTTGATGCGGATCGTTACGGATTGCTTAACAACAGTCTGGCAAGCATAGAAAGCCATTGGGGGACTATGCTTGCGCGAGTGCAGATTACCGACAGCCAGCTTCCGGGCAACCTTTTTGTGCCGATGCATTGGACTGAACAATATGCCAGCCAAGGACGCATGGGCGCGTTAGTCAATGCCGTGATTGACCCGATTTCCAAGCAACCGGAAAGCAAGCACACCCCGGTGCGCATCAAGGCTTATCAACCCGTCTGGCAGGGTTTTATCCTGTCCCGCCGCGAGTTGAGCATTAATGCGCCGGATTATTGGGTGAAAGTCAAAGGCGAGCAGTTTTACCGCTATGAACTGGCAGGACTTAGCTTGCCTGAAAACTGGCAAGAATGGGCGCAAACTTATCTTTGCAGCAACGATGGCCCAATGTTTCAGTGGCAGGAGTATCAAGACCCCGGTCGAGGTAATTACAGGGCCGCATGTTTTGCGAACAACCGGCTCGAAAGCATCGTCTTTATCGCCGCAGGAGGTACGACTGCACTGATGGAAGACGACTGCATGGACGCAGGAGGTAGAGCACCAACAGTAGGCGCTTTAGGCGACGCAGGAGCGGTTGCCGAGGTAGAGCAACGCAGGGAGCGGTTGCCGGAGCGTAACTGGTTGACCAGCCTATTTGCTAAACCGGAATTGGAAAAAGCCGAACGCATAGCGTTACTGACAGGCAGTCCGCCTATAGGCGTCGCCGATGTCGGTACCATCGTTTGCGCCTGTTTTAATGTCGGGGAACTTACCATACGAGCCGCGATCAGGGAAAAAGGACTCAAAACCCATCAGGAAGTAGGTCATTGCCTTAAAGCCGGAACCAACTGCGGCTCTTGTATACCGGAGATTAAGGCCTTGTTGTGAGTATCCGTCGGTCTCGGCCGTTTTTATTAATTGAGCTGAATGTTGACACCTTTACTAGGATTTTAGATACAATCAGGCTGTTTTTGAGTTCTTCCCAAGGCGTAAAGCTGTAAGGCGATTGCCAAGAATAAATATACCCAAATGGCGCAGGATTTTTGTTCGTCTGCAAGGCGTAAAAATGGGCGCATAGCGAGCTATGCAACCATTTTTACAACGCAGGAGACGGACAAAAAGACCAGTCAGGTGGGTATATTTTTCGCAGGAA
>SCPZ01000027.1 GCA_004299305.1 Methylobacter sp.
ACAAATGACTGCGCACAACGTTAATAGCAGTATTTCCGGCATGGGGTGCAGCTTTCTTCTCTCAATACGGGGATCGTCGAGCTGTCCAAAAATATCTAAAAAATCCATTTCTTCCGGTTCATTGATTGTTGCTGATTCTGCCATTATCTTGGTTCTGCTTGTTTAATAGCTACTTTTTAATGAGGTGGCCCTGCTGAGAGGTCTTATATGCCTTTAATAATTTCGGCATCTATGCTATATAGAAACGCAGTATTGACAAAACTTGTGCCAGTTTTGGCTATTTGAGGAATGTGTGTGAACGTTTGCCCTGTAACAACGATTGATTTTAACGCTATCAAAAACTTAACTTGTGATGAGATGATTGCTGTTGACAAGCTTATCTTGGCAACACTTAGTTCCAAGGTTGAACTTGTTAATAAAATCGGTTGCTACATTATCAGTAACGGCGGTAAAAGATTGCGCCCATTGCTGTTATTGTTGACGGCTAATGCTTTAGGCGGCATCAATGAATGCCACATCACCATGGCAACAGTTGTTGAGTTTTTGCACACAGCCAGCTTATTGCATGATGATGTGATTGATGAAGCTAGTTTGCGGCGGGGCCGTGAATCAGCCAACTTGGTTTGGGGAAATGCTGCTAGCGTGTTGGTCGGTGATTTTTTGTATGCGAATGCTTTTCAGATGATGACTCGGACGGGCGATGTACAGGTAATGGATTTAGTATCACAAACGGTGTCCACTCTGACTGAAGGCGAAGTATTGCAGTTGATAAACTGTCATAATCCTGACACAACCGAAGCACAATATTTGGAAGTCATCAGTTGCAAAACCGCCATTTTATTCAGAACTGCAGCTCATCTCGCCGCCCTGATTTCCGATGCAACACCTGAACAAACACAAGGCTTAATTAATTACGGCCTCGCTTTAGGCATGGCTTTTCAGTTAATTGATGACGCGCTGGATTACACGTCAAATGTGGCGGAGTTGGGTAAAAACTTAGGCAATGATTTAACCGAAGGTAAAACTACCCTGCCTTTAATTTATGCCATGCAATATGCGCGACCTGATGAAGCACACATTATTGCTGAGGCGATTAAAAAAGGCTCTGCCGATGCTTTTCAGCAAGTGCATGAGATTGTCATAAAAACCGATGCAATTGCCTATACTTTTCAACGCGCCGAAGAACAGGCGGAAAAAGCGATTGCAGCCTTAGTCTGCCTATCGGATTCTGTTTATAAAGACGCGTTGATTGATTTAGCAAGATTCTCAGTACAGCGTAGTTATTAAAATTCAGGTGACTCTTAATTTAGTAACCGCAATTAACTTGTACAGCCTGCATTCTGACGGCAATAAAGATTGCAAGATTACGATGTAAAGTTGTACAAGTTATTTATGGACAGACTCTTAGTCGAGTTAGTCGCTGTGAAATTAGTCATAACATTAAAGATGGTCGCGAAAAAACACTGTTAGAATTTATAAATTGTGCGTAATCTTAAGAGGTCATTATTATCCCAGCGACCAAATACCGTATCTTTAGGGCCATCAAACAAGGTGCTTTCTAAGCGCAAGCTTAAATTATCGGTTGGTTTATATTGCGCTCCTGCGGCAAGCGCAGAATTGCCCTCCACATTGTAGGCGGCTGAAAAATAGTACCCCCACTCGTTATTCTGCTCAATTTCAATTTTTGTTAATACCGTGTTGCGAAACGGTCTGGCTTCTCTGGAGGTAAGCGCTACTTTTAGCGTATTTGCAGGATTGACAGATTCATCACCTGACCATTGAAGCGTGGTAGTAATTTGATTGAATCCTAAAATATTGGCTAACTGACTATCGTTATAACTTGTCCCGACACTATAACGAATAAAATCTTCGTCTGTGTTGTTATCCGCAACTTGATAAATAGCTTCCCCATAAAACTTCCACTCCTCAAGCACTTTCATGATTCCCGTGCTGATTGACGTTGCCAGTGGTTCGGTTTTAATGGCCTGATTGGCTTGGCCGCCATAAGTCAAGGTTGGATACATTGACGGACCGTGGTGTAACAAGCCAAAAAAATCATAGCCGGCGCGTGAGCCTTTGTATTGCAATAAATAGCCGGTATTTTCAATTCTGACCGGACGAAATTTTTCTTCTACCTGTAAATTAGCGGCTAATGCCGCAAACTCAGGATCATTGGTATTGCCCAGCCAGCGTGAATACGGTGATGGAATAAGGTTTTTTTCTGTTACCGGCATAACCTTGAATGTCACAGTATCGTCATCGATAAAATATTTAATACCCGCTTGCCACACCCCCGTGCGATAAAACTGACTAGGGTTGGTGAGGTTATAAAGGCCAAAACGATCTACTGGAGAATAGATTTCTGATAACCCGGTTTGCAAATAATCTTTGCCCGCCAGGACTTCAAAATCATCAGCTTCATAACGCAACCACGCGCTATTAAAATCAACAATTCTAGGCTGTCTAACTTGATGATCAGGGTTTCTAAACACGCCATAATATTCTTGTTTCTGGCTGGAATAGTTCGCATAAAGCTCCATGCCCGCACTGAGACTATCGTTTAACTGCGTCTTAGATTTGGCAGTAAGACGGGTTAAAAACGCGACATCATCATTATCGGCTTTATTAGATTCTACTTTTTTAAAGTAGCCCGTGGCAGAGCTATCCAACTCATATTCAACATTATTAACAAAACGTGTCAGTGGATTTTCTTCTGCGGCGAAAGCCAGTGAACTGAACAAACAACAACTGGCAAAATGTAACGAGAGGAGGCTTTTTGACATATTGTAACGCCTGGGTAATTAATGGTCATAGGCCTCAGAGATTTTGATACCCTGAAGCCTTTCTTGCCGGTTATTAACTAATAGAATGCTGTAATTGATTGTTCCTAGCAAGTAGTCGCGCTAATGCTTTGCTGATATTACTATTGAGTTTGGCATGAAGCCTAGGATAAAAGCGCATTGCCGACTCGACCTGATCTTGATTTAATATCACTACGCGGAATGGCTCACTGTCTACAGAAACACTCACGGTTGCGGTGCGAGTCACATTACCGGCATAACCTGCTTCGCCAAAACTATCACTCCAGCCTAACTGGGTAATCATTTTTTCATGATCGCCCTCGTGATAAAACACGTTTGCTTTGCCTGACAGAATAATAAACAATTCACTGCCCACACTGCCTTGCCGCACCACCACATCATCAGGTTGGTATTCACGCATTTTGGACAGTAAAATCACACGCTTAATTTGGAAGGAACTCATGCCCGCAAAAATATCGCTTTTTCTAAGAGCTTCTTTATCAAGATCAAGCGCAATAACATCCCATAGACCAACCAGCCGAATGCTTTTCAGTAATACTGGGGTTAATAGTAATTCCGTAATCATCGCGATTAACATAGTTAGACCTGCCAATATGCCGAACTGACAGATGAAAAGAAAACTGGAAAATTTTAAGGTAAAAAAACCTGCTGCTAACGAAAATGAAGTGGCAAGCACTGCGAGCGCTTCCGCCCTGATAGAGCGCACGGCAGCCGCTTGTTGATTACCATCAACGCGACACTCTCGATTATAAGTACTGAATATATGGATGGTGTCATCAATGGCAATACCCAGAGCAATCACCGAAACCATCGCTGTACCTGGATTTAACGGAATATCAAACATCCCCATAATACCAAACATCAATATGATGGGAATCACATTGGGAATCATCGAGATGAGACCTGCAATCGGCGACGAATACAGCAATGTCATGATGATGCTGAACGCTACGATTGCCAACAGTAATGAATAGCCTTGACTGGTGAATAACGAATCTGCAGCTTCATTGGTCATCAGGTTTTTACCGGTTAAGTAAAAACGATTGCTGTTACCTAAAATTTCGCCAAGTTGAGTTTTTAACAAGGCAATTTGTTCGTTTAACACATTGGAATTAGACATATTATGTCTGACTATAAAGTTCACGCGTCGCGCATCGCTACTAATAATACGCTCTAAATCACTGCGTTGAAACAGCATCAAATACTGCTCAACCAACTCGCGTGATTGGGGCAGGGTATAAAAGTTTTTATCGCCTTGGTGCATCTCTTGGTTGACCAGTTTTAAATAGTCCGTCATACCAATCACTTTGTCATAAACACCTTGCTTAAGCATGACTTGCTGAATTGCATCCAGTTTTTCAAGTTCTAGCGGGTTTTTAAAATCGGTATTACGTGTTGCTTCTATTGTGAGAGTAAAAACCTGCATTCCCGCAAGGTCTTGATGCGCGGTTGCATTATCAATCACCAATTGATGGTCTGAATTAAAATACGCGAGTGGGTCGTTACTGGCAGTAATTTGTAAAGCAAAGCCGCCAAACACGACAACAATAACGGCGGTCACACTGAGAATCTTTCTTTGATGAAACTCGACCGCATTTTCTACAAAACGTACAAAACGGCTTTTCCACGCATTAGAATCGTGATTTTCAATCACATTTTCAGCGGTTTTAGGGCCGCAAATACTTAACAATAACGGAACTATCAACAAGGTACTGACTGCTGTTACCAGCATTCCTATTGAGCTGGCGATGGAAAAATCCCTAATCAAGGTAATGTCAGTTATGGCATTCGATAAAAAGCCGATAATGGTACTAAATGAGGTGATAAAAATCGGCACGCCAACATGAGCCGCCATATAACGGATGGCAGGGAAGCGTTGCCCTGTATTATCGTGTTTTAATCCCTGTAAATAAGCCGCCACAATATGGGTATCTTCAGTCGAGCCGATAACAATAATTAACGCAGGCAAAACAGCAACTAATAAATTAACAGGAATATTGCAATAACCCACGATACCGAATGTCCAAATAACACTGACAAATGAAGTAACCAGCGGTATAAACGCAGCCCAAAAAACCCGCAGCATTAATATTAATGTAATCAGTAAAACGGCAACATTCAATGGTGTAATAAATAATATATCGTCAAATAAACCATTGACAAGATCGGAATTTATTCTAGGTGTTCCTACTTGAAATACATGACTAAACTCAGTCTTTAATGGCTTAATAATGTTTTCAATCTGTGTGTAAGCCGTACGATTAAATTCCGATTCGTGAAAACTAGGTTTTAAGGTAATAATAAGTGCCGCTTTAGTGCCGTCTTCTGACAGTAATTGTCTTTTAATAAGCGGACTATAAAGCGCGTTATTCTTAATAGCGGCAATTTCTTCTTTAGTTTCAGGATAAGTATTAACCAACGGATTAATTTCCAAACCAAAACCGTTGTCACGAATACTCAATGCAGTTGACAAGGTTTCAACTTTTTCAACACTGTCCAACTTTTTTAATTGATAGGCAATTTCATCAATTAGCTTTAGTTTTTTTGAACTAAAAATATCATCACCCTGATAATGTACCAATACGATATTATCAGAACCAAATTCTTTGACCACATTTTGATATAACGGCAACATTGGATTGCTATTATTAATAAGACTGTCTGGGTCTGCATCTATCTTAAGGTTTAATAAGCCATAACTGGTCATTACGGTTATAATCAATGCTATTAAGAAAGCAATGGCAGGTTTTCTTGCCCCAAAAGTCATAATATTTTCAATAAAACTACTGGAGTATTCTATGTATTTGCCGGCGTTTACTTCGGCTTGTGCGACAGACTTTGAGATAGACATAATTTTCTCTTGAAAGGAGTATTAAGGTTAAAGATTTTTCTTAAAAAGTCAGCGTAGTCTTTAAGACCTCACAGGTTTTTTATGGCAACAAAAGGTAATATTATATTGAGGTATTGGCAATTATAAATAGACCTCAGACGTTTTAAAAACGACTGAGGTCTATTTATCTCTTATATTACTTTGTTATTGCAATAAAGCGCCATCAATAATACTACGCTCTTTAAAGTTTTTCTCAGGCACAGCCGCTTCTTCAAAACGTCTTTCGCTTACTGTGGTTACTGTTTTATGTTGATTAATAATATGATCCATTTCTATTTTATTGGCGCGCCATGCTTGTCCTTCAATATTAACAGGCTCAAAATTACGTTGTCTTTTAATTAATTGCTGATGTTGATCAAAAAACTCAACTTGTATTACCATGAAATTATCTTGCGTAATCCAGAGTTGACGATAACCATAGCCTGTTTCTTTTTGTAATTCGGGATCTGTTGCTACGGATTTAATCACAAAGGTTTTAACACCATTTAGGGTCTCATCAGGTAAGCGTTCATAACTAAACTTATCACGACTTTCAGAAACCAAATCTTCATAAGTGTAATCTGTACCCATAAAATAGTTTTTGCGTCCGCCTTTAGCAATGCGTTTCATCTCCTTGCCATACGCGGGTAGATAAAGCCATTGATCATCACTCGTTCCTTGATGTTGCCATGTTAAAAGACTGACGCCTTTAACGCCTGAAGGCGCTGAAAAAACCAAAACATAGCGTGTTTCTTCGGAATTTATTTCACGCTTGTAATGGCGCATTTCACGTTTTTCAGTATTATTAGCCTTGTCAATTAACGAGACTTCCTGAATTTCAAACTCATAGGGCCTGTCATGGCGTTTTGATACTTCATCGAGAATTTGTCTACCCGAGAGATTACTTGTTGCAGATGATATATGTTCAGGGTCTGCGGCTCTTGCAGGACTGACGAGAAGCGATAACAGCATGACAATTGACAATAAAGAAACGGGATAAATGGTTTTCACAATGTGTACTCCAAGTTAAAAAAATCGTAACGACTCAATGCATTGGAAATCCATTTTTTCATTGCTTTACGATGCATCATTGCCATTAAGTTATGTGATTTATAGTTAAGATAAAAATTAATTATAAGTAATTTTGCTTGCAAAACAGAGTGCAATAATCAGTTAGTCTATGAAAATAGCATTACAATTGATTAGACAAAATCGTTATAACTGATGTTACGCTCCAACCACGAACAATCAATAACTTACGATCATTTTTTTGCTTCGTAAGTTATTGATTTTTAGTTTGCCTGCGTAACATCAGTTTATAACATTAATTTTTTTAAATTATACCTGACGTTTCAGTCATTTTTAGGCTAGTTCGATAGCCTTGTACAAATTACAGTTACAGAGGAGCAATAAGGGCTTGAGACATAAAAATAAAACCGCGTTTTGGTTGATCGCAATAGTAGGCAGACATCAAGAAAAACCAAAGCCGAATGAACAATGGAAGAACAGCCGCTTTACCGTTTGGGATGCCAATCGTATCCATTAAATAATTCAGGAAATTTAAACAACCATATAATACACAAGCAAAGCCGTATTAACACAAACAGCATACAAACCTGCCCCCCAAAAAAAATGATGCTCATCAATACATTAAATTTATTCGTTTTTAAATACATTAGAATTATCGAAATGCTCGGCGTGCTGATGCGAATTTTCAGCTTTTCGCTGGTCAGTTGGATGGGGGCGGAAAGTCCGTTCCTATTCGTATGGGCGTTTAATACTACCGATGCAGTGATACTTTCCTGGTGCTCGATACTCAAGAAAGATCGCGCTTATACTTTGCTGAACGTGTTTTGGATTATAGTCGGCGTTGTCGGTATGCTCAGGGCCAGCCGATTTTCAATTTTTGATTTCAAATCCGTCGCGACGCACTTTTTAACTCAAGTCATCGCGCTGTTTAGTTAACTCAATGAAAAATAGTCCAATTCGTTAATATATCTGCATTCCGATGAAGATAAGCTGCGATTTTCGAAGCCGATGGGTTTTATTAACGCTGTAAAAATGATTTTTTTTATCAGCAATGTTAGAATCAGCGCAATTCCTGACTAACCAGATTTAACGGATGTCAATAGACACGCAACAGAACGCTTATCACTCGCCGGTACTGGAATTTAAAAGCAGCACTTTTTCAGTGCCTGTTTTGGTTTTAGCCAGTAATGATGTCATTATCATCGAACAGCAATTGCAGGAAAAAATCCATCTGGCGCCCGAGTTTTTCAAGAATTCACCGCTGGTGTTTGACTTGCAGGACCTGAACAAAAACGATCTCGACATTGATATTACTGAATTCACCCAGACCATCCGCGCGTTGGGCTTACTGCCGATAGGGATACGCGGCGGCACTGCACAACAGAATCAACAGGCATTGGAACTTGGAATCCCGGTGCATTCCGGTCATAGTGTTTCGGCATCTTCCGCAACGCAAAAACAGTCGACTCCTCCAGAACCTGAACCACAAGTCGTTGCTGCAATCAGCACACTGATTACCCATCCTGTCCGTTCCGGTCAACGCATTTATGCGTTGGGTGATTTGGTCATTTTAGCTCAAGTCAGTGCCGGAGCTGAAATTCTGGCCGAGGGCAATATTCATGTTTACGGCTCGCTAAGAGGCCGGGCGCTGGCGGGCGTGCAAGGCAATACTAAGGCGCGTATTTTCTGCTCAGACTTACAAGCGGAGCTTATTTCGATTGCCGGAAATTACAAGATTAGCGAAGATTTGAATGGGGCCGTCCCCAACCAGCCCGTTCAAATCTATTTGCAAGACCATACTTTAGTTATTAAAGATATTTAATTTATATCGCTTTTTGGAGGAAAATTTGTGGCACGAATTATAGTCGTAACATCGGGTAAAGGTGGCGTTGGTAAAACAACCACAAGTGCCGCTATAGCCATGGGGCTTGCAAAAAAAGGCCACAAAACAGCCGTTATTGATTTTGATGTGGGCTTGCGTAACCTGGATTTAATTATGGGTTGCGAACGTCGTGTTGTTTATGATTTTGTTAATGTTATCAACGGTGAGGCGAGTCTTAATCAAGCGTTGATACGCGATAAGAACTGTAATTTGCTTTACATTCTACCCGCCTCGCAAACCAGGGATAAAGACGCCCTGAGCCAAGAAGGCGTAGGCAAGATTTTAGATGAATTAAAAAAAGACTTTAAGTACATAGTCTGCGATTCCCCAGCCGGCATTGAGAAAGGCGCCCATTTGGCTATGTATTTTGCTGATGACGCGTTTATCGTAACCAATCCTGAAGTCTCTTCAGTGAGGGACTCAGATCGTATGCTAGGTATTTTATCAAGCAAGTCGCGCCGGGCTGAACAAAACGAAGAGCCCATTAAGGAATTCCTGCTGTTGTCACGCTATTCGCCGGACCGGGTGAAGTTAGGCGAAATGTTGAGCGTGGATGATGTACAGGAAATTTTATCTTTGCATTTACTGGGTGTTATCCCTGAATCAAAGTCGGTATTAACCGCGTCAAATTCCGGCATCCCTGTTATTCTTGATGAAAAAAGCGATGCAGGCCAAGCTTATGCGGATATTGTCGCCCGCTATTTGGGCGAAGATAGGCCGCATCGATTCATTGATGAGAAAAAAGGCCTCTTCGGGAAGCTCTTCGGGAGTAAATAATGAGCCTACTGGATTATTTTAAAACATCTAAAGCCAGCTCGGCATCGCTTGCAAAGGAAAGGCTGCAAATTTTGGTGGCTCACGAGCGCAGCTCCAGAAACGAGCCCTCTTACCTTCCTCAATTGCAAAAAGAATTGCTGGAGGTTATTCGAAAATACGTTAACGTAGAGCAAGATGCCATATCCGTTACTTTTGAGCAAAGCGATACTCAGGAGACACTGGAATTAAATATTGTGCTACCTGAAAACCAAACTAATACATCTCAACACAACAATCCAAGCGAAAGGTGATCACTATGTCTAATACAATCGGCGATGCAGCAGGAATAATCTGGCACTATCTGGAAAAAAACGGGCCATCCAGTGTTAATAAAGTTACCACTGAAACAGGTATTAATAGAAATGACGTTCAACGCGCCATAGGATGGCTGTGTAAGGAAGACAAGCTGTCTATTGAGATGATAGGTCGCGCTGAAACGCTATCGTTGAAATAAAGCCAATAAAAAAGACGTTGCAGTGCAACGTCTTTTTTACTCCCGATGCCCTTTCTTCGAACATCTTCCAGCGGATTCCTTTCGATAACTGCGCCTGCATCCATACAGGCGTAATCCGGTTTATATCAGGCTAATGCGAGCTCATGCTCATCTAATGCGAATTGCGTCATCGTGCTCGCGTCGGCTGCTTTTGCCTGTTGATCCAATTCATTTTGTGCATATAACACAGCAATAATTTCTGCGCTTAACGCAAAATCAAAGCTGACGCTAAGTTCATCGAGTCCGTCATCCTGTTCCGGTAAAAACTGCTGCGCCTTTGCTGCAAGCCAATTGATAATCATCGGAGTACCTTTTATTTTTGTGAAATTTGGGTTGATTATGCAACATCATGATTAAATTTATATGACAGTTACAAGACAGTAATATGACATTCAAGCTCACTCTCCTTACCTGCGAAGTTTCCGCGCCTTGGTTTGTGCCGACAACACGGTAAAAAATGGTAGAATCGCTGTTTTTTGCGCAACTTCCGTTACCTATGTCTAATATCTTAAAGCTTCCCCTTGAGTCGCTGAAACTAAATGTCGATTTGACTGGCTTTGAGTTCCCAACCGCACCCAAATTGCCCGATACCATTTTAGGCCAGTCCAGAGCCCAATCGGCGCTGGAGTTTGGCGTTGCGATGAGCAATCCCGGCTACAATGTTTTTGTGATGGGTGAGCCCGGCTTAGGCCGGTTATCGATGGTTACCAACCATTTGAATGCCCAGGCTAAAACCCTGCCCGCGCCGCCATCCTATGCCTATGTCGATAATTTTAGCAATTCGCGAGAGCCGGTATCCATTGAGCTACCGGCAGAACATGGACAGACGCTTAGCAAGGACATCGAGAAGTTAATCGATAACCTGCTGGCGACTTTTCCTGCGGCATTTGAAAGCCCTACTTACCAGCAAAAAAAGAGCGCTATTGAGCGTCATTTTAACCAGTACTACAACAATGCTATCGATTTAGTCGATAAAAAAGCCCAGTCTATGGATATTGCATTGTTCAGGGAGAATGAATCGATTTCTTTTGCGCCCATCCGGGACAACAAGGCCTTAAATGAAGACCAATTCACTCAACTGCCGCTACCGGAACGGGAAAGCTTTCATAAGCATGTTGAGGAGCTGGAAGAATATTTGAGCGACGTATTACTGGAATTGCCCCAGTGGCGCAGGGCCATGGTTGAAAAAATCCGGCAACTGGATAATGACACCATTAGCCTGGCGATAGAGCCGCTGTTCGCCGAACTGAATGACAGCTACCGGAATATCGATGACGTAATTACCTTTTTAGCGGAAATCAAAAAAAACCTCAGCAACACTATTACCGATTACCTGATGCCGAGCCGGACGCCTGAGCCTCAGGATAACACCGCAAAGCGGCAGTTGTTGACCGAGCTGTACGCGCCCAATATCCTGGTCGATAACAAACAGGAAAGCGGTGCGCCGGTTATTTACGAGCCGCATCCTATCTATCAAAACCTGTTCGGTCGCATTGAATACATTAGCGACCAAGGCGCGCTGGTCACTAATTATCGCCGGATTTGCGCAGGCTCCCTGCACAAGGCCAATGGCGGCTATTTGATACTTGATGCCGAAAAACTGCTGACCTATCCGTTCGTTTGGGAGGGCCTTAAGCGAGCGTTGCAATCCGGGCGCATTGAAATCGAATCGCCTTATTCGGATCTGGGTATTAACACCATTACCCTTAAGCCCGAAGTTATCCCCTTAAATGTTAAAGTAATTTTGGTCGGCTCCAGGGATATTTATTACCTGCTGGAAGAATTGGACGATGAATTTAACGAGATGTTCAAAATCCTCGCCGACTTTGACAATTATATTCCGCGTGATAACGAGTCGATGCAGCGTTTCATACTGCTGATGATTAAACACGCCGCAGATTCCGGCGCTCAGCCCTTAACGCGGTCGGCTATTGAATGCCTGATCGAACATAGCTGTCGACTTTCGGAAAACCAGCATCATTTTTCCGCCCGGATTAAAGATTCGCTGGAAATCATCGGCGAAGCCAACCTGTTTTGCAAGCGCGACAACCAAGCGGTTTGCGACCGGTCGCATATCGAGCAGGCACTGGCCGCAAGAGAGCATCGTAACGGCAGAATGCCCGCAAATATTCTCGAAGAAATGCTGGTCGGCACCATCTTGATCGATACCGAGGGCGAAGCGATAGGCAAAGTCAACGGTTTAACCGTGCTGGAAGTCGGCGGCAGCAGTTTTGGTGCGCCGGTGCGTATTACCGCCAGCGTTTACCCCGGTTCCAGAGGCATCGTCGATGTGGAGCGGGAGGTGGAATTGGGCCAAGCCATTCACTCTAAAGGCGTGATGATCTTAACCGGCTACCTGGGACACACATACGCCCAGCAATTCCCGTTGGCCATATCGGCCAGCATCGCGATTGAACAATCCTATGGCTATATCGACGGCGACAGCGCCTCGCTGGCCGAGCTGTGCTGCCTTATTTCCGCACTGACCCGGACGCCGATCAAACAGACTTTTGCAGTGACCGGCTCGATCAACCAGTACGGTGAAGTACAGGCGGTAGGCGGCGTTAACGAGAAAATAGAAGGCTTCTTCAGGCTGTGCCAAGCCCGCGGTCTTAACGGACAACACGCGGCCATTATTCCGACCGCTAACAAGCGCAACCTGATGCTAAAGCAGGACGTGATTGATGCGGTGGCAAAGGGGCTATTTGCGGTTTATACGGTATCCTGCGTTGATGAAACGCTGGAATTACTAACAGGACAACCGGCAGGTGCGGTCGACAGTGAAGGCTTGTACCCGGAAGACAGTATTAATTTTAAAGCTATCTCCCGGTTGAAGGAGATTTCAGATATGGCTACGGATGAGGATGACAAGGAGGAATAGTGTCACGCGAATACGGCTTGGCTTGGCCTGATTATGAGCTGCTCGATGCGGGCGACGGCAAAAAGTTGGAACGCTGGGGAAAGGTCATTACCATTCGCCCGGATCTTCATGCATCTTTCAAACCGGGATGGACTTTCGCCCAGTGGCAAGACATGGCGCATTGGGAGTTTGAAGAACAATCCTCGACGCAAGGCCATTGGAAAAATATCAAAGCGCAGGCGCCCGAACAATGGGTTATTTCTTATGGAAACTTAAACTTTGGTTTGAAACTGACCAAATTCAAACATGTGGGCCTGTTCCCGGAACAACAGGCAAACTGGCGTTTTATTAAAGAAAGGGTTCGTAGCGGTCAAAAGGTTTTAAATTTATTTGCCTACACCGGAGCCGCATCGCTGGTTGCCCGTGACAGCGGGGCGGAAGTGGTGCATGTGGATTCGGTCAAACAGATGATCACCTGGGCCAATGAAAATAGGGAACGTACCGCCCTTTCCGATATTAAATGGGTGCTTGAGGATGCGTTAAAATTTGCCAAGCGTGAATTGAAACGGGGCAATAAATACGATGGCATCATCATGGACCCGCCCGCTTGGGGATTAGGCGCCAAAGGCGAAAAATGGAAATTGGAAAATCACTTGTCCGCTTTAATCGAAGTGGCACACGGCTTAATGAAACCGGGAGCTTTTTTAATTCTGAATACTTACTCGCCCAAAGTGGAGCTAGCGGATTTGGCAGAATCTGCCGAGCTGTATTTTTCTGCACATCAAGTGGAAATAAAACAACTCTGGATGCGGACAAAAACAGCTAAAGAGCTGTTTTATGGAAATTTATTACGGGCAATAAAATAAAATACAAAGCTACGAACTGATGGATAATGAAGGCCAACGCTAATTGCCTCATCAATCAGTTTTTTCGGTAAAAACAAGGCTGTTTCAGCTATGGTAGTGTATTAAAGCGGCAGCTAATGACCTAATACTAAACACGTTGCGCGGCTTGGCGGGTAATATAATTTACAAGAAAATCATTAACCTTTAACATTATCAGACCATACATTGCTAATGTATAGGTGTTAACTAAAAATTGATGACTAGAGGAAAATATTATGGAACATCTTAAAAACCTTCTCGAAGGGGCAAAGCAAGTTCTTGTTTTAGATACTGGATCACAATATATACGCCCAAGTCGTAATGATTTTTCCAAAGATATGTCATTGTTGCGGGGTGATGCGCGACGCATTTCGACAGATATGAATAAAGTGGTTAATGGGCATCAAAATGGCGAACAAGCATACAACCGCGAAAGTAAATAGCGATAAAAATGGCCATCAGTTATCAATTCAACAGCATGAGACTGATTGTCCAATACTACCGGTTCCACAACTTGAACAGCTTCAAAGCTTTAAACCAGAAGCTGTTGATTGGGTTATCGCTCAAACTCAAATAGAGGCTGAGCATCGACGCTCAGAGAACATAAAAGTTAATCAATATACGTTTATAGAGCGAATACTTGGGCAAATATTCGCTTTTTTGATAGGGTTAGCAGGTGTTTGCTTTGGCTCATACGTTGCACTCCACGGGCAGCCTACTGCTGGAGGGATAATAGCCACTTCCGCACTTGCTGGCCTAGCCGGTGTGTTTTTAAGTGGCAGAAGAAGTAAATAACCCTAAAAGTTCACACACCAAACCCGCTCCGAGCGGTTTTTTATTGCTTAATCTTTAGGTCGCTTTCAGGTTGTACAAAGGCAAATGTGACAGCAATATAGACTGTTTTCTAGCTGGTATGCTGCACATCGATACAGACCATCCTCCTTATTATCAAAATCCAGCACAACACCGAAGCAGAGAGAATCGCCACCGTTGCTGTCCGCTTGGCTTTTTCTATGCAGTCTTCTAACGTTCCATCGTTTTTTGTCAGCCATAATCCCGTTCGCCAAACAACGCGGTACCTATTCTGACAATAGTCGAGCCTTCGGCAATCGCGGCTTTTAAATCCCCGGTCATGCCGAACGAGAAGGTATCCAGCTCGGTTTGCCCCAATTTTGCAACGGCCTGATATAGCGCTCTATATGGCTGACGCTGATGCTCGAAATCCTGTTGTGGGGCAGGAATCGCCATGACGCCGCGCAGCTTCAGGTTAGGCAGTTTGGCGACTTGTTCACGCAATTGCGGCAATTCAGCCAAGCCGATGCCGGACTTACTCGGTTCATCGCTGATATTGACTTGCAGACAAATATTGAGCGGCGGCAAATGGGCCGGGCGCTGCTCGCTCAGGCGTTTGGCTATTTTTAAACTATCCACACTATGCACCCAGGCAAAATGCGTCGCCAAGGCCTTGGTTTTATTGGATTGTATGGGGCCGATAAAGTGCCAGGTAATAGCGTATGCACCCAGTTCCTGTTGTTTTTTCAATGCTTCCTGCAAATAATTTTCGCCGAAATGGCGCTGCCCCGCTTGATAAGCGTCGGCAATAGCTTCGGGCGGCTTGGTTTTGCTGACGGCTAATAATAGTACCGAGCCGGGCTGACGGTTGTAGGCAAGTTCTGCATTGCTGATTTGCACGCGTATTTGTCTGAGTCTTTGAGTGATGGTTGGCATGATGGGTCCGTTGTCAGTTAGTTGTCGATGATTAAACAACACAATCGTTAAAAATTAACACAACAACACACATTCAAAAAATAAAAACATGATCTATGGTATAAGAATCATTTTATTTTTACGTTCAGGAGGATGTTATGGACATTGCCGAATTACTGGCTTTTTCAGCTAAAAACAAAGCGTCGGACTTACATTTATCGGCGGGGCTTCCACCTATGATCAGGGTTGACGGCGATATTCGGCGTATCAATATTCCCGCCTTGGATCATAAAGAAGTTCATGCGCTGATTTATGACATCATGAACGACAAGCAACGCCGCGACTATGAAGAATTTTTAGAGACCGATTTTTCATTCGAATTACCAGGCGTTGCCCGGTTTCGTGTTAACGCGTTTAACCAAAATCGAGGCGCCGGCGCGGTATTTAGAACAATTCCTTCGACAATATTGAGCCTGGAAGACTTGAAAGCGCCCAAGTTTTTTGAAGAATTATGCCAGAAACCGCGCGGCCTGGTTCTGGTAACAGGCCCTACCGGTTCCGGCAAATCAACGACCTTGGCCGCGATGATTAATCATATCAACTGCAATGATTACGCGCACATTCTTACCGTAGAAGACCCTATCGAGTTTGTTCACGAGAGCCAAAAATCCTTGATTAACCAGCGGGAAGTTCATCGTGATACCCATGGTTTTAATGAGGCCTTGCGTTCCGCGTTACGGGAAGATCCCGATATTATCCTGGTCGGCGAAATGCGCGACCTGGAAACTATCCGATTGGCAATGTCGGCGGCGGAAACCGGTCACCTTGTGTTCGGCACCTTGCATACTACCTCTGCGGCTAAAACCATCGACCGTATTATCGACGTATTTCCCGCCGCAGAAAAAGAAATGATCCGGGCCATGCTGTCTGAATCGTTACAGGCGGTTATTTCGCAAACCTTGCTCAAGAAAGTCGGCGGCGGTCGTATTGCCGCGCATGAAATCATGGTTGGCACAGCGGCTATCAGGAACTTGATTCGCGAAGCCAAAGTGGCGCAGATGTATTCTGCAATTCAAACCGGACGCAAAGACGGTATGCAGACACTGGACCAGAATATGAAAGAAATGGTTGATAAAGGCTTGGTTACTGCAAAAATGGCTATGGATAAAGCGGTTAATAAGGATATGTTCCGCTAGGAGGCGTTATGGACTTTAAAACGCTGCTGATGCTGATGGTGCAGAAAAAAGCGTCCGACTTATTTATAACCGCCGGCAGGGCGCCGACCATAAAAGTCGATGGCAAACTGGTTAAAGTCTCTAAAACACCACTGACTGCGGAGCAGGCGTTAATGTTGATACAAAGCATTATGAATCAGCGCCAGAAAGATGAGTTCGAACAAACTAAAGAGTGCCAGTTTGCTATCAGCGTGCCTAAATTGGCGCGATTTCGGATCAGCGCATTTACCCAGCGCGACGCCGCCGGTATGGTGTTACGCCGCATTGAAAATGACATACCCGATGCCGAGGCTTTGCATTTACCGCCGATATTAAAAGACTTGATCATGGAGAAGCGCGGCCTTGTTCTCTTTGTCGGCGCGACCGGTACCGGCAAATCAACATCATTGGCGTCCTTGATCAAATACCGCAATCAAAACAGCAGCGGACATATTATTACCATTGAAGACCCGATGGAGTTTGAACATCCGCATTTGGGTTGCATTATCACCCAGCGGGAAGTCGGGGTTGATACCGAGTCCTATGAGGTGGCGTTAAAAAACACCCTCCGCCAAGCGCCCGATGTGATACTCATCGGTGAAATCAGGAGCCGGGAAACCATGCAGAATGCGATCACTTTCGCTGAAACCGGGCATTTATGCCTGTCTACACTACATGCCAACAATGCCAACCAGGCTTTAGACCGAATTTTGCACTTCTTCCCGGAAGAAATGCACGATCAAGTGTTTATGGATCTGTCGCTGAACCTGCGCGGCATTGTTGCCCAGCAATTAATCAGACGGATTGACGGCAAAGGCCGTTATCCGGCGATTGAAATATTGATTAACACCCCCTTAGCCCAGGATTACATCCGCAAAGGCGAGATTAACAAGCTTAAGGAATTAATGAAAAATTCGCGTGAGCAAGGCATGCAAACCTTTGACCAGGCACTTTACGATTTATATATGTCCGAAAAAATAAGCTATGAAGATGCGCTAAACTCAGCGGATTCCAAAAACGAAGTCCGCCTGATGATTAAGCTGAGCGCCGAAAACGCTGGCAATTTTAGCGATGATGACATGGAATTGTCAGAAACGGATAATCAGATTAATAACTGGTAAAATCACGTAACTACTTTATTTAATAGCAAGCGAGAAGCTAATGACCGTTCCAGAAGCCTTATACCAATCAACACTGCCGTCTTTAAAGCTCCGCGCTCGCGGAAAAGTACGGGATATTTACGACATTGACGATCAACACATGCTGATTGTAACCACCGACCGTTTGTCTGCATTCGATGTGATTTTACCTGACCCGATTCCAGGCAAAGGCCGCGTTTTAACCAACGTGTCCAATTTCTGGTTTAAAAAAATGCAGCACGTGATGCCCAATCACCTAGCCGATATTCCCTTGGAACAGGTTGTTCCTGATGCGGTCGAGCGCGCCCAGATTGAAGGCCGGGCTATCGTCGTCAAATTGTTAAAACCGCTGCCGGTTGAAGCCATCGTGCGTGGTTACCTGATCGGCTCCGGCTGGAAAGATTATCAAAAATCCGGCGCAGTCTGCGGCATTAAATTACCCGAAGGTTTGCAACAAGCGCAGCAATTGCCGGAGCCCATTTATACGCCGTCCACAAAAGCCGAAGTGGATCAGCATGACGAAAATGTCTCTTTTGAAAAGACCGTTGAATTGATGGGACAGGGGTTGGCGGAAAAAGTGCGCGACGCCAGCCTGAAACTGTATAAAGAAGCCGCCGCCTACGCAAAAGAACGGGGCATTATTATTGCCGATACCAAATTTGAATTCGGCGTAGATGATGACGGCGTCTTATACCTGATTGATGAGGCTTTAACCCCCGATTCATCGCGTTTCTGGCCAGCCGATCAATATCAGATAGGCATCAGTCCGCCCAGTTTCGATAAACAATATATTCGCGATTACCTGGAAACACTGGACTGGGATAAAACCGCTCCAGGTCCCCATTTACCGGCTGAAGTGGCCGAGTATTGCGCTGCAAAATACCGCGAAGCGGAAGCCAGGTTAACGCAAGGTTGATTTAACGCCTCTACCCTCGCTAGTACTCAGTTGATATATCATGTAAAAATCGTTTAGCCCCGCGTAAATCCGCTCATCCCATTCGACAAGCCCAGGACGAACGGATTTACTTTTACTCGTCAAGACAGGATCAACTGAGAACTAGGGCGACGAGGCAAGACGCACGCTGTTGCGATTGCCTTGCTTGATAAGATATAAAGCATCGTCCGCCCATTTCATCAATTCTTTCCAGCCCGGCTTGGCTCCCATAGCGCCTGCTACACCAATACTGACGGTAATTGGCTGGCGCAATACGAACCCGTGGAGCTGGTTTTTTTCGATGGAACGGCGGATGCGCTCGGCTAACAGCATGGCTGTGCCACCATCGGTGTTGGGGGCAATGACCAGGAACTCTTCTCCGCCCAGTCGGCAAACAATATCATTGGTGCGTGCGGTTGTTCGCATCAGGTTGGCTGCGTGGGTCAGCACCTGATCACCGACATCATGACCTAAAGTGTCATTGACCGCCTTAAAATGATCTAAATCCAACATTAAAACGCTCAACGGTTGATTGGAGCGCAGCGCAGCCGCCGCTTCCTGTTCCAGACGATTCAGTGCATAGCGTCGATTGGGTAAGCCGGTCAGGACGTCCGTATTCGCGATAGACTTGAGACGACGGTTAGCCGCCGCCAGCTCGGCAGTATAGCGCTGAATGTCGCGACTCTCTTTTTCCAGTTCATTTTGCAGCATGATGATACGCTGCCCCGCCCGGATGCGCGCCAGCAACACTCGCAGACTAATCGGCTTGGTTACATAATCGTCGATACCGGCATCGAAGGCTTCAACCAGGGCATCTTCATCCTCCGTGGAGGTGAGCATAATAATATAAATGTTCTTGCCAAAGGTCGATGTCCGTAACGCCTTACAAAGGGATAATCCATCCATGGGTTTCATACGCCAATCGGTAATAAGCAATTGAGGCCTGCGCTCAATGACATGCTTTAGTGCGGACTCACCGTTGCGGCACACCGCCACCTGATTCCCTTCCGCTGCAAGCTGCTTGGAAAGACGCGCCAGCATCATGGGATCGTCATCAACCAGCAACAAGTTTAAACCAAGCAAACCCGGTTCCACGGTATCAACAGCTTTTAGCATAGGTTGGCGCGCATCGGTTTTTACGTCAATTAACTTTCCCCACTCTTGCCAGAGTTCGATTATTTCATCGATAAAGGTAAGCAGAGCGGATTCGTCCAACGCATGAAGCCCTGCTTCATCTGTTAAATACGGCAACAGTACGGCTCGATAGGCTTCATCAGCCATACAGTAGTTTCCGAGCAAGCGAGCAAAAATCAGTTGTCTGGCAAACTGGTCTATTCGACTCAGTCCTGCTACTTTCATCTCAAAGCTCAATTTCAAGGCATCCAGAAATATCGGAGGAAATCCCCAATCGGCCAGCAACATCAAGGTCAGATCATTATGGTCGATAGCAAAACGCTCACGCTCCAAAGCAAGAAGCTGTTTGCCTTCTGCCGCCTCAAGACATTCACCATAGATCTCCGACCAAGCCGTTGCCAAAGCCAGACTGCCTATGTCGCTAAGCAGTCCCAAGGTAAACGATTCTGCGGGTACGACGGTGACTTCCCGAGCCGTGATTGCCGCGATAGCCACCGACATCGCCAGGGACCGCGACCAGTAGGTCTCGTAATCAAATGCAGGACAATGGCCTTTACTGTTGCTACCAATCAAGGAAAGGCTTAGTGCGAAGTTGCGCACGGTCTGCATGCCCATCATCATCACCGCAGATTCAATATCGGCAATGGGGCGCCTAGCTCCCAAAGCCGCCGAATTGGCAAAGCGTAAAATACGCCCGCTTAGGGCGGGATCGACTTTAACAAGCTGACTCACTTGTTGCACAGTGGCGTCGTGTTGCTGCACGAGCTGCATGATAGCTAACGCCGTGCCGGAAGGTGAAGGCAAGCGCTCTGCGGCTTTTAGTTCATTAAGATTGAATTCAGTATTCATTAATTTTGTTTTTTCTTTTAAGCAGGGTCTCGACTAGATCCATCGTGGCCTGAGTCAAGTCATTGCTCATCAACTGAAACTCGGCACCTACGCCATCGCTTACAGGATGTAGAGGAGCGGAAGCTTTGCGGGCAGCCTGTTCCAGGCTTACCGCCAAGCTGATTGTTTTTTCGGCGCAAAAATGTCCGGCCATGCCTTTAATCGCATGTGCTGCGTCGGCCAACGCAAGGAGATCGGCTCGAGAAAGAGCGGCCGCTAATTCAGTTAATTGTATAGGCGCCTCTTCGAGAAATAAATCTATCATCTCGATCAGTAAATCATGATCGTCATCCAGCCGTTTGAGTGCGGCAGATTCATCCCAAGCCTCCGTTTCAGGCAGGTCCTGAGTGTTGTCAAAGGGCTTATCTTGATTGGAATCGAATAGCGGTTCCTGGGCGGAGTCGAAGGGCTCGCCCAGCCAGCGCGTCAAAACTACCGCCAAATCGGCTCGACTTAAGGGCTTGCTAAGATAATCGTCCATGCCTGCGGATAGGCATTTTTCACGCTCGCCTGCCGATGCATGTGCGGTGAGTGCGGTGATCGGCGTATGTGAGTTGCCGGTCATTTCCCGCTCGCGCAAAGTACGCGTGGCTTCATAACCATCCATGACCGGCATCTGGCAATCCATCAACACGAGGTCGTAGGCTTGATGCTCCAGCAGGTCCAGCGCCGCTTGCCCGTTATTGGCCAGGTCGGGTTTAAGCTGGAACTTGGCGAGCTGGGAAAGTATCACTTTTTGGTTGACCTTATTATCTTCCACCACCAGCACCCGTTTGTTGCTGTAATCGGGCAAGACCTCTTTTACCTTGGCTGCAACAGGAGCGGTTTTCTCGCCGGGAAAATTTAATGTATCGACAATGGCATCAAAAAGCTGCGATTGCCGTACCGGTTTTAACAGGCTTTGGCTGTATCCCAATTCAAGTCTTTCGACTTGTGATCCTATGCTGCCTGAGGATAAAAGAATACGTGGAATGTTGGCAATAATAGGGTTGTCAATGATGGCGCGAGCCAGGGCAAAGCCATCCATGTCCGGCATTTGCATATCCGACAACAGCAAGGTATAGGGTTCGTTTCGTAGCGCGGCGGCTTCGAGTTCAACGAGTGCCGCAGGTCCGTTGTCGACTTCGTTTAAGGTAAGCCCCCAGTTGTTCAGGTAATGCGTCAGAATCATACGATTAGTGGCGTTATCATCGACTATCAAGGTGCGCTTGCCTGCAAAATTAGCCTGCGGAACCGGGATGTCGTTATCCACCGGCGTCAATGGCAAAGTAAACCAAAAATTTGCTCCCTGCCCCAGCGTGCTTTCAACACCGATGTGTCCGTTCATTAGCATAACCAGGTCCTTGCTGATGGACAGGCCAAGCCCGGTACCGCCGTAACGCCGGGAAGTGGAATTGTCCGCCTGGGAAAACGCCTGAAACAGCCGCGTTTGCGCCTCGGCAGCAATACCGATACCGGTATCCACCACCTCGAATCGCAGTATCTCCAGGGATGGAGTGTATGCCGAAAACCTGCCGGGAGCAGGTTCGGCAATCTCCAGGGATGGCGTGTATGCCGCAAGCCTGTCGGGAGCAGATGTTGCGTCGGTATTGTCCTGTTTGGACATGCTCGACTGCATGGATGCAGGAGGTAGAGCAATGCATGGAGCAATTGCAGACACTTTTACCGAGACTTCTCCCTGCTCGGTAAATTTAACGGCATTGCCTATCAAGTTGGTCAGCACTTGCCGGATGCGCGTGGGATCGCCGTGCCAACGTAGCGGCAGATCCGGCGGCAGAAAACAGTTTAATTCCAGGCCTTTGCCGTGAGCGCGACTGGATAGTAGCGTGCAAATTTCTTCCACCAAATCCGGCAGATTAAACTCAAGCTGCTCCAATTCTATCTTACCCGCCTCCAGTTTGGAAAAATCCAGAATATCGTTGATGATAGTTAACAAGGATTCTGCCGAGTTTGCCGCGATTTCTATCAAATCCCATTGCTCGCGAGACAATTGCGTATCCTGCAAAAGATCCAGCATCCCCAATACGCCGTTCATCGGCGTGCGAATTTCATGACTCATATTGGCCAAAAATTCAGTCTTGGACTGAGCGACCTGCAAGGCTGCGTCACGCGCAGCCTCCAAAGAGGCATTCGCCTGGTTCTGGAGCAGTGCGAGCGCTATCATTTCACCGACCTCCTTGAGCATAGCGATGCGGGACTCGCTTTGCACGGGGTAGACTTCGGTAAAAATGAACAAGACACCGAGAATTTCCTCGCCGGAAGCGATGGGCACGATGTAATGGCCGTGGGGCGGCTGTTCATCGCGACAAAGCTCACACGCCTTAGCTGCATCCTGTAGGCAACAATTATCGGCAACGACAAGTTTCCTTGAAACGGCGACTTGACCGCACAGGCCGTCGCCAAAAGCTATACGCTGCTCCATCCCGTCGAACTTGCCATGCCCTTCGGCTATGCTCAGGACAGGCTCTTCGGCTATGCTTGGGCCAACTACCACGAATCTTTCCAGGTAATCACCCTCCTGCGCCCGTAGAAACACACAAGCCCTGCGTTGAGGATCGAAAGCCTTAAGATCGAATAAAACATCCAAAACCTGGACAAAACGTTGTTCCAGCGACAGGGACTGATGCAAGGCCTCGGAGATAGCCAGGCGAGCGGCGGTATCGTCAGTTTCAATTTGCAAAGCGGCTTCCTCTTCAACCTGCTTGCTGACATCATGTTGAATCTGTACGTAGCCGGACAGTGTGCCGTTTACCGTCATAATCGGCGTAATATTGGTCTTGGCCCAGTATTCCAGCGCATCCCCGGAAGAGGGGCTACGGCTGTTGCGTTCATGCTCCGACACTAGAACATTGGATAGGCGGCGACCTCGCAGCCGACCTGACCAGGCTTTGCTGCAACTAAGCCTGTCTTGCATATCGGACAGGGCTTGCTGGTCGGCGATAGGACTATCCAGCACGTAGGGTTTTTGTCCTATCAGCGCATCCTCCGTCCAACCGGTGAACAGGCACAGCGCCGGGTTGGCGTATTGGATGAATCCTTCCGCATCGGTGATCAATATCATCTCGCTGCTGGCGTCCAGCGCGCGCTTAAGCGCCGTCAGCTTTAGTTCATTCGCTTTTCGCCTGGTAATATCCCGGCGTATCGACAGGTATTGTTTGGGTCTACCGTCTTTATCCGGCAACGGTGCTATAGTGCTGTCCACCCAGTACAATTCCCCGTCTTTGCGGCGATTGCAGAACTCGCCACGCCATACTTGCCCCCCGGTAATGGTGCTCCACATAGTGCGGATGTAATCCTGGTCGTGATAACCGGAGTTGACGATACTATGATCCTGGCCGATGAGTTCATGCGGCGCATAACCGGAGAGCTTGCAAAACATGTCGTTAGCGTAAACGATGCGGCCCTGAAGATCGGAAATGCTGATAAGAACATGGGCCTCCAGCGCTTCCAGCAAGCCCCTGTTCGAGACCATTTGCTCCTCGACTTGGGTTTGCTTTTGATTGACCTGCAAGGCTAGCGGACGCAACGCTAAAAACCACAACAAAGGCGCAGTCAAAACCGTCAGCAAGACAGCATCCAGAATAATGTTTTGTGTCGGCGACAAAGCGATTTCCTGACGCTGAAGCGCACCAAGCAACAACATGACCAGTGTTTCGGAAACACCGATGACTGCAATGATAATACCTAACGAGGAAAGAAAATTACGCTTCGAGTATTGCGGCGACAATGGAGTTGACATTAATCTCTTCTAGTTCTATCTGTTTATTACGATGAGGTTTAGGAATAATAGCCCGATTATCAGGCTATCGCCATTCTTTTCGGGCGGTCATGAAGCAGTTATTGGAAGGCCCTGATAGCCATATAAGCGTTGACTACGGCTTCCTCACTTTGCTCTCTCCACTGTTCATATCAGGACCCTGCTTTAAAAGCATTATTTTTCCAAGGCTATTATTGAATAAAAAACGCTAAACTTTCAATCATAGCAAAGTTAGCCTATCCTTATATGCCTTAAACTCAACCCTAGCCGCACCTGCTCCGGTCAGGCTTACGGCATACTCACCATCCTTGGCGATAAAGAAGAAATCATGACTACTAAAGCAACCCGATTATTTTCCGAGGCAAAACTTGTAATTCCCGGCGGCGTAAATTCGCCGGTACGATCTTTTAGCGGAGTGGGCGGCGCTCCGATTTTTATCGATCACGCCCTTGGCGCTTACATCTACGACAGTTCCGGCAATCGTTATATCGATTATGTCGGCTCCTGGGGGCCAATGATTGTAGGTCATGCTCACCCGGAAGTCATCACGGCGGTCAAGCAGGCTGTAGACAAAGGCTTGAGTTTCGGCGCGCCGACCGAAATTGAAACACTGATGGCCAAACGGGTTTGCGAGCTGGTGCCGTCTATCGATATGGTCAGAATGGTCAGCTCCGGCACCGAGGCGACCATGAGCGCCATCCGCTTAGCCAGGGGCTACACCGGCCGGGATAAAATCGTTAAATTCGAAGGCTGTTATCACGGCCATTCCGACGCCTTATTGGTCAAGGCCGGTTCCGGTGCGTTGACTTTCGGCGTACCCAGCTCTCCCGGCGTACCGGCCTCGGTCGCTGAAAACACCATCACCTTGACTTACAACGATAGCGAGTCGGTCAAAACGCTGTTTGCAGAAATCGGCGAGCAAATCGCCTGCATTATCGTCGAGCCGGTCGCCGGTAATATGAACTGCATCCCGCCTGAGCCCGGTTTCCTGGAATGCTTGCGCCAAGTTTGCGACCAATATAATAGCGTACTGATTTTCGATGAAGTGATGACCGGTTTTAGAGTAGGCTTACAAGGTGCTCAGGGACTTTATAATATTAAGCCCGATTTAACCACCTTAGGCAAAATCATCGGCGGCGGGATGCCGGTCGGCGCGTTTGGCGGCTCGCGTAAAATCATGGAATATCTTGCACCGCTAGGCCCCGTCTATCAGGCCGGTACGCTTTCCGGCAATCCGGTTGCGATGGCCGCCGGTTTAAAAACCCTGGAATTGATAGCCCAACCGGATTTTTACCCGGCGTTGACCGCAAAAACCGAAAAACTGACTTCAGGCCTGAAAATCCGCGCCGACGAAGCCGGTATCGCGATGACCACGAACAGCGTTGGCGGCATGTTCGGGCTGTTTTTCACCGCCGAAAAGCAAGTGCGTCGCTTTGCCCAGGTCATGCAATGCGATCAAAACCTGTTTAAACGCTTTTTTCATGCGATGCTGGAACAAGGCGTTTATTTGGCGCCTTCCGCGTTTGAAGCCGGTTTTGTATCAGCCGCGCACAGCGATGAAGACCTGGAAAAAACCCTGGATATTGCAGCAGCCATATTCAATCGTTTGTGACTATAGCCTCGTAGACTCGAAACCACAGCTGTTGATTAGCGACTGAATATGGTTAAATCTGCATGACGAATAGACAAAGGCGATAACTATGCGTAAACAAACAATTCAATACTCATCACCCTTAGATGCCTTGATTGAAGTTGCAAAACGGCTCAGCATCCTTGAACAGCAGCAACACATGGATTCGGAAGAGTTTTTTTATCAATACAGCCAAGGCCGACTATCTGACGATGTTACATTCGTGGAATGGGCTAACGATTACCGGCATTACCTGCATTTGCGCCAAAGTTTGGATATGAAACTGAAAAATGCTGCATGAATTGCTAAAAGACTATTTGGATGATGTTGAGCAAGCAATTCTTAGCTGTGACGATGTTTACGTCGAGCGTTACACTGAGGAAATCCTGACCCCGGAGCGCGTTAACCTACGTCTTCGGATACGATTTGATAAAGGGTATTTGCTGGAAATACATGAGGCGGTAATCATTACCAGCCAAAACCTTGTACATCTGGATTATCGTTACCACTGCCAGGATGAACAAAACTACTTGGTGTTTCGTTATGACAGCACACCGCATTTCCCGGATTTAGCGAGCTTTCCTCACCACAAACACTTGCCCGATGCTGTTATCATTTCCTAAAGACCGGACATCAACTATGTGTTGCAGGAAGTTATAGCGCATCAGGAAGAATAACTCCAAACAGGGCGAGGTTTGCACCCCGCCCCTAACGTTTCCTTAGGTAGAGAACCATGACCGACGAAATTCGCTGGCAACAACGCTTCCATAATTATGAAAAAGCTTTTTTATTGCTGGAACGCGCACTGTCCATTGCAACGCCTACTGAAGTTGAACGCGGAGGCATCATTCAGTTTTATAAAATGACTTTTAAACTGGCATGGAAGTTCATGAAAGATTATCTGGAGTATCAGGGTTATACGGTCAACTCACCCAGAGAAGCCATAAAACTGGCCTTGCAGGCTAATATTCTGACTGACGGCCAGCTGTGGATGGATGCTTTGAGCGACAGAAACCTGAACACTCATACTTATGAGGAAATCAGGGCCATAGAAGTTGTCGCCAAAATAAAGTCCGCCTATTTTCCGGCTTTACAGCAATTACATCGTCGTATGAGCGCCGAGCTGGAGTAATGGATACAGGACTGCTCCAGGCGGATATAAAACGCATCACAACCGCGATTAAGCAATTTCCTGAAATTGAAAACGCGGTTATTTTCGGTTCCCGCGCCAAAGGAACGCACAAAAAAGCGTCCGATGTCGATCTGGCTATCAAGGGCGGCTCCGTCACCGGCGAAACGATTAGCCGCCTGAATTTCCTGCTCAATGAAGAGTTGCCCTTGCCGTATTTTTTTGATGTCGTGCATTATGAATCGCTAAAAAACCAGGCTCTTGTAGAACATATTGATAGGATAGGGAAAACGCTGACGTCATTTGGTCGCTAATCATCATGAATATTATCAACAACCTTCCTCCGCTGGTATTGACCTTAATCGGTTTACTGATTGGCGCATTTACCATGCGTCTATTAAACGGCAAGGATAAAAACCTGATCCGTCAACTTTCAACCGAGCTTGCTGTCGCTGAAGAAAAGCTCAAGCAGTTTCAAAACCGCGAAGCCGAATTCAAGCAGTTACAGCAACTGTTTATCGAGACCAAAACCCATAACGCCGAATTACAGACCCGTATGGATGAGCAATCGAAAAATACCGCGGAAAAACTAAAACTGTTGCTGGACGCGGAACTGCGGCTGAACACCCAGTTTGAAAACCTGGCAGGCAAGATTTTCGACGACCGCAGCAAACAATTCACCGAACACCATAAAACCAGCCTGGATCATATCGTCAGGCCGCTAAGGGAACAGCTCGGCGAGTTCAAGCAGCGTATAGAAACGGTTTACGATAACGAGAACAAGGACCGCATTTCCCTGCGCGAGGAAATTGTATCGCTACGCCGCGATACCGCGCAGATGAACCAGGAAGCGCTGAACCTGACCCGCGCGTTAAAAGGCGACAAGAAAACCCAGGGCAACTGGGGTGAAATGATTCTGGAAAAAGTGTTGGAAAAATCGGGGCTGCGTAAAGGCATCGAGTATGAAACGCAGGGCGCATTCCGGGATCAGGACAACAAGCTGTTCAAACCGGATGTAATAGTCCGTCTGCCCGAGGACAAGGATGTGGTTATCGATTCCAAAGTCTCTTTGTTGGCTTATGAACGCTATTGCTCAACCGAGGATGACCAAGAACGGGTACAAGCCCTAAAACAACATACCGACGCGGTTCGGGAGCACATTAAAGGCTTGAGCAATAAGGATTATTCCGGCTTAAAAGGCCTAAGGTCGCTGGATTTCGTACTGTTATTCATGCCGATCGAAGCGGCCTTTATTGCCGCATTCCAGGCTGATGAACGCTTATTTACCGACGCCTTCGAACATAAAATCATCGTAGTCACCCCGACGACTTTATTAGCCACGTTACGTACCATTGAAAATATCTGGCGCTATGAACGCCAAAACGAAAATGCACGGGCTATCGCCGATAAGGCGGGGCTTGTTTACGACAAAATCAGGGGCTTTGTCGATGACCTGGATAAACTGGGCAAGCAGTTAAGCACCGTCAACAGCACTTATGACGGTGTGATGAATAAATTAACTCAGGGCAACGGCAACCTGATTCGCCAGGCCAGCAGTTTTGTTGAGCTGGGCGTTAAAGTCAAAAAAAACTTCCCCAAATCCATTACCGAGCAAGCAGGCGTCGATAATCTTCAATAGGAGCGATGAGGGATAGTTCTTGCTGGAAATTATCGGCATTTATGTTTTGCTAATGATCGTAAAGAAGAAAACCTCATGTCCTTCACGCTCTTCATGGTTACGTCACCTTAGGCGCTGTTGAGGGATTTCGTTGACTACGATTTTACGTCGCCCGTCAATGCATAATTTCTATATTAGCATCCAGTTGCATTGCGTTAATGATGGTATTTAATTCGTCGCGTTGCCGTTTTAACGGTTCCAATTCCGCTTCAAGACTGGCGATGTTCTCAATAATGCTGTCTTTTGATTCGTTAATTTTCCTCAGCATTTGCAGGCGGCCTTCAATTTGTTTTTTATGGTCCTTAATTTGATGCATTAAAGGAGTCAAAACGCCGCTACTCCAGGTTGTGGCATCGGCATGAGCCTGTCTGAGTATGTTCCTGGCTTTAGCAATCAATGTGCTGTAAAGCTTATTGATAACAATGCTTTGTTCCGACATCGTGGTTTTGGCGCTGGCGCGGAATGCTTCGCCTTCATCAAAAATCTGTTCCAGTTCAATTTGATATTGTTTGATCGAAAAGAGTTGCGGCTCAATCTCTTTAAAGCCGTATTCGTCCTTAAATTTTTTGTGTATCGCCTTGACCAGCCGCCGGGTTTCATTGGTAATATCGACAGAGTCCTGCAATAAGTCACGCAATTCATCAAACAATTTACGCATGTTTTGCTTCATGCCGTAGGTTGTCAGGCTTTTTGCCATATCATTTTTGGTGGTTTTGATGATTTCATCAACTTTTTCTTTGGCAAACGAATCAATCAGTGCTTGGGCTTGAACAGCAAAAATCCGGCGGCTGGCCTGGAAGTTTTCGACATTGGCCATGTAAAGATTTTGTCTATCCCGCGTCTCGGCCATCAATTTGACCGTCATATCCTGGTTTTGAAAGTCGACTTTCTTAAATTCCTCAAGTTGCCCAATGGCATTTGCCAATGACGCGTTTGTTAAGTTAAGTGACTCATTAACCAGGAAACCGATGTCTCTGGTAATGGTTCCCAGCAGAATGTTTTTACGCTGGTTTAGAATATCATCGGCAAGGTAATTTTCTAATGTGGACAGGCGGCTTTTTTCCAGCAAAGCCTCATCCCCTTTGACCTTGGCAAGCAGGGCCTGTTTGGCTGAAACAGGAAAAATGACGTTTTCGTTGACTTTTAACGTAGTCGCCGAGGTTTTTATTTGCGAGCGAATCGAGGCGTCGTAGCTGTTTTGGTCGGCAAGGTCATCCCACATTGCATCGATTTTATTCATCACTACGGCTAAACCCTGTTTGCTGCCGCCACGATTATGACAAACATGGTTGTGCCACATCTCCAGGTCGCTTTTGGTGACGCCAGTATCGGCAGCGAGCACAAAAATAATGGCCTGGACGCTGGGTAACATGCTTAAGGTCAGCTCAGGCTCGGTTCCCAGCGCATTTAAGCCGGGCGTATCTAATATCGATAAGCCTTCTTTTAATAAGGGATGAGGAAAGCTGATCAAGGCATGGCGCCAGCAGGGAATTTCAACTTTATCCGGATTGATAATGCCTTGTTCTGCGGCTTCGCGTTCATTCCACAAGCCCAATTTGTCGGCAATGTCCCGGTCAACCTGTTTGGTTGCGACCAGTTCCTTAAACGCTTCCTGCATTTGCGTAGGCGAGTTGCAGTCAAGGTCTATCTGGGTCCAACGCTCCGGATTTTTTTTAAATTCAAACAGTGAAATGTCTTCAAGGCGGCTTTCGATATTCAGCAAGCGGATATAATTACCACCTGCTTTATCATAAAAAAGTTCAGTGGGCGACATGGTGGTGCGACCCGGTGAAGACGGAAGCAACCTGACGCCTGTTTCAGCAAAAAACAAGGCGTTGATCAGTTCAGTTTTACCTCGGGAAAACTCGGCAACAAAAGCCAGCGTGATCCTGTCCGTTTGCAGACCATTAAGAATATTTAATAGGGTTTCAGTGCTGTGAGGATCGTTCATGCCATAACGGCTACGCCATTGGAGATACATTTCTATAGCTTGAACCAGTTTTGCACGCCATTGCGAATATTCGTGCATTTGCTGTTTAAATTCCATATTCCTCATGGCACGCCTTTTATTGCTAACATAATTTTATAAGCTAATCGAAATTTTATAAGCTAGTCGAATGTCGGTTTGTGCTCCTGCATGGCCTACCAAAAGTAGGCGCTTTAGGCGAAGCGCCTACTTTCGGTGCTCTCGGCAATTGCTCCTGCATTGCTCTACCTCTCCCATCCTTGGGGTCGTTACCTTTTGCATCCATGCAGGTGACGGTGATTTTTTGGATAATTGTAGCCTATATCTTAGGAACTGTTAGATTAAGATATTTTTTTTGCTTATGTGTTTGTTAAATGCCGTAAAGACTTTGATAGGCTTTTATCGCATGGAGTAGGGAGGGTGCGTTTAACGCGTCTACATCCGCATTAGCCGTTAAATATTCAATAATATTTGCCAAGGTAATGATTGCAATCACCGGCATTGCAAATTGGTCTTTGACTTCCTGAATGGCGGAAAGGTCATTTTGGCCTTTTTCCTGTCTGTCTAAGGCAATTAATACACCTGCCGGTGTTGCATGGGCTTGATTTATGATGTCTACGGATTCCCTGACCGAGGTGCCGGCGGTAATTACATCATCAAGAATGAGCACCTTGCCTTGCAACGGCGCACCCACCAAGCTGCCACCCTCGCCATGATCTTTTGCTTCTTTGCGGTTGAAGGCAAAGGGAATATCTTCGCCGGTTAAGCGGGCGTAGGCAATTGATGTGGCGCTAACTAAGGGGATGCCTTTATATGCCGGGCCGTAAAGAATATCCGGTTTAACGCCGGACTGAATCAATGCCTGGGCGTAAAACTGGCCCAGTTTTCCGAGTTGAGCGCCGGTATTGAATAAGCCGGTATTAAAGAAATAAGGACTGGTGCGGCCTGATTTCAACTGAAATTCGCCGAATTTTAATACGCCGCAATCCAGCGCGTAGGAAATAAAGTCTTTTTGATAATCAAGCATGATGTTATGGCTATTGGGTTTACAGGAGTTAAGGAATGAATTGCTCTAAAATATTGTCCAGAAAATTCCAGCCTTGTTCTGAGCAATAATAGTGATTATGTTGCCGGATAAGCAAGTTTTGTTTCACGCAAGCGGATAAAGCCGGTTCCAGCGTAGCTATGGCAAGGCCGGTTCTTGCTTGATAAGCGTCCAGGGTAAAGCCCTGCTTCAGGCGTAAATGGTTCATGATGAATTCTAAAGGCAGCTCCGACACCGCAATAGCGTCCGCTCCGCCGTGTTGATGCGAATTGTTTAAGTACTGCTCCGGGCTTTTAGGCTTAAAACTGCGAATAATGGCTTGCGGTAAGCCTTGGCTGATTTTTCCGTGAGCGCCAGCGCCTATGCCCAAATAATCCCCAAACTGCCAATAGTTCAGATTATGCCGACATTGCAAACCGGGTTGACTGTAGGCCGAAACTTCATATTGCCGGTAGCCGTAATCGGCCAATATTTGCTGACACTGTTTTTGAGTATTGAAGATGGTTTCATCATCCGGCAGTTTAGGCGGGAATTTATGAAACCAGGTATTAGGTTCCAACGTTAACTGGTAAAAGGAAATATGGCTGGGCTTAAGGTTGATAGCCGTTTCTATGTCTATTTTACTGCTGTCTAAGCCTGCGCCCGGCAAGCCGAACATCAAGTCCAGATTAAAATTGTCAAAACCCGACTGGTGGGCAATTTCGGCGGCATGAATAGCTTCCTGCGCCGAATGAACGCGGCCCAGTTTTTTTAATAGCGGGTCGTTAAAGCTTTGTATGCCGATCGATAAGCGGTTGATGCCCAGCGCCCTGAATTCGGCAAACTTCTGGCTTTCAAACGTACCCGGATTGGCTTCAAGGGTGATTTCCAGCCCGTCTTTAAGCGCCAGCTGTTGCTCTATGCCGCGCAGCAAGCGATTAATCGATTCGGGTGAAAATAAACTGGGGGTGCCGCCGCCGATAAAAATACTGCTGATCGGCCTAGTGATGTTATAACGCTGTATATCGACAGCTAAATCATTCAACAGCGCAGTAATATAGGCTGATTCAGGCGTATCGGATTTAATCGCGTGAGAATTGAAATCGCAATAAGGGCATTTTTGAATGCACCAGGGAATGTGGATATAGAGACTAAGCGGCGGCAAGAGATTTTTTAGTGTGTAGTTTATAATAGCGGCAAGTTTAACATTTTTAAAACGAGAGCATATGCGACTGTTACTGGTTGAAGACGACGAAATATTAGGCGAGGGACTGGTCGAAGGTTTAAAAATGGAAGGTTACGCGGTTGACTGGCTAACCAACGGCAAGCTTGCCGACGAAGCGCTAAAAGTCAACAGCTACGAGCTGATCGTACTGGACCTTAACTTGCCGGATATGGAAGGCCTGGATATTTTGAAAGCGTTAAGAGCGCGTAAAGATGAAACGCCGGTGATGGTGTTGACCGCCAAGGATACCGTCCCTGATCGCGTACTGGGCCTGGATAGCGGCGCCGATGACTTTGTGATTAAACCCTTTGAACTGGATGAAGTTTGCGCACGGTTAAGGGCGTTGGCGAGAAGAAACGAAGGCCGTAGCGTTCCCAATATCGAATATAAAGGTATCGTTTTGGATCCCGCCTCGCATCAAGTTACCTGGAACGATGAAAAGGTCGACCTATCGCAAAAAGAATTTGAGATACTGAGCTTTTTAATGGGCAATATCGGTCGGGTTATTTCCCGCGCCCGGCTTGAAGAAAGCTTGTATTCATGGGATTCTGATGTGGAGAGCAACACTGTCGAGGTCCATATCCACCATCTGAGAAAAAAACTCGATCCATCCATTATCCGCACCGTCCGAGGCGTAGGTTATATTATCGATGAAGATTGATTTTAATAATGGAACACGGATGACACTGATTTAACGGATAATCACTGATTAAAAGCGCAAAATGTTTAAAAAATCCGTGTAAATCCGTCTTATCTGTGTCGCCTAGAGGCGCCTACTTTTGGCATCCGTGTTCCATTTTTATCTATTAAATTGTCCCAAGAATTAATGAATTATTCGCTACGCCAGTTGTTGTTGTTTAGTTTGCTTTCCGCATCTATGTTGATCTGGGGCGTGACGGCCTACATGAGTTACAAAGTCACCCGCGACGAAGTTGCCGGTCTGTTCGATGCGGAACTGGCGCAATCGGCAAAAGTACTGCATGTATTTGTCGAAAGCCTGGTGCGGGAAGGGTCGTTATCCAAGCATTGGGCGCAAACCCAGACCGATGAGCGCTTGCATCCCTATACCGGGCGTAAAAATAAAAGCGTCTTCCAGCTCTGGGCCAAAGGAGACAGCTTATTGCTACGCTCGGAAAACTCGCCGGAGTTTGCCGTGCATGGATTCAGCAAAAAAAATATCGACGATCAATTATGGGATGTATTCGATGGACTGCTGGAAGCCAGCGCCTTAGGCCATAAATACGAAAGAAAAGTCGCTTTCCAGCTGTGGTCTAAAAACGACGGCTTATTGCTGCGCTCGGAAAGCGCGCCGACATTTGCCTTTTCCTCTGCAACCCATGGTTTCAGCGAAACCAATATCGACGAACATTTATGGCACGTGTTCAGTATTGCCAGCTCAAACGGCGAATATGTTATTCATGTCGGTCAAAAAGAAGAGATTCGCGCCGAATTAACCGATGAAATATCGGCGCAGTTGGTTATGCAATTCCTGGTCGGCTTGCCGATTTTAGGCATCGTTATTTGGATCATTGTCGGGCATTCCTTAAGTCCGCTTAACCGGCTAGAAATAGCCTTATCCAGGCGGGAAGCCAGTTTTCTTAAGCCCTTATCCAGCAAAAAGCTGCCCAAAGAAATCATTCCCGTGGTCAATGAAATCAACAACCTGTTCGCCCAACTAGAACAAGCCTTTGAGCATGAGCGGCGGTTTACCGCCGATGCCTCGCACGAATTAAGAACGCCGTTAGCTGGATTACTGACCCAGGCCCAGGTTGCGATGCGTACACGGGACGAGACGGTTCGCCACCAAGCGCTCAAGCGCATTGAACAAGCCGTTAACCGGATGACCTACATGGTGCAACAGCTATTGACCTTCTCGCGCATTGAGTCCGGCACTGAGTATCTAGCCAAAGAAACCACAGTGCTTAGCCGCGAAGTGCCGCGAATCATTGCGGAACTGGACCCGGAGGCGCATAAAAAGCGGATACACATGGAATACGATGAAGTTAATGCTGTACCCATCGTAGCCAACACGTTGCTGATCAATATTTTAATCAGGAATATTATCGACAACGCGATCAAATACACCCCGGCTCAAGGCATGGTAAGGATTAGCTTGATTGGAACCGAGCACCAGATACGGTTATGCGTTGAGGACTCGGGGCCAGGCATAGCGCCGGATCAATACGAAAACTCGCTGAAACGATTTCATCGCTGTGTTGAAACCGCCAATAAAGTGCAGGGCACCGGCCTGGGCTTTTCGATTGTGCAACGCATTGCAACAATCCATGGCGCGGAGCTTATTTTGGACGAGTCCGAATTCGGCGGCTTAAAAGTGACAGTTATATTCACCTTGCCGATCAGGGCTGTAGTTAAAAAGAATGTGGGTAAGTTGAGTTTTTTTACTATCAAGAAAGGCAATTGAGGCGACAGCTGCCGGGAGAACGGTCAAGCCCACGGCTTGCGGGTATAGGTTTCGCAAACCTCGCCATCATTAAAAATGATCAAATAGTTACGTTTTCGCTCTGGTTTCCATGCAGGAAATTGGGAGTCGGCAAAATAAAATTAGAATTGTGGGGAGTAAATAATAATGAACACACTGCAAGAAAAAATTAATCAGGAAATTAACAGACTCCCTCTAAGTTCACAAAAAGAGGTCTTCGACTTTGTTTTATTTCTTAAGAAAAAATCAACACTGAAACTGACAGCGATGATTTGTTAAAAAACTCAGAAATTAAACAAGCGATCATGGACGGTTTAAATACACCGCTTGATGAATGTTCAGAGCAATTGGATTGGTGATGTATAAGTTGTATTACACTAACCGCGTAAGAAAGAGGCTCAATTGATAAAAGAGTCTAATTTAAAAATATTGCTTCGCCTTGAAATCGCAATCAATTTAACAAAGTAGCTGCAATGAAAAATCGTCAGAGGCCGCTTTAACTAAAAAATCATAGAACTCTTTTGCACTCGGGCAATTCAAATGACTGGCGGCCCGTGCAAGACTAAAGCCATGATGTTTAGTCATTTGCAGCGCAAAAGCAGGTTTACTGCTACCAGGGCCGCGTTTATTGTGTTCATTAGCCAGCGTTTTTAATCTTTCCCATGGCAATGCTGGTGTCGCTTCTGGAAAATCCTCATAAACATCTTTTAGTTTCAGCCATTTGTTCAATGCTACGGTGTCAGCCAAAAACCATGCTTCAATGGCTTTTACGGCTATAAAAATGAATTGGACATGTTCAGTTCCAATACGGTCAGTAACGGCTTGCTTATCAAGATCATGCTCTAAATCGGTCAGAATTATAATGTGAGTGGGTTCTTGTAATTTCAACCGTTCAACTAAAGGCACTATATTTTTAGGTAATAAATTGCCGCTGCCTGTTGCATTTTCAATGGGTTGACAAATGTCCACACCAATACTTTTTGTCCAATCCTTAAAGTTTTCCGAATCCAGCAGTATTTTCTCTGTATCGCCCTCAACAATAAAGCCGACTTTTACCACGGCAATCCACCGTCAAACATATTCATTAGCCACGCTTCATCGAGCTTAAGTCCATTTTGGGCGATAAAGTTTTTCGGCGTGTTTTCGATTTCTGTTTTCCCTTCGCGTTTATTCACCAACCATAGTTCATTAGGTTTGGACACCCTTATCAAGGATTCGTTATGTGTCGTGACAAAAATAGGATGTTCAGTATTCGCATTGTCGCGCATTAAATTGACCAGCTCAGTAATTGCTTTAGGATGTATACCTCGCTCAGGCTCTTCGATGAGAGTCATGCCTAGGCTTTTTGAGCGGCTTAAAACAGCGGTCATAATGCACAATACGTAAATTGTGCCGTCGGAAATAAGATGAGCAGGGAAATTGGCTTTAGTGCCTTGCTCTTTAAATTTGATAATGGTTCGACCATCCAGTTTTTGCCGTTCTGTGGCGACTTTCTCCAAGCCGGGCACCAATAATTCCATCCATTCTATAATCTGTTCCCGAATATCATCGTCTTTTTCTAATCCTGCCAGCATAGTTGCGACATTGCGCCCGTGTTGTTCCAGTTCACCTTGGTCTGTGCCGGAACTATCAGGTTCTTTTGCTCCTACCGGATCAAAGCGATAAACGACAATATCGCTAAGAAGTCCATATATAGAGGAATGAGCCATTAGCATCAATCCTGATTTATCAGAAGGGAATTCGGAGTATCTTAGACTTTCATCGCCGTCTATATAATAGAATATAACTTCCCCTTTTTTTCTGGACATATAAATCTTGTTATCAAGAAATAACCGCTCTTCCAGTTTCGGTTCTTTGTCCAAGTTATAGATTTTTAAATGATATTGGATGATTTGATCGTCCAACACCAAATCAAAACTCGCCGAAAAAGTTCGTGCTTTGCTTGCCCTGTTTTTAAAGCAATGAACTTGCTCATAGCCATTAAATTTGCGTAATGCCTGCGTCGCCCCTAGGCTAATCACTGCACTTATAAACTGTAATGCATCAAAAAAATTACTTTTCCCTGAGCCATTAGCGCCCGCAAAAACACTGTAAGGCGCTAATTCGTTCAGTTCAATATCAGCAATGCTTTTAAAGCCGGAGATTTTAATTTGCTTAATATTCATTCCCATCTACGACAGCGCCTTGGTAGTATTTGGTTTCATTTGTTGTGTACTCACCAGCGCAGCACTGCAACGAGGCTAAACAACAATCACCTTTCCAAAAAATTCCTCAACATATCATGCCCATGCTCGGTCAGAATCGACTCGGGATGAAATTGCACCCCTTCAATATCCAGCTGTTTATGCCTTACGCCCATGATTTCATCAAGGTTGCCTGCTTCGTCCTGTGTCCAGGCGGTTACTTCCAGGCAATCGGGGATGCTCTCTTGTTCGATGACCAACGAGTGGTAACGAGTGGCGGTAAACGGATTATTAAGCCCTTTAAATACGCCTTGATTATGATGGTAAACCAGAGAAGTTTTACCGTGCATGATGCTTTTAGCATGGACGATATTGCCGCCGAACGCATAGCCGATGCTTTGATGCCCCAAGCACACGCCCAAGATAGGCGTTTTTCCGGCAAACTTTAAAATCGCTTCAACAGATATGCCTGCTTCCTTAGGCGTGCAAGGGCCGGGGGAAATAACCAGCTTATCGGGTGCGAGCTTTTCTATGTCGGCTACTGTCACCTGGTCGTTACGCACCACGGTGACATCGGCGCCTAACTCGCCGAAATATTGCACCAAGTTGTAGGTGAACGAATCATAGTTATCGACCATGACCACTTTTATCCCCTCCTTTGTAAAAGGGGGGCTAGGGGGGATTTTGACGGCGCTCATGCTTGCTCCCCTTCCAAACCTGCTTCGGCCATAGTCACAGCGCGGAAAATTGCGCGGCCTTTATTCATGGTCTCATCCCATTCGTTTCTGGGCACCGAATCGTAAACGATACCGGCGCCTGCTTGTATATGTAACATGTTGTTTTTGATCACGGCGGTTCTGATCGCGATAGCGGTATCGAGGTTGCCGGACCAAGCTATGTAGCCGACCGCGCCTGCATAAACGCCGCGTTTGACCGGTTCCAGTTCGTCGATAATTTCCATCGCGCGTATTTTCGGTGCGCCGCTGACGGTTCCGGCGGGGAAAGTCGCGGCCAGCACGTCAAAAGCATTGTCGCCTTGCTGCAACTGTCCAGTGACGTTAGAGACGATGTGCATCACGTGCGAATAGCGTTCGATGATCATTTTATCGGTTAACTGCACTGAGCCGATTTGGGCTACCCGGCCCACATCGTTACGGCCCAGGTCGATCAGCATTAAATGCTCTGCCAGTTCTTTCGGGTCGGCCAGCAGGTCTTGTTCCAATTCAAAGTCTTGTTCCGGCGTTGCGCCGCGCCGACGGGTGCCTGCAATCGGGCGAACCGTAACCATGTTGTCTTCCAGCCTGACCAGGATTTCCGGCGACGAGCCGACGATATGGAAATCGTCCAGGTTCAGGTAGAACATGTAAGGCGAAGGATTTAAGCAGCGTAAAGCCCGGTATAAATTAAGCGGCGAAGCAGTGTAGGGAATGGACATGCGTTGCGATAACACCACCTGCATGATGTCGCCGTCGGTGATGTATTCTTTGGCTTTCAATACCGCATCTTCAAAGCCCTGTTGGGTAAAGCCGGAGATAAAATCGGATTCCTCGACCTGTTTGGGCGCGTGATGGTTCTTGGGTTTGGCTTGCAGTTCGCGCAGTTTGACGGCCAAATCATCCACCCGTGCAACGGCACGGTTATAAGCATCGGCTTGTTCAGGATTGGCGTGAGTCAGCAGCAGCATTTTGCCGGACAGGTTATCGAATACCAGCATTTCTTCGGACACCATTAGCAGGATGTCGGGATTGCCCAGCGGGTCGGGTTTTCCGGTGCTGCGCAACTTCGGCTCGATATAGCCGATGGTTTCATAACCGAAATAGCCAACCAAGCCGCCGTTAAAGCGGGGCAAGGTGTCAATGTCGGGAACGTTATAGCGCTCCTTAAACTGCTCTATCCAGATCAGCGGGTTGTCGTGCGTGACTGTTTCCAGCAGCTCGCCGTTTTGTTCCAGGCGGATTTGGTTGCCGGTGATTTTGACCACGGTTTTACAAGGCAGTCCGATGATCGAATAACGCCCCCATTGCTCGCCGCCATGCACCGATTCGAATAAATAGGAATAAGCGCCGTCGGCCAGTTTCAGGTAGGCGCTCAAGGGCGTATCCAGATCGGCCAACACTTCGCGGCAAACCGGGATGCGGTTGTAGCCCTGCCGGGCATAGTTATTGAATTGTTCTAGGGTCATTTGTTATTCAGCTGTATAGAGTTCGGCAAGTGAGGCCGCTTTTAAAATAAAGAGCTATCATCAGGATGTGTATTGCGCTTTCTAAGCGAATCAAGGTCAATATTGAGATTTACCTTACCTTTATAAAATTTTAGCTCGGCAACTTTATTTTTATTAATTAACTCTTGCAGCGCCAATGCAATAACTTTAGTTTTTGTTTTAATGTTAGTAAATTGCATGGCTTCTTGTGTAACTCTTCGATTGGATAACACGTTGTTTTCATTATTTATAACTCTTTAGTATGATCAACTTGATAGCGTACATGCCGCATACCATATTTATGTCAATCGTGAGACGCTATTAGTATCCTGCACATGACTAATTTTCAAATTTATGTTTTGCAATTTCACGTTCAATAAAATAGTCTTTGTGATCGTCTATTTGTTTTTCAAAAAACTGACGAGCCATTAATATTCTTTTTTTTGATTTAATGATATTTAATCTTGCTTCTGACTCTGTAACGTATTGCTCTAACAAATGGATGTCATCTATCAATTTATTTGTAAGTTCTAGATTTGTACTCAAATATTTATTTCTATTTGTATATTCAAGCAATTTATCTTCAGAATATCCACGATCAAAATCGAAAATGTCAGCATCAGAGAAAAAGTTAGTACTTTCTTTCATAGTACAGTTTTCTGTGTTGTTTTTTTTATAAAAATCAGGATGGAACTCAATGCCACTGTTTTTTATTTCTTCTTCGGTTAGCTCAGATAATAACCACTCACAAATTGATTTGACATTTTCTTTAGACATAAAAAGCGGCCAAGGTGTTGAAAGCTTAACTCCGTTGCTAAGTTCTTTTTTAAATATTGTAGAAACAATACATCTATCACCTGAATAACATCCTGGCATGTCAGCTTGATCTTTAATTAATGCGCTTTCAGGAAATCTGTAACTAGCATCAAAAAATTCAATCAGTGGCTCTTCTGCTTCATAGCTGAGCGTATCATCTCTACCATATACGTCGCCTTTTCTTATTAAACGAATTGCAATAAGTCTATCTTCAATGCTTTTTAATTTAAAGGGCTTCATTAAGGTTGCTCAACTTTCAAAAAACAAAATATAAAATGACTCTACTCATGCAAGAAAGAAATCATGTAGGGTACGCTTTGCGTACCCTACACCAATCTTTAAACAGCTTTAGCCAATTCAGCCCGCATGTCATCAATCACTTTTTTATAATCAGGCTGACTGAAAATCGCCGATCCTGCGACGAAAGTATCGGCGCCGGCCGCTTTAATTTCGCGGATATTGTCGGTTTTAACGCCGCCGTCGATTTCCAGGCGAATATCCAAGCCGCTGGCGTCGATTCTTGTTCTGACTTGACGCAATTTATCCAGCGCTGAAGGTATGAAAGACTGGCCGCCAAAGCCGGGATTAACCGACATCAACAAAATCATATCCAGTTTATCCATGACATAATCCAAATAATGCAGCGGTGTGCCTGGATTAAATACCAGTCCGGCCTTGCAACCCGAGTCTTTAATCAATTGCAGGGTGCGATCGATATGCACGGAGGCTTCGGGATGGAAGGTAATAATGCTGGCTCCGGCTTTAGCAAAGTCGGGAATCAGGCGGTCAACAGGCTCAACCATCAAATGCACATCAATCGGCGCAGTAACGCCGTGTTTTCTCAGCGCTTCGCAAACCAAAGGCCCGATAGTCAGGTTGGGCACGAAATGGTTATCCATCACATCAAAATGCACAACATCGGCGCCCGCTTTTAAAACGTTATCAACCTCTTCGCCCAATTTTGCGAAATTGGCTGACAGGATGGAGGGAGCAATCCAGTTTTCATTCATCTTCTGATCCTCTAAAATTAAAAAACCGTTAATTATATCTTCTTTTTTCGCAAACTCTTATGTTTACGCTTGTGTTTATAATGACTGCACTTTAAATCATCTTGATAGGCTTAACTCATGAAACTGGTAACCTTTACTCATCACGGTGAAACCCGTGTCGGCGCTGTCGTTGAGACCAAAGTCGTTGACGGCAAAAATAATACTAAAATACCGGCCACGATGCTTGAATTTCTGAGCGCCGGCGCCGGGGCGTTGGATACGATGCAGCGGCAAATCGACAGCGGCTTGGGCCGTATCGCGCTGGACCAGGTCAAGCTTCATGCGCCGGTGCCAAGACCGGGCAAATATTTAGGCATCAGCCTGAATTATGCCGACCATATCGAAGAAACCGGTCGGGACAGGCCGGAATATCCCAGTTTTTTCACCAAACAAGGCAGTTGTGTGATCGGGCCTGGCGATGCGATACACAGGCCTAAAGTTTCCGATAAACTGGATTATGAAGGCGAATTAGCTTTTGTGATCGGCACACGCTGCCGCCATGTGCCGGTCGATAAGGCTCACCGAGTCATTGCCGGTTTTACTATTGCCAACGATGTTTCGGTGCGCGACTGGCAATTTCGTTCGCCGACTTTTACGCTGGGTAAATCGTTCGACACGCATGGCCCGCTGGGGCCGTGGATCGTTACCTCCGATGAAATCGGCGATCCGCATAACCTGAATCTTAAAACCTGGATAGACGAGGAATTGCGGCAAAATGCCAATACCGGGCAGATGATTTTCAACTGCTATGAAATGATCGCTTATTTGTCGCAAGCGATGACGCTGGAACCGGGAGATGTTATTGCCACAGGCACACCCGCCGGGGTTGGCGTAAAAATGAAACCGCGTGGTTACATGTTGCCGGGACAAACCGCCCGGATTGAGATTGAGGGCATTGGGACGCTGGTAAATCCGGTTATTGAGGAGCCGGATGATTGGCTGCGTATTAATTGATGTTAAGTAGGTGATCAAAAGTTTTTTAACAAAATGAAATACGGTTAACTTCTTACCGACATTCCGCACCCCTAAAACAATTTTTGCATTTACTTAAGGCATTGATAATTAAGTATGTTTTATTTTTATGAATTTTAAGCTTCCAGACTAAAACGAGATAAAGTTCGTTTCCCAATTATTTTTAGTCAAGTTTAAGCTGATGTAGGTTGCTTTGATGAATCTCAAAAATATCATCAAAACACTAACCAATTGAATTATATTGATTAAATAAAATACAAAAATACAAAAATGCAAATAGGGGTGCGGAATGTCGGTTGTCCGGTAAGTGTAGCCACTGGGCTCAGACATCATAAAAACGTTAGTCTGACTTTGCCCATGCGGAGCTTAAGCGCTTGGGTTATGAAGTCATTACCCCGGAACAGATATTGAGGTTACTAAGATCATGACAACTTTATCCATCCGATTACCCGACGATATGGCCGAAAGGCTCAAGAACATTGCCAAAGTACGCGACATCAGCCTGAACAAGCTGATGTTTGAGCTATCCACTCAAGCATTGGCGGAAGAGGAGGCCAAGCAGCGTTTTCTGGCTGCCCAATTGCGCGGCAACCCCAAGCGGGCGGAGCAATTGTTGGATGAGCTGGATGCGTTGGGGCTTTAGGAGTCAGTAGTGTTGGGCAACAGCTTTTCGTTGCCCAACGCTTTGGCATTAGGTGGTGGAAGATAGAAATCCATCGCCATACCGAAACTTCGTAATGTTGGGCTTCATTGCATTCGGCCTAACCTACAGGCTACAGGGCTTCTGCGATTTAATAATGGTCGGATTGCTGCGGCAATTGCAAAGGTCGAGATTTATGCAGATATGGCATACTGTTCAATTGAAACCGGCACGGATTCTGTGCACTCACCAGTTAAATATCAATCAAGACAATGGCTTAGCTGTTTTTTATAATCGGCGGAAAAATCGGCAAAATCCGTATAAAATAGTATACTTCATCTTATAAAAACAATATCTTGCGAGATTATAAGATCGGCATGCCACTCTCTATCGAAACACCTTACCGAATCGAACCCTGCCTGCTTGAAAACATCCCGATTGCAATTACCGACCTGATCGCGAATCTAACAACATCGTCGGAAAGGCTCGCTGGCCGGTTACATCCGCGCACAGCCGCCAGTCTGGCTGAGTTGGTTCGGATTATGAATTGCTATTACTCGAACTTGATCGAAGGCCATCATACCAAACCAAGGGATATTGAGCGGGCCTTGGCGGATGACCTGGAAAAAGATCAAGTGCGCCGTAATTTTCAAATCGAAGCGCGCGCCCATGTCAGCGTGCAACAGACGATTGACCGGCTCTATGCGGCAGGAGATATGCCGGAACCGGCATCGACCGAGTTCTTACGCCGGTTACACCGTGAATTTTATCGTGATGCGCCGGAAGCCATGCTTTGGGTAGACAATGGCGATCATGGCTTTCGGATGGAGCCGGGGGCGTTCCGTTCCTTGCCCGAACACAATGTTTCGGTCGGAAGGCATCTGCCGCCCGGCAGCGACCGCGTTGCCGAGTTTATGCGCTATTTCGAGCAACGCTATCGCTTGGCTTCGATGGGCAAGGGCGAACGGATTATCGCGATGGCCGCATCGCATCATCGTCTGGCCTATATTCATCCATTTCCAGACGGCAACGGCCGCGTCAGCCGGTTAATGAGTCATGCAATGGGATTGGCTGCCGGCATTGGCGCATCAGGACTTTGGTCGGTATCGCGCGGACTCGCTCGCGGCCTGGAAAGCCGGCAAGATTACAAAAACAAAATGGATTATGCCGATATGCCTAGACAAGGCGATTTGGACGGGCGTGGGAATTTATCCCAAAAGGCATTGATTGAATTTATTCGCTGGTTTTTAGATATATGCCTTGATCAGGTCGGTTTTATGGCGGGCCTATTCGAATTCGACCGATTGGCTGAGCGTCTTAAAGCCTATGTGGAAAGCCGGGCGTTAAAACCGGAGGCTTTTTATATTTTGGAAAGAGTGCTGATTCAGGGCGAGATGCCAAGAGGCGATGCCGAACGCGTTACCGGCTTGAAAGAGCGCAGTGCGCGGATGATTCTTTCAAGCTTGATCAATGACGGAATATTAAAGTCTGAAACGCCTAAAGGGCCGGTATCTCTGCATTTTGGCAGTGAGTCGGTTGAGTTTTTGTTTCCGAGGTTGTTTGTGGAAAATTAGGGTTTGGCTATCGATAATGTGCTGAATTTTAATTCTTGGGTGATGCAGCCATTGCACCGGAACAGATTGTGAGGTTACTAAGATCATGACAACTTTATCCATCCGATTACCCGACGATATGGCGGAAAGACTCAAGAACATCGCCAAAGCGCGCGGCATCAGTTTGAACAAGCTGATGTTTGAGTTATCAGCACAAGCCTTGGCGGAAGAGGGAGCGAAGCAGTGTTTCCTGGCGGCACAACTGCGCGACAACCCCAAGCGGGCAGCGCAATTGTTGGATGAGCTGGATGTGTTGGGGCTTTAGGAATCAAGACAACCTAATAACTGGCGGTGCAGAGCAAGCTTGGCGTATATGTTAAAGTATGCGTTATGATTGCAAACGAACTATCACGAACCGGAGTATTGTTCATGCCAACCGAAGCATTTACCGTCAGCGCCGAAGCAGAACTCGTACATCAACTTGATCATTTGGCCGATTCACTGGCTAGATCGCGTAACGATGTCGTCAACCAGGCGCTCAAGGAGTATCTGGAACAGCATGTCTGGCAGATCGAAAAAATTACCCAAGGCATAGCCGCCGCGGATCGCGGCGAATTAATCGACCATGACGACGTCATGAGTGAAATGGAAAATTTAATTGAACGTAAAGCCCAAGGGAAGGCGTGAAAATAGTATGGACTGAACCCGCGCGTCAGGATTTGCGAGAGATATTCGAATATATCGCCGAAGAAAATCCTAATGCCGCCCGCGCATTGCTTGCAGAAATTAGAAAACGGGCAGGCTCACTTGAAGATAATCCGGAATTGGGTCGCCTTGGGCGAGTGGAAGGTTCGCGCGAGTTAGTGCTTACAGGAACTCAGTACATCCTACCGTATCGCGTAAAAGAACAACGGATTCAAATTCTGGCTGTTTTTCATGCGGCTAGAAAATGGCCGGAGAGGTTTTAACATCTATCTGCCGCTGCAATCTGAAATATCTGCATTGGTAAATGTAAGTCATATAAGTAACTGAAAAGAAAGTTTCTTAAACCTATCAACCCAACTATCAGGAAATAATTTGAGTCTTGCAGGTGTTCGATCAAATCGTGGCGATGGCTACCAAACCTTGGTGGCGTTTGACTGGGCTATAAGCATCCTGGCAGACGACAACTACCAATGGATTGAAATCGATTCCACTTCCCTCGACGCAAGTAAAACTCCCATATCTGTGGATGATGTAGTGATTGGCCGCTCGGATGGCAGCATGATCTGTTGTCAGTGCAAAAAGAACCAGCCCGATTTTAAAGCGTGGTCAGTCGCCGATCTTGGGGATGAACTAGTCAAAGCGACGCAATTTCTGTCTGATAATCCAAATTCCCAGGTTAAATTCTATACCCGTGGAAATTTTGGTGCTCTCGCCAAGCTACGTGAATATTCGGTTACACAACCGGATGAGGCAGCTTATCAGCGAAATCTGACCGCTGAACATCAAAAGACTGATGCCGGCTTGGCTAGATGCACGTCTGGCGTAGCAGGATTAAATACCTACGAATTGCTGCGACGCACAGTGTTTGTGCCTACAGATGAGCTTGAACGCATGCAAGAGCTTTTAATGGAGCGCTTAACTCGTCTGCTCTCGAATGCAGAAAATGCATTTCATGCGCTGTGGACTAGGCTTGATATGCTCGGTGCTCGCATGGCTGGTAACGGCAATACTTCGGCGCCCCCCTCTCATCGACTCACTAAAGCTGATCTCCAAGAGATTCTGGCAAAATCAGGCGCAACCCTCGTACCTCCACTATCGCAACAGGAAATGCAAAAGTCATTTGCCAGTGTCTCGGCAATAGGTCGTTCTTGGCGGCGCGACATTGGGGGCGAGCGCATCCATGTCGCAACAGTCAATCAACTGATCGATGCAATCTCAGCGAGAGATCGTTCGGTGCTGCTTACCGGAACTCCCGGATCAGGAAAGACCTGCGTGCTGCTGGAGCTACAGGAAACCCTGGAAACGCGGCACGACTTGGCAGCTTTGTTCATACAGACTCGAGAATATGCAAACTGCACAACACCGGAAATGAGGACTTCACAAGGTCTACCTAAGGATCTGGTCGGCCTCGTCGGCCGGATGGCTGATTGCAAACGCACGGTTGTCATTATCGATTCGCTAGATGTACTGTCTTTATCGCGGGAACATACTGTCCTGTCGTTTTTCCTTGCGCAGATTGATCAACTGTTGCTGATCCCAAACGTGACTGTGATTGCAGCGTGCCGTGATTTTGACCGGAAATACGACAGCCGTCTTTCCGAGCGAACATGGAGTCGTATTGTGATCAATACTCTCCTTGATTGGCAAAATGTTGTAGCTCCACTGGTCAGTAAATACGGAGTCGATCCCGAATCTCTTGATACAACTACCCGAAGCCTGCTGCAAAATCCACGGGAACTGGCGTTATTTACTGATATTGCCCAGAGAACCGGAGGCTTCAATATTGCTACCAGTCAAGCACTTAGCCGGAAGTATCTGGAAACGATAGTTCGGGATGACCAATTGTTGGCCGATGCCGCAATGATGGCTATCGAACAGATAGCCGAAAGGATGCTGATTTCCCGCCGACTCGACATCCCTCGCGCTCAAGTTCAAATGCCGGACGAAACACTAAATCGGTTATTAAGTGCTGAGGTCTTGCATAAGAATCAGTCCGGCAATATCGAATTCGGGCACCAAACTTTGTTGGATGTGCTTGTCATCAGAGGAGCTGAACGTAATCAATATTCCTTGAAGGCCTTTATAGAAAAACTTCCCGCCGTTCCCTTTGTGCGCCCGACAATTCGAGCTTTTGTCGCTTATATAGCCGCAGGAGACCGAATGACTTTTCGTAGGCAACTTCGCGCCGTATTCGACAGTAATGCCGCATTTCACATTCGGCGCTTGGTCGCGGAAGCGTTGGCGGAGCAAGTTCCGCAAGATGAAGATTGGCCATTGATTCAGCATCTTCATCGCCAGTGTCGCGAGCTTTTTACACCGTTGTATATGCACGCTACTTCGCAGGATTGGCATTATTTCTGGCTTAAATTTTTTGTTCCTTATGTAGTGCAAGACCGGGATGCACAAAGCCTAGCGGCACATATAAATCGGATAGCGCTTTGGAAAAAACTCGACCCTAAAGGCGTATTTTGTTTTTGGTCGGATGCGCTTAAATATGATTGGATAGATCGAGATCAAATAGGCAGAAATATTGCCTTTGAGTTACGTGATGCCGATTTCAATATCGAAGCCAGCGCAACGCCATTGATCGAAACGCTGCTAACGTTTCCGCGCCAAGACCATGACTATCTGGGCCGTGCCCTTGCCCGTTACGTAGACGCCGGCGGTGCTGGAGATGAATTACTGTGGCGCTACATCGCTGGCGATATTGGAGAAGAGGACATATTGAAATACCCTTTCGATCAAAAGCTCAGGTGTCAATCTCACAAGCTAGGAAACGACGATTTTCTTCATCGGCGCATGATGGAATCCGAGCAATTGCTTGATCTGGCAATAAACGGAGTTGAGCAATGGAGCTCGTTTTTTATTGTTAGGTATTCCAACTATCAAGATTGGAGTGAACACTTTTTGAGATACACCTCATACGAACTTGCACACAGCCAGCGCGATATTGGTCATGTCTCGGCTGGAACTGTGTTGTTTAAGGCGCTGGAAAGCGCAATTCTCCATCATGCAAAACTACACACGGGCTGGTGGTTGACGCATCGGCAACGTATTTGTTTCAGCCACGAGGGCGCTCTTCGCTATTTCGCTATTCTGGCACTGACCGAATCACCCGAATGCAATATTGCCGAAACGGCACGTTTGGTAACTGACAAGGGTATGTTGGAATCGCGTCTAGACTATGAGCTTGGCTCGTTAATCCATGCATCGTTTTTGTTTCTTGCCGAACATGTTCAAGACGCTGCAATGTCGGCGATCCTGACGTTACGGAACGATGAAAACATTAACGAAAAACCTTGGATACTCAAAAGACGCGTTGAATTGTTATCGGCAATTCCGATCCATCTTCGCTCACCGGAAGCTCAAGAGACAGTGGTTTCCTGGGAGAAAGTGTTCGGGCCATGCATACGCCAACCGCATATTGCTTCTCGTGGCGGCTGGGTGGGGGCGCCCTTTTCTTATCAGCGGCTTCTCGATAGCTCGGATTCCGGTGTATTGAGGATACTGCTGCACTACGCGAAGGAAGTACGCGGCAGTTATGAACACGACTTCTTGGTTGGCGGCTCAGAACAGGTTGAATGGCAATTGCGCGAAGCAACTTCGAGAAGTCCACTCCGTTTCATGCGTCTTTTATCTGAACATTGGGCCAAAATTCCTGAGCGCTTTCATGATGATATATTGGAAGGCGCTGCGACTTATCTCTCCCATCGATATGGTTCTCTTCGGTTCGATGCTACTCAATGGCAACCGATTGAGGAGCCAGATTCGCAAGTTCTGGCCGGATCGATCCTTGATGAGATCGAACGACATCCGGTACGTTGGTGGCATTGCCGAGCTGCCGCTAAAGCACTGGAGGCCTGCGCAAACGTCATCCAAGACGAACAAAATGCGTCACGATTGCTTTTTTCTGCCGTAGGTTTTTTAAACTGCTGGGAAAGGGACTACGATAGCGACTCAAGAGACCTTATTAATATAGGGATCAATATGATCCGTGGCAATGTGGCTGAGGCCGTCATGATTATTGCCATACAGTGGGCGGAAACGCATCGGCCATTTCCCGAACTGCTTGTGCCGACATTACGACGTTTTGCCCGCGATCCTCATCCCGCTGTTCGTGCACTTATTCTGCGGCGATTACCGTATTTTCAAGATCACGCACCGGAGCTTGGCTGGGAAATCCTCTATCTGGCATTGGAGGATAATGACGAGCGCCTTTGGCAAGATGCAGAGCCTTGCCTTTATTACGCTTATCACAACCGATTTAATGAAGTCTCTCGAGTTCTTGAGCGAATGGTTTCCACTACAACCGGCAAATCACTTGAAACGTGGGGACGAATTTCTGCTCTTGCGGCACTATCGGGGCATATCGATCTACATGCTTTCATTCTCCAATTGCAGATGCTCGGTAGCGTCGATGCGTGGGCAGGCTCCGCAACGGTTTGGGGAGAAAAGGGAAACATTGCTCAACATTTCGAGCAATGTGTCCTTGGCTTAAGCACCGGCTTACAAAAGGCGGGTAATATTGCATCGTCCGTAGCTAGGGAAATGTCATCTCTGTTTGGAAAGGAGCCTCCACTCGCAGTTGTTTCTTCGGATATTATCGATAAATATTTGTCTGCCATCGAACAAGATCAAAGCGACAATCGCTTCCATCTTGATGGATTCGACGAATGGCTCAATGCTATGTCGCAGTGCAGACCTGATGAGGCACTGGTTTCTGCAGAAAGGTTTGCTGTTTTTATCCGGCACACCAATTATCAATTGTACGGTCTTGAGGATATTACCCAATTGATGACTCGATTGTTTCGAGAAGCTGAGGAAAGAGAGGAGGCTGATAATGGAACCATGTTACACCGGGTAATTACTCTCCAAGACGCGTTTCTTGCTATTGGAGTCAATGGCTTGCAAGACTGGCTACGCGATGCGGAAAGGCCGTAATATCACATATCTCAGGTCGGCGCTTGTTGTGAATGTGCGTTCATCATGGTGGGGACATGATTCCAATTAGTTAATACTTAACCCTTTCTAAAGCAAAGCCAGCTTTGAACTCCGGCAGCGGTGTTTTTATGACAATTCCAACGCTAAGTTGTACTGAAGGGCGATTATTTGCCACTTTTTACAACGATAAGCGCTACTAACACATACTGATCTTTTGTACTAGAATGTGTTTTACAACACTATCATGTACTAATTAAGAATAGCATGCCCGTGCGCAAAATCCCCAAGAACTACCGCAACGTGACCGGTATCGCCGCGCATCGCAAGGCCGAAGGCCAGGCAATGTTCGAATCAACGCTGGAGCGTGACTTTATCACTTTATTGGAATTTGACCCCGCTATTGAAACGTTCGAAGTTCAACCATTGGTTGTTGACTGGGTTGATGATAAAGGTGGTGCGCATGGTTATACGCCTGATGTTCTTGCTACGTTCAAGCTGCATGATCATCGCAGCAAGGTGCTGTACGAGGTCAAATACCGTTCCGAGCTGGCGCAGCATTGGTCTGAGTTGCGGCCTAAGTTCCGTGCAGCTGTGCGATTCGCTCGCTCTCATGGATGGCGCTTTAAGATTATCACTGAAGTGGAAATCCGTACGCCTTATCTGGAGAATGCGAAATTCCTACTTTCTTTTGTAAGACAAGGGCCAACCGAGGAAGCACACATGGATATGCTGGATGAACAGATACGACAGTTGCGCAATACGAGCCCAGCGGAATTGCTTGGCAGGGTATTTCAAGACGAATGGAACCAAGCAAGGCTATTACCGTCGCTTTGGTATATGGTAGGAACGCGGCAAATAGGGTTTGACATGGATAACAAGCTCACCATGAATAGCCCAATTTGGAGCTTGCACAAATGAGTGCATCACATCAGCTGTTACAGCTTCAGCCTGGTGCCGCCGTCCTTTATCGCGATCGTTTACACCGGATTACTCATGTTATAGATCTAAATGAAGTGCTTGTTGTGGACGATGAGACTCGGCAAGTTAGCCATGCCAAAGTAGGTGATCTCGCTCCAGCAGTTGTTGTTACGCCACCGGAAACCAGGCCGGATTTGGTCTTGGTTCAAGATGAAGCGTGGGAGGAAGCAACCAAGCATTTCGAGATCATTCGACCTCTACTTGATATGCCAAATCGTAGTCGGCAGGACGTTGTTGCGCGGGCTAAAGCATTCGAACGCCATGAAAACACGCTCTATGACTGGATTCGACGTTATGAAGCTACCGGGTTGCTCACGTCGCTACTACCTCGCAGCAGAAGCGATAAGGGTGCGACCAAGCTGACGGCTGAAGTTGAAACCATCATTCAGGCCGTGGTCGGAAGCGACTATCTAACTAAACAGCGTAAGTCCCAACAAAAGGTTTGTGACGAAATCCGGCGGCGTTGCGTTAATGCGGGCATCAATCCTCCGCATAACAATACCGTACGCAACCGCCTCAAGGCGTTAGCTGACGAATTTGTTATGGCTAAGCGCAAAGGCTGGAAAGCGGCCGATCAAGCTTACTCGCCAGTCGAGAGAAAGTTTCCGGGCGCTGATTGGCCATTCGCAGTGTTGCAGATCGATCACACGCCACTGGACATCATTCTAGTAGATGATGTGTACCGACGGCCGGTAGGCAAGCCTTGGATTACTTTGGCAATTGACGTTTTCAGTCGCATGGTCGCTGGTTTCTACGTGTCGTTCGATCCTCCAGGCGCTTTGTCTGCGGGTCAATGTCTGGCGAGTGCGATTCTGCCAAAAGATGTCTGGCTATCGAAACACGATATCAAAGGTGATTGGCCCTGCTGGGGTACGCCAGGAAAACTGCACATGGACAATGCCCGCGAATTTCGTGGCAACATGCTTCAGCGTGCTTGCTTGGAGTATGGTATTGATATCGAATGGCGTCCGGTAGCTCGGCCACACTTCGGTGGGCATATCGAACGATTGCTTGGCTCATTTGCGCAAGAAATACATACGTTGCCTGGCACCACATTTTCTAATCCGAGCGAGCGCGGCGACTATGATTCCGAAGCCAAGGCAGCCCTGACTCTGACAGAGTTCGAGGAATGGTTTGTGGTTTTTATCGTAAACGTCTATCACCAGCGTGTCCATTCGGGCATCAACATGCCTCCCTTGGAAAAGTACCGGCAAGGTGTGTTTGGTACTAAGGATATGCCGGGGCGAGGGCTGCCCACACGGGTTATGGATGAGGATCGTTTGCGACTCGATTTGATGCCATTCGAAGAGCGAACGATTCAGGACTATGGCGTGGTGATCGACGAAATCCACTATTACCACGATGTTTTGCGGCGTTGGATCAATGCTCCAGATCCGGTGGCCTCAAAATATAAACGTAAATTTATGTTCAGGCGTGACCCACGCGATATCAGCACCATTTGGTTCTATGATCCCGAAGTCAATGTTTATTACCCAGTGCCATATAGGAATACATCCCATCCGCCGATCAGTATTTGGGAGCTACGGGAAGCAAAACGCCAGGTTGAAGCAGATGGGCGCAGGCATGTTGATGAGCGGACGATCTTTGATGCTTACGGGCGGATGCGCGAAATTGAGCAGAGTGCCCAAGCCAAGACCGTAGCGGTTCGACGGACAGCTCAACGCCGAAAATTTGGGCAAGAGGCAATTCGCCCAAGTGTCACTCAAGCCTTGGGCAAATCTGAGCCAGCACCGGCATCGGTACCGATCACGACACCTGCCATTCAGCCTTTCGACGAAATGGATGACTTGACGTGAGCCACTTGAACGACTCGGCAGCCAAGCAGTTGGAATTGAGCAATGCAGAGAGAATTGAAAAGATTCGATCTCCCCGCTGGATCGGTTATCCACGGGCCAAGGTCGTCTTGGCCAAGCTGGAAGATCTGTTGGTCTATCCACGTTCACATCGGATGCCTAACATGCTGGTAGTTGGGGATACCAATAACGGCAAAACCATGTTGGTGCAGCGATTCTGCTCCCTCCATCCCGCCGACAATAATCCCAGTGGCGATGGCGTGCGCGTACCTGTGCTCTTCGTGCAGGCTCCGCCTATCCCGGATGAAGGCCGTTTTTACAATGCCATCCTTGAGTTGTTATTTGCGCCTTACAAACCGAACGACCGGGTGGACAGAAAGCAATTCCAGGTCATCAAGCTGTTGAAATACGTTGGCCTGCGTATGTTGGTGATCGACGAGATCCATCACATCATGGCAGGTAACCTGAACAAGCAGCGTACGTTTCTAAATGTGCTTAAGTACCTGGGCAACGAATTGCAGGTGCCAATCGTGACGGTGGGAACGCGGGATGCTTTTCGCGCTCTCCAGACCGATTCACAACTGGCCAATCGTTTCGAACCAGTGCTGTTGCCTCGATGGGAGTTCGATACCGATTTTCTGCGTTTGCTTGCGAGCTTTGAACGCATGCTGCCTCTGCGCGAACCATCTTTATTACACGATACGACCTTGTCCACCAAATTGTTTTCGATGTCCGAAGGTTATATTGGCGAGCTGTCGCGCTTGCTGAATATGGCTGGCGCATACGCTGTTGAGTCTGGAAAGGAGCGCATTGACGAGAAAATTCTAAATGCTATTGATTGGGTATCACCATCCGATCGCAAGCGACAAATAGATCGAGGCGGTTGAGCATGCTTTCTGGTGAGTTGTGGTCAGCGCATCCCCATCCTTATCGTGATGAGCTGTTGTCGTCGTGGCTGGTGCGAGTGGCGCATGCAAATGGACTCAAAGTTCAAACCTTCTGTGCTCAGGAATTTGGTAACGACCATGAGCTTTGGAATCGCGATATAGATCGCTTGGCTCCAGCCTGGCTAATTGAAAGCATGAGCGCGAAAACAGGCACACCGCTAAAGCGGGCCTGGGAAACAACGTTGTTAGGTTATGAGGGAAAACTATACGACAAGTACCATCCGGCCGGACAGTTGCGATGGGTACTACCGTTACAGATATACCATCGGAAACGCCGAGGATACGGCCTCCAATTTTGCCCAAAGTGTTTGGCAGAGGGATTTGAACCTTACTATCGAAGATCATGGCGTGTAGCGCTTTATACATTCTGTTCCAAGCATGATGTGATGCTGTGGGATCGTTGCCCAAGCTGCGGCAACGGTGTTGTTTTTCATAGGCTTGAGCTTGGCAAGCCTGATTTAATTGATGGGCCATCGTTACAGTGTTGTTGGTTTTGTGGATTCGATCTGTGTAATGCACCAGCCGTGCCGGTAAATAAATGGAATGAGCGTATGTTTTTATCTTGGAGCAGAACCCTGCGCTTGATTGATAGGGGAGCTGTTGACTCGGCGGGTTTCGATTATTCCAAGCTCGCTGTATTACATCAATTTTGTGCTTTGATGGTTTCAACGAGGTGTGCGCCCAAACTGATGGCGTATGTTCAGGAAAGAACTAACCAATCACCAATTCCTCTGGTCAAAAGGCGTATGGCCTTCGAACTACGGTCGCTTGCCGAACGGCATCATGTCTTGGGGCTCTCTTGGTGGCTGATTAGCCGTTGGCCTTCTCGTCTTCGGGCTGCCTGGAAGCATAAGGTTGTGCGTTACAATGTGCTCGGGAAGGATTTTGATGCAGCACCAGAGTGGTATCTTGCTGTGGTTGAGCAACTAATTCATCGTAAGTGATCAACTGGTAAATACTTATTCATTACTTAGGCTCTTTGTACGTACTTACTTCTAAGTAAGTACGTACAAAAACATCAAAGTATGCGTGTAAAAAGCAGCTTGTATGTTATCTTATATAAAAATAACAAACAGGAAGAATATGGATTCCGCATTTGAATATGTTTTCCCTGCCATCCGGGGCATTCAGGCCGGGCGAGAGTACTTCGTCTCTATGTGTCCTCTCAGAGTCATTCCAAGAATCTTTTTGTTTGACGAAGAAGGGCTTATGCCGGAATTTCGGGCTCAGCGGATTCTAAATCGAGCTCGAGTGCCTGAAATTTCTCGATACATTTTGAAAAATCAACAAAGCTACGTTTTTTCAGCCATAACAGCTTCTTTAGATGGGGCTGTGCATTTTAAAGCGGCTGGATCAAATGGTGAAGCTGACCGATTGGGAGCCTTACATGTAGACATGTCTGCCCGCTTCATTATTAACGATGGTCAGCACCGGCGTGCAGCGATTGAACAAGCCTTAAGCAGTGCACCAGAACTCGGCGATGAAACCATAGCGGTTGTGTTTTTTATTGATCGTGGGCTTGAGCGGAGTCAGCAGATGTTTTCTGATCTGAATAGACATGCTGTTCGACCTAGCCGCTCTTTGGGTCTTTTATATGATCACCGAAATGATCTTTCAAAAATTGCAAAATTAGTTGCGTTAAAATCAGCTGCCTTTAGGGACTTAGTAGAAATGGAACGCAGCACTCTTTCTGAACGTTCCCGCAAACTTTTTACGCTCAGCGCCATCTATACAGGATGTTCAGTGTTGCTTGACTCAGCTGAATACTCGAACGTTGAGCATGCATCCAATGTTTGTATTGAATATTGGGATGAAATTGCGAATTACATTCCAGAGTGGGGCTTGGTGCGATCATCAAGAATGACATCAGGGGAAATTAGGAAAGACTTCCTTCACTCTCATGCTATTGCATTGCAATCATTTGGGATAGTAGGTCGAGAACTGTTGCAAAGTGACCATCAAAATTGGAAGAGTCGCCTTGCTGAAATCGGAAAAATTGACTGGTCTAGATCAAGCGCAAGCGTTTGGGAAGGGCGCGCGTTGATTGGAGGGAGGGTTTCGAAATCGTCCAATAATGTCACCTTGACAGCCAATTTAATTAAAAATCAGCTCGGCTTGAAGCTTGGTCCCGAAGAAATGCGGGTTGAGCAAATGTTTGAGCGTGGCCGCAATAATTTGAAATACTGAATGAGCATAGAAAATATTACGATGGAAATTCGTATAGAAGCGGCGATCCGCAATACGCAAGACCTGTATTTAAGCGACACACTACCTTGGGTTGTTGGCTATAGCGGTGGAAAGGACTCGACCGCGACTTTACAATTGATATGGAGAGCAATTTCTGAACTTCCCATTGAAAAACGAACTAAGCCAATCCATGTAATTAGTACAGATACACTGGTCGAAAATCCTGTTGTAGCCATTTGGGTTACAAACTCACTTTCTGCTATGCAGAAAGCTGCGAAGGATCAAGAAATGCCTATGGTTCCACACCGGTTAACGCCTAAATTGGAGGATAGGTTTTGGGTAAACCTTATAGGTAAAGGCTATCCCGCACCACGTCCAATGTTTCGCTGGTGCACCAGTCGATTGAAGATCAGTGCTTCCAACACATTTATTAGCGAGATAGCAAACAGTCACGGGGAAGCAATTTTAGTTCTAGGATCGCGCAAGACTGAAAGTTCTGCGCGAAATAAGGTGTTAACTCGATACGAAAACAGTACCCGCGAACTTCTAAGCCGAAACTCTAACGCAAGTTTGGACCGCGTGTGGGTTTATACCCCGATATCAGATTGGACGAGCGATGATGTGTGGGGGTACCTAATCGAACATCAAAATCCATGGAATTATGACAACATTGAATTATTCCACATTTATCGAGGAGCTACTCCGGATGCGGAATGCCCTCTTGTTGTAGATAAAAGCACGCCAAGTTGTGGCGATAGTAGATTTGGCTGCTTTGTTTGCACGATGGTGTCTGAAGATAAATCTATGCAAGCAATGATCCAGAATGATGAGGATAGGCGCTGGATGATGCCTTTACTAAGTTTCCGAAATGAATATCTCAAGACTGATGGTGATAGGGAGGTACGAGAATTCACCAAGATGGATGGAGCTCTACAACTCCAATTCCTTAACGTAAAGCATGGTGGGCGTACTGCTCCCACACGCCCAGGTAAAGTCGTTAGCGAGAAAATTGTGCGAAGACTAACAACGATTAGCGATACCGAAGAGAGCTATCCGATACCAAATCGCAGGGTGCTCATTCAGGAGACACGGGTAGTTGAGATGGATGGCGAAAAACGCGAAACAACTTACAAGATAGAAAAAGTAGCTGTGTTGGTGCATGGTCCATATACGCAAAACTATCGAGAAACCATGCTTGAAGCACTTCTGCAAGCTCAAGAAACGATTCGCGGTAACTTACCAGAATCTATTTCTGAATTCTCCATTATTACGGTTGAGGAGCTTGAGGAGATTCGACGAATATGGGTAATCCAAAAGCGCGAATTTGAAGATTCTGTTCCAGATATTTTCTTGAGGGCTACTGGACAAGTATACCCAAGCCCAGATCTGGATGAAACAACGCCTTTCAGGCCAGAGGACATCCGCCTTCTTCGCGATGTTTGCGTGGAAATGACAATTAATACGCCTCAAAGTGGTTCGCAGGATGCATCGCAACTATTATTTGGTGTCTTACGTGACCAGTTAGGAATACAGCATAGCTATCGGGGAGCAATTCGACGAGTAGGCTTACTCAGTGATTTAGAGGGGGTTTTGGAAACTAAGTCTTTTGAAAATGAAGATCAAGCATTGGATTTTGCGCTACAACGAAAAGCTGGAGGTAATGAACTAATGTACGAGATGCGTGATGCAATTGATATCTTTGCTTACATTCCAGAAGATCAATCGTTACAGGAGCTCGAAACATGATTTTTGAGCAGGTGGTTTTACATAATTTTGGAGCCTACCGAGGAGAGCACTGTATTGACTTGGGTGTCACACAAGAACAGCCAGTCGTCTTGGTTGGAGCCTTAAATGGGTCGGGAAAAACAACTTTCTTGGATGCGATGCAGCTCGCCCTCTATGGGAAAAGTGCTCGTTGCTCAGGGCGCGAGCAAGTGAGCTATCAAGAATATCTTGAGTCCATGATCAATCGCGATACCCCTCCCCATCAAGGAGCTGGTGTTGAGTTTGCATTTCGTACCCGTGCGAATGGTCAAAACACTCTTATTCGCGTATCCAGAACCTGGCTGAAGCGCGGGGAGAGCATCAAAGAAAATCTCGTGGTTTCCCGAAATGGAGAGCATGACATTGTCGCTTCAGAGCGATGGGTGGAGTTTGTCGAGGATTTTATGCCTTCGCAAATTGCAGATTTGTTTTTTTTCGATGGGGAGAAAATTGAAGCCCTTGCAGACCCAATTCGTTCAGCTGCTTTGCTTAGAGTGGGGATCCATTCGCTTCTCGGGATTGATTTAGTCGAAAGTTTATTGCGAAGTCTTCAGCAGGTCGAGCGTAAACGTATGATTGATACGGCATCAGAAAGTGAAAAATCCATTCTGCAAGCTATTGAGACAGAGCGTAATGAGGTGCAACAATTGGTTGAACTGAATATTTTGAAACGTGCGTCTCTCCAAAATGATCTCGATGGAATCGAGAAAAAAGAGGCGCTAGCCTTAGCTGAATTCAAGCGCTTAGGTGGAGAGCTGCTTCTGCAGCACGACAGGCTAGTCTCAGATCAAACATATTATCAATCGAAAAAGACTGCAATCGAAGATGAGCTACGGATGTTGGCTGCAGGCGTATTGCCATTAATGATTCCTACAAAAACACTCGAAGTGGCCGTTTCAAAAGCATTGTCGGCCAAACAAAATGGCAATGTCGACATTCTAAGATCTGAGGCGGAATCAAGAGATGCATCCATCGAAAAGTTTGTTAAAACCCTAGGAGTGGGTCAAGATACCCAGAAGCAATTAAGCTCCTATCTTAGAGAGGATCGCGCAGAACGCTATCAGGCAACCGCCCCAACTAGTGCAATCCCCAAAGAACTTCTTAACCAGTTCAGCCAAGAAGAGACTCAAGCCATGGCCCGCCTTGCCGTGCATACGTTACAGTCTCTTACCGATGTTGACGAACATCTGGCCGCTGTTGAACGGAATCTCGCTGCAATTCCTTCAAGCGCCGAAGTTTCGCAGGCCCAGCAAGAAATGGAGAACTACCGAACTAAACGCACAAAGCTTGAGGCAATTATTGCCTTATTGGATGATGAAATTACATCGCTTAGAACTAAATTGGATAGACTCCAGACTCAATCAGAACGTGAAGCAGAACGACTTGGTGAGCAATTGACGCGGGACGAAGTATCTAATCGTATGATTAACCATTCATCTAGAGGCCGTAAAGTATTGGCTAACTTTCGTGACCGTCTTCTGGCTAATAACTTACATCGCTTAGAACTTTCAATTTTGAAGTATTTTCAGCGTCTTATCAGAAAAAAAACATTAGTGCATGGTATTACAATCGATAGCGACTCCTTTCAGATTTCAGTCATGAATCTCGCTGGGCAAATTATTCCTGCGCACCGGTTGTCTGCTGGAGAACGCCAACTGTTGGCGGTAGCAACACTTTGGGCGCTTGCTCATGCATCAGGGCGTTATTTGCCAGCGGTCATAGATACCCCACTTAGTAGACTTGATAGCAAGCATCGTGGGACTCTGGTTCAAAATTATTTTCCAACTGCAAGTCACCAGGTCATCCTTTTGTCGACAGATGAAGAGGTCGTCGGAACGTACTTAGAGCAATTGCGTCCATTTATTGGAAGGTACTATCTTATTGAACACGACGAATCAGCAAACACATCACAATTCATTGATAGCTATTTTTCTCCCACCCTATCTGAGATGCGTGTATGACGCCCATTGAAAATATTAGGCTATCAGAAAAAGCTAAAACACAGTTAATAACAATGAAACGGCGTACCGGCATAGCAAATTGGAATGTTCTATGTCGGTGGGCATTTTGCCTTTCAATCAATCAGCCGACGAGACCACCTGAAGAAATAATCCCAACTGACAGCTCAGTCGAAATGACTTGGAAAACCTTCACAGGAGGGGCCGATGATGTTTATTGGGGAATGTTATTGGTTCGTGCTGAAGAAGATACCATTCCGCAAAAAAAAGAGGCGCTCACGCATTACTTTCGCTTACATCTGCATCGAGGTATTTCTTACCTCACTGGTGCGAATGGTCCCACTGACCTTTCTCAGTTTGTTAGCTTGGCACTTAAAAAAAGTGCGGTTAGCTCGGAGTTGCTGACTGAAGAATCCAATCCGGCGGATAGATGAACCGCCTCTGCTGTGAAAACATCCTAAATAGGGTAGTAACCCAGTCTTCGGAACCTATTTTTTCACATCGTTATTGTTCCGTACGAGCCATTTTTGGTACTCATCTGCAATCATCGCATAAACCGTATTCGCAACAGTCACCTTGTTAAAATTAAATTGGTGTCTAACTGGCACAGGTGGGGAAGATGACAAAAGATTTGTCGCTGGTGACACTGGCATCGGGTCTAATGAAAAACGCCGGTGTAATTCAGCCTCTATTGCACGCCTTGCAATCTTTCGTTTCGTTTCCGGTTCGTCATCAGCAACGCTAATATGAATCCCAACAAAGAAGATGGGGGTCTCGTCGAATGCAACCGCCGGATCAACTCTCTTCAGCTTTCCAATGAAATCTGCATCAGAGGTCAAATGACCTTTCCATCTGACTGGCGGTACATGCCCTGTTTCGCCAAAATAGATGTATGGCCCTTTAAACACCGCATAGAGATGCGATGTTCGTAGCTGCCCCCAAATGGTTCCAGCTAAGGTTGTCATTTACTCAACAGGTTAATGTTTTCGCTAGTAAAATCGGCCAAATAAGATCCACAGTTGTTATGGAATCGGCTGAACACTTTCTTGATGTCTTCCAATTCAACCTCATAAAGGTTACCCGCTGTATTAATTTGACCTACCCCTGCGCCAAAGATCAATGCCTCCAATAACAGACGCTCCGGGCTATTGTCTGCAAGACTAGCCATGAACTCAGTATAAAACGGATGGTGCGTGTTTATGCATACAAACACCCCTTCCTTTGCATCGCGATAAGGTGTCCAAAGGTGCCTGTACTCCACTCCATCTGTGTAGCGTATTTTTGCGAAGGGTGCTTCACCGAGCATCGCTGCCCCCCCTGTGACACCTGCGCCCCCGTTTTGTGTAGCATCCTTGATTGTTTCCGCCTCCACTGCTTGTTCCTGTTGGCGCAAAAGCACTTCTTCAGGCGGCGTCCCAGTGGCCATTTCTTCTGGATCATCTTCAGCCACGTTCGCGGAACGCTCACTGTACGCAGCCCCCTCGATTCCAGTTGGCTTATCAAGTAATGCTGTACACTTTTTCATCACAGCCTTTGCAGAATCACGTGGATCTCCTAGGATTCGCTTTAGGCGAGCGAGCAGCTCATCGTCGATCTCTAACCGTTGCTTGGTGACATCCACATGCAGCACATCGTCGTGTTCTTCCGTCAAGTCCATTCTTATGCGCAGGTTGAATTCGTCTTTGGTAAGAAATCCTTCAAGATCATTTCCCCACTGAATAAGGCGACCATTACGATAAATGAAGCACCCCGCATTGGGGCGGCTAACTTGGTATCGCTTAACGAGCGATTTCTGATCTGGGTTGAGCGGAGACGATGGGCCTCCTAACTTATCTTGCGGAAGGGCAACCGCTATCAGCCGGATGGGAGGAATGGTTTTCCCGTCCCCCATGTCAAGCTTCAAATCCTCATCAAGTAATAAATAGGGACTGACATAATCGTACGTTGCTAAATCCCACGCTTTAGCTTGGTCGCGAAATAGAATGTCAAGAGGAGTAATAAGCTTAAAATCAGGCAAGTCCCCAGCGCAAACACGAATACCAATACTTAACGGTCGTATCGCGTCCGAGATGAATGAGGCATAAACAACCCCCATGCGTTCTTCAAGTTTACGAACAGTAGTACTCGATGATTGGTGATTAATACTTTCACAACCATCAATTTCAATGACCGTACCAGATGCAGCAGGAATTAGGCTTCCGTAATATGCCACTTCATCTGAGGACAGCAAACTGACCAGAATAACGAAGGCATCTTTCTGCGCGATCAGGTCAACATCGAACGTCTGCCGCGAAGAAAGCTGCCCTTCCTTCTTGCTCACGATATGAATACGATTACCCAACGAAAGTCCGGCAGATTTGAGCCCCATCCCGTACTTAGACAGACTATGCGGGGCATACTTTCCATTGGCTCCTAGCGAAAAGGCAGCCCGAATCTCTTCATTGGTCATGCCTACGCCGTCATCAACAACCTGGTACTTCTGGACGCTATTTCGATTTTTGAGTGTCTTCCCCGGAGCAAGAAACAGAGAGATATGAATCGTTGATGCTTTGGCCGTCACGGCGTTGTCGACGATGTCCATCAACGCGATTTGCGGCTCGTATCCAATCCGAGCAATGGCCTGACATAACCGAGCAGCATGAACATCTATTGTTTGGGTTGTTGTATTCATCGTTCGCTGATACCTCTAGCAGTACTTATTATTAGGAATAATCTTCGGCTTTCATTGTCTCATGATGCATGGTTTTTTCGAAACACCTATCTCGAAATATGCCAGATACTAGAAACAGATGGATTAAGTGGCTACACTAAACCGGATGCATCACGTGGATTTTTGATACTACTGCATCAGCATATGCTCCTACGCATGGCCACGTATGTTTTAGCGTTGCGAGACGAATATCTGCCGGCAGTGGCTTTGCATTTTCCCAACGTCCATTTTTTTTGGCCAAGATATAGAGCAACTTATTTATCAGTTCATCACTCAGCCTCACTCCACTAGGCAAAGACATTAAGGCAAGTTTGAACGCTTCCCCTTCACGCCACTGAAATTCGATCAAACTGTAGACTTGTTGCTTATGAATTACATCGGCGATTACTACTGCGCGCTTGATTTTCCGTCCAGAATCCAGATAACTCCATTGTCTAGTCCATCGAGGCTTTGTTAGCGGAATGTGTGCTATGGAGTCTTTGATCAGCCGGATTCTAGCCTGGTATCCTGGTAACTCATCCAAATGCCGTATCATAGCCTCGAAATTTTCGAAGCTGACCGGTAGAGGCGCCTGACGTACACGTTCAGTTTCTACCACTGTTGGAGTCACTCCGTTGTTCGAATAGGTGCCGTCACCAGTACCTAGCACATCTGTTGGCAAAGCGAGGGGGCGAACAGCATCGGCGCTAATGTAATGACACATCTCCTTTTCTGGCTTTTCCAGTTCCATGCTGGACAATGCGCCAAAACGATCCTCTGGCAGTGTAACAACTGCCGATTGCATGTTATTGGAAGGTTCGTTGTCGCTCTGTAATTTCCCATCGGTTATGTTTTTACCAGAAGCTGGTTTAGCCGGAAATGCTGGTTTTTTCTGGTCGTCTGGAAGATCTTCGCCTTTTTCCGGGCGCAGGTTGCTATTATCTCGATCGCAGGTGATTGCATCAAAGGGAAACGGTCCCGTGCAATGTTCTAGGGCAAAAACGATATAACGCCAACTGCTGTCATCTGGCGTTCGCATCGGCTTCACCCGTGCTCGCAGGTTGGTTGAGCCAATGAAAGGGAATGCGGCCTCGGGATATAAGCGTGGTTTGTTTTGCACAGCCTCCTTGATCATCGAGTCATGCACAAGAGTAGCTCCTGCAAATGCCTCCTGACTGTTCAGAATGCGGCCAATAATCCAAGCGTCTGCATCGGCGAACTCTTTGCGCAGCTTGAGCAAACAGCGTTTTTCCTGTTCGTTGAAAGCACACTCAGCCGGGTTCACGATCGAGCAAAGGTCGTGACGAAAGTCGCCAGCAAAGATGGCCTTGGCCAGGTCGGTAGAGGTGGCATAGTAAAACCGGATAATCTCGGCAATAGGTACAATGATGCCGTAGGGATCGTCACGCCATTTGATGGTTAGACAGTTTGCTGCGAGCCCTGCGCCGATTTGATGGAAGCGCTTGAGGATGAGAGGGTGCCCGTCTACCTTGGCATCGGACTTAACTAAGCGAACTGTATCAGGCGAAATTGTGAGGTTATGGAAGATTTTATCTTTGCCCGCCGCCTCAACGAGGCAGTGGCGGTTGAGCCAGAGCGATCCGATGGTGACAAGAGGGAGTTGGCCAACACCGATGCTGATTGTACGACGCTCTTCGTGATTGACCGCGCTAGAGGCAGCGTAGTCTGTTGCGCCGCCCAGTAGTGGGCTAATGATGACCTGAATTTTAGGTTCGGTGGGAACCATGTGATTGCGCTCTACACCGCCAAACCAATCTACTCGCCAGATGCGCCCATCATCTGGAAATTCCTTGATTCTTGGAATTGCTTTTCGCATGATTGTTACTCAGTAGCGTTTAGCGATGTAGAGTACAAATTAGCGATGTTCAGTACAATTTAGCGTTGGAATTGTCATTTTAAATTACGGATTTAGCCTGAAGATCAGCGTGATAAGACGACCTGACCATCGGCGCACTGGCAACTTGTTTAAACCCCAAAGCTTTGGCAACTGCGCCATATTCATCGAATTGCTCAGGTGTGATATAGCTTTGCACCGGCAAATGGGCTTTGCTGGGTTGCAGGTATTGGCCTATGGTCAGCATTGAGCAGCCGTGGGCTAATAAATCTTTCATGACTTGGTGAACTTCTTCCGGCTGTTCGCCGACGCCGAGCATCAGGCCGGATTTGGTTGGGACTTGCGGCTGGGCTTGATGGAATTGTTGCAGTAAATCCAGAGAGCCTTGGTAGTCGGAACCGGGGCGCACTTGTTTGTACAGCCGGGGAACGGTTTCCAGGTTGTGGTTGAATACGTCGCAGGGTTGTTCGGCTAATATGGCTACGGCTTTTTCGATGCGTCCGCGAAAGTCGGGCACCAGGATTTCTATTTTGGTGGCGGGTGTTTGCAGGCGGATTTTTTCGATGCATTCGGCAAAATGTCCGGCTCCTCCGTCTCTTAAATCATCACGGTCTACCGAGGTGATGACGACGTACTTCAAGGCCATGGTCTGTATCGCATCGGCCAGGTGCTGGGGTTCGTCTTTGTCCAGCGGCAGCGGTTTACCGTGCGCGACATCGCAAAAAGGGCAGCGGCGGGTGCATAAGTCGCCCATGATCATGAAAGTGGCGGTGCCGTGTTGGAAGCATTCGCCCATATTGGGGCAGGCGGCTTCTTCGCAAACGGTATGCAGGTTGTTTTCGCGCAGCAGTTGTTTGATACGGGTAACTTCGTCGCCGGACGATATTTTTACGCGTATCCATTCGGGTTTGCGCAACGTGGTTTCGGCTGGCTCTACCTTGATCGGGATTTTTGCCAGTTTTTCGGTGCTGCGCTGGTGGGAATCGGGCGTGGAGCGGGAGGGAGCTTGATAAGTCATGTTGCTAATGCCGTGATGATTTTGTGTTTACAGATCAAAATTCGGTTTTTTAAAACTCCTCGGCAATTGCTCCTGCATTGCTCTACCTCCTGCATCCATGCAAGTCGTCTCCCTAACCCCCTCCAACAGGAGAGGGGATTAAAGGCGCCGAATTTTGCAGAGCGGTAATTATAACTTGGGTAACAGCAATGGCGAGTTCGGCATTGCTGACGGTCACGCCCAGATCGGCCAGTTGGGTCACTTCAAGACCCGAATAACCGCAGGTGTTGATATGATCGAAAGGGCGCAAATCCATCCGGTTGTTGATGCTCAGGCCGTGATAGCTGCAATTTTTTTTGATGCGTAGGCCAATGGAACCGATTTTTTTGTCGTTGACGTAAACGCCGGGGGCGTCGGCTCTGGCGACCGCGATAATGCCGTATTGCCCCAACGCGAAAATCATGGCTTGTTCCAGTGTGGTGACCAACGACCGGACGCCGAGATTCAGCCGTTTAATGTCGATCAGAGTGTAAATCACCAGCTGGCCAGGGCCGTGATAGGTGACTTGTCCGCCTCGGTCGGAGTTGATGACCGGGATGTTGCCGGTATTTAGCAGGTGTTCGCGTTTGCCGTTTAAGCCCAGCGTATAAACGGGCGGGTGTTCGGTGATCCAGATTTCATCAGGGGTTTCGGCATCGCGATTTTGGGTGAATCGCTGCATGTCTTGCCAGGTGGATGCATAATCTTGCAAGCCTAAGTTACGTATCGCTACCATTAAGTTGCTGTAGGAGCGGGCCATGCCCGCGATATGAGTGCAGTGATACAATGTTGTGCGGTTTCATCGCGGGCATGGCCCGCTCCTACAATGCCATCAAAACATGAGGATGGTCGGTCAAATCCTGATAAATAGCGTCCAGTTGTTGCTTGCTGGATGCCTCTACAATAACGGTTACAGCCATGTAATTGCCGTCTTTGCTGGGCCGTGTGCTTACCGCGCCTTCGTTAATATCGACAACATGGCGGCGCACGATTTCTACAACTAACAGGTCAAGTTCGAGATCGGTCTTGCCCATGGCCTTGATAGGGAATTGGCAGGGGAATTCTAATAAGGTTTCTTCGCTCATGATTGGGATTGTTTGTAAGCCTGGAATAATCGGTTCATGGTAAACCATATGGGGCCGGGTTTGCCGTTTGCAATGGTTTCACCATCGAGTTGGACAACCGGTATGATTTCCCGTGTGGAGCTGGTTAACCAGATTTCGCTGGCGGTTTGTAAGGCGTCCAATGAAATGATGTCTTCACTGTAGGGGATGCTGTTGTGTTCGGCCAGTTCCAAGATCACATCGCGGGTAATGCCGGGCAATATTTCGTGGCTCTTGGGCGGTGTAATCAAAACGCCGTCAATAACCGCAAATATATTGCTGGCGGCCCCTTCTGTTACATAACCGTCTTTAACTAAAATGGCTTCGACGCAACCTTTTTCTACCGCCTGTTGTCTGAGCAATATATTAGCCAGCAGGGTGGTGGCTTTAACATTGCACAGTTCCCAACGGCTGTCGTCGATGCTGATGGCTTTCGCGCCGGAATCCAGCTCTGTAAAGGGCGCGATGGTTGAGCTCATCGCGAATACTGTGGGCGTGATGTTTGCCGGGAAAGCATGATCTCTTTTGTCGGCAACGCCACGGGTAATTTGCAGGTAAATAGACTGATCCAGGCTCGCATCCAGCAATGGTGTAAAAATTTCCAGCCATTGCGTCCGGTCATGCGGATTAGCCAAGCGAATCGAACACAGGCTATTTTCCAGTCGTTCCATATGTTCTTGAAAATGGAACAATTTACCTGAGTAGGACGGGATAACTTCATAAATCCCGTCGCCAAACAAAAAGCCGCGATCCATCACCGATATTTTTGCGTCGCAAAGCGGCAGGTATTGACCGTTTAAATAGACGATTTTATTGTCCATCCGGTTTCTCCAGCATCATCATCGCACTATCATAAATCCGCTGAATGATGTTGCCTTGCTCCACCGACTTCAGGGCGACCAAGTCTTTGTTGGCGACCACTTCATCTTTAAGCATGACGTTGACACTACCCAGTTTTGTGCCTTCTTTAACGGGCGCGGTAATTTTTTTATCGATGGTAATAACGGCCTTAAGGTCGTTGTAATGGCGGCGCGGAATTGTCACATAAAGATCTTCGGCCAAGCCAAGTTGCAAATTCTTGGTGTCGCCTTTCCAAACGCGAGCTTCACTCAAGGTTGCTTTTCCCGAATACAGTTTGTGCGCTTCAAAAAAGCGAAAACCATAGTTGAGCAGGTTCTGGTTTTCGTTGGCTCTGGCATTGGGACTGCTTGCGCCCATGACTACGGCAATCAGGCGCATGTTATTTCTTAACGCGGAGGCAACCAGGCAATAACCGGCGGCATCGGTAAATCCGGTTTTAACGCCGTCCACGGTTTCATCGCGCGACAACAGTTGATTGCGATTGTGCTGAACGATGTTGTTAAAGGTGAATTCTTTTTGTGAAAACCAACGATAGTACTCAGGGAACTCCTTGATTAAGGCTTGGGTGAGTATGGCCAGGTCGCGTGCGGTGGTGTAATGATTGTCGATGGGCAGGCCATTGCTATCCTGGAAATGGCTGTTTTTCATGCCCAAGCGTTCGGCATGTTGATTCATCATGTCGGCAAAAGTGGTTTCATCCCCGGCGATATGCTCGGCCAAGGCAACGCTGGCATCGTTGCCGGATTGAATGATGACGCCTTTTAACAGGTCTTCAACCTTAACCTGATTGCCGACTTCGACAAACATACGCGAGCCGGGCGTTTCCCAGGCTTTTTGGCTGATGGTGACCATGTCGTCTAAATGCAAGTGACCATTGCTGATTTCCCGAAGCACCACATAAACAGACATTATCTTGGTGAGACTGGCGGGCGCAAGCTTAACATCGGCATTGTTTTCCGCCAGCACTTTGCCGGAATCATAGCTCATTAGTATGTAGGCGCTGGCAGCAATGGTGGGTGCTGCCGGGGTGCTGATTTCGGCATCTTCTGCGTTTGCCGAGCTCATAGCTACAATCAAGCTAAAAAATAAAAAAACGGGAAAATTTTTGAAAAGGATCATTGTTCTCTAACGGTGGACTCAGTAAAACATGGGCTCATTGTATCATGGTGATTGGTTTTTGATCGGCTTCAGTAACAAATTGGGTCGCAGTTATACCCAGCTTTGCCAACTGAGTATTCAGCTTGTGGACGCTCTCCGGTGATTTGACCGGCCCCATTTGAACTTTGTACAGCGTAGCGCCTTGGCGCCTTGAGGATAATATTTTAGGCTGAGGTAAATGATGGGCGGCGATTGTTTGTTGTAATTTCAACGCGGTTTTTTTATCGCCAAAACTGCCTACTTGCAAATAGACTTTATTTTCCTGTTTTTTCGCTGTGTTTTGCAGTTGCGTTAACGCCTGTTCAGGTGCAATCGCCTTGATTTCAACGGTTCCTGTTCCTGACTGATGAAGATCCAGTTTTTTGGCCGCTGCGTAAGATAGGTCCATAACCCGCTTACCATGAAAAGGTCCACGGTCATTAATGCGAACAATAACGCTACGTTGGTTTTCCAGGTTGGTGACGCGAGCGTAAGATGAAATCGGTAGTGTGTTGTGTGCGGCGGTCATCGCATACATGTCGTATATTTCGCCGGATGCGGTTTTTTTGCCGTGAAATTCGGGGCCGTACCATGAGGCTATGCCTTGTTTCAGGTAGCGGACAATGCTGGGAAACAGCGTATCTTCTTCGTCGGGGGAGCTGGCGGTATCGGCATTGCCGATGTGTAATCTTGAATGGAGTCTGGTTGTGGATGCAGTTGTAACCGAAGGAGGTATTGATAGGTCAGTCGTTTTGACTGGTTCGGTGCTACAACTGCATAAAACAAAAATTAGAAGTATCGCTATGATTTTATTCATGGGAAGGTGCCTTTTTTACTTAAAATAGATAGGCTTAACTGGTAAACGGCCATGGCATATAAAGGACTGTGGTTGTAGCGGGTAATGACATAAAAATTGTCTAATGCCGCCCAAAGTTCTTTGCCCTGTGGCTGTTCAAAGCTAAGCAGTTTCACTTTACTGTCTAAAGGTAATTGCCTCGATGTTGTTAAGTTGAGCGATTCTAACTCGGCAAGCCTTAAATCCGGCTTAAGGTCATTATTGAGAACTGGTTCATAATTCTTATATTTAGCGGTAACGGGAACGGCAATCGCCTGCCCGGGTTGCCAATGATGTTTGGCAAAATAGTTGCCGATGCTGGCGATGACATCGCTGTTGTCGCGCCAGATGTCTCGGTGATTATCGTCATCAAAATCAACGGCATAGTTTATGAAGCTGCTGGGCATAAACTGCGGCAAGCCCATCGCTCCGGCATAAGAGCCTAGCGGCTCGGCGGGATTAATGTGCTCGTCGCGGCACAGCAGCAGGAAATTTTCAAGTTCACCGAGAAAAAATTTACTGCGTGGCGGATAGGCAAAAGCCAGCGTCGACAAGGCATCGATGACGCGATGATTGCCGGTGTTTTTCCCGAACAGGGTTTCAACGCCGATAATGGCGACAATAATTTCCGCAGGAACGCCATAGCGTTGTTCTACGGCGGCCAGCGCTGCTGCATTGTCTTGCCAGAATTGCACGCCTGCGTCGATGCGGGCATCGGTCAGGAATATTTTGCGGTATTTATACCAAGGCAAGCTTTCCGAAGGTGAGGCTATTTTTTTGAGTATATCTTGCTTAATCTCGACCGTTTCAAACAAATCCTCTAGTTCCGATTCGTCAAACCGGTGTTTTGCTACCATTTGCCCGATAAAGGCATGAACTGATTCGGTGTCTTTTATGTTGCCGGTACAGGAGATGAGAATGAGGCACAAGATGAAAGACACAAGGCGAAAGACGCAAGGTATAAGGTTGTATTTTTGCATTGTTAGCCTTGCATCTGTTTTAGCTTCATGAATGAGGAAGAAATTTCTTATGCGTATGAATCGACATAAGTATGCCGAAACCGGCCAGCAACGTGACGATGGAAGTGCCGCCGTAACTGATTAGGGGCAATGGCACGCCGACCACAGGCAGTACGCCGATAACCATGCCGATGTTGACAAAAACATAAACAAAAAAAGTAAAAGCCAGGCTGCTGGCTAATAAACGGCTGTAGGTGCCTTGAGCCTGCGAGGCGATATACAGACAGCGGCTGATGATAAGCAGATACAAGGCCAACAGGCCTACGCAGCCGAACAGCCCGAACTCTTCGGCGAAGACCGCAAAAATAAAGTCGGTGGAGCTTTCCGGTAAAAAGTCCAGTTCCGACTGGGTGCTGCCCAGCCAACCTTTGCCGTAGATGCCGCCGGAGCCGATAGCGATTTTCGATTGGATAATATGGTAACCCCTGCCCAGCGGATCGGCTTCCGGGTTTAAAAAAGTCAGTACTCGGTCGCGTTGATAGGGGCGCATAAAATGCCAGAGTATCGGCGTCAGTCCGGCCAGTGTGGCGCTAATTGCCAGGATGAAGCGCCAGGACAGGCCTGCAAAAAACAGTACCGCAGCGCCGGAGCTGGCAACCAGTAACGCGGTGCCCAAATCAGGCTGTTTGGCGATCAATAAGGTCGGAAGAATGATCAGTATGCTGGCGACCAGTAATTGTTTGGGCTTTGGCGGCAATGCGTGTTCCGCTAAATACCAGGCGACCATCATCGGCGTGGTGATCTTGATCATTTCCGAAGGTTGGAAACGAAAGAAACCAAGATCCAGCCAGCGTTGTGCGCCTTTGCCGAATTGTCCCAGAATCAAAACTGCAATGAGCAACAAGATTCCCAAGCCGAACAGCAGCGCCGAATAGCGTTTAAACTGGTAAGGATCTACATGCGCCAGTGCGGTCATTAACAAAAACGCCAATCCGACGCGCGCCGCTTGCCGCATCAGTACATCCATATCCTGGCTGCCCGCACTGTAGAGGATGACAAAGCTCAGCAACGAGATAAGAAACAAGCCGATAAACAAGGGAATGTCGATGTGCAATCTTCTGAGGATATTACCGATAACTGACGGCGGATGAAATTGTTCACTACGGGTTTCAGTTTTCATTATTGCCCTCTAAATATTGCTTGATAACCTGTCCCGCGATTGGCGCTGCAACCGAACCGCCGTGACCGCCGTTCTCAGCGATGACGGCAACTGCAATTTTCGGATCGTCAGCCGGGGCGAAAGAAATAAATAAGGCATGATCGCGTAATTTGAAGTCAATGTCGTTTTCGTTGTATTTGGCATCCTGTTTAATATTAAAAACCTGCGCAGTCCCGGTTTTACCGGCAATTTGGTAGTTAATGTCTTTGCCGATGCTCTTGGCCGTGCCGTGTGGATCATGAATAACATTGACCATGGCCGAGATGATGCTGTTAACATTTTCGGATTTAAGCGGGATGTTGCTCGGGTGGTTTTCCATAGCGGGTTCGTTGGAATCCGGATTGGCGATATTTTTTACCAGGAACGGGGTAACAACGTTGCCTTTGTTCGCCAAGGTAGCCGTGGCCCTGGCCAGCTGTATCGGCGTAACTTGAAGAAATCCTTGGCCTATTCCGGTGATTAATGTTTCTCCCGGATACCAGGATTGGTTATGTTGCTGACGTTTCCATTCGCGCGAGGGCAATAATCCCGGTTTTTCTCCTGATAAATCAATGCCTGATTTTTCGCCGAAGCCAAACTGCTGTAAAAAGGAATGCATCCGGTCTATGCCCAGCGTCGATGCCAGACTGTAAAAATACACGTCGCAAGATTGGGTAATAGCTTCGCTCATATTAACCGAGCCATGGCCGCCTTTTTTCCAATCCCGGTAGTGGTGGCTGACATTGGGCAGCTGATAATAGCCGGGACAGAAGAGGTTATGGTCGGTGCTGATCGCATTGTATTCGAGTCCGGCCAGTCCAATAAACGGCTTAATGGTCGATCCGGGAGGATATAAACCTCGCAAGGCCCGATTATAAAGCGGTTGATCCTCGGAGGATTGCAGGGCCTGATACGCGTCATTGGCTATGCCGATAACAAAAGGGTTAGGGTCAAAACCGGGACGGCTGGCGAAAACCAGTACGCCGCCGGTTTTAATGTCAATGGCGACTACCGCGCCATTGAAATCGCCTAATGCATCGTAGGCGGTTTTTTGTAAATCGATATCCAGCGTCAGGTAGAGATTTTCGCCCGGCACCGGAGGAACCGAGTTCACCGTATTGATTGCGCGGGCCTGGACATTGGTCTCTATTTCCGCATAACCGGTCTTGCCGTGCAGTTCGGTTTCATAAGTGTTTTCAATGCCTATTTTGCCGACATGAGTCGAACCTCTATATTCGGCGATAGGCAAAGACTTCATTTCCGTTTCGTTGATGCGCCCCACGTAACCGACCACATGAGAGGTTAGTTCTGCGTAGGGGTAATGCCGAACTAGGCGGGCCTGAATGTCGACGCCGGGAAAATAAGGGCGGACTACCGCAAATTTAGCGATTTCCTCATCGGTCATGCTGATCAGCAACGGAGTGCTGGCGAAGCGTTTTTGCCGTTTGCGTTGTTTTTGGTATTGGTCGATTTTTTCGTCGGAGATATTGAGTAATGTTTGTAAGCGCAGCAGCGTTTCATCGAGATTGCTGATTTGCTCGGGAATCAGCTCAAGGCTAAAAGACTGCGTGTTGTCGGCCAGGACTTTGCCGTGCCGGTCATAAATAATACCTCGGGTCGGCACCAGCGGTTCAATTTTAATACTGTTGTCTTTAGCCAATGTTGCGTAATGTTCGTGCCCGACAATTTGCAGGTAAACCAAGCGCACAATCAAGCCTGAAGTTAATAGCAATATGACAATAAAGGCGGCAATAATGCGGTTGAGAAACAGGCGGCTCTCTACCAACTTATTTTTAATCGTATAGGTACGAGACATAAACAGCTACGGAGTGTTTTATTAAGTGCGGCGTGACAAGCGGACGCGGCGTAGCGCTGTATAAATCAGGGGCCAACAGAATGTACCGGTAACAATAGGCAGCCAGAAAGAACTATGGAGTTGCGCAGGATGCTGAATATTTTTTAGCCAAAAAAGTAGGATCTGGGTAAACAGCAGGCAAAAGAAAATAAACAAGCCTTGTTGAGGCAATGGAAATTGGCGCAAACGCTTGTGCAGCATCAGGCAAGCATAGATGACCAACGAATAGGCCAGTGCGTATTGACCGAATACCCTCCCGGTTAATACATCGACCAATAACCCGATTGTCCATGCATGAAAGATACCGACGCGTTCCGGCACCGCAATTGACCAGTAGATAAGCACTAGCAGCACCCAGTCTGGATTCATGCCGGTCAAAAAACCCGGCCAAGGGGCAATTCTTAAGCACATCGCCATTATGACGGTCACAATAATACGACCGAAGCCGAAGTAGCTATTCATCACGGTCCGTCCCGGGCCCTGCCCCTGCCGACGCTTTGCGGGTTAATCCGCTCCCGGCGGCTGTTTCTGGCTGTTCCCCTTCGGACGCCCCAGGTTTTTTTTCGCTCGATGTTGATGGTGTGGTCAGCGAAACGGGGGATGAGTCGCTCCAGACAATCAACAATTCTCTGTTTCGATCCAGCATGGCTTTGGGGGTGGCGGTAATGTTGACGAAAGGTTTGTTAGTCATCGGGGTGAAATCATCGACAACGGCAACCGGATAACCCGAGGGAAAAGTACCGCCTAAACCCGATGTTATCAGTAAATCGCCGGGGCGAATATCCGCATTATTAGGTAAAAAAGGCAAGTTAAGCCGGTTCAACTGGCCGCTGCCTACTGCAATAGTTAGCAGGCCGTTACGATTGACCTGCACGGGGATCGCGTGATTCGGGTCGGTAATTAACATGATTTCGGAACTGAACGGCAACGCGCGAAAAACCTGCCCGACCACACCGTTCGCGTCCAGTACCGGTTGCTGGGGATGAACGCCGAAGCGAGTGCCTTTGTTGACCACCACGATATTTTCGTAAGGCGCCGTATTAATTGACAATAATTCTGCAATCAGCAGTTGTTCGCCGAGTTTAAAGGAGTTCTCCAATAATGCACGCAGACGAATATTTTCTTTTTCTAAAGAGTCGAATTTGAGTAAGCGGGTTTTATCGATGAATTGTTCGTCGCGTAATTGGGTGTTTTCTTTTTTTAAGGCCGAATATGAGCGAACAGAGTCGGCGGTTTGCGCAATCAGCCCTGTCGGTAAATCGACCAAGTATTTCAACGGGTCGACAAGAACGGATAACGTGGCTCGAAGTGAATCCAGGCGATGGCTTCTGTGTTCAGTTATCAGTAAAGCCACTGAAGCAATGATTGCCACAAGCAGGCGGGTGTTGATGGAAGGACCGGTAGCAAATAAAAGTTTTATAGCGGGACGCCTCTTTATCCAATTAAAAAATGATGGGAGCGACCGTAGGTTGATTTGAGGATCAACCTACGGTTCTTTGTTGCTGCCAAAATAAACGATTTAAGGATGAGCAGGATTACGCTTGCTTACTCTAAGGAAAAAGTCGAGACTCCTTTTTTATCCAGCATTTCCAGAACCATGCCGCCGCCCCTGGCGACACAAGTTAGAGGATCATCGGCGATATAGACCGGTAGCCCGGTTTCTTCTGCGATCAGCCGGTCAATGTCCTTCAATAATGCACCGCCGCCGGTTAAGAATATACCGCGGGTCGCGACATCAGAACCGAGTTCAGGGGGGGTTTGCTCCAAGGCCAATTTTACCGCGCCGACTATGCCGGATAGCGGCTCTTGCAGGGCTTCCAGGATTTCATTGCTGTTCAGGGAAAAGCTGCGCGGCACCCCTTCCGCCAGATTGCGGCCTTTGACTTCAATTTCCCTGACTTCGCTGCCGGGATAAGCCGTACCGATTTCATGCTTAATTCTTTCGGCAGTCGCTTCGCCAATTAAGGTGCCGTAGTTTCTGCGCACATAATTGATAATGGCTTCATCGAAGCGATCGCCGCCGATACGGACGGATGAGGAATAAACAATGCCGTTTATTGATATAACCGCCACTTCCGAGGTGCCGCCGCCAATATCCAAAACCATCGAGCCGCACGCTTCGTCGACCGGTAAGCCGGCACCGATAGCTGCCGACATCGGCTCTTCAATCAAATAAACTTCGCGTGCGCCGGCCATTGCTGCCGACTCGCGAATTGCGCGACGTTCAACCTGGGTTGAACCGCAAGGTACGCAGATTAAAATACGCGGACTAGGGCGCAGCAGCTTGCTTTGATGGACTTTTTCGATAAAAAATCTCAACATCCGCTCGGTGACGGCAAAATCGGCGATTACCCCGTCTTTTAGCGGGCGGATTGCAGTAATATTACCCGGCGTGCGACCCAGCATGAGTTTTGCATCAAGACCGACAGCGGCAATTGTTTTAGCGCCGCGAACCCGGTCTTCTTTGATAGCAACGACCGAGGGTTCATTAAGCACAATTCCCTGGCCGGGAATGTAGATCAATGTATTGGCGGTTCCTAAGTCAATAGCGAGATCGTTGGAGAAAAGGCCGCGAATTCTTTTGAACATTTTTATCGGTATCCTTTGGGGAATAAAAATTGTATTACTTTATCAATCAAGCGAGTGTTTGAGCAAGATATAAAGTATTATAAACACAATAATAATAGAACCTCTGAAATTTTTATTGGGAGTTAAGCGTGTCTTTAACGGCGGATGATGTGAAGAAAATAGCGCATTTAGCGCGACTGGGAATCGAGCAGCAAGATGTTGCCTCTTATGCAAAAGACTTGTCCGGGATGCTGGACTTGATGACGCAGATGGGCGACCTTGACACTAACGGCGTCGAGCCGATGGCTCACCCGATGGATCAAGTGCAAAGGTTGCGAGCCGACATAGTCACGGAACAGGACAATCGCGAAAAATTCCAGGCTATCGCGCCGCAAGTAGAAGCGGGACTTTATCTAGTGCCGAAAGTAATTGAGTAAAGGGAAAAATAACACATATGCACAACAAAACAATTGCTGAATTAGCCAAAGGCCTGCGTTCCGGTGAATTTTCAAGCGTGGAATTGACCTCGGCTTTTTTAAACAGGATCAAACAACACAGTTCACTTAATGCCTATATCACCGTCACCGAAGATCTAGCCTTGCAGGAAGCCAAAGCTGCCGATGTTAGACTGGCAAAGGGCGACGCGGAACTGTTAACCGGCATTCCGGTCGCGCAAAAAGACATTTTTTGCACAGAGGGCGTTAGAACCACCTGCGGTTCGCTTATGCTGGATAATTTTATTGCGCCCTACAATGCAACGGTGGTGGATAAATTTAATAACGCCGGAGCGGTGATGCTGGGCAAACTGAACATGGACGAGTTTGCGATGGGCTCGTCCAACGAGACCAGCTATTACGGCGCAGTCAAAAACCCTTGGGATACTAATACCGTTCCCGGCGGATCTTCAGGCGGTTCGGCGGCGGCTGTTGCAGCACGGCTGGCAGTCTGTGCAACAGGCACCGATACCGGTGGTTCGATACGCCAGCCTGCGGCCCTTTGCGGCATTACCGGGTTAAAGCCGACTTATGGCCGGGTATCCCGTTACGGCATGATTGCCTATGCCTCCAGTCTCGATCAAGGCGGGCCGATGACCCGTAGCGCCGAAGATGCGGCGATTATGTTGCAAACCATGGCCGGTTTTGATCAAAAAGATTCAACCAGCGTCGATGTGCCTGTTCCCGATTATATGTCAGAGTTAAACAACAGCCTCGAAGGCTTGAAAATCGGCCTGCCCAAAGAATTTTTCGGCGAAGGCTTAAATAGCGATGTAGCCGCAACGCTTGAGGCTGCGATCGACGAATACCGGAAATTGGGCGCAACGGTAACGGAAATCTCCATGCCGACGCTTAAACTGGCCATCCCTGCCTATTATGTCATTGCACCGGCCGAGTGCTCCGCGAACCTGTCGCGTTTTGACGGCGTGCGCTTCGGCTACCGCTGTGAGAATCCGGTAGATTTAACCGACCTTTACACCCGCTCGCGCGGCGAAGGCTTCGGCAAGGAAGTTAAGCGCCGCATCTTGATGGGGACTTATGCGTTGTCGGCAGGTTATTACGACGCTTATTATATTAAAGCGCAAAAAATCCGCCGCCTGATCAGCGAAGATTTTAAAACAGCGCTATCGGAAGTTGACGTGATTATGGGTCCGGTAACGCCGTCAACCGCTTTTGGCATCGGTGAGAAAATCGGCAACCCGATCGAAATGTATTTATCCGATATTTACACGATTGCGATTAATCTTGCCGGCTTGCCGGCCATGTCGGTTCCTGCAGGCCTAGCAACAGGCTTGCCCGTAGGCTTGCAGATCATCGGCAATTATTTTTCCGAAGACAAATTGTTGAATATTGCCCATCAGTATCAGCAAGTCACCGATTGGCATCAACAAGCGCCAAAAGGTTTTGAATAAGGAGAAACTGTTATGACCACCATTACGCAGCTTTCACAATTAGATCTAAATGCCACCTACAGTTATGCCGATTATATGACTTGGCAACTGGAGGAGACTGTTGAACTGATACGCGGAAAAATCATGTTGACGGCGCCTGCGCCGAATGTGAAGCATCAACGTCTGTCGCGCAATCTATTGGTTATTATAGGAAATTATTTTCATAAAAAGCCTTGCCAGGTTTTTCACGCGCCGTTTGATGTCAGTCTATACGACCGGCGAAAATCGACATTAGCCGATCGGGAAATCTTCAGTGTCGTGCAACCCGATTTATGTGTGATTTGTGACCCTGAAAAATTGACCGAACAAGGTTGCAGCGGTGCGCCTGATTGGGTGATTGAAGTGTTATCCCCAGGCAATACCAAAAGAGAAATGCGCCTTAAATACGATCTCTATCAGGAAAACGGCGTCACTGAATATTGGCTGGTTTATCCTTACGAACAAGCGGTTTACCAGTTTGTGCTGAACCAAGACACCGAAAAATATCAACTGTTCGCCATGTATGCGGGCGACGACATCGCCAAACCATCTCTTTTTCCTGAGCTGGAAATCGATCTCGCCGATGTTTTTGCCGAATAATAAGGAACTACCAAAATGAATACACAATGGGAAACAGTCATCGGCTTGGAAATCCACGCCCAGCTGTCGACAAAATCAAAAATCTTTTCCGGGGCTTCCACCGCTTACGGCGCGGAACCCAACACCCAAGCTTGCGCAGTCGATTTGGGCTTGCCCGGCGTATTGCCGGTATTGAATGAAGACGCCGTGCGCAAAGCGGTTATTTTCGGCATGGCGGTCGAAGCGCATATCGCGCCGTACTCGGTGTTCGCCAGAAAAAACTATTTTTACCCCGATTTACCTAAAGGCTACCAAATCAGCCAGATGGAACTACCTATCGTCGGCATCGGACATTTGGATATTGACGTTGACGGCGTAACGAAACGCATCGGCATCACTCGCGCTCACCTCGAAGAAGATGCGGGCAAATCGCTACATGCAAATTTTCACGGCCTGACCGGAATCGATTTAAACCGCGCCGGTACGCCGCTATTGGAAATAGTATCCGAGCCGGATATGAGATCGGCTAAGGAAGCCGTGGCCTACATGAGAAAAATGCACGAACTGGTGCGCTACCTGGGCATTTGCGACGGCAATATGCAGGAAGGCTCATTCCGTTGCGACGCCAACGTATCGGTGCGCCCCAAAGGTCAGCAAGAATTCGGCACCCGGACCGAACTTAAAAACATCAACTCGTTCAAGTTTGTCGAAAAAGCCATCAACCACGAAATCGAGCGGCAAATAGATGTCATAGAAAGCGGTGGCATCATCGTTCAGGAGACCCGCCTGTATGATTCCGACAAGGATGAAACCCGTTCCATGCGCAGTAAGGAAGAGGCCAACGATTACCGGTATTTTCCCGATCCCGATCTATTACCCGTGCTGGTTGATGAAGACTTTAAGGCGCAAATAAAAGCCCAATTGCCGGAATTACCGCAGGCGAAAAAACAACGCTTTAAAGATGATTATGCACTGGATGATGAAAGCGCCACGATACTGACCTCCTCCCGTCCACTGGCCGATTATTTTGAAATCGTGGTTAAAGAGTCGGGCTGCGAAGCGAAAATGTGCGCCAACTGGGTGACCGGCGACCTTTTAGCGGCGCTTAACAAAGCCGACTTGGATATTAGCGACTCGCCGGTCAGCCATGAACGCCTGGCCGGGCTGTTAAAGCGCATCAGCGACGACACCATTTCAGGAAAAATCGCCAAACAGGTGTTTGAGGAACTTTGGCAGGGCGCCGCTACAGCCGATGAAGTCATCGAAGCCAAAGGCCTAAAACAAATCACCGATACCGGCGCGATAGAAGCCATCATCGATAAAATTATTGCCGATAACCAGGATCAGGTTGAGCAATACCGTAGCGGCAAGGACAAAGTCTTCGGCTTTTTTGTCGGCCAGGTGATGAAAGAAATGCAAGGCAAGGCAAACCCCGGTGAAGTGAATAAAATGCTTAAGGCTAAGTTAAAATAAGCAGTCGGATAGTTGAAACGGATAACCTTCCTTGAAGGGATGTTATCCGTAAAACTGTCCCGCTTTAGATTGGACGTCAAAAAATCAGCGGTCTTTTGCTCATCCAAGTATCAGGCGATTTCCTGCGAAAAATATACCCAACTGACTGGTCTTTTTGCCCGTCTCCTGTGTTGCAAAAATCCTACGCCATTTGGGTATATTTATTCTTGGCAATCGCCTCATTAACTTTTTCCGGGCAACATGCCGACCGAGCCGGGCTTGATGCGCTTGCAGGTTACAACCACATCTTCCAGATGGCACTGGCTTTTACCCTGATTTTCTCCAGTGCATGGAGCGCAGGCGGCTTTACCTTCATCTTTTACGGCTTCAACATGCCAGCCGTAGCCTTGCGACTGACAGAAGGTTTTGGTGTATCGGGTGATATTGTAAGGCTTTGCTGCCGTTGCCTTGGCTTCGGACTCCGTTTCGCAAGCCGCTGAAGGCAGCGTATTAGCCATGAGGTCCCGGTAAATATATTCTGTTGCCGACACAGCTCCGGAAAAACCAGCTAACGCCGCGCACAGGCATATCAAATTAAGTTTCATGCTTCTCTCCTGATTTTATTATTTTATAGTGATGTGTGATTGCGCTAAGGTTGACAAGAACTATCGCGGGCAGCCAGGCAAGTTAAACACATCTTTTAATAGCGTCCTTGTTATGACGTTATTCTCCGCCGCTCAAAACGCGTATATTCATCTGGGCTGCCTCTTCTTCCAATTGCTGTTTGATCGGCGCAAATTTTTCGGTCTCGCTTTGTTTGACCATTGCAATAGTCACCAATAAAGCAAATACCGTACAACCGACATACAGCCAGAACTTGTCCTTTGTTTGTGCTTCTTCGCTCATTTTTTATACCTTCTTATTAGTTTAAATCATCAATGGATATGCCAAGGTTGATATGAAAATCATGACTTTCATCAACACCGGTACTGATTTTCACCCGAGGTTTATGCTTCCCCTGGATCGGCGCTACTTCAACTTGATATTTTGGGCGGTCAATAACGTCGGTTGGCGTCGAAACGCATGACGAAAAATATCCTCTCGTTATGATAGTAGCGGATCAATACTATAAAAGAGGATTAAGAAAACTGTCAACTAAATATCGATTCGATACAAGATCTATTATTCAATGCCTACTCCTCTGCTGACGGCTATTCGCGATTGACGCGCTACGGCTCCTGCATTCATGCAGTCGTCAGCACGCCTATGACCCTGGGGCAAATTCTGCGATAATGAATACAAGTATTCCGTCTATAAATTGCCTGACTGAGGTCGGCTATAACTATTATTCAACAACGCATCTATGAACGAAAAAACACTATTCAAACCTTGTGATTTGGTTATTTTTGGCGCTTTGGGGGATTTATCCCGCCGCAAGCTGCTTATTTCGCTGTATCGCCTCGAAAAAGCCAACTTAATTGAAACCGACACTCGGATCATAGGCATCGACCAACACGAAGGCGATGCTTCTCGTTTTGTTGGGATCATCCATAAAAGCTTGCAAGAATTTTTAAATGAAGCAGTTGATGAGCAAGTATGGGCCCGGTTTTCGGCCAGGTTTTCCTACCTGAAAATAGATTTAACCCAGATGGATCAATATCAGCTGTTGAATAGCGTTATTGACGGTCAATCCAGGGTCATGGTGAATTATTTCGCCGTCTCGCCTTTCTTATTCACCAATATTTGTCAGGGATTGGCTAAGTGCGGGGTCTTGAATGAAGAATCGCGCATGGTGATGGAAAAACCGATAGGCCACGATCTTAAATCGTCACAGGAAATTAACGATGCGGTTGCCGAGGTGTTCAGCGAAAAACAGGTCTACCGTATTGATCATTATCTGGGTAAAGAAACGGTGCTGAATTTGTTGGCGTTGCGCTTTGCCAATTCCATTTTCACCACCAACTGGAATCACAATACCATCGATCATATCCAGATTACCGTCGCGGAAGAAGTCGGTATTGAAGGCCGCTGGGATTATTTCGACAAAACCGGCCAGCTACGCGACATGCTGCAAAACCATTTGTTGCAGATTCTGACCTTTGTGGCGATGGAGCCGCCGATTAATCTGGAAGCGCAAAGCATCCGCAATGAAAAAATAAAAGTGCTGTCCGCGCTACGTCCCATTACCCAAGAAAATGTCAAACAAAAAACCGTTCGCGGACAGTATTCTGCGGGGGAGATCAACGGCGAGCCGGTGCCGGGCTATCTTGAAGAAGAAGGAGCCAATACCGAAAGCACGACGGAAAGTTTTGTCGCTTTGAAAGTGGCTATCGATAATTGGCGTTGGGCCGGTGTGCCGTTTTATTTGCGTACCGGAAAACGCATGAAATATAAACGCACTGAAATCGTCGTTAATTTTAAGCAACAGCCGCATAACATTTTTAAAGAGAGCTTCGAGGACCTGCCGTCGAACAAGCTGATTATTCACTTGCAGCCCAGGGAAGGCGTGGAAATTCAGATACTCAACAAAATACCGGGTATCGATGAAAATATTAAATTGCAAAAAACCAAGTTGGATTTGAGCTTTTCCGACATATTTAAAAACAGCAAGATTTTCGGCGGTTATGAGAAATTGGTGCTGGAAGCGATGCGCGGCAATCCCACGCTATTTCTTAGCCGCGAGGAGATTGAGCAGGCCTGGACCTGGATTGATTCGATACAGGATGCCTGGGCGCATTTGGATGCTATACCAGCCCCCTATCCTGCCGGTACTTGGGGGCCTAAGGCCGCCGACAAGTTAATTACGAGGGATGACAGAGTCTGGGAAGATGAAGCAGACGCAGCGCTGTAGGATACGCATCAATTAACGTAGATAAAAGGAAAGAACGACTATGCACCCTGTATTAGAAAAAGTGACCAACGAAGTTATCCTGCGCAGCCGGGAAACACGCGCCGCCTATCTGGCGCGCATTGATGCGGCTGCAAAAAAAGAACCACATCGCGCCGAGCTGGCTTGCGGCAATTTAGCTCATGCTTTCGCCGCTTGCGGAGCCGGTGAAAAAAGCGATTTAACCGGCCATAAAAAAGCCAATATCGCGATTATCTCTTCTTATAACGACATGTTGTCGGCGCATGAACCCTATAAAGATGCGCCTGCACTGATCAAGGCTGCGATAAAAGAAGCTGGCGGAGTTGCGCAGTTTGCGGCCGGCGTACCGGCTATGTGCGATGGCGTCACCCAAGGTCGCCCCGGCATGGAGCTGTCGTTGTTCAGCCGTGATGTGATTGCGATGGCTACGGCCGTGGGTTTAAGCCACAACATGTTTGACGGCGCGCTATATTTGGGCGTCTGCGACAAAATTGTACCGGGACTGTTGATCGGCGCTTTGAGTTTCGGCCATTTACCCGCCGTGTTCGTACCGGCAGGCCCTATGCCTAGCGGCTTGGCCAACAAAGAGAAAGTGCGCATCCGCCAGCTTTACGCCGAAGGTAAAATCGGCCGTAAAGAACTGCTGGAATCTGAGTCAGCGTCTTATCACAGTGCCGGCACCTGCACCTTTTACGGTACCGCAAACAGCAACCAGATGATGGTTGAGATTATGGGCCTGCATTTGCCGGGCAGTTCGTTCATCAATCCTTATACGCCATTACGTGATGAATTGACCAAAGCCGCTGCCAGACAGGTGTTGAAATTTACCGCATTGGGCGATGATTTTCGTCCGATTGGGCGCATGATCGACGAAAAAGCGATTGTGAACGCCATTGTCGGCTTATTGGCAACGGGCGGCTCCACCAATCACACCATCCATCTGGTCGCGATTGCACGGGCGGCGGGCATTATTATTAACTGGGATGATTTTGACAAGCTGTCCAGAGCGGTGCCGTTGTTGACCCGTATTTATCCGAACGGCCAAGCGGACATTAATCACTTCCAAGCCGCAGGCGGCATGGGCGTATTGATTGCCGAACTGTTAAAGAACGGCCTGTTGCATGAAGATATTCTGACCGTTGCCGACCAACGCGGCATGAACAGTTATCATCAGGAACCCAAACTGGTTGACGGTAAATTAACCTGGGAGCCCTGCCCCGAAGCCTCTTTGGACGGAGACGTTATCAGCGCCGTCGCCAAACCTTTTGCCGCCGGTGGCGGCTTACATGTGATGCACGGTAATTTGGGACGCGGGGTTTCCAAAGTTTCTGCGGTAGCGGAACAACACCAGGTCGTTGAAGCGCCTGCGATGGTGTTCGATGATCAGGATGACGTGGTTGCCGCCTTTAAACGCGGCGAAATGGAGAAGGATGTTATTGTGGTGCTGCGCTTCCAGGGGCCGAAATCCAACGGTATGCCCGAATTGCACAAGTTGACGCCGTCTCTGGGGGTGTTGCAGGATAAGGGTTTCAAGGTCGCATTGGTGACCGATGGACGGATGTCCGGCGCTTCGGGCAAGGTGCCTTCAGCCATCCACATGTGCCCTGAATGCGAGGAGGGCGGACCATTAGCGAAAGTGCGCACCGGCGACATCATCTACCTGAATACCCAAACCGGCGAGGTCAATGTACGGGTGGATGCCGCAGAATTCGACGCCCGTATTCCGGCCGCCAATAGCGCCAAAGGCCATCATTTCGGCATGGGCCGCGAATTGTTCGGCGGTTTCCGTTTGGGCGCGTCATCTGCCGAAACCGGCGCCAGCAACTTGTTCGTTGCCGGTTAATAACTATAACAATAAGGTAAAACAATGACTAAAAATAACTGGAAAATTCAACCTGCTGAAGTTTTAAATGTCGGCCCGGTGATGCCCGTAATGGTCATCCAAAACCTGGAGGATGCCGTGCCGCTGGCGCAGGCCTTGGTTGCAGGTGGCATTAAAGTGCTGGAAATAACGCTACGCACCCCGATAGCGCTTGATGCGATCAGGCTCATCAGCCAGGAAGTCAAAGATGCGATTGTCGGTGCGGGTACTATTACTACGCCCGAACAATTAAAAGCGGCGGAAGATGCGGGCGCCGTTTTTGCGATTAGTCCCGGTTTAACCCCGAAGCTGTTAACGGCGGCTCAAACGGGAAATATCGCGTTGATTCCAGGTATATCGACCCTGTCGGAACTCATGCTGGGCATGGAGTATGGCCTGGATCATTTCAAGTTCTTCCCGGCTGAAGCGGCAGGCGGCATCCCGATGTTAAAATCTATCGCAGGGCCTATTCCACAAGTGACTTTTTGCCCGACCGGCGGTATTTCCCCGGAAAATTACAACAGTTACTTACAGTTAAGCAATGTTGCCTGCGTTGGCGGGTCATGGCTGGCACCTGCGGATGTGGTAAAATCAAAAAACTGGGCGAGGGTGACTGAATTGGCAAAACAAACTATAGACCGGGCGGTTTTGGCTTGAGTTCATTCTTTTATCTGTAGTCCAAAGCCAGCTTTGAACTCCAACCCTTGGCCATTGTATAAAAGATATTGGTTGGAGTTTGTTATTTTACAAGCAAAGCTCTCTTTAAAATGCTAGCCAAGATTAATACGCAAAAGGCTAGCTAAACCGTGAAAACTTGCGATTTAGCTAGTCTTCTGATGACGCACAGACCCTGTTTCAAAACTGAGAACAACCATGACTAAACTGCGCAGTGTTACCTTAAATGAGAAAACTCAGGCTTTATGTGAGTTACCTGCTTTATCTGGAACTATCGGCCCCGATGTAGTAGATATTCAATCTCTATACCAACAGACCGGCATGTTTACCTACGATCCCGGTTTTACTTCCACGGCCAGCTGTAGTTCATCGATAACTTATATAGACGGCGAAGAAGGGATACTGCTTTATAGGGGTTACCCTATCGAGCAGCTTGCGGAGCATTGCACTTTTTTGGAAGTCTGTTACCTGCTGCTGAATGGTGAATTACCCGAAACCGATGAAATGCAACGGTTCGAAGGCACCATCACTATGCATACGATGGTGCATGACCAGCTGACTAATTTCTTTAAAGGCTTTCGTCGCGATGCGCACCCGATGGCTATTATGGTTGCTGTGGTGGGAGCGCTGTCAGCGTTTTATCATGACGCACTGGACATTAAATCGAAAAAGGATAGGGACCTGAGCGCCATCCGCCTGATTGCCAAAGTGCCGACCATTGTCGCAATGTGTCATAAGTACAGCACCGGCTTACCGTTTATGTATCCGCAAAACAAGTTGAGTTACGTTGAAAACTTTATGCGCATGATGCTGGGAACGCCTTGCGATGACTTCGTAGCCAATCCTGTATTAGTTAAAGCCCTGGACAGAATCTTGATCCTTCATGCCGATCATGAACAAAATGCTTCGACGTCAACAGTGCGCTTAGCGGGTTCCAGCGGCGCTAATCCTTATGCCTGCATAACTGCCGGGATCGCTTGCCTTTGGGGAGCCGCTCATGGCGGCGCTAATGAGGCTGTACTCAACATGCTGGAGGAGATTGGCGATGTTTCGAATATTAATAAATTTATCAACAAAGCCAAGGATAAAAACGACTCGTTCAGGCTGATGGGCTTCGGGCATCGGGTTTACAAACATTACGACCCGCGCGCCAAATTAATGCGCGAAACCTGCCATGAAGTGCTCACCGAGCTCGGCCTGCATGATGACAAAATATTTAAACTGGCCCTGGAGCTGGAACGCATTGCCCTTGAAGATGATTATTTCATCGAGAAAAAACTCTACCCGAACGTCGATTATTATTCCGGCATTGTGTTGCACGCATTAGGCATCCCTACCAACATGTTTACCGCGATGTTCGCGATGGGCAGAACCGTGGGTTGGATTGCGCATTGGGATGAAATGATAGCGGACCCGGAGCAAAAAATAGGACGACCACGGCAACTTTATACCGGCGCAACAAGACGCGATATACCGCCGCAGCATATCAAACTGGGTTAATTCCGCCGGTCGGGCAAAGATTTGAGCCGCATAGGCCCCGAGTCCGGCAATGCATAAACCCACGAACGGCTACAGTTGTTCGTGGGTTCAATCATTGGTGAACATTATTTAAAAATTGAATTCATAAACGCTGAAATGTGTGTGATTTCTTCAACACACAGGCTATGTTCCATCAAGTAATCATGCCATTCAATTTTATAGTCCATTGATTTTAGTGTATCGAATGCGGCTTTGCCGGACTCAACAGCTACGATGGGGTCGATGATGCCGTGGGCCATAAATATCGGCATGACATTATTGGCGACTGAACGCTCAACTTTTAATTGATCAATAGTCGGCAAATACGTCGACAGGGCAACAATGCCGGCCAATTGTTGTGGGTATCTTAGCCCGGCATGTAGCGCAATGACGCCGCCTTGAGAAAACCCGGCCAGTAAAATATTCGTCGAGGGAATGCCCTGGTCAATTTCCTGTTGGATCAAGGGCTCAATCGAGGCGGCTGATTGATAGATACCATCAATATCGACTTTACGTTCCAACGACATATCTAAAATATCGTACCAGGAGCGCATAGCCATTCCACCGTTGATAGTAACAGGCTGGATCGGCGCATTGGGAAAAATGAAATGGATATTGGCTCTGGCGGTCAAATGCAATTCGGGAACGAGCCCTTCAAAATCATGACCATCTGCACCTAATCCATGCAACCATAGTACAGAATATTTATGTTCCGCTTCAGGCTGTATTTCGATAGTGCTAAGTTGTTCAGCATTCATAAGGTTCTCCAAGGTCAATAAAAATGGCAGCTAGATTAACTCAATGCCAGGGGTTGCCGTCAAATTTCGGTAAATCAGGATTCATAGTGTCCCATGGCTGTGCATCCGCCACCCATATATCTTTTTGCGGCTGAAAAATTCCGGGATCATCGAGTGTCGCGGCGGCGACCGGCCTTATGTCAGTAAATGCGCTGTTCCTGCCAAACAGCGAGGTTCCGCATTCCGGGCAAAAAGCGCGATAAACCGTGTTGCCGCTTGCCGCAACGGTTGCGTATTCCTTATAGTTGCCGGTTATGGCAAGGGCTGCGGTCGGAACGAACATGCCTGCAAAATAGGGCGCTCCAATCGCTTTTTGACAGGTTCGACAATGGCAGTTGAAGCCGCCGATGGGTTCGGCTGAGATTTCATATCGGACCGCAGCGCAAAGGCAACCACCGGTAATGGGAAGTTTCATGTTGTTTCTCCTTGAAAGTTTATCGGTAAATCTTAGTACAATAGAAACTTAAAGATAAGCATAAACTCTCGTCAACAATACCAAATCAAACCATGCTGGATGATCTTATTTTAATAGCCTTATTGCTGGGCGTATACCTATACTGGTTTAGCGGGCAGCAGATCAAGGAAATCGCATTTAATGCCGTTCGGGCGCATTGCTTGAATCTGGACGTTCAAATGCTGGATGAATATGTCGCCCTAAACAGCATTCGCTTAAGACGGGATCAAACAGGGAAAATACGGCTGCAACGGACATTTTTGTTTGAATTTTCTTCAACCGGGAATGAGCGTTATAACGGAGTTTGTATTATGCTGGGGCGGCGCGCCGAATCCATTCAGATGGAACCGTACCGGTTTGACGAAGCGCTTTAAAGAAATATTTTTTGTGGAGGATATGTGAATAAATGTTCAGTGTGCGGTCATGAACGCAATGACCGCGATATAAAATGCCCGGAATGCGGTAGTTTTTACTCAAAAATCACCCAGATTATTGCCGAACAGGAAGCGCTGGAGGAAATGCAAACATTTCGCGGGCGATGCAAAAGAATTATTAATTCGGATGATGTTAAGCAAGCATTGCTGGCCGAACTAAAGCGGATGAAGGCGGAACTGACTAAACAAGGCATGTTTGCACTTTTTGTGATTTTCGTTTTTGTATTTGCCTTAGTTGTCTCTGTTTTGTAAGTAGTCGCTCAAAATATCCAAGTCGTGGATACCGGCAGTCCATGCCGGTATGACGGGTTATTTAGACGAAGTGATGGCGGTCTCGACAGTCTTACGAATACCGGAACCTGCATGTCCGTGGTAGGGATGGAGAAATCAATCCGGCACCCTACCCGGCCAGTTACAGCATAATGTGTTAAACCACGATAAAATCGGCGTTGGTTAATGTCAGGTTGGTAGCTAACACTACAATTTGCACTCCAACATCTGCACCTATACCATCTGAATCATAAGTAAGAACGCCAGTAGCCGGGTTATAGATAATGTAATCATTGAGGTCATGAGCCTTAACGCCTTCCACAAAGTTAGCGGCCTTTAATACGCCTGTTGTTTTCAGCTTGGAAAAGACAGCATTTTCCAAATAGATGGTACCGTCAGCTACAACAAAATCTTTGATTTTGTCGGTGTTGTTTTTTAAATCGCCATCGAATATAAAAACATCGTTACCCGCATCGCCCGATAAATGATCATTTCCTGCTTTGCCTGATATATGATTTGCTGCGGTAGCGCCCTGTAAAATATCTTTTTTATTGGTGCCGTTAATGGTTTCCTCCAAACTAAAAACATCATCAGTGAAGATATTGGCGCCGCTTGCGACACCTGAACTAAGTTGTTCGGAGTTCTTTATCATATTACCATCTCCCCAACTGACGACCGAACCATCGCTACGTATGGCGGCAAACATATCACCAGCCGAAGAAATTTCTGTGACATCGATATCGCCATTCAGTTGTGCCGATAACCAACCTCTATCAAGATTGCCGAAGTCACCCCAAGTAACCACCGAACCGTCGCTACGCAAAGCGGCAAAGCCGCCTCCATTGCCTTCACTGTCTGTCGAGTAGATTTGCATTACATCAATCGTACCGTCAAGCTGTGTAGCGACTTCGCTGCTGTCGCCACCGGAGTCCGACTCCCCCCAGCTGACTACCGAGCCGTCGCTACGCAAAGCAGCAAAAGCAGCCACTGTCGAATAAATTTGCGTAACATCAATAGTACCATCAAGCTGTGTAGCGATTTCGCTGCTGTCGCCGCCAGAGCTCGAGTCTCCCCACGTAACTACCGAGCCGTCGCTACGCAAAGCGGCAAAAGCATAACCTGTTGAAGAGATATACGTAACATCAACGCCACCATCTAGTTGTGCAGAAACTTCGCTGCTGTCGCCGCCAGAACCCGAATGCCCCCAAGCCACTACAGAGCCATCGCTGCGCAACGCAGCAAAAGCGCCCATATGGTCAGAGCTTTCTTTTACCGTATAAATTTGCGTAACATCAATATCGCCGTTGAGTTGCGTCGAGACCACGCTACTGTCGCCACCGTAGCTACTAGCCCCCCACGTAACTACAGAGCCGTCGCTACGAAGAGCGGCAAAAGCATCGCTTGTTGGACAGATGTGCGTGACATCGACAGTACCGTTAAGCTGTGCCGCGATTACACTGCTGTCTGTGACTGACGCCCCCCAAGTAATTACCGAACCATCGCTACGCAAGGCGGCAAAAGCGCCTTCCCTATAATTACCGGTCGAATAAATTTGCGTTACATCAATACTGCCGTTGAGCTGGGTGGAAACTTCGCTGCTGTCGCCGCCATTGAACTCTCCCCCCCAAGTCACTACCGAGCCATCAGTACGTAAAGCGGCAAAAGCCCTGCCCGTCGAATAAATGTGCATGACATCGATGGCGCCGTTGAGTTGCTCCGAGACTATGCTGCTGTCACCACCGTAGTCGCTATTCCCCCAAGTGACTACCGAGCCGTCGCTACGCAAGGCGGCAAAAGCATAATCTGTCGAAAATATTTTTGTGACATCAATAGTCCCATTAAGCTGATCCGAAACAGCATTGCTGTCGGTGTCATAAGAACTGCTTCCCCAGGTAACCACTGAGCCGTCGCTACGCAAAGCGGCAAAAGCACTGCCTGAAAGACGGCCTGTCGAATAAATTTGAGTAACAGCGGTAGCGCCATTGAGCTTTGCCGAAGCTGTACGGCTGTCTCCTCCTTGTTCGCTATCCCCCCAGGCAACTACCGAGCCATCGGTACGCAATGCAGCAAAAGCATAATCTGTCGAATAAATGTGGGTAACATCAATATCACCATTGAGCTGCACGGCTAAACCGGTATTACCGTCACCGCCTGCTCCACTATTTCCCCAAGTAATCAGCGAGCTGTCGCTACGCAAAGCGGCAAAAGCGCTTCCGTTTGAAAAGATTTGGCTGACGTCAACCGTGCCGTTAAGCAGTGCGGCAACCGCGCGGCTGTCGCCGCCAGAGTCAGGGTCTCCCCATGCAACTACCGAGCCGTCAGTACGCAAAGCGGCAAAAGCACCTCCGCTTGAAAAGATTTGGCTGACATCAACCGTGCCGTTAAGCAGTGCAGCAACCGCGAGGCTGTCTCCGCCAGAGGCCGAATCCCCCCAGGTAACTACCGAGCCGTCAGTACGCAAAGCGGCAAAAGCATTTCCGCTGGCATAAATTTGCTTCACATCAATATTGCCGTTGAGCTTTGCCGAAACCGCGCGGCTGTCGCCGCCAGAGGCCGAATCCCCCCAGGTAACCACCGAGCCGTCACTACGCAAGGCGGCAAAAGCGTTTTCTGTAGAGCAGACTTGGGTGACATCAATAGCGCCATTAAGTTTTTTCGAAACCGCATTGCTATTGCTTCCTCGACCAACCCCCCAAGTAACCACCGAACCATCCTTACGCAACGCAGCAAAAGCACCGTCATCATCTCCGCCTGTCGCATAGATTTGCGTTACATCAATCGTGCCGTCGAGCCGCTTTGAAACCTTGCCGCTGTTGCTTCCAAAGGAAATGTTTCCCCAGGTAACCACCGAGCCGTCGCTACGCAAGGCGGCAAAAGCGCCTACTGTTGAATAAATTCGCGTAACATCGATATCACCGTTGAGTTTTGCAGAGACCGGGCTGCTGTTACCGCCCGTGCTGCTTCCCCAAGTTACCACCGAGCCGTCGCTACGCAACGCGGCAAAAGCACCTTCTGTAGAATAGATTTGGGTGACATCAATACTGCCATCGAGTTGTGCAGAGACCGCGCTGCTGTCACCACCGTAGTAGCTATCCCCCCAAGTGACTACCGAGCCGTTGTTGCGCAAAGCGGCAAAAGCATAATATGTCGAATAGACTTGGACGGCATCAATACTGCCATCGAGTTGCGCAGAAACCGCGCTACTGTCGCCGCCATTACTGCTTCCCCACGTAACCACCGAACCATCGCTACGCAAAGCGGCAAAAGCACTTTCTGTAGAATAGATTTGGGTGGCATCGATACTGCCATCGAGTTGTGCAGAGACCGTATTGCTGTCGACTCCCCTTCCCCATGTCACCACCGAGCCGTCAGTTTTAATCATCGCGAAGGCTGACGAATTGGACCATTCTCCTAACGTGTGCCCGGGAAATAGCGGAGTATTTTTTGTTATTGTTACGGTATAGTTTGTAGTCATGATAGATCGCTCACTAGAATGAAAGCAAAGCTTCAAAGTTAGATATAGAATTTCTGTAATAACATGTGAATTAAGAGCTAAATAGAAGCCAGATCAGCGGGTGGGCTAGAATATTGGGCAAGACACGCCTCCTCCCAATCCCATAGGCAACCAATGAACGGGCAACAATTAATAACAATTTACCTGTATGTATGCAAGCACTATCAGGACAGCCTTTGGGTTTAAAGTCAGCGAATGTCGAATTACGCAGGCCTGAGTTTTACAGATGAAGAGGTCATAGCGATATATCTATTCGGGGGGCATTGATAAAAATAGAGAGCTATGCCGATCGCCATTTGTGCTAATGGTTTCCAAGGCTACCCAGTTACGCAGCCTTTGTTCAACGACTGAATAAAGTAGCTGATGTTTTTGCGCCATTGCTGGAAATCATTCAGCAAGGACAAGAAATCAAGGGCAAATCTGGTTGGCCGCAATTTCGAGCATTATAAAAATCCAACTCCATGGGGTTCTTCTGGGGCGCGCTCGCCTCTCTGCTGCACTGCTAGAGGCGGCCGACAATCTTTATCAAATGTGGATAGTTGTGTGTAGTCGGTTAACAGGGTTGTCAGGCTCTGCTATGGGAGAATGAAACAGGGAAGTTACGACTGTCGAGCAGGTGATAAGTAGGCGGCATATTGCAGCGGCAAGCCGGATGCACCACCCCGCGTACGCTATCTGCTTTACTCAGCAGAATCTTGGCAGGCCTTATTCCGGCCTGCTCTATTTCGAATCAACTACGGCTTATACGCATCACTATCGATATAAATATCGACAGGACTTTTCGGAACAATGGTCGCAACCGGCAAGTCCGATCCTGAGCGCCACAGTTTGACGGCGTCCTGTTTATTCGCTCCGGTGATCAGGAAGATCAGTTCCCGCGTGTTGCTTAAGGCCTTGGCGCTGATAGAAATGCGCTCCGGCGGCGGTTTGGGCGAATTGTAGACGGCATGAACCAGTTCGTCTTGTTGATGCTGATGACCGGGAAACAAGCTCGCGGTATGACCGTCCTCGCCCATGCCCAACAATACCATATCGAACTCTCCGGCCTCGGCAACGATGGGCCTATAGCGCTCAGCTGCTTGTTCGGGGCCCAATTCGGCGGGCATGGTAAATACCTGATTGGCTGGAATCGCCACATTTTTCAACAAAACCTGAGTTGCCATCAAACTGTTTCGGTCTTGATGATCTACCGGCAAACAGCGTTCGTCGCCGTAATAAATATGCCAGTTCGCCCAATCCGCATCAGACTCGGCGAGCAAGCGATAGACTTTTTCCGGGGTGCTGCCTCCGGCTAAGACCAATTTGAATTTGCCGCGCTCCGAAATAGCCGAGTTGGCGGCGTTAAGAATTTGCCTACAGGCGGCAAGGGCCACGTCTTCTGAGGTTTCCAGGTAATACCAGCGGCTGTTTTGTTGCATTTAGTTACACTCCGGGGTTAATGAACTGCGCCAAGATTGGCTTTCTTTGTCGAATAAGCGGCGGCTGTCTTTAGGCCCCAGAAACCAGCGGGATAGATGACGATATAATCACGCTCAATTGCCCAAGTTTGCCGGATGGGGGCGACAATGCGCCATGCATATTCTACTTCATCGAAACGCAGAAATAGCGAGCGGTCGCCTTTTAATCTGTGCTTCGTACGCATTTGATGGACACGCTTGTGTATAACGATGAGAGTTAAGCTCTCAATACTCAATAAATTTTTTTGATCTTCTTTACAAGCCCTTGATGTCTTCGTTATCAATCAAAAATAGCCGCCTCAAGATTCTTACTGGAAATCAAGCCCTTTAATGTCGATTTATCCTTAATACCGCCAAACCGTGTGCCAGCTAAATTTGCGCCGGTAAAATCGGCATCCTCCAACTTGCTTTCCGATAAATCCGCCCCCGATAAATCAGCATCTGTTAAATTGGCCCCGGACAGGTCAACACCAAATAACACTGTGTTTTTTAGTATGCTCTTGGACAAATTGGCATGACGCATCAACGCCCGATTAAGGTTCGCATCGGATAGATCGGCGCCCTCTAAGTTGACATTATTTAAGCTGACCCGCATTAAGCCCATAGGCTGATTTTTCATATCGACGCCCCAATTGGCATGGGACAGATTGGCATGGGCCAGATTGGAGCGATCCAGGTTGGCAATAAACCGACTACCGCTAAGATTAGCATTACTTAAGTTAGCGCCACCCATGTGTACGCCAAAAATACTGGTATTGGACAGGTTAGCGCCGGAAAGATTGATTTTGGACATTACCGTTAAATCCAGGTTCAGGCCGGATAAATCGCTGTTGCTTAAATTGGCGTTGCGTAAATCCGCCCCCCACAAATCGGCATTCCTAAAATCCAAAGCGGATAAATCCAGTCCGGTAAGGTCTTTTCGACGCAGCTGTGCGGGGTGGCCCTTCTCCGCCTTGGCGAGACGCTGTTGTACTGATGCCCGACTAAGCTCCGCTGCCGATGCCGACAGACAAAATAATGCAGCTAATAAGCCTAAAAAATGGATTTTCATGTGCGTACCTCTTGGTGAATTCATAGAATCAGATAAATAGTTGGCAGAACTTTATCGACAGTTTTGAGCTATTGCAACCAGGCAATGGAAATTGTTGGCTATACTACGGTCCGCCACAAATTCTATGAAGCCACATGTCATTAGTAAATGACTAAGAAATGTGCATAAAACAGCTTGAAGAACCGAATAGCAAATGGGGCATGAAAAGGTGAATCCTGTTTAAGGACGCACCTTTTAAAAAGCGGGGTTATGGATAAATGACTTTGGGTTCAAAGTTGGCGGCCGGGTATTTAGGGTCGAACTCGGTTGCCTTTTCGGCGGGCTTTTGGTCTGGACATTTAGGTGATGACTTAACTGAATCTTTATCGATATAGATGACTTTAGGTTGGAAATTTGCTGCAGGATATTGGCTGTCACTCTCAGCGGACGCCGTTAATGAAGCTAATGCAATAACAGTAGTCGCCAATCCTAAGATAATTATTTTTTTCATATGTTATTAACCTTGGGTAGTTTGTACGGTAAGCCCCGTTGGACAAATCGGCAGGATAGCCGATTTGTATTAACCCGAAGGGCGTCAGGCGGGATAGCCTGCGTGAATCCCCTATAACAAGGCTTGACGGCCAAAGAGTATCGGGTATTTTGGGCGAATCCGCAACTGTTTTTCGAGCCAAAAAGCGCTCACAAAAGTTGTTTTATTTCGGGATGATGGTCAAGCAATTGCCGCCTGAATGCTTCGATAGCCAGTTCATTATGGCGCTCAGTTCGGGCAATCGGCACCGTGATTTCGCTAACGACCTGCATCGGCGATGCAGACAAAAATATCAGCCGGTCGGCCAGTGCAATAGCCTCGCGCAGGTCATGGGTGACAAATAAAACCGTATGCGGACGTTGCTGCCACAGTTTCAGCAACAGCGCCCTGACTTGCCTTGCGGTCGGCGGATCCAAGGACACAAACGGCTCATCCATCAGCAACACGTCGGGGTCGACGGCAAACGCCCTGATGATAGCGACCCGACGGCTCATACCCAATGACAAGCGCTCAGGATAGGCATGTTGCGATTGCGTTAATTGCATGACCTCAAGTAATTCATCAATGACATCGGGAGTCTGATGCTCCCCCAGAACCAGCTCAATATTTTCCCTAACCGTCCGCCAGGGCAGCAGGCGTGGATTCTGGAAAATATAGCCGATCTTCGGATGCGTGTGTTGTTGTCCAACGACTGCCATGGATGGTGGAAGTGTCGCAATCGGTAGGGAACCGGTGCGACACAGAATTTCACCATCGTAATCATTATCTAGGTCGGCAATAATATTCAATAGCGTGGTTTTGCCGCAGCCGGATGGGCCTACCAAGCAAATAAACTCATTCGAATTCAGCGATAGCTTAAGATTCGCTATGCTTGGCTTCGCCGCTGTCGGATAGGTTTTATTGTTGATATTGATTTGGATGTCAGTCATCTGCGCCACCGTAGCGCTTTTTTATCCAGCGGTTTTAAAATCAGCAGTTCTATCAGCTGGATGACAGCAACAAAAGCGATGGTATAAGCCAGAATGCTCGCAACATCAAACAGTTGAAAAAACAAATGCAGCTGGTAGCCCATGCCGTTGCTGCGGCCCAATAACTCTACCACCAGAATAATTTTCCAGATTAAAGCCAGACCGGAACGGGTAGCCCCCATCACGAATGGATGTAGTTGCGGCCAAATAACATGAATCAGGGTTTTACGCCTACCGAAATGATAACAGCGCGCCATCTCCAGTAAATCCTGGTCCAGCGTGCGCGTACCTTCACGAATGGTGACAATAACATTGGGCAATTTGTTGATAACCACCGCAAGTATCGCCGCCGATTCGACTAAGCCGAACCAGACATAACACAAAATAATGGTGACCAGCGCCGGGACATTTAAGAAAATCACCAGCCAGTTGTCGAAGAACGCATCAAGTTTTTTATTACGTCCCAGCACGATGCCGATGGCGCAGCCCAGCAGCATCGCAAGAGTAAAACTGACCACCAGCCGACACAAGGTAACGCCCAGATGAAAGGGCAATTGCCCCGACACGCAGCTTTGCCAGAAAACATCGGCTACCGTTTTGGGAGCCGGTAAGGTGTTGCTGTTTAAATAGACCGCCAGACTTTGCCAAATAGCTAAAAAAGCCAGTAATGACAGGGTCGGCAAAAGTTTCCTAAGATTACTCAAATTATTCAATCGACCAGAAGGTGCCGGGTTGCAGGTTCTCTGATTGCCCTGTTAATTGATTGTTGCTTAGCTTGCGGAGCATCGTATAAATGCGCCCTGCCGCCAACTGTTCGGGTTCTCCCCAATGCTCAATGCCGCCTTCGCAATAACGTTGGCGCAATTTAGCGAGCGTGGCTGCATCATCGGCCTGGGTCAATGGGATAATTTTTTGCCACGCGGCATCGGATGTACACAGCCGGTTTTTAGCCTGTTTGCCTGCGTTAAAAAAACTGCTGACGGCCTGTTTATGATAGTTTGCCCAGCTTTGTTTGAACACATAACCCAGGCTGGGCACATCTTCCTGAATGCCTAAGCCTTTTAAAATACCTTTGCCGTCGATAATCTGCCGATAATCCTGTGCTTCAAGTCTGGCGGCAAAGTGCCAATAGGTCAGAGCGGCATCGACGCGGTTTTGCTTGATTTGCTCGTTGATTAGCGGCGGCGCGCCAAAGATTTTTTCTACCGAAACGTTTAGGTCGAGCTGTTCTTGTCCGGCCAAAGCCTGTAACAACAGCCAGTTTTTGTCCAGTTCGCCCCCGGCAATGCCCAGACGTTTGCCATTGAGATCTTTTACCGAATGAATAGGACTGTCTTTTGCCACAACCAAAGCGCCTGAGGTATTCGAATAAGGATAAAAGGTAAAATCGGAGCCGGTAGCGCGCAGCCTGGAAACCCAAATCCAGTCAGACACAATCATATCGACAGCGCCGGACTGTAGCGCAATCTTGCCGGCTTCCGCGTTGGCTAAATGTTGTATTTCCAATTGGAAATCAGGCTGAGGATTATCCTGTAAAGCCGCCAATTCCCAATCGACAGTGCCAAAAGCCTGAGCGCCGATGCGAATGACGGTTTTTTCCGCAGCATAAGCGCTACATGAGACAAACAGGCACAGGCTGATCAAAAAGGCATTACATTTCATGAAAGCGATTCCCAATGGCTAAAGTGAAAGTCGCCTATTCTATCTGTACGCTGGGATTGGTGCGAGGATGTTTGTAATCTGTGTTGAGTATGGGCAGTGTTGCTTAATTTTAGGCGTGGAAACTAAATAACCTGAGCGCCCGGTGAATCTGCTTATCGGCGTATTTTTTAGCTGGAGTTGCGTTGACAAGTATGGCAGGCAATCTTACCCCGCTTTACAACTTGCAAGTCATCCGAATGAAGCAATTTAACCGCCGTAGACCGTTCGATGTAAGAAAAAAGCCCAGTCCTTCCCATGCCGAAAGCATGGGAAGGACTGGATAGGTTGAGGTTTAAGGTGTTGGCGTGGTTAGCACGAAGTCGCTGGACGCAAGACCTATAAGACCGATTAGCTCGACCTCCAGCTCGGTGGTGGTGACATCGGCATCCAGATTGACTTGGATGATAGTCTCCTTGTTGGTGAAATCGAAGGCATAGCGCACTTGGTTAGCGCCGCTGAAGGCTGCGCTGCCTTTAAAGCTCAATGCAGCATTTGACAAGCCGTCAAAGTCGATGACTTCGACGGTTGAAACCCCGTTGAAGTCCTTGATGATATCTCGGTTGTCGGCGCCTACGCCGGAATCGCCTTTGTTGAATACGAAGGTATCGTCGCCATCTCCACCGTAGAGAATATCGACACCGTTGCCACCATCCAATCTATCATTATCATATTCTCCGTAAAGAATATCCTGACCATCACCGCCCTTCAGTGTTTCGTTTCCGTAATAACCGTAAAACGCATCATCACCGTTGCCGCCATCAAGCTGGTCGCTACCCCAGCCACCGTAGAGGGAATCCAAGCCATCACCGCCCAATATGGTGTCATCGCCCCAGTCACCATGCATGAAGTCGTTGCCGGCTCCTCCATCGATGAGGTCGCTGCCATTTCCGCCACTCCAGGATCCGTTATAAACCAAACCCACATGGCCAATCGTATCATCGCCGTTGCCACCAAGCAGTGTCTCGCCGCCGCTGGAATCTCCATAAATGTTGTCGTTACCCTCACCGCCAATAACGCTGGCACCGCCTCCGTAAGTTGCGATTACATCATTCCCTAAGCCTGCATCAATGATGTCTTGTCCATCACTACGAATGTAGTCATCACCCTTGCCGCCTTGGATAAGGTTGACTCCGGCATTGCCGTAAAGGGAATCATTCCCGTCACTGCCCACTACGGTGTCGTCATCAAGACCGCCTGACAACTGATCGTCACCTATACCGCCGGTCAGTGAATCATTACCTGATCCTCCATCGACGGTATCATTGCCTCCCAAGCAGCCTATCTTGTCATTCAGGTCCGTACCCTGCAGCGAATCGGCATCCTCGCTCATATCAAGCTCAAGACCGCCGTTCGACACAAAGCTGCCTTGGTCTTCATCGTCGTTGCTGATAGTCACCGTGGCTTTACTTCCTGCATCGCTCACAGTCGCGTTCTGTGGAGTGCTCAGATTGACCGTGAAGGTTTCGTCCGCTTCCACATCGGTATCGCCGCTGACCGGAATCTTGATCACTCCGCTAGTCACGCCAGGGGCAATACTGACGGTACCGGTTTTAGCGGTATAGTCACTACCTGCGTTGGCGCTATCGTCCGCAGTAGACCAGTCCACCGTCACCGTTTCAGTAGACTTGGCCGACAGGGTGACGGTCAGAACCGCGCTGGTGCTGCCGTCGTTACCTTCGGGCAGTTGTATGTCGGCAATCGAAACCACGGGCAATACTTGGGTCTGGTCGTCGTTACGGATAGTAGCGGTGCCGACATCCTTGTCCAGAGTCGCCCCGGCGGGCTTGCTCAGCTGCACAGTGAAGGTTTCGTCGGCTTCGACAGCGCTGTCTGCATTGACGGCAACACTAACCTTCTGGGTGGTTTCATTGGCGGCAAAAGTCAGTACGCCGGAGGTTGCGGTAAAATCCGTTCCTGCCGTGGCCGTACCGGCCAAGACTGCGTAATTCACCGTGACTGGCGTGGAGCTGGGAGCTGACAGGCTGACGGTAAAGTCGAACGAAGTGTCGCCGACGCCGTTGCCTTCCGCCTTAGTGACATTGTCAATGCTGAGCGTAGGCTGGGTCGGCGTGCTTTGGCCTAAATCCTTGACCTGATCGGCAAATTCCGCGTGTTCGATGTCGACTAGGGTGTCGATGCCGTCATTGCCGTCGCTGTCGTCGATGTCTTCTACGATCCAGCTATTGCCTTCGCTGTCAAAGGTAATCTGGTAACCGACAATAGCGCCACTGTAAGTCACGGTGTCGTCGCCCGCACCGCCGTCCAGCTGGTCGTCACCGGCATCGCCGGATAACATGTCATTGCCCTCGTTGCCGAATAAAGTGTCGTCGCCGGCGTCGCCGCTGAGATTGTTGGCGCCGCCGTTGCCGTCGATAATATTATCCTGTCCGTTGCCGGCGCCGCGCACATCGGCTAGACCTGTGAGAGTGAGAACTTCTACGTTATTAGGCAACGAGAAATCGACAGTGCTTTGGATTTCATCGACATCGCCTCCTCCCGCAGTTTCGACGACCTTGTCATTGGTGCTGCCGATGACGTAGATGTCGTCATCGGCTCCGCCGACTAACGAGTCGATGCCGGACCCGCCTATCAGGGTGTCGGCTCCAACGCCTCCAACCAAGGTGTCCTGCCCGTCCGAACCGCTGAGGATATTGTCCCCACCGTTGCCGAAGATTTTGTTATTGAGCTTATTGCCGGTGCCGTTGATGTCGCCTCCTCCCAGCAGCTGGAGATGCTCCACCAGATCGGGCAGGGTAAAGGTCACGCTGCTTTGCACAGAGTCGACACTGTTCAGCTTATCTGTTTCGACTACCTTGTCGCCGATGCTGTTGACTATATACAAGTCGTTGCCGCCACCGCCGCCCATGTTATCGTTACCCAGCCCTCCGTCCAGGGTGTCCTTGCCGGCTGCCCCTTGCAGCGTATCGTTGCCGTCTTCGCCCGTCAAACTATCGTTGCCGGAGCCGCCGATCAGGATGTCATTACCGGAGCCGCCCAGCAAGGTATCGCTACCAGGGCCTCCGTCCAGAGAATCCACTCCGAGTCCTCCCAGAATCGAGTCGTTCCCGCCCGCCCCCAACAGGGTGTCGTCTCCTTCCATGCCGTCGATGGTATCGCCCTGATCGGTGCCGAGTATTCTGTCGTTTTTTGCTGTACCTGGTTTGATAGCCATGGCTTATTACCCCTAGAGTGTTGTAAATAATAGGAAAAGCGACTTTCGTTTAAGGCGGAATACTTACAATGCGTAACCATTTGCCCTGACCCTTCGGCTACGGCCTTATCGAAAGGGGAAATGTAGTTCATTAAAATTAAGTAACCACTTTAAATTTCAAGATGAAAATTGATTTGTAAGGTGAGTGCAAGTCTATGCTGTTTGCGAACTCTGATAAATACGTATAACTACTTACCAACATCATTGGCTCTTGTTGTGTTTTGAGGGGGCTGAATCTAAGGCTTCAACGTCTATTCCAATTGGGTTTGCATCGGCGACGGCACTCAGCAAAAACAATACACGAGATTCGATTTAACCGACTCATCAACTTGAGCTAGTTGTCGACGTTATTTCGTGCGCATCCCTAAGTGGCTCTTTAGCCAATCTTAACTATGCCGAACGTTGAACCTAAAAACCGCAGTTTATCCACGAAAAGCACGAAAGACACTAAATAAAACAATATGTTGTATTAATTTAGTCACTCACCCTTTGGGTAACGACCTACGGTTTGATAATCTTTTGAAATTTTTCGTGCTTTTCGTATTTTTCGTGGCCGAAATGATTTTTCTAGGTTGAAGAGCAATGAGTATAAATAGCCCCCTTCTCCCAACCCTGATACGATGACTACCGCGCTAAACAACCCATCGGCAAGAGTCACACAATGGACTGGCAAACCTTTCAAAACAGCTGCTGTAGCCTGGATTCAGAAACCAACGAAAACGGCGAGATCTTTGCGATAAGCGCGGTCTTTAATGATAAAACCTTCCAACGCAAAGCGCCGTTCAACATCCAAAAAACGCTGGCCGAGTTTGATGACTTTGCCGGTGATGCAGCTTACCTGTTAGGCCATAATATCCTTGACCATGGCCTTCCGGTTTGCCGGAGCATCTCGTCGCAGTTTAAATTCCTGAGCAAGCTGGTACGCGACAGTTTGAACGATCCGTTGGCGGATGCGCGTCTGGCGGTGTCGCTGTTCCATGATCAATGGCAGGCTTTGCAGCAGCAACAGGCTGAGGTCGGGTTGCTGGATTTTTATCGGTATGCTTTTTCAGGCGATTCGCAGTTTGCCGGAGCATTTGATTTATTCGAGCGTTTGACCCGGATAAAGGCTATAGGATGTGCTGAACGCAGTGAAGCGCATCAGCATCAATACGTGAACGCGAAGGCGGCGTGGAAAGAGACAAGCTGCATTTCGAGGTGCAAACCGTCAATGGAGCGGACAAATATCCGTGCATCAACAGTCTGTTAAGCGAACTATTGGCTCCCGAAGCCGACGGCGGCAGCGCGATTATTTATTGTTCGACGCGCAAAAATACCGAGGAAATTGCCGAGTATTTGCAGCAACAAGGCTGGCAGGTCGAAGCCTTCCATGCGGGCAAGGATACCGCCGAGAAAAAGCATATACAGGAAAATTTCGTGACTTGCAGCACGCGCATTATCACCGCGACCAATGCGTTCGGCATGGGCATCGATAAAGACGATATGCGTTTGGTCATTCATGCGGATATTCCCGGCTCCATTGAAAATTACCTCCAGGAAGCAGGCCGTGCCGGGCGGGATCAAAAAGACGCGGAATGCGTATTGTTGTTCGATGAGAACGACATCGAGACCCAGTTTAAATTATCGGCCTCCTCGCAAATCAACCAGCGCGATATTACCCAGATTTTAAGGAGCTTGCGCAAAAGCAAAAAAGATAAATCCGGCAATGTGGTGTTGACGACCGGCGAGTTACTGATGGACGACGCCGTGCAAACGTCGTTCGATAATGAAGACCATGCCGCCGATACCAAGGTCAAAATGGCGGTGTCCTGGCTGGAACGCGGCGGCTTCATCAAGCACAACGAGAATCTTACCCAGGTGTTTCAAGGCCGCCCGTTGGTCAAGAATATGGACGAAGCCAAAAGCAAAGTCGAAAAACTGGGAATGTCGCAACGCCAGCAACAGCGCTGGCTGGCGATTCTCGAAGCGCTGCTTAACGCCGAAAGCGACGAAGGTTTTAGCGCCGACGAACTGGCTCTGCATAGCGCGTTTAAGGACGGCAAAGACGATCATAAACGCGGAAAGGTCGATCAAACCGCCAGCCAGCGGGTGATCAGGACGCTATACGATATGGCCAAGGCGGGGCTGATTCAAAAGAGCCTGTTATTGACGGCGTTCGTCCGCTATAAAGTCAGCAACTCATCCTTCGCCAAGCTGGAAGAAGCGTGCGCGTTGGAACGGGTCATGCTCAAGGCGCTGCAAGAGCAAGCACCCGATGCCGAGGACGGGCAATGACAAACCTTGTCGCTACGCCATTTGAATCAAAGCCTGTTGAACGACGGTCACAAAGACAGTAATCCCGAGATATTGCGCCAGCTGCTGGTTACGGTATTGGCAATGCTCAGGCGTTATCGGAATGACAGTGAGGAAAGCTATCGGTCGCGCTGTAAAGTGGCGCAATGGGAACTGCCGTTGGTTGAGGTGGTTTTTGATGATAATACGATAGGATAATATGGCCGCCTTGGTGATGAATGCGTACGAAATAACTTCGACAACTAGCCCCTCTCCTGCTGGAGAGGGCCGGGGTGAGGAGAATTATTTCATGCGCATTCCTAATTGACCTAAATGAACCTTTTCCGGCAGCTTAAAAACGACCTTGAACAACAAACCAAACCTCCGTCCTATTGTGACGGCAACCACTGTAAGGAAATCTAATCATGGCTATAGAAATAGAACATAAATTTTTGCTCGCCAACGATGACTGGCGCGAACACGTTAGCCGCTCGGTAAAATATCGACAAGGCTACTTAAGCTCTCAGCCAACCAGCTCAATCCGGGTGCGAACCAGTAACGACCATGCGTGGTTGAATATAAAAACGGCAACTATCGGCACTCACCGGCATGAATATGAATATGAAATTCCGATGGCGGATGCAGACGAGATATTAAATAATCTTTGCAGAAAACCGTTAATCGAAAAAACCCGTCATTTTGTTACTGATGATACCCATCTTTGGGAAATAGATGAGTTTGAAGGCGACAATCAGGGCTTGATAGTCGCTGAAATTGAATTGGACGAAACCGGACAATCTTTTTCAAAACCGCCCTGGCTAGGCTTGGAAGTTACCGGTGATTTGCGTTATTACAACAACAATCTCGCAATACATCCGTATTCAGAATGGAGCGAAGACTAAATATTTCATAGACCTATTGAAATATTATGAGTCTTGTTCTATATTTTTCGCATGAGAAAATTAATTTTTGTTGTTTTATTACTACTATCGATTCAATGTTTTGCAGGGGGCTTGGAAGACTCTTTAAAAAACATTGAAACTGAGTGGGCGTTTATTTATTACAGCACCCCTAAAAGCAAGCAGGGGCCTGCTTATATTGAACTGCTCGATAAGGCCGAGAACTTAGTTCGGCAATACCCGAAGGCTGCCGAACCTATTTTCTGGCAGGCTGTGCTAAAGGCGACGTATGCGGAGCAACAAGATGCTTTTGCTGCGCTTAATGCCATTCACGAGGCGCGCGATTTACTGCTCAAAGCCATTGCAATCAACCCGGCAGCCATGGAAGGATCGGCTTATGTGACCTTGGGCACACTTTATTATATGGCGCCTAAATGGCCTATCTCATTTGGCGATGACAATGCTGCCCAACAAATGTTGGAAACTGCGCTTAAAATCAATCCTGACGGTATTGATGCCAACTATTTTTACGGTGATTTTTTGCGGTTACATAACAGGCCTAACGATGCGGCCATTTATTTTGAAAGAGCAACTGCGGCTCCCGTGCGTGCCGACCAGCTTTATGCCGACAATCAACTTAAAGCCGAAGCAAAACTCGCTTTAAAAAACACCCAAGAACGAAAAATCAGCAGCGAAAAAGGCCTGCTTTTGTCTTTATTTAATTCAGCAAGCGCAAAGTAGTTTTACAGCGCGATTGTTCAAGCTCACAATCACACCAGATTCAGCTAAAATGACGCTACTAACAAACTTGACGTTCAATCGCGCTATGCTTTCTGCTAGAATAGCGCCCTAAATTAAAAATCAACTTTCCTGGTAATAATCATGGCTTTTGTAATCACCGAAAACTGTATTAAATGCAAATTTACTGATTGTGTAGATGTATGCCCCGTAGATTGCTTTCATGAAGGCCCTAACTTTCTGGTTATTGACCCGGATGAATGTATTGATTGCACATTATGCGAACCTGAATGCCCCGCCAACGCAATTTTTGCAGAAGATGAGTTACCTGAAGGACAAGAAGGTTTCATCGCCTTAAATGCAGAGCTGGCCAAACTATGGCCGGTTATTACCGATGTAAAACCGGCTTTACCTGATGCTGATGAGTGGAATGGCAAAGAAGGCAAAATCGACCTGTTGGAAAGATAACACTACGTGATGCACTTAAACGCACCGCCCTAACATTCAGTCAATTTAGTATTGACGAGTGTAATAAGGAGCTACGAGGTTTTTCTTACCTCGTAGCTCTTGCAATGAACTAGAAATATTACTCGACAAACATGACGGACTACTAGATTAAGCTGCTTGTTACAGGCAAAGCTTGGTAGTGCTGGAAAAGCAATAGCGCCGTATCCAGTATCTATTTTCACGCCCTCCCCCTAATTTACCTTCTCAATCCTCCGCGCCGCCAATAATCAGACAGAGGAGGTTAGAACCGACATTCCGTACCCCTATTTGCATTTTTGTATTTTATTTAATTGATACAATTCAATTAGTTAATATTTTGACGATATTTTTGAGATTCATCAAAGCAACCTACGTCAGTCATAAACTTGACTAAAAATAATTGGGAAACGAACTTTATCTCGTTTTAGTCTGGAAGCTTAAAATCCATAAAAACAAAACGCACTTAATTATCAATACCTTAAATAAATGCAAAAAGCAAAAATTGTTTTAGGGGTGCGGAATGTCGGTTTGAATATACTTCAAAGCATGGCAATTATTGCTGGTTCTTGCCCTGAAATAAGGTAAAACCGACATTGCCTAGAAAATAAATCCAAACCCTAAATTAAAATCATCCGGTAAAGAACCTTGTCTTGCCATATAATTGCGATAGTCAGCTTTGATTACAACATTAGGGATAGGCTTATATTGCAATCCCATCTGAAAGATTTGCCAATCTCTGGTTGGATCATTAGCAAAGCCACTCGGTGCTTTGGCCATAGTATTTAGCTTTTCATAACGGAAAAACGGCGCGAAATATTGTGTTGTATCTTTCCATAATAACGGCAATACATCGTAACCGAGTTCTGAATACCAACCATAATTTTGTGAACCTATGACTTGGCCTGCATTGGGATGATCTGAATCAACCGGCGCATTAAGCCTGGCTATATTCGCAGCACTGATAAGATCCGCATCACCGATATGCCCCCACGACCCCAAGGTGCGAAATTCTAGTCCACGGTATTTCCATTGCACATGGGCTTCATAGAGTTGCGTAAAAACATCGGCCTTTTGCCCTGCAAAGGTTTGATTTTGCCCGGAATTACCAACATAAGCCGAACCACCAACAGAGACGCCGGGTAATGAGTCAGGCTCATAATCCATCCGCGCAACATACCCGAAGTTTTCTGCTCTAGCATTACTTCCACCGCCACGCCCCTCGCGGATACCTTCAGAAGTGAAGCCTGCGGCATCTAAGCCACTGACTACATAAGCGGTATAGGTCAAGTTCGGTGTAATTGCACCAAATAAACCTACGCCCATTTCGCGCCAAGTACTCGGTATGATGCGTTGTTCAACTTCGGGGCGATGATTACCGAAGTAAAAGAGCGGCTCATGAATCCTATTAACTAATCCCATCGGCATCAAGACTAAACCTGCGCGAACATTAGCCTTTTGATTAATAAAGAAATCCAGCGATGCAAACTCGACTGAAACTTCACCTTTCTCTTCCGATCCTTCACCGGTAGAAGCATGCTCGAACTCAAGCTCACTATTGAAAAGTATGCGGTCAGTAAATTTATAACCTGCGTACAAAACCATGCGCTCCATATCGGCACTATCATTGCTGTTGCCCTTATCTCCAACCTTAGCGGAATAATTACCTTCACCGTAACCACCAATCGACAAACCCTTACCGACCCCATAAACCTTGGATGCAGCAGGCCCCATCCCATAAGCGCTTTTATATTTCGCTTCTTCCGGAATAGATAAATTGGTGCGCAACCTCTCAACCTCCTGAGTCAGTACATCGGTTTTTCGCTCCAAATTCTTTACGTCGCCACCGGTAGTTTTAACCGGAGCGACAACCTGCATTCCTGATTTCATTTCATCAATTTGCTTTTGTTGTGCCTGAATGATTTTCCACATATCTTCCATGGTCTGTGGTTTTTCTAGTGCGTTAACAGGCGCACTTAAAGCAACAAGCACAGCTAGTACCTCACTCTTTAATAATCGTTTATTTTTTTTCATTTATACGGTCTCTCACAAATAATGGGTGAAAGGAGTATAGATTAAATAGTTGTGTTAATGCAAACGATTCTTGTTTATAAATTAAACTAAGGTAATTACTCTTTACTTATGCTTATGCTTATGCGGCTTGTATGAGACAGGAGCTGAGTTGCTCTATAAATCTGGGGTTACATATATTGCTGAAATCACCTGCTTTCAGTAAGTATTTTTTACGTAGAAAAATACAAGTTTTCTGAAATTGCGTTGCTGGGCTAGAAACCACAGTTATGCGGCTTCCGACCACCTTGCGATAGGATATTCAGAGGGCGGAATAACTGCAGGTAAGGGCTGTGAGAGCACAACCACATAGATACAAGCATCAAAAAGTAGATGCTTTAGATGACTCAGGATCGAAAGCTTTGCCTACAGAGTGTAGGTGTGCGCTCTAACTTGCTACAGCCAGATATTTTTTACTGGGTTTTTTAGCCTCGGGACAATCAATACTGAAACGCTGTAGGGTCTCACCCAGTCTTAATGCGGTTAATTGACCACCCCAAAGACAGCCGGTATCAATGGCATAACAGTTTGGTCCCTCGTAATATCCCAAGGTTGACCAGTGACCGAAGATAATACGCATGTCTGCATTCTTACGTTTAGGTACGGTAAACCACGGAACAAGGTTTTTCGGCTGTGAGCCTAAAGGTCCGCTATTAACAAAATCCAATCGACCGTTAACATCGCAATATCGCATTCGAGTAAAGCAATTGATGATAAAACGTAGCCTCTCGACACCTTTCAAGCTAGACGACCAGATATTCGGCTTGTTGCCGTACATTTGCTTTAAAAACACCTGATAATCAGGGGCTTTTAAAGCCTGTTCCGCCAATAAAGCCATTTTCTGGGTTCGTTTAAAATCCCATTGGGGCGGAAGGCCGGCATGGACTAGGCAGAAATCATCGTTAAAATGAAACAGCGGCCGATGCCTGAGCCAATCAATTAACTCATCCCTATCCGGCGCTTCAAGTATTTGCTGCAGCGAGTCTTTTTTATTGGCTATTTTAGGCGCACAAGACGCGGCCAATAAATGCAAGTCATGGTTGCCCAATACCGTAACCGCAGAACTGCCCAGTGATTTAACAAAACGTAGGGTTTCTAAAGACTTAGGACCACGATTGACCAAGTCACCGGCAAACCACAGTTGGTCAGTATGTTCATTAAAAGAGAGAGTGTCTAGGAGTCTTAATAATTCATCAAAACAGCCTTGAACATCACCGATAGCATAAATAGACATTTCTAATGCAGAGTTCTTGGGATTGATAAGGTAAATCTGGGGACATCTGCGAGGAAATTATCGCCATCATCTGAATGCATAGTATAGTCGCCCTGCATAGTGCCGACTGGGGTTGCTATCATTGCCCCGCTGGTGTAACAAAAAGACTCGCCGGGTCTAAGATAAGGGTGTTCGCCTATGACGCCATCGCCCCTAACTTCCTGAATCTTGCCATTGGAATCGGTAATTAGCCAATGCCGTTGGATCAGCTTTGCCGGTATTTCGCCGACGTTGGTGATAGTGATGGTGTAGGCGAAGACATAGCGGTCCTCATCGGGAGAAGATTGCGCTTCTATGAAAAAAGGCGTCGCTTCAACAATTATTTTGTTTTTTTCGTTCATTATTAGATCATATAAGGTTATATAGTGATTATTTCATCGTAACTTTTCATTAAACGCAAGCAACTATTCAGTATGAAATACAAAGACTGCTTTTTAATCCTGTTATTGAGCTTATCCCAGGCGGCTCATGCAGAAGACGGTAAAGATTTATTTGCGGCGGCAATGATGGGCAAGCTTGAAAGAGCAGAGGCTTTGCTGGCGCAAGGGATTGATGTTAACAGCAAAACACCCGGCGGTCGCACCGCGCTAATGGCTGCGAGTTTTAACGGCAATGTAAAAATTGTTAAAGCCTTGTTGGCGTATGGCGCTGATGTCAGTATTACCGATAATGCAGGAACGACAGCGTTAATGGATGCCCTGGTTTTCGGCAATGAAGATATCGTCAACTTACTAATTGCGGCCGGTTCCGATGTTAATGCCTTGGACAAACAAAACGTGACTGTCATGGCCAGGGCCAAGAAAAACGGCCATGAAAAAGTCATTAAAATTCTGGAAAAAGCCGGGGCGAAAGAAGAGGAACAAGTGCCGATAGAAGAAGCGACAGCCAAGGAAGGTGAGGACGGCAAACCTGGAGCCAAAAAAGAAGGTACAGAAGCTAAACCCGGAGATAAAACCGCAGAAGGCAAACCGGCAGACAAGCCCGGAGCACCACCACCCGCAAAAAAATAAATTCGTAACCGACCCAGCTACAGATGCACGCTGATAAACCGGAATATTTGAAAATGAGCCAGCGAAATAGCCCGTCTATAATAAGCGCCGAGCTGTGGCCGAATAGTTACAATAAATTTATAAGGATAAGACATTGCATATTCACATCTTAGGTATTTGCGGAACATTTATGGGCGGGCTTGCCGTGATTGCGCGACAGTTGGGACACCAAGTCAGCGGTTCCGACCAGAATGTTTATCCGCCGATGAGCATCCAGCTGGAGCAGCAAGGCATTGTGTTGATGGAAGGCTATCGGGCCGAAAATCTGGATGCCAAACCGGACCTGGTGATTATCGGCAACGCCTTGTCTCGCGGCAATCCTGAAGTCGAAGCAGTGCTTAATAAAGGACTGAGATACGTATCCGGCCCGCAATGGCTGGCAGAGCACGTATTACAGGATAAATGGGTGCTGGGCGTTGCCGGAACCCACGGTAAAACCACCACGACCAGCATGTTGAGCTGGATATTGGAGCATCAGGGTTTTAATCCTGGCTTTTTAATCGGCGGCATCCCGTTAAATTTCGGCATTTCGGCGCGACTGGGCGAGTCCGATTTTTTTGTGATTGAGGCCGACGAATACGATTCCGCGTTTTTCGACAAGCGCTCAAAGTTTGTCCACTACCGACCCCGCACTACCATCCTGAATAACCTGGAATACGACCATGCCGATATTTTCCCTGACCTGGATGCGATTAAAAAACAATTCCATCACCTGGTCAGGACGATACCCGGCGAGGGCCTGATTATCAGCCCCGAATGCGATGCCAATATCAACGACGTATTGGCGATGGGCTGCTGGACGCCGGTAGCCAAGACCTCGATTAATTCGGATGCTCAGTGGAACGCACAGCTGATTAAAGCCGACGGCAGCCAATTCAACGTACTGGCGGACCATCAAGCACAAGGCTGTGTCGAATGGTCGTTGACCGGAAAACATAATGTCTACAATGCACTGTCGGCGATAGTGGCCGCCAAACATGTCGGCATTCTGCCCAAGGATGCGATAGCCGCGCTGGGGCAGTTCAAAAACGTCAAGCGCCGTATGGAAGTAATTGCCGAGATTAACGGCATCACTATCTATGATGACTTCGCCCATCACCCAACCGCAATACAAACGACGCTGGACGGCTTGCGCAAACAGGTGGGACAAGAGCGCATTATTGCGATAGTCGAGCCGCGCTCAAACACCATGCGCCTGGGCGTACATACCAAAACACTGGCCGAATCACTGGGCAATGCCGATTTAGCTATCATCTACCAACCGGAAGGAATGGGCTGGAATTTAGGCGAGCTGAAAAAATACGCCGGTAACATTGAAATCTGTTCATCACTGGATGACATCATCAATAAGCTAAAATTCGAAGCGCGTTACGGCGGGCATTTTGTGTTGATGAGCAACGGCAGCTTCGGCGGCATTTATCAGCGCCTACAGGATGCGTTGCACGGCGAGCTTTAATTAATTAATGGAACACGGATGACACAGATTGGACGGATTTAAACGGATTTTTTATCTGTGTTTATCAGTCAAATCCGTGTCATCCGTGTTCTATTTACAATTTTCAAATACAAACTAAACCCGAATGCACATACAACAAGCCCTGCAAGCCCTGCTGAACAAACAAGATCTCAGTTCCGATCAAATGCGCGAAGTGATGCGACTGATCATGAGCGGCCAAGCCACCGACGCACAAATCGGCGGCTTCTTAATCGCCCTGCGCTGCAAAGGCGAAACTATCGACGAAATCGCCGCCGGTGCCGAAGTGATGCGCGAACTGGCAACCAAAGTAAATATAACAGGCGACCATGTCATCGATACCTGCGGCACTGGCGGCGATGGCGCGAACACCTTCAACATCTCCACCACCTGCGCCTTTGTCGTGGCCGCAGCGGGCGGGCAGGTCGCCAAACACGGCAACCGTTCCGTGTCGAGCAGTTGCGGCAGCGCCGACCTGCTGGAAATCGCCGGAGTCAACCTGGATTTAAACGCCGAACAAGTAGCGCATTGCGTCAATCAAATCGGCGTCGGTTTTTTATTCGCGCCCAAACATCACGGCGCAATGAAATACACCAGCAATGCCCGTAAAGAAATGGGGGTCAGAACCCTGTTCAATCTCTTAGGCCCCTTATCCAACCCCGCCGGAGCGCCGAACCAATTGATCGGCGTATTTGCCAAGGAATGGGTGGAACCTTTGGCGCAGGCGTTAAAAAAACTCGGCAGCAAACATGTGCTGGTGGTTAATGCCGACGACGGGCTCGATGAAATCAGCATTGCCTCGCCTTCAACCATTGCCGAGCTTAAAGACGGCGAAGTTACCAGCTATACGATCACCCCGGAGCAATTCGGTTTTAAGCGTGCCGGTCTGGACGAATTGGCCATTGATGGTGCGGCTTCCAGCTTGGTGATGGTAAAATCGGTGCTGGACAATAAAGCCGGAGCGGCCAGGGACATCGTGACACTCAATGCAGGGGCTGCAATTTATGCGGCCAATATCACTGACTCCTTAAGCGCTGGCATAGAAAAAGCCCAAGAGCTTATTGCCAGCGGCGCGGCAAAAGCCAAATTCGACGCGTTGATCGCATATTCAAAAACCTTATAAATAACTAGAAGCCATGACCGATACGCCAGACATCTTAAAAAAAATCCTCGATAAAAAAGCCGAAGAGGTTGCCAGACGCAGAACAGGCATGACCATCGCCAACCTGGAAGAAATTGCCGGAGGCGTAGAAGGCCCGCGCGGATTTTACAACGCCCTGCACAGCAAGGTATTGGCTAAAAAACCGGCGATTATTGCGGAAATCAAAAAAGCCTCGCCCAGCCAAGGCGTGATCAGGGAAGATTTCCAGCCTATCGCAATCGGCCAGGATTACGCGATGAACGGCGCGGCCTGCCTGTCGGTATTAACCGATAAGGAGTTTTTCCAGGGCTCGGAAGTCTACCTGCAAATGGTCCGGGAACGCTGCCCGCTGCCGGTATTAAGAAAAGACTTCATGATCGACCCTTACCAAATCTACGAAGCCCGCGCCCTGGGAGCAGACTGCATATTGCTGATCGTCGCCGCATTGGAAGACGGCCAAATGCACGAGCTGTCGGACATTGCAAGCAAACTGGGCATGGATGTATTGGTGGAAGTTCACAATGCCGAAGAACTGCAACGGGCATTAACGTTGGACACCAAACTGATCGGCATCAACAATCGCAACCTGCGCACCTTTGAAACCTCATTACAGACCACGCTGGATTTGAAAGCCGATATTCCCGCAGACCGTTTGATCATCACCGAAAGCGGCATTCATAGCCATGAAGACGTGCAGTTGATGTTGGATAACGGCATCTACTCCTTCCTGGTTGGCGAAGCGTTTATGCGGGCGGACAGCCCGGGGCAGAAGATGCGGGAGTTGTTTGGGCTGTAGGCAGCACCGATTATCTGGTTACTTCGGGAAGCTAGAGCTTCCATCACTGCGTTCCCAAGCTTCAGCTCTCATCGTTATACACAAGTATTTCAAAGCACGTCATCCCGGCGGATTGCCGGGATCCAGAAGCCATGGATGGCATACTGAAGTAGGCAACAAGTCTCGACACAGGAATTGCTCAATGAAATCAAGCATTCACATCCCTGTGCTCTGGATCCCGGCAATCCCTTATATCTTGATTCTGTTCTCTCAAAGAGCCAGAATCCCCGACTGATCATCGGGAGGGCAGCGAGGAAGTCGAGCCATCCCTGAGG
>SCPZ01000028.1 GCA_004299305.1 Methylobacter sp.
CAGATAAGACGGATTTACACGGATTTTTTAGAATATTCTGCGCTTTTAATCAGTGATTATCCGTTCTATCTGTGTCGCCTAGAGGCGCCTACTTTTGGCATCCGTGTTCTATTGTATTTAACACGGTATTTTATTTATTGCGAGTTGCCTAATGCGCTTGAGTCAAGGCGTAACTTATTCGGCCTTGCCGAAATCATGGCAAAATAGGCGAAACAAGACATATAAATACTAAGACAACAAAAACTTAAATGAATAACAAGCTACTCGCTTCTTTTAACGCGCTATCAAACGACGAACAACAGATTCTACAGGCTTTGTCGGTGATTTATGAGCCGATAGGGCAAACTAAATTTCAAGAGCTATTGAAAAAATCCGCTGTTTTTCCGCCAAATGCCACAGTAATCATTGACAAAACATTGAAGGGGAAATTGCAGGAAACAGGCTTAATGGGTGTTTCTGTTGACGGTTGGCAGTGTCACCCGGATATTGTTGAACCATTGATGCGGCTTGCGGTGCAACAACTCTGGTTTAATAAGTTAGCGGCCTTTTCGATTGCCGATCACAAGGTTTATTATCAAGCCCGGTTTATTGTTCCTAATGCCATAAAAATGCTTCGCATCTTTTTGTATCAGGGCGATGACAAGGCCTTTTCTGCAAACTTAGATCGGCTTCGTTCGCTTGCTCCGCATAATTTTTTGGATATTATCAATAGAATTTTCTTTAATGATTTTGATGTGGACTGGTTTACATCACTGTCTGAGCAGATCAGATTTCTGGTTCTAGGATATTTTGTCGGTGGCGGTCTTCGGTATTTAAGTGAATATACCTTGCAGTATCAATTACTGGAACAGTTTTTCGGTGCAGAAAAATCAAACGATCAGCAGATTGTCCATACGGTGATTGAACAACGCCTGCTGCGCGGCAATTTTAACGACGCAGAAACTTGGTTAGCAGGCGATATGTCGGCGCGTGGTTTAAAAATATTGGCTACCTTGCGTTTTTTGCAAAACCGTAATGACGAAGCGTTGGAATTGTTTAATGCCGCGCTCAAAGCGCTTAAAAAAGAAACCGGTAAACGTAATATCAGCATCAATGGCTTGTCCGGTGTTTTCTTTAGTCTGACCTTATTACGCACGCGTAATTTTAGCAATTTGACTTTGCTTAAACAAAATACGCAGATCACGATTAAGCATGGATCGCAAGATGAGTTTTATTTGCTCAATTTAATTTTGTTGGATGCGGTCGATGTTTATCAAGGCAAGCAATCTGCCGAACACAATCATTATTTGTTCAAGAGTAATGACTTTGCTTATGAACGATTGTTTCAAGCCTTGCTATTGTATTGGATAGGCGAAATGGAAACGATGACTGCTAAGAATAAAGGCTTTTTGGCAGGGTTAGCCAAGTTTTGCGAGCAGGCGCAGAAGCTTGGTTTTGTCTGGTATGCTGCCGTGAGTTCGGCGCTGTTGCAACGTCTGGACTATAAAAATGAAACTTGGGTCTGCGAACCTATAGCACAGCAGTATGTGAATTCACCGTTTAACGCCATTATCGATTTATTGCCGCAGGTGTCGAAATGGCAAAGAGCCTTGGACGCGCTAACGCAATTGAAAAATGCGCCGGCAGTAAGCCAGGCTAATCAGCAGGTACGCATGATTTGGACGCTCAGCTTGCTGAACAGTCAGGCTGTGTTGGAGCCGAAAGAGCAAAAGTTAGGTAAAAGCGGCCGTTGGACTAAAGGTCGGCCTGTTTCTTTAAAGCGTCTGTATCAGGATTTAGCCGAATTCGATTACTTGTCCGAGTACGATCATCGGATCTGTGCGCATATTCATATGGAAAAGGAAAGCAGCTACTGGAGCAGCTACGCTAAAGAAATTTACGAATTGTCGGATGAAGCTGTTTTGGCCGCCGTCGGTCATCCGCATGTTTATTGGGTAAATCAGGAAGGAGCAGGCGCACCGGTAGAAATCAGTCTGGCCGAGCCTCAATTACTGGTTAAGGAGCAGCAAGCTTCCCTGCATATCTCATTAATCCCGGCAATTACCGGGCAACAGGTTATTGTCCAAAGAACCGCCGACAATGGCTTGCTGGTTTATAAGATTAGCGACCAGCATCGCCAGGTAGCCGAGATTCTGGGTAAAAACGGCTTAACCGTACCGGCGTCGGCGCGTCAGCAGGTGATCGATTCGATAGCCTCGGTTGCTTCAATGTTAACCGTTCAATCCGATATAGGCGGCGCCTCCAGTCATGCGCAAAGCGTCGATGCCGACAGCCGCCTGCATGTTCATCTGCAGCCGGTCGGGCAGGGCATACAAATAGAGGTTTTTGTTCAACCTTTTAACGGCGGCGGGCCGCTTTATAAACCCGGCGCAGGCGGAACCACGGTGTTGGCGGAAATTGACGGCAAGCAGCTGCAAACCGCCCGCGATTTTAAGCTCGAAAAACAACACTTAAAGCAAGTTTTGGATGAGTGCCCGGAACTTTACGCCGATAAAGACGCCAAATGGTTGTTGGATGATCCCGAAGCCGCGCTGGAGGCATTATTGCATTTACAGGCCTTGGGCGATTTTGCGGTACTGGAATGGCCGAAGGGTAAAAAAATTCAAATCAGTCGCGAGGCCGGTTTGTCCCAGGCGCAGTTTTCGGTACGTAAGGAAAAAGACTGGTTTAGCGTCGAAGGCAATTTGCAGATTAATGAGCAGGAAGTGCTAGATATGCAGCGCTTAATGATCCTGTTAAACAGTTCGCCCGGTCGCTTTTTAAAGCTTGAAGACGGCCAGATTATCGCCTTAACCCGCGAATTGCGCCAACGCCTGGACGATTTGGCAGGTCTAGGCGATGTGCAAAAGGACAAGGTGCGCTTTCATCCCCTGGCGGCGCAGGCCTTGGATGCAATTACCACCGGCATGAACATCACTGCGGCCAAGCCGTGGCAGGACCAATTGCGCCGCCTGAACGAAACAGCCGATTTAAGTCCTAAAGTGCCGTCCACCTTGCAAGGCGAGTTGCGTGATTACCAACGCGAAGGCTATCAATGGATGTCGCGGTTAGCGCATTGGGGCGCAGGCGCTTGTCTTGCGGATGATATGGGGCTGGGTAAAACCGTGCAGGCTTTGGCGCTGATTTTATCCCGCGCCCCGGATGGGCCGACGCTGATTTTAGCGCCTACCTCGGTATGCATTAACTGGCTGGAAGAATGTCAGCGTTTTGCGCCGACCTTGAATGTTCATCAATTCGGCGGCGGCGATCGGCAAGCTATGCTGGATGCCGCCGGGCCTTTCGATTTGATTGTATGCAGCTACGGCCTGTTGCAAACCGAAGGCGAGCGCTTGGCGCAAAAACATTGGCAAACCCTGGTTGCCGACGAGGCGCAGGCCATTAAAAATGCGCTGACCAAACGCTCCAAAGCCGCAATGGCCTTGCAGGCCGACTTTAAATTGATTACCACCGGCACGCCGATAGAAAATCATCTGGGGGAACTGTGGAATTTGTTCAATTTTATTAATCCGGGCTTGCTGGGTACTTTGCCGAAATTTAACGAACGTTACGCGCAGGCTATCGAAAATCAGCAAGATCAAGCCGTGCAGCAACGGCTTAGAAAATTGTTGCGACCGTTCATCTTGCGGCGACTTAAAAATGACGTATTAACCGAATTGCCGTCCCGCACCGAAGTAACCTTGCATGTCGAATTAAGCAAGGAAGAGCGCGCTATTTACGAAGCTTTGCGGCGTAATGCGATGCAGACCGTGATGGAGGCTACCGGTCAGCCTGGACACCAGCAGCTGAAAGTATTGGCCGAAATTATGAAATTGCGCCGTTCCTGCTGTAATCCGCGTTTGGTGATTGAGGAAAGTACGGTTCCCAGTTCCAAGCTGGAGGCTTTTGAAGAACTGGTTGATGAATTACTGGACAATCGTCATAAGGCCTTGGTCTTTAGCCAGTTTGTCGGGCATTTAACGCTGATTCGTGAGCTGCTGGACAAAAAAGGCATTGCCTATCATTACCTGGACGGTGCAACCCCGGTTCCGCAACGAAAAAAAGCCATGAATGCATTTCAGGCGGGGGAGGGCGATTTGTTTTTAATCAGCTTGAAAGCCGGGGGCACCGGTTTGAATTTAACCGCTGCCGACTATGTGATCCACATGGACCCCTGGTGGAACCCGGCGGTTGAAGATCAAGCTTCCGACCGCGCTCACCGTATGGGACAGAAACGCCCCGTTACCATTTATCGCTTGGTCGCGAAAGATACCATTGAAGACAAGATTGTCGAGTTGCATAAACATAAGCGCGATTTAGCCAATAGCTTGCTGGAAGGCGGCGAAGTCAGCGGCAAAATGTCGGTTGAGGATATGATGGCGTTGATTAGGGAGATTGATTAAAGGGATGGGGGAAAGAAGCGGATAACGCCGCTGCCAGCCTCGGAAAATATTATGCACCTTATTTTTGTACCTGATTGTGCATCGATGGTATCCTCGGCGAGTAATCCCGATTCACAGCAAAGGTAGCTTATTTTTGGATAGAAACTAAACCGATAACAACAACTTTCAGTAAAGGGGCAACTATGGACAAACGACTTTGGCTTTTTTTAATGTTGTTTTTGACTCACAGCGCGGTTTTTGGCAAAGAAACGTCGACCACCGTCAAACCGGAATCTGTAGGTCTGTCTTCACAACGCTTGCAACGCATTGATCAGTTGATCGACCAGCATATAGAGGAAAAAAAGATTGCCGGCGCCGTAGTGCTGGTCGCTCGCAAAGGCAAGATCGCCTATTTCCGCGAAGCGGGCTTGGCCGATACCGACAAGCCGATGCAAAAAGATACGATTTTTAGGGTCGTATCGATGACTAAACCGCTGACCAGTGTCGCTATCATGTTGCTGTATGAGCAAGGTAAACTGCTGCTGTCCGATCCGGTATCGAAATACATTCCCGAGTTTAAAGACCCTAAGGTGCTGGAACTGCAAGCGCAAGGCTCGGCCTCAGAATATAAACTGGTACCGGCGAAACGGGAAATCACTATTCGTGATTTGCTTAGCCATACGTCCGGGTTGTTGTATCTGTTCCCCAATAATTATTTCCATGAGCGCGAACGACAACTGGTGGTCGATTTCTACAAGGATGCCGGGATTACCGACGGTTTTTGCCGTCCTAACGAAACCATTGGCGATATGGTCAAACGGCTGGCGCGTCTGCCGCTCTACAAACATCCGGGTGAAGTGTGGGATTACAGTTTGTCCAGTGATGTACTGGGCTATCTGGTCGAGGTGGTGTCAGGAATGCCCTTTGACCAATTCATGCAACAACGGATTTTCGATCCTTTGAAAATGCGCGACAGCCATTTTTACATTCCTAAAGAAAAATTGGGCCGCTTGGCTGCGGTCTGGAAGAGCGATTGGCACGGTTCGCTGGTCAGAGTCGGTGATGAACCGATGATAGACGGCGATTTAGCACTGTGTCCCTCCGATGCAGAAGCCTTGTCCGGCAAGTATTTGACCGGTGGCGGCAATGTTTTATCCACGGTGTACGATTATTACCGTTTTGCACAAATGCTGCTCAACAAGGGCGAGTTGGATGGTACGCGGCTGTTAAGCCGAAAAACCGTCGAATTGATGACGGCTACCAATCATATCGGCAACTTCGATGCGACCTTCCTGCACGATCACGGCTGGAAATTCGGCCTAGGCTTTGCGATTCAGCAAGACCGTTCCCATGATGTCGATGCCGGCGATCCCGGCGTTTTTGAATGGGCGGGAATTTATTCCACCCGTTTTAGCGTCGATCCCAAGGAAGATAAAATCACCATTTTTATGTCGCAAACATCACCCTTTAATCTGCATTTCAATTTATGGGATAAATTGCTGGTGTTGTCCGGTTCGGCAATTAACGATTAAATGAGGGGAATCACGATGAATATTAAAAAAGCATTAACACGACTGACTGTCATGTTGTTGGTCATGGTCATTTATCCTGTTACCGCATTAGCCACCGGGCCGCGCATTAAACAGGATCTGTTTACGCCGAATGCTAACTCGATTTATGCATTGGATTTTCCGCCGTTTATCACCACCGAACTAAACGACGGTGGCATGGCCGTTGAGCTGGTCAATACCGCATTGCAAATAGAAAAAATCAGCGCTTCGATCAATATCCTGCCGTTACCGCGGATGATGAAATACTACGTTTTGCAGGAAAAGGCGCTGGCGCTGATCGGCAATCATTTAAGTTTTACGGCTGATCAGCAAAAGGAGCTGATCTTTATACCGCTGTTGCGATTGAAAGAGCACTACTATGTTTACCAACCCAAACATCCCGAAGGCTTACCTTGGCAAGGCGATTTGAAAGCATTGGCGAAACTGGTCTATGGCGCTAATCCTGAAGAAGACGTGGCTGCTTATCAACAAGCCGGTATTCAGGTTGAGACGGGCAATACCCTGACTTTGATGGAGAAATTGAAGGCTGAGAAGATCGATTTTATGGGTAATTCGGAGTTGGCGGTCAACTGGTTCCTGGATAGAAACTTTTCGACCGATAAAGCCAAATTCAGCAAACTGGAGCCTGGCGCAGGCGAGGAAACTATTTTTATTATTTTCAACAAAAACCATCCGCAAGGCGAAGCGCTGGCAAAGCAATTTAAGCAAGGTTTGGACGCTATCATCGCCAATGGTCAATATAAAGCGTTGCTGGAGAAACATTTTGGCGGCAGCGAAGCCGTCAATCGCTACAGTCTGCCGCTGCAATAGTAACGGTATATCGACAATGATCTACCTGCGCTATCTACTGCTGCTGATCCCGTTATGGACTGCGCAGGCTGACATTGTCGTATTGGAGGCTAATGAAAGTCCTCCTTATTGGTCTAACTCGCTACCAGGCGGTGGTTTAGGCAGCGAGTTGGTGCAGGCAATTTCGGACGCTGTCGGATTGCAAACCCAAATCAACTTTGTGCCCTTGTCGCGAATGATTGAGGACAAAAACAATAACGATCTGGGGAATCCGGAGTTTTACATGGCGCAACAGGAGTTTGCCGCAATTATTCCTTTTGCAATAACGGAAGCGGCAATTTTTTATTATCGTCCCCGCTACAACCACGCGCTGAAACTCACCGGTTTTAACGATTTGAAGCAATACCGCTTGGGCGTGTTAAAAGGCACGCTGATCGACCGGCACGCATTTGAGCAAATGGGCCTGCATTTTGAATCCAGCTACGCCCAAGCCTCATTGTTTAAAAAGCTAAAACTGGGCAGGATCGATTTGGTGTTTGAAATTGACTTGGTTGGCAGGCAAATGATCGCGCAATTGTTTCCAGAACAGAAGGATGACTTTATCAGGCAACCGTTGCCGAATAGCATTTCACCTATCGCGATTATGCTCGATGCTGAATATCCACATGCTGTCGAGATAGCGGCACAGTATAGGAAAGGCTTGGCGGCGATTATTGCTAATGGCCGCTATCAACAAATTGTCGAGAAATACTATCCTGACGGGCAACTGCCATCCGGTTGGTTTGCCAATTTACAGCGCTTTCAGCAGCTTTATTCTTTTTAGTCAATCGGCATTGCATGAAACCCCGTTCCTTAAGCATCAAAACCCGTATCACCGTATCGTTGTTGGTGATTGTCGTGATAGGCTTGGCGCCTTACGAGATATGGAATTATATCCAGGTTGAACAGCGCCTGAGCAGCGAACTGGAAAATCAGGCCGATAGAAAAGTACTGCGCTTGAAAGAAAATCTGGTCATTCCTCTTTGGGAAATGGACGAAGAGTGGATAGGTAAAATGATTGACGTTGAGATGATGGACAATAACGCCTATGCGGTGCAGGTCAGTGGCGACGAACAGTTATTTGTCTCCCGGCTCAGGAATGAACAGGGGCAATCGATCAAAGGCAGCAGACAAACTATCGTCGGCGATTTCATCGTACGTCGGCAAGATGTCTTACACGATAATATCAAAATCGGCCAGGTACAGCTCTATCTCAGCAAGCGCAGTTTACAAACCCAATTACAAAACGAAGCATTAGCGACCGCGATTAGGGCTTTGGTGCTGATTTTTCTAATCGTGTTGTTTCTGGGGGCTAAATTGAATCAACTCGTGGTTAAACCGCTGTTTCGGATTTTGGACGTGGTCAACGCCATCGCTAATGGACGCTATGACGTCAGTTTTACCGACAAGCGCAACGATGAACTGGGAATGTTGGCGTTAGGCATAATCCAAATGATGCAAAACCTGCGTTTGCGTGAAACCGAGCGTGATCAGGCTTCAGCAGAGTTACAGCAGGCTAACAAGCGGTTGGAGTGGGAATTGCTTGAGCGTATCAAGGCCCAAACAGCATTAAAAGAGTTGAACGAAACGCTGGAGCAACGCATACAGACGCGCACAGCGGACTTGCAATTGAGTAATCAGCACCTGCAAGAGCTGGGCATCGCTCTTGAAAAAGCCAAAAACGATGCCGAAGCCGCCAATCGGGCAAAAAGTATTTTCCTGGCTAATATGAGTCATGAGCTGCGTACACCGATGAATGCCGTGCTGGGCTTTTCCAGGCTGATGCAAAGCGATAAGAACTTAAGCGCTTCACAACATGAAAATCTCGATATCATCAACCGTAGCGGCAATCATTTGCTGGAATTGATCAACCAGGTGCTGGATATGGCCAAAATTGAGGCGGGCCGGATGGTTGTCGAAAACGCAGCGTTCGATTTAGGCGCGATGATTCGCGACATCATCGACATGATGCACGAACGCGCCGAATCGAAAGGGCTTAATTTGAGCCTTGATCAATGCTCGTCGTTTCCGCGCTTTGTCAGTGCGGATGCCGGCAAGTTGCGGCATATCCTGATCAATCTGTTGAGTAATGCTATTAAATATACCCGGCAAGGCGAAGTGGTTTTGAGGCTGGCCACGCTGTCAAATGACGATCCCCTGATTCTGGTGTGTGAGGTTGAAGATACCGGCATTGGCATTGCCGAGCAGGATTTATCACGAATTTTTGAGGCGTTTGTCCAGGTTGGAGCCCAGGCGGATCAACATGGCACCGGTTTGGGCCTGATCATTACCAAGCAATATGCCGAATTGATGGGTGGGTCGATTGCGGTCAGAAGTCAGCTCGGTAAGGGCTCGGTATTTCGAGTTGAAATTCCGGCGGTCAGTGTGTCGGAATCTGCCATCGAAACCTTTCATGATTCGATCATGAGTCGCGTGATTGGCCTGGAACCCGGACAACCCGAATATCGGGTGCTGATTGTCGAAGACAAATTTGACAATCGCTTGTTGCTGAAAAAAGTGCTGGAAACTGTGGGTATCGTCGTGATTGAAGCGGAAAACGGCCTGGAAGCGGTGGCGGCTTTTAAGCGGTGGCATCCCGATTTTATCTGGATGGATAGGCGTATGCCGGTGATGGATGGTCTTGAAGCAACCCGGACGATTTTAGCATTACCGGAGGCGAAAAATGTCAAGATCGCGGCAATAACGGCTTCGGTTTTTTTGGAAGAGCGGCAGGCCTTATTTCAAGCCGGTGTCTGTGCGATTATCAACAAGCCGTATCGCAATGAAGAAATCTTTGATTGCATGGCCAAGCAATTGGGCCTGCGCTACTGTTATGAAGAGGGCGATAGCCAGTCGGCCATTGATAACGAGTTGAATCAAGACGGGTTAGCTGAGAAGTTCAAACAATTACCCAAAGAATGGTTGGCGACATTGCAAACTGCGGCGACCGGACTGGATGTCGAGCAATGTCTAGACATTATTCAAAAGATTGACACGATTGATTCAACATTATCAAAACAGTTACAGACATTAGTTAATCAGTTTGATTTTGAGAGTTTGTTAAAAATTATTGGCGCTGACTTGTCTTGATGCCAATTAGTTTTTAATTTCCATACACAGCAACAGGCGAGCCATAATGCGCAAAATAATGATCAACCAAACCGCTGAAAACATTCTATCTTCGGAGCTGAACTTTTTGGATTTGGAGCAACTTGCCCAAGTTGAGTTTACCTCGGAGTGTCTCGAACACCCGGTTGAGTCGGCCTTGTTGCTGACGGAGGATTTGGGGCTGGGGTGGCAGGCGGCAAGCGGCGGTGAGCAAACGATCCGTCTTGTTTTCGATCAACCCTGCACTATCGAACATATTTTTTTGGTGTTTGATGAGCAGCAGCAGTCGCGCACCCAAGAATTTGTGCTGTTTTGGTTGATGGATAACGCGAGCTCATATCAGGAAGTTTTGCGCCAGCAATATCACTTTAGCCCCCCGGACACCACTCGCGAAGTCGAGCATTATGAGGTTAGGCTCAATCAATTAAAGGCGCTGGAATTAAGAATAATTCCCGACATTAGCGGTGGAGACGCTTGCGCTACACTTAAAAGGTTGCGTCTTGCGTAAATGCCGCTTCTAATACGCATGGCCGCCATGTGTGTATGTCGGCTAAATAAATAATGTAACTGCTCGGCAGTTAAAAAAACAGGACACAGGTGTCACCGATTCGGCTGATCGATGCTGATAAAATCAAATTCGTATCAATCCGTCTCCGTGTCCTGTTGTTTTTAAAGTAGGCATCTTCTGAATAGTTATTAAATAATAAAAATAGCGTTGCCTGATGGGGTCACGTTAAATCAACCAAAGAGGAGAAGTTATGATGTTTCCAACATCGGCATCAGTTGTCATCGCATTATTGATGGGCATTGCAGGAGGGGCGTTTGTGATTTGGGAATTGCGGCGCATTCTTGCCTATGACCAAGGCAATGAAACCATGCAAGCTATTGCAAAGGCTATTCAAGAAGGGGCGACGGCTTTTTTGTCGCGTGAATATCGCATCATTGCGATTTTTGTCGTTATTGTCGCTACGGTTATTTCCACGTTTTTACATTGGCAGACTGCGCTTTGTTTTGTGGTGGGCGCGATTGCATCGGCAAGTGCGGGCTATCTGGGTATGTATGTCGCGGTTCGCGCCAATGTTCGCACGGCGGCGGCGGCGAGTCATAATCTGCATGAAGGCTTGCGTGTTGCTTTTGGTAGCGGCTCGATCATGGGCATGGCGGTGGTCAGTTTTAGCTTGATCGGCATGACGGTATTGTTTTTGGTCTTTAACGGCAATCCGGATCAATTGACCTATGTTACCGGTTTTGGTTTTGGCGCGAGCAGTATTGCGCTGTTCGCAAGGGTCGGCGGCGGTATTTATACCAAAGCGGCCGATGTGGGCGCTGATTTGGTCGGTAAGGTCGAGCAAGGCATCCCTGAAGATGATCCGCGCAATCCCGCCGTCATTGCCGACAATGTCGGCGACAATGTGGGTGATGTCGCCGGTATGGGGGCCGATTTATTTGAAAGTTACAGCGGTTCCATTATTGCTGCTGCAACCTTGGGGGCGGCCTTGGGTGCAAAATCTCCGGCTTTTATCGGTCTGCCTTTTTTGGTTGCCGCTGTCGGTATTATTGCCAGCCTGTTCGGTATTTATATGGTGACCGGTAAAGAATTAAAGTGCGCTGCAATTGCGGAGGATTCCATAATTGCCCGTATCGCCCGCTTTATCGGTCAATATGTGATGGAAATTGACGAAAATGCCAGCCTGGATGATCTGTTGAAAGCGTTACGCCGTTCCGTTTGGGGGGCTTCAGCGGTTATTTTGGGGCTTTCTTTGTTTGCTATATTGATTTCCGGCGTTAGTTTTAACTATTGGTTGGTTATCCTGGTCGGTTTGTTGGCGGGTAACGCGATTGCGTATGTGACTGAATATTACACGTCGTATACCGAAAAACCCACGCAAGCCATTGCTCACGCTACGCAAACTGGCGCGGCAACAACCATTATCCAAGGTTTGGCTGTCGGCATGATGAGTACCGTATTCCCGGTATTAATTGTTTCTGTGGCTATCTTGTTGAGTATATGGCTGGGATTTAAAGCCGACGGCACTATTGCCGCAGGCCTTTATGCAGTCGCCTTGGCGGGTGTGGGTATGCTTAGCACCTTGGGTGTTACCTTAGCGACTGATGCTTATGGCCCGGTAGCCGATAATGCGGGCGGTATTGCCGAGATGAGTCATCTGCCTCATGAAGTGCGTAATCGCACCGATGCGCTGGATAGTTTGGGTAATACTACTGCCGCTACCGGCAAAGGCTTTGCAATAGGTTCGGCGATATTAACGGCGTTGGCTTTGTTAGCCGCTTATGTGACGGCCGCAAAAATCGACAACTTGAATATTCTTGGGCCTACCATGCTGCCGGGTATCCTTATCGGTGCGATGATGCCTTACCTGTTTTCCGCGTTGACTATGACGGCGGTTGGTAAGGCGGCTCACGAGATTGTCGTTGAAGTGCGTCGCCAGTTTCGCGAAATCCCAGGCTTGATGGAAGGTACGGGGAAGCCTGATTATGCGGCTTGCGTCGGTATCAGCACCGAAAGCGCGTTGCGTGAAATGATCTTGCCCGGCGCATTGGCGGTTGTTGTGCCGCTGGTTGTGGGTCATGTTTTGGGTAAGGAAGCTCTTGCGGGTATGTTGGTCGGCACTATGTCTTCCGGTTTCCTGCTGGCGGTGATGATGGCTAATGCCGGTGGCGCCTGGGACAATGCGAAAAAATGGATTGAAACAGGGCAATACGGCGGCAAGGGGTCCGATTCCCACAAGGCTGCGGTGGTGGGCGACACTGTAGGCGACCCGTTTAAAGACACCAGCGGTCCATCTTTAAATATTCTGATTAAGCTGATGACTATCGTCAGTCTGGTTTTTGCTTCTTCATTCGGGTCGGGGTGGTTTAATTTTTAAAAAAGAGCCCTATGTTGTAATTACAGCAGCAGATGTTGGTTATTAAATAGAACACGGATGACACAGATTAAACGGATAAACACTGATTTAAAAGCGCAAACAAACGGGGTTCGAACTAAAAATCCGTGTAAATCAGTCCTATCCGTGTCATCCGTCGACTGCATGGATGCAGGAGGTAGAGCAATGCAGGAGCAATTGCCGAGTTCCAATTTTCTAACTGCTGAGTAAGTTGCTAACGTTAAATTTTAAAATCTAAGCTATGAGGTTGATATGTTTAAGCGATTGATGGTTTCGCTGATGATGGTAATTTTGTCCGGTTGCGGCTATAACACCCTACAGTCCAGTGACGAAGACATTAAGGCGACTTGGGCCGAGGTATTGAACCAGTACCAGCGCCGGGCCGATCTGGTGCCTAATCTGGTTAATGTGGTCAAAGGCTATGCGGCTCACGAAAAAGATGTGCTGACTGAAGTGATCGAGGCCCGGGCTAAAGTCGGAGCGATACAGGCTACGCCGGAATTGGTTAATGATGAGCAGGCGTTCCAAAAGTTTATTGCCGTGCAGGGGCAAATGACCGGCGCGATTTCACGGTTGCTGGCGGTGGCGGAAAATTATCCGCAACTGAAAGCCGACGGTTTGTTTCGTGATTTACAAGCGCAACTGGAAGGCACGGAAAACCGTATCGCCGTGGCGCGCAATCGCTATATTGCCGCAGTCAAGGTATTCAATATTACCGTGCGTTCTTTCCCTTCCAATCTGACTGCGATGATGTTTGGATACAAAACCAAGCCTAGCTTTACGGTAGAAAATGAAAAAGCCATTGCTCTGCCGCCTAAAGTCGATTTTGGCTCGCCTGCAACGGTTAACGGTCATTAAGATGTTGTCTGCGATATTCCCTCGTATTCGTTATGGGCTCGGATTTTTTCTGCTGTTATTTTGCATGTCAACCTGGGCAGTAGTTGGCGTTCCCGAGCTATCGCGCCGCGTCACCGATCTCACTGCTACGCTTAGCCCCGCACAGCTTGCCGCATTGGAAGATAAGTTGGCGGTCTTCGAAACCAAAAAAGGCAGCCAGATTGCGGTATTAATTGTTTCGAGCACCCAGCCTAAAGATATAGCCGAATTCGGCATAGAAGTTGCCGATTTATCGCAAATCGGTCGCAAAGGCGTCGATGACGGAGTGATTCTAATTGTGGCTAAAGATGATCGAAAGTTGCGCTTGGAAGTCGGCTATGGCCTGGAGGGCGTTATTCCAGACGCAGTTGCTAAGCGCATAATCGCAGAGACTATTACGCCCTATTTTAAGAAAAACGACTATGCGGGAGGTATTGATGCGGGAGTTATGCAGCTAATGCAGTTGATTGATGGTGAAGCTTTGTCTGCGCCCCCTGCAAGTCTGGAGGAGGATAAGCAGAATGAGCAGGCATTTATGTTTGTTTTGGTGGGGGGGGTATTAGCGGGTTCGGTGTTGTCTGCGATCGTGGGAAGCGTGATAAGCGGGATGCTGGCGGGTTTGGCTAGCGGCATGGTGGCCGTACTGGTTTTGGGGCTCACTATCAAGTTGGCGTTGATTGTCGGTTTATTGGTGTTTTTTATTGTTGAAATTCATTATGTGGGCCGGGGTGGATGGTCTAGCGGTGGCGGCAGTGGTAGCAGTGGTAGTTTATGGGGCGGCGGAGGCTTTGGAAGTGGCAGTAGTAGCGGTAGTTCATGGAGTGGAGGCGGTGGCGGCTTTGGCGGAGGAGGCGCATCAGGATCATGGTAAATATTAAGCGCTGGTTTCGTCATGCCTTTATGCCGCCCTGGCGTTGGCGTGTATTGTTTTCCAAGGCTGTGCTTGGCGATATAGAACAAGCAATAAAACGTTCCGAGCATCAGCATCGTGGTGAGCTTCGTTTTGCTGTTGAAAATACGCTGGCATTGGGCAAAGTTTGGCGTGGTATGTCGGCTCGGCAGAGAGCGATAGAGGTGTTTTCTGATTTGCAGGTCTGGGATACCGAAGAAAACAGCGGCGTGTTGATTTACCTGTTGTTGGCGGACCGGGAAGTCCATATTGTCGCGGATCGGGGTATCAGCAAGCGGGTGGCGCAAGAGGAGTGGGATGTAGTAGCCAAGGTTATGCAGCAAGAATTCCAGCAGGGCGATTTTTTGCACGGGGCGCTCCAAGGTATCGAGCGTATTACAGTGTTGCTGGCTGTGCATTTTCCGCCCGGTGTGGATGATCGCAATGAGCTTTCCGATAGGCCGGTGATTGTTAAGCGCTGATAAGTGTGTGTTACACGGATTTGACGAACTTGTTGTTTCCATATAACATTGCGCGGTTATGTTAACTCGATTACCTGAATTTATAGACCCCTTGCACCTCGCTGATAAGCGAGGCGAATTGAAAGGTCAAATACCTGTAAGCAGTCTTGATCGTTTGGCAGATTTGTTGTTTAGCGATACAGGATGCGTAACTGTGGATCTTTTTTTTGGTCGGGAAGGGCGGTTGGCTAAAATTGAGGGGCAAATAGAAACGGTTTTGGAACTTAAATGCCAAAATTGCTTGCAAGCAGTGCAGTGGCCGGTCAAAAACAGCATCAAGCTGGGTATTGTTACGTCACTAGACCAAGCAGACAGGTTGCCAGAGGATTATGAGCCGTTGTTAGTCGATGAGGGGAAAACCCTGTTAAAGAATATTATTGAAGACGAGTTGTTGCTTATTTTGCCTACATTTCCCAAACATCAACATGATTGTCTCGGCCTGAAGTCGGACAATAAAAAGGCGGGATTCTTATTAAATGAACACTCAGCGCCCGCTGAAAACCCTTTTTCCATCTTAGCCAAACTTAAAAACACTGGAGATTTATAATGGCCGTACAAAAAAGTAAAGTAACGCGTTCAAGACGCGGTCAACGTCGCTCACACGATGCCTTAACAGGCAGAACCTTGTCTCAGGATCCAATGACTGGTGAAACTCACATTCGCCATCATGTGACTCCAGATGGCTTCTTTAAAGGTCGTCAAATTGTAAGTAACGGTAACGAAGATTAATTAATCTTTCTGCTTTGCTGCATGATAATATGCCGAAACTGATCAGCTCAGGTTCGGCTTTTTTATAATAACTCAGGAGTCATCCGTAAGCGTGAGCCTAACAATTTCGATTGATGCAATGGGCGGGGATTACGGTCCTGAAGTCACCATTCCGGCATCATTGGATTGTTTAAAGAACAATCCAGACTTAAAACTGATTTTAGTGGGCGATGAAGCTGTTCTCAATCCACAGTTAGTCCAAGCATTAGTTAACTATCAGGATAGACTTATTGTTCAACATGCATCCCAGTGTGTTGGAATGGATGAGTCGCCATCTAAAGCGTTAAAAAATAAAAAAGATTCGTCGATGCGGGTTGCTATCAACCTGGTTCATGAGGGGCGCGCGGATGCTTGTGTCAGTGCCGGCAATACCGGGGCTTTAATGGCTACGGCCCGTTTTGTTCTTAAAATGATTCCGGGTATTGATCGTCCCGCCATCATTTCTACATTACCGTCGGTTGATGGGCATACCCATGTGCTTGATCTTGGCGCCAATGTGGATTGCACTGCGGAACACCTTTTTCAATTTGCAGTGATGGGGGCCGAGTTAGTTAAAGCAGTTGAAAATATTGATAACCCCAAGGTAGGTCTGTTAAATATCGGCGAAGAAGACATGAAAGGTAATGAGCAGGTTAAAGCGGCTGCAAAATTACTGGAAAATTCGTCGCTAAATTATATAGGTTATGTGGAAGGCGATTCCTTAAATGCAGGCCATATCGAAGTTGATTTGATTGTTGCTGATGGTTTTGTCGGTAATGTTGCGCTCAAATCTATTGAGGGCGCGGCAAAAATGATAGGCACTGCGCTAAAAGAGGCTTTTGGTAAGAACATTGTAACCAAGTTGGCGGGATTGCTGGCCTACCCGGTGCTCAAATCATTTAAAAAGCGCATCGATCCGCGTTTGTACAATGGGGCAAGCTTCTTGGGGTTACGCGGCTTGGTTATTAAGAGTCATGGAGGCGCTGATGTGCTGGCGTTTAAAACAGCCATTCATCTTGCTGAAATTGAAGTAAAAAAAGATGTTATTAGAAAAATAAGCGAACAAGTCGAAAGAACGTTGGCTCTGAGAGAGAACGCATGACCCGTTATTCAAAAGTAATCGGTACCGGTGGTTATTTACCGGCAGAAGTTCGCACTAATGAACAAATATCACAAACTGTCGATACTTCCGATAGCTGGATTTTTGAGCGCACCGGCATTAAAAGTCGTCGTATTGCCGGTCCTGAAGAAACCGCCTCAAGCATGGCTGAAATCGCGGCAAGGCAAGCCATAGAGGCTGCGGCTTGCGATCTCGAGGAAATCGATTTAATCATTGTTGCGACCGGGACGCCTGATCGTGTTTACCCGAGTACCGGCTGTTTGTTGCAGCGGCGCTTGGGGATTAAGAATTGCGTCGCCTTTGATGTGCAGGCCGCCTGTTCGGGTTCAATTTTTGCGTTGAGCATTGCCGATCAATATATAAAGTCGGGGGCGGCTAATAAGGTTCTTGTTGTGGGTTCTGAAATCTGTTCGCGCCTTGTCGATTGGACGGATAGGGGTACCTGTATCCTGTTCGGGGATGGTGCGGGCGCGGTGTTGCTCGGCGCATCAGAAGATGCCGGTATTTTATCGACACATATCCATTCTGACGGCGAATATGAAGACTTGTTGTATTGCCCCAATCCTCAGGCGGCTACCGAGGCAAACAAGGATGAAGCCGGTTACATCAATATGCGCGGCAATGAAGTGTTCAAGGTGGCGGTTAATACCTTGGGGCGTATAGTCGATGAGACGCTGGCTGCAAATAATATGCAGCAATCCGATGTTGACTGGTTGGTTCCTCATCAGGCGAATACGCGGATTATTGCGGCGACCGCAAAAAAATTAAAAATGTCCATGGATCATGTTGTTTTGACTCTTGAAAATCAAGGTAATACCTCATCTGCATCCGTGCTGCTTGCTCTTAATGAAGGTGTTCGTGATGGGCGTATTCAGCGCGGACAAGTCGTTTTGCTTGAGGCATTTGGGGCAGGATTCACCTGGGGTTCCGCATTAATTAAATACTAAACGCGTATTGACATGAATAACCAAACTTATAACTTAGCTTTTGTTTTTCCCGGTCAGGGTTCGCAATCTGTCGGCATGTTAACTGAGTTGGCCGCCAGTTATCCTGAAGTAAAACATACTTTTGAGCGGGCATCCGATGCTTTGGGCAAAGATTTATGGTCTGTTGTTGCAGAAGGACCGGAAGAAGAGCTTAATCAAACGCATAATACGCAGCCTGCAATGCTGGCCGCCGGTGTGGCTGTTTGGGAGGTCTGGTGTAAGCTCAGCAATGTGCGCCCAGCCTGGATGGCTGGACATAGCCTAGGTGAATATACAGCCTTGGTGTGTTCGGATGCTATGTCGTTTGAAGATGCTATAAAACTGGTCGTGGCAAGAGGGCAGTTAATGCAGGAGGCGGTGCTTCCCGGCGTCGGTGCAATGGCGGCAATTTTGGGTCTTGAGGATCATCAGGTTGTTAAGGTTTGTGCTGATGTGGCCGGATCCGAAATAGTATCGGCAGTTAATTTTAATTCGCCGGGGCAGGTGGTTATTGCCGGTCATGTTGCCGCCGTTGAAAGAGCAATATCGGCAGCAAAAGCGGCAGGCGCTAAACGGGCGGTATTATTGCCGGTCAGCGTTCCTTCTCATTGCGCATTAATGGAAGCGGCAGCTCAAAAGCTGGATGAACAATTGCAGGGTACGGTTATTGATACGCCAAAAATGACGCTGATTCACAATGTCGATGTTGCATCGCATAGTGCTCCTGAGGTTATCCGTAACGCATTAAAAGAGCAGCTTTATAAGCCGGTGCGTTGGGCTGACAGTATCAAGTTTATGCATGATCAGGGTGTTACCTGTTTTGTTGAATGCGGCCCCGGCAAGGTGTTAATCGGTTTGAATAAACGTGTCGCCAAGGGCGCCGAACAACTATCTATTTATGACCCGGCAACATTAAATACAGCATTGGAGCAACTCAATGGATAAACAAGCATCGGTTAAACAAGTAGCGTTAGTAACAGGCGCCAGTCGAGGTATCGGTCGGGCAATCGCAGAAAGATTGGCTCGGGACGGTTTTCTTGTTATCGGCACCGCAACTACCGATAACGGCGCTGATTTGATTTCCGGCTATTTGGGCGAGCAAGGCAAGGGCTTAAAGCTCGATGTGGCCAATTCGGAATCAATTGCAGAAGTTATGAAAATTGTTAATGACGAATTTGGCGCGCCGACTGTACTGGTCAATAATGCCGGTATTACTCGTGACAATTTGTTGATGCGTATGAAGGACGAAGAGTGGGATGAGATTATCAATACTAACCTGACGTCGGTTTTTCGCATGAGTAAAGCGGTACTGCGAGGCATGATGAAAGCCAAAACAGGTCGTATTATCAATATTTCATCTGTAGTGGGGTCAACCGGTAATGCCGGACAGGCAAATTACGCCGCAGCAAAAGCAGGGATGGTTGGGTTCGCCAAGTCTATGGCCAAGGAAGTGGGTTCTCGCAATATTACTATCAACACGGTGTCTCCTGGTTTTATCGATACCGATATGACCAAGGAGTTGGGTGATGATATTAAGAATAGCTTGCTGGCGTCTATTCCCCTGTCCCGATTGGGCAAGGCGGATGAAATTGCACATGCGGTTTCATTTCTGGCTTCGGATGGCGCTGCCTATATTACCGGTGAAAACATTCATGTCAATGGCGGCATGTTCATGTCGTAAGAGGTGTTGCCTATAGGCTGTTATAAGTATGTTCGTGCCTTAATATTGTGACATTGTTGCAATATAAAGTATAATTCCCCCGCCGTCTGGAATTTCCGGAGACGGGATTTCAAATAAAATTAATAACAATACTAGTGTGGGTTTCAGATTAGACGCTGGAGAACTTACATTGTTTGAGGATAATAATTATGAGTAACATTGAAGAACGAGTAAAAAAGATTGTTGCAGAACAATTGGGTGTTAAAGAAGATATCGCTACCGATGCTTCATTCGTAGATGATCTAGGTGCTGATTCTCTTGATACAGTTGAACTCGTTATGGCTCTTGAAGAAGAATTCGAATGCGAAATTCCAGACGATGAAGCTGAAAAAATCACGACTGTTCAGCAAGCTATCGATTACGTAGTAAAAAACGCTTAAAACTGATTTTTAGTTGATTAACTTGTAGGTTGGGTTACGGACTGCAAGGATGCAGAAAATACGACTCTAAGGATGGGGGAGGTAGAGCGCCAAAAAAATAGGCGCTTTAGGCGATGTAAGAGCCATTGCAAAGCGTAGCGTAACCCATAATATTTAGTGTTTCGGTTGTTTATCGCACTATCCGACCTGCATAACTAACCCTTAAATCCCCGCCTTTCATTCTTACGGTAAATTACATTGAGCAAACGTCGAGTTGTAATAACTGGATTAGGCGCAATCACGCCTTTAGCTAACACAGTCTCGGAAACTTGGGATGGTATTATTAATGGTAAAAGCGGCATAGGCCCAATTGATTCCTTCGACATTTCTTCATTTGCCACCACCTTTGGCGGTGTTATAAGAAATTTTGATATTAGCCAATATATTCCCGAAAAAGACGCCAAACGCATGGATGGTTTCATTCATTACGGTATTGCAGCGGGCTGTCAGGCTATTGAAGATTCAGGTATCGAAGTAACCGAGGCTAATGCCGAGCGTATCGGCGTTGCTATCGGATCGGGTATAGGCGGTATTACCGGTATTGAAGAATGTTATGCTGTCTATGATAAAAGCGGTCCGCGCCGTATCTCGCCGTTTTTTGTTCCCGGCAACATTATCAACATGATTTCAGGCAACCTTTCGATCAAATACGGATTTAAAGGCCCGAATTTTGCGATTGTTACCGCCTGTTCCACCGGCACGCATAACATTGGCGATGCAGCGCGTTTAATTAAATATGGCGATGCCGATGTAATGATTGCGGGTGGCGCAGAACGCTGTACAACTTCACCGACGGCGATGGGCGGTTTCGCTTCGGCAAAAGCCTTGTCTCGCCGTAACGATGACCCGCAAGCCGCCAGTCGCCCTTGGGATAAAGATCGCGATGGTTTTGTATTAAGCGATGGCGCAGGTGTTGTGGTTCTTGAAGAATTGGAACATGCCAAGGCGCGCGGCGCAAAGATTTATGCTGAGTTGGTAGGTTACGGCATGAGCGGCGATGCTTATCACATGACTACACCCTCTCCCGGTGGCGAAGGCGCTGCGCGTTGCATGAAAAATGCGCTACGTGACGCCGGTTTAAATGCCGACGCGGTCGATTATATCAATGCGCATGGCACATCAACGCCAGCCGGCGACCTGGGGGAAACCCAAGCGATGAAAGCCGCATTAGGCGACCATGCTTATAAAGTTGCGGTCAGTTCAACAAAGTCGATGATCGGTCATTTATTAGGTGCTGCGGGCGGTATTGAAGCGGTACTGAGCGCCTTAAGTATCAAAAACCAAGTTGCGCCGCCGACTATCAATCTGGAAAATCAAGATCCCGAATGTGATTTGGATTATGTGCCGAATACGGCAAGAAATATGAAAATCGATATAGCCATGTCAAACTCGTTTGGTTTTGGCGGCACGAATGGTTCGTTGGTTTTCAAGCGCTATGAGTAATTAGTTGTCAGTAATCAGTTTTCAGTTGAAAAGCTGAAAACTGATAATTAAAACTGTGAACTAAAAACATGATTCTCATCAATGGTGAAAGCAAGGAGCATATCGAAATATCCGATCGCGGTTTTCAATACGGCGACGGCTTATTCGAAACCATTGAGGTCAGAGACGGGCAAGCCGTTTTCCTTGAAAGCCATTTAGAACGCCTAGATTTGGGCTGTCGGCGGCTTTACATTCCTTTTCCTGGTGTACAATTACTTAGCCTTGAGGCTAAGGAGCTTTGCCGCCAGTGGCATTCAGCTCGTGCCGTACTCAAAATCATCGTCACTCGAGGCTCGGGTGGGCGAGGTTATCGCCAACCCGATGTTATTCAACCGACTCGCGTCTTAAGTCTCCATCCTTATCCAGACTATCCCGAAAACTACCGAGAGCAGGGCATAGTCGCCCGTTTCTGCACAACCCGTTTAGGCTTGAATCCAAGCTTAGCGGGCATTAAGCACTTAAACCGGCTTGAACAGGTCATGGCAAGATCCGAATGGAACGACCAAGCTATTCAGGAAGGGCTTATGCTGGACGGCAATGATCATGTTATTGAAGGAACAATGACTAACCTGTTTTACATTAAAAATGACCGTCTTTATACCTCCGCACTGACCCAATCAGGCGTTGCCGGTATTATCCGCAGCATAATAATGGTCCTCTCAGCTAACCACGGTCTTCCTGTTATTGAACATACATTTACTAAAGATGAGCTGTTATCGGCTGATGAGGTATTCGTCTGTAACTCGATTATCGGCATCTGGCCCATAAGGCAAATCGAAACCGTGCGTTTTTCAGTCGGCCCGATAACACATAGCATTCAATGCCGACTGGACAAATTTACTGGCGATAACTGCAGGGAGGCAGGATGCAAAAAATAGAGCCATACAGAAAGTGGCTATACTCGATGCGGGCGCGGCTTGCGGCTTTTGCGTCCCTTTCCCTTCGGGAGATGATGACGACTGCAAGGATGCAGGAGGTAGAGCAACGCATGGAGCAGTTGCCGAGGGGGTTCAAAAAAGCGCGAATTGTGACTGTGCGCTATATAACATTGAACAATAAAGTTATCGGTTTTACTTTGTTGGTCTTATGCTTTGCAGGCGGCTGGCTGTTGATGGACTATCAAAGTGCATTACACCAGCCTGCACTGGTCGATAAAACGGTTTATATAGAAATTGAAAAAGGCGACTCGCTGGATCGCATTATTGATAAGTTAATAGGTCAAGGACTGGCTGTTAAGCCATTCTGGTTTAAGGTCATCGCTTTTCAAGAAAATGCCCTAAAAAAACTTAAAACGGGGGAGTACGAGTTAACGTCCGGTCTAACTGCCCCTCAGATATTATCGCTATTTGTGCAGGGAAAAACCAAGCAGCATGTCATTACTTTTCCGGAAGGCTGGAGCTTTAAAGATGTGTTGCATGAAATTGAGCTTAATCCCAATCTTGAGCACACCTTAAACGGCGTTGATTTTTCAAACATCATGGCCAAATTCAAGTCAGGGCCGAGCGCTTTTGCATGGCCTGAAGGTTTGTTTTTTCCCGACACCTATTTTTTTGAAAAACATACCTCCGATCTGTCTTTATTACAAAGAGCCTACGACAAAATGCAGCAGGTGCTGCAACAAGAATGGCTTAATAAAGCCGAAGGCCTGCCGTATAAATCGCCTTATGAAGCCCTGATTCTTGCTTCGATTGTAGAAAAAGAAACTGGAGCCGCCGCCGAAAGACCTCAGATAGCCGGCGTGTTTATTCGCAGACTGGAAAAAAACATGTTGCTGCAAACCGATCCTACCGTCATTTACGGCATGGGTGACCGCTATCAGGGCGATATTAAATACCAAGATTTAACCACCGCCACGCCGTACAATACCTATGTCATTAACGGCTTACCGCCAACGCCGATTGCGATGCCGGGACGAGATGCGTTGTATGCGGTCTTGCATCCCGACCAGGGCGACAGTCTTTACTTTGTCGCCCGTGGTGACGGTACGCATGTATTTTCAGCGACCTTGAAAGAGCATAATTTGGCCGTTGACAAATTTCAAAGGAACAAGAAATGATCAGAGGGAAGTTTATTACCTTGGAAGGGGGGGAAGGGGTAGGCAAGACCACCAACCTGGCTTTTATAAAAGACTACTTGGAACAACATAATATTTCCGTTGTTGTCACGCGCGAACCCGGCGGCACCGTGCTTGCCGAAAAAATACGCCAATTATTACTGGATAACAAAAGCGAGGCCATTTCAGATCAAGCTGAGTTATTGATGATGTTTGCGGCCAGGGCCCAGCATATCAAACACGTTATCGAACCGGCTTTGGCGAAAGGAAAATGGGTGCTTTGCGATCGGTTTACCGATGCTACTTATGCCTATCAGGGCGGCGGTCGCAACATGAAAATCAGCACCATAGAATGGTTGGAAAATTTGGTGCAAGGCGCATTAAGGCCTGATTTAACCTTGTTGTTGGATGCGCCGGTCGAAATAGGCATAGCCCGAGCCAGGGAGCGCGGGGCTTTTGATCGTTTTGAGTCGGAAAGAGTCAGTTTTTTTGAAAATGTCAGGCGAGCTTATTTATTACAGGCCGAACTGTATCCCGAGCGGATCAAACTTATCAAAGCCAACCAACCGTTAGCCGATGTGCAGCGCGCCATTACCGATGTTATCCGTATCTTGCTGGGTTTGAGTTCCCTAAATTGCTCGGCTTCGCCAAGGCTCGGCAACGTAAAATGACCTTGCCGAACCGGTTATTGCCCTGGCAACAGCATCTGTGGGAACATCTCGGCAGTTATATTGCGCAACAACGCATTCCCCAGGCGCTGCTCATTACCGGCAATAAAGGCCTGGGTAAACAGCAGCTGGCCAATCAGTTCGCAATTGCTTTGCTTTGTGCAGCGCCGCAGGCCGACGGTACGGCTTGCGGCCATTGCAGCAGCTGCTTACTGGTTAATGCAAAAACGCATCCCGACTTCATTCATGTGCAGCCAGAAGAGCCGGGAAAAGGCATTACTATCGGGCAAATACGCAACCTGATTACCCGGTTAACCTTAAAGCCCCAGTTTGAGATGTATCGCGTTGTTATCGTCAATCCGGCCGACAAAATGAATAATGCGGCGGCTAATGCGTTTTTAAAATGCCTGGAAGAGCCGACCGAGCGCACCCTTATCATCTTAATCACCGAAAAACCGGCCAAATTACCGGCGACTATCATTAGTCGTTGCCAGAAATTGGCGGTAGCCACACCGGATAAGGAAACCGTAGTTGATTGGCTGGCCAAGACATTGCAGAGCAAATCCCCCCCTGCCCCCCTTTTACAAAGGGGGGATTTACTTTGCAACATCTCATTAGCGCAGGGCGCGCCTTTGTTGGCGCTTGATTATGCTAATGATGGAATATTAACATTACGTAATGAATGTTTCGCTGCATGGATGGCAATAGCAAAACAACGTAAATCCCCGGTTATTATTGCCGAAGATTGGCACAAGCTACCGGCTATGCCGCTAATATTTTGGCTTACCTCCTGGGTTATCGATTTGACTAAGTGTGTTTATCACAGCCAGGTTGAAAACTTATATAACCCTGATCTTCATGGACAGTTGCAAGAACTGTCCGGGCAGCTAGAATTAAAGGGGCTTTATAAATTGTATGATTTATTATTGGCAGGTCGGCAACGACTGGACACCCAAATAAACAAGCAGTTATTGTTTGAAGAAATTTTAATACAATGGCACGAACTCAACCGGAGTAAATGACTATGGCAGATGCAGGGCCCGGACAAGGCATATTGTCCCTTTCAATTAAAGATAAAAGCGCTTTGTACTTAGCTTACATGCCTTTTGTCATCAACGGCGGCTTGTTTATTCCTACCAGTCGAGAATATGAAATGGGGCAGGAAGTATTTATGCTGCTCAATTTAATGGATGAAACCGAACGGCTACCGATAGCCGGTAAAATAATCTGGATAACGCCGCCCGGATCGGAAGGCTATAGAGCCTGCGGCGTTGGCGTACAATTTAGCGACCAGGACGGCGGCGCCTCACGCAACAAAATAGAAAATTATTTGGCCGGCGCTTTAGAACATGAGCGTCCGACGAATACTATGTGAGGTGCACCTTTGAACCTTGAACCTTGAACCTTGAACCTTGAACCTTGAACCTTGCTCCTCCATGTTAATAGACTCCCACTGTCATCTGGATCGCATCGATCTGGCCCCCTATCAAAACGATTTTGCCTGTTTCATGAAAGAAGCGGCAAACAGCCAAATTGAACACCTGCTGTGTATTGCGATCGATCTGGAAGCCTATCCGGCAATGCTGGATTTGGTCGCCCCTTATCCGCAAATCTCCCTGAGCGTCGGTGTGCATCCCAATAGCCGGGACGGTCAAGACCCGAGCGTTGAAGAACTGATCGCTTTAGGCCAGGCTGATAAAGTCATAGCCATAGGTGAGACCGGCCTGGATTATTTTCGTAGCGAAGGCGATTTAGACTGGCAACACCGGCGTTTCAGGAATCATATTAACGCCGCAAAAGTGTTAAAAAAACCGCTGATTATCCACACACGGGAAGCCAAACACGATACCTTACGATTGTTGCAGGAAGAGGGCGCCGATGAAGTCGGGGGTATTATTCACTGTTTTACCGAAGACTGGGAGTTTGCCAAGAAAGCCTTGGATTTGAATTTTTATATTTCTTTTTCCGGCATCGTCACCTTTAACAGTGCCAAGGAAATTAAAGAGGTCGCCAAAAAAGTGCCAGGCGACCGCTTCCTTATTGAAACAGATTCACCCTATTTGGCGCCCGTACCCTTTCGCGGCAGGCCTAACTATCCAATCTACGTGCGTTACGTTGCAGAACAACTGGCAGAATTGCGTGGCACGACAATCAACAAAATTGCAGAGTCGTCGACAGAAAACTTTTATAGATTATTCAAGCTTGCACGGACTTGATTTGTTGGGAATGTATCGTGCTCATGTTAGTAGCGTTATTTCCAGACGGGATGGATGCCGTGGTCGTGGGGAAACAGCGTAATATATTGCACCACTCGAGGGTAATGCGCCAAGTTGCGCCCGCTGCCGTGCGGCAAGGCGTGGTGCCAAAGCACGAAATCCCCGGCGGAGCCGGTGATCGGCACCGGACCTAGGCTTTCCAAATCCTGTTCACGCGGGTTTTGCTCCGGTGCTAGCCTCTCCAGCCATTGATCTATGCGGTGATGGAATCCCGGCACGCAACGGAAGGCGCCCTGTTCGGCGCTGGTATCGCTCAGATACAACAGGCCATGGACGCCGAAGGGAATCGGCAAGGCAATACTGACATCCCAGTGCAGGCGGCTGGGGCCGGATATATTGATGCCGCCGCGTTCAGGCCGGTTCAGGCTGGAGCGATCTACCGTAGCCCACAAGTCGTCGGTTCCCCAGAGTTGCTCGAACGCTTTGCGGATACGTGGTGCGGCGCGGTTTTTATTCAAGATTGGATGTTGGAACAGCGGCACCCAAAATATATGCGTTCCGTCGTACCAACTCTCGGGGATTTGCGGGTCCATGCCGAGAAAATCCCAAATCGCCAATTCAGCGTTCCGACAATCCTCTGCGGGTACCGCATTACGCAGCACCACGTAGCCGTTTTCTTGCCAAAATGCCAAGTCCTCTGCCGATAAGACCGGTTCCTGAATGTCTTTTTCCTCAATGGGATAGCTACGCGGTGGTTGTTCCATATAGCACCTAACCATTTTATTAAGGCGCTCCGCCAAAGCGCGCTCAGGCCTGCCATCAAGTTTTTGTACTATCCATTGTTCGAATTCGGCATAGCTCGGACGCTGATGAAACAGGTATTCCGCCGGTTCTACAATGCCCAGGCCCAAGCCCTGCATCAGCGTGAAATCCAGCCCATATTCGTTCCGAACGCTTTCCTGGTCAAGCCGACCCTCGACTTCGAGCAGCCGTTTGGACCAATAGCGCCGCAAGTGCAGCAGTCCCAACTCGCCGGTTTCCAGCGAAGAAATGCTAAGTTCAGGTTTTGTAGTCATAGGATCTCCGTTTTGTTGCAGTTCAACGCTGCAACCGCGCCAGTTTTTGCAGGCCTACCGTGGGCGGTGCGCCGAAGATTTTGCGGAATTCATGACTGAAATGGGCCGAGTCGGAAAACCCTGTAGCATGTGCCGCGGTAGTGAAGTTGTTGCCTTTTATGATTTCGAGTATCGCTTTGTGTATCCGGCTCCAACCTCGATAACGGCGGAACGGAACGCCGACCTGTTGCGTGAACAAGTGTTGGAATCGCGAGGCGGACAGCCCGACCGCTTCGGACAGCGTTGCCACCGAGGTGAGATCGTCGCCGTGCTCTAATAAAAATTCCACCACTTGGGATATGCGAGGATCGACCAGTTCGGTTCTTGCCCGCCGTTTGGCAAATATCATCAGGTCGTCCAAGGGTTCCCCAGACCAGTGGGGATTGTAACGGTCTTCGTAAAGGTCGCGCATGAACGCAATCTCTCCGTCCGTGCCGATCAGAGCGCCGTCTATCTGGCGCGTATTGCGGATCAGCGGCTTCAAGGCATCAGCTCCGGCGATGTTCGGTTCGATATAAAACACCGTCAGCGGATCGCCGCCGACATCCAGCTCATGTAACACACCGGCGGGAATAATCGCGGTGCGGCAGGATTGCCAATCGCCGCCATGCAGCCGCAGGCGAAAATTGCCGTAAATGCCGGCAAGAAAAACCGGTGCGCCGTGCTGGTGGCTCGCGTTGTAGTACAGCGGACCGGTAAAAAACGTGCGTCCCTTGCTGAGGTCCCAGAGCGCGTCGAATTTGACGGCGTCCGTTGCAGCACGTTCATACAAGCGAGAACTATCTGCCATTGTTTATACTCCGATACATTGTTTTGATCCCCCGTTTGCAATGCAGTCTAGTCAAATCGCCGACTATTGACAACTCCTTAGCGGACGGCGGCTTGAGCAATTCGCCGATATTGGCGTCTAACAAGGTCACTGCCGGAAAAATCCCCCTCTCCTGCTGGACGACTGCACGGATGCAGGAGGTAGAGCACCAACAGTAGGCGCTTTAGGCGATGCAGGAGCAATTGCCGAGGAGAATAAAAATAAGGAAAATGCTTTATTTAATTCCCTCATCCTAGCCTTTTCCCGGAGGGAGAAGGGACTTAATAGCAGTGATCCAACAAAATGGGGCGAAAGCTCCCGTATAACGATGAGGATAACCATGACAAAGCAAAAAACGACTATGACCAACCTATTTCTTGTGGCGTTTGCCGGACTGTGTCTGGCGATAGCGCTTGCCATCGCCTGGGTGCTCGGCATTACGCTGTTTTTTCCCGACGGTGTCTTGGCCGGATTACTGGTCGAGCGCGCCGACATTATCAGGGCTCATATCGATTACCTGATGATGGCTCAATTTTTGTTCATCTTTTTCCTGCTGTTTCGGCAGTATTCAATCGATCCGCCCATCTGGGTCGTTGCCGCCTGTTGTTTCGGCGCTTTTTTCAATCCGTTGGCATTTCTGCTCAGAGGCTTAACGCCGAAGCCTTCAGTTGTAGCGGCGATTCCTGTTGAAGCGCATTTTCCGCTTCAGGCGGGATTGAGCTTCACCTTGACGACGGTCGGCTTTCTCATGGCCGTCGCGCTGGTTATCAGGGCGGCCTGGAAATTGAGGACTGTAGCGAATTAACGCTGAATGCGGATACTTGTGTATAACGAGGAGAGCTGGAGTTTGGGAACGAGCGGATACCGCTACCGCCATAAGTATCTACACAAGTACCGGCTCCTTCTCCCTTGAGGGAGAAGGTTGATGAGGGGGATATAAATGCTTGTTTTTATTCTCCTCACCCCAACCCTCTCCAGCAGGAGAGGGAGCTGGGTCAGCTTGCAACTCATTGTATTTATAATATAAAAAAGTTATGTAGATAGTTATGCCGCTACCGCTGAGGGGAAATCCCGATGTGGTTTTTATCGTCCGCTTAACTTAGCTGTTGCTTGCCAGGCTGTTCCGTTTTATGCTCAGGGCTTAATTCCATTACTGAGACTGGGCGGGTGTTTGATGAATAACAGGTGTGAGTTTTTTAAATTTCAATTTTCTTTAAGCGGCTTTGAGCGAAGTGGGCGGCGCTGTGTGTTGCCGTGCATCACGCTGCTACTGCTGCTGCTGTTAGGCAGTGTTCAACCGGTCTTTGCCGCGCCGACCACGCCGACCAGCGATTTTATCGATAACCAAGACGGCACGGTGACGCATAAGACGACCGGGTTAACCTGGATGCGCTGTGCGATAGGGCAAACGTGGACGGGGTCAAGCTGTTCAGGGACGGCAAGCACTTACACTCGTCAGCAAGCTGGTGCTTTAAAGCATAGCTTTGCCGGTTGGCGCTTGCCGAATATTGCTGAATTACAGACGATTGTAAAACGGGAAGCTATTAATCCCGCGATTAACACCACAGTATTTCCTAGTACGCCTAATAATGATTTTTTTTGGTCGTCTTCGCCTAATGTTGGCCATGCCAGTGGCGCTTGGAGTGTTGATTTCCACAATGGCGTCGTCTACAGCCGCCTCAACCGCTACAACAGTTTGCCGGTTCGGTTGGTTCGCGCCAGTCAGTCCTTGGCTATTAGTCTTTCTACCCCTAACAAGGACTTTGCCGATAACAAAGATGGTACCGTCACTCATAAACGCACCGGATTAGTCTGGCAACGTTGTTCTGTTGGGCAAATATGGACAGGGTTAACCTGCTCAGGCACAGCCGATAGCTACACCTACGAGCAAGCTATTGCCTTAACCGATAGCTTTGCCGGTCACAGCGATTGGCGCGTACCCAATGCCAATGAATTAGCCAGTATCGTAAAATACGATGCGTATTCCCCTGCGATTAACACCACGGTATTTCCTAACGCGCCTGACAATTCGTTTTGGTCGTCTTCGCCTATCGTTGGCAATACCCATTACGCTTGGTATGTCAGTTTCTACGATGGCGGCGTCAGCGGCAGCGTCCGCGGCAACAGTTTGCCGGTTCGCTTGGTTCGCGCCAGCCAGTCCATTGCTTATTGGCCTGCCATAACAGTCATAAAAAATGGCACAGGTACAGGCACGGTGAGCAGCAATCCTAAAGGTATTACCTGCGGGACGACCTGCATTAACGGCTTTTCGTCCGGTAAGAAAGTTACGCTCAGCGCCGCGCCCGATGCCAATTCGCTTTTTGTGGGCTGGGAAGGCGATTGTAGCGGTATACAAACGAGCTGCACCGTTACGGTCAACCAAGGCAAGTACGTGACTGCTGTGTTCGAGAGTATCCAACCGCTTCCTTAATTAAGCTGGCTACCAACTAAAGCGACGAATTTACAAATAACCGGGAACGCCGAGCCCCAGCTCGGCAATGTTGATAATTGCAGACACTCGCCAAGCGGGGGCTTGGCGTTCCCAGTTACCACCTTAAAACTGTCCCGGCTTAAACGGGAAGCCGTTAATTTAATATCGATGTGCCCTTGATTTGTACGTAAACCGTCATGCCGATCTGCAAACCCAGCAACAGCGCCGATTTGCGGGTGATGTGCGCCAGCAACGCCTGATCGCCGACCTGAAGTCGAATTACGCTCTGGCCGTCGCGACCGTCGGCGATGCCGCTGATGGTAGCAGGCAGCACATTCAAAATGCTGGTGGCGGTCGGAGCTTCAAGCGCGATGCTGACATCGCGGGCGTAAATCTGCACCCGCAATGGCGTATCGACCGGGGCATCGACCATCGGTAAGCTGAGCGAGCCCCCGGCAAAAGCGACGCGGGTCAGGTGGTACTCGATTTCATGCTCAGCGACGGTTGCAGACCAAACCGTGGCGGCTTCCCGGTCTTGCGCCAGCGGCACGTCGAGGCGGCTTTGGGTTTCCGACAATGGCCCGGAAGCCAATGCCCGACCGTTTTCCATAATCACTAGTGTGTCGGCCAGTTGCGCCACTTCCTGCTGGGAGTGGGTCACATAAAGCACCGGAATATCCAGTTGTTGGTGCAGGCGGCTTAAAAACGGCAGGATTTCCTGCTTGCGCTTGGAATCCAGCGACGCCAGCGGTTCGTCCATCAGCAGGATTTCAGGGTTCAGCGCCAGGGCGCGGGCGATGGCGACACGTTGCCGTTCGCCGCCGGACAAGCGTTCCGGCAGGCGTTCCATTAATTGGCCGATGCCCAGTAATTCAACGGTTTGCTCCAGTTTGACTGCGCCCGGATTTTGTTTAATCCGCTTCAAGCCGTAGTGCAGGTTATCTCGCACCGTTAAATGCGGAAACAGGTTGGCTTCCTGGAATACATAGCCAAGAGGCCGTTTATGGGTGGGGAGGAACAGGCCATTCTCGCTGTCCTGCCAAATGTTGCCATTGATTTCCAGCTTACCCAGCGGTGCATGTTGCAGTCCGGCGATACAGCGCAACAGGGTGGTTTTACCGGAGCCGGAATGGCCGAACAATACGGTAATTCCGGCGCCGGGCAGCTGTAAGTCGACGTCCAGTTTAAAGTCGCCGTAATCGAGTTGGAAGCGGGCTTGGATTGAGGTCATAGTGTCCATTTAATCATATCAGCATAGGCTTTACGCAGCTCGTCATCCCTGCCGGAATGACGGTGTGATATAACTTGTGTGAATACAGAAATCATTTAAGCGGATGCGCAACAGGATGGGTTTTCAAAGCGGTATACAACACCAGCAACACGCTAAACGAGAACAACAGCAAACCGCCAGCCAGCCAGTGTGCTTCGGTGTATTCCAGCGCTTCGACATGGTTGTAGATTTGCACCGACACGACGCGGGTCTTGTCGGGAATATTGCCGCCTACCATCAGTACCACGCCGAATTCACCAACGGTATGGGCAAAACCTAAAATAGCGGCGGTCATGAAACCGGGTTTCGCCAGCGGCGCGACCACGCTGAAAAACGTATCCAACGGCCCGGCGCGCAAGGTTGCTGCGGCCTCTAAAGGCTGCTCGCCGATGGCGCTGAATGAGGCTTGCAAAGGTTGCACGACAAAGGGCAGGGAATACAGCACCGAGGCGATTACTAATCCGGGAAAGGTGAACGGCAAGGTGCCCAAACCCAGCCAGCTGGTGAATTTGCCGATTGCTCCGGCCGGGCCCATCATTACCAGTAGATAAAAGCCCAACACCGTTGGTGGCAACACCAGCGGTAACGCTACGACGGCGTTGATGATGCCTTTCCATGAGGAATGCGTCCGGGCCAGCCACCAGGCCAGCGGTGTGCCGAGCAGCAGCATCAACAAGGTCGCTATACTGGCGACTTTGAATGTTAAGAACAATGCGCCGAGATCGGCAGGCGTTAGCATAGATAAAGCCTCATTTATTATTTAGGCAAACCATAGCCGTATTTTTCGATAATAGCCAATGCCGGGGCTGATTTTAGATAGTCCAACAACGCCGATGCAGCCGGATTTTCGGCTCCCGTAGATAATAGCACTGCGTCTTGCCGGATTGGCGCATGGCGGTCGGCTGGGATAATCCAGCCTGAACCGGTGGCGATTTTGCCGTTTTCTATAACTTGCGATAACGCCACGAAGCCTAGTTCAGCGTTGCCGGTGCTGATGAATTGGTAGGTTTGCGCGATGTTTTCTCCCAATACAAATAATGGAGTTAGCCGGTCTTGTAGATTCAGGCCTTTTAATACGTCGACTGCGGCCGCTCCGTAGGGGGCGAGTTTGGGATCGGCCAAGGCGATATGTTTGAAAGTGCCGGTCGTCAGAATTTTCCCCTGATCGTCGACATAGCCGGAGGCAGCCGACCACAGCACCAGTTTACCTAACGCATAGGTAAAGCGAGTTCCGGTCACTGAAAGACCGGCTTGTTCCAGCTTGAGCGGTTTTTCGTCATCTGCGGACAGGAACACTTCAAACGGTGCGCCGTTTTCCATTTGTGAGACGAATTTGCCGGATGAGCCGAACGCTAATTTAGCGCTATGTCCGGTCGCTTTTTCAAATTCAGCGGCGATTTCCGTCATCGGTTTGGTGAAATTGGATGCGACGGCAACCAGAACTGTTGCGGCCCAGCCGACTTGGCTAAATACTAGGAACGCTAAGACCAGGATAGGGCGGATAAAAGTGATTTTTAACATGAGTTATCTCCAAAGGTTAGGTAAAGAATGCTTGGCAATCGCGGCTGCCAACTTAAGCTGGGACAGATAACATCCCCTCAAGGGATGTTATCTGTAAAAGCGTCTCGCTTTAAAATCTAAGCATGCTTTGCACATAAAAATAATCGACGTCCTGCGAATTAGGCGCCGAGGGCGCATTTTTGGCAAATTCGCCCTTAAATAAATGCGCCCAACCTGTTTCAAGGTTCAGGCTGCTGTTGACATCCCAGCGTGTCGATAATTCCAACTGATGACCGACGAAATCGCCGCTATGCCCGGTTTTATCCTGTAAGTTCGCAGAGGTCCAGCTGTCTTTTGACGATGCCAGCCAGAATACCCGATGGCTTAAAAAAGCTTGTAGGTCGGAACGCGGATTAATTCCGATCCGGTAGCCGGGGCTGTTGATATTGCTGCGCGCGAATGCACCGTAAATACCGGTCGGGCCGTATTCGAAACGGCGAGCGCCGTACAGGGTGTCGAAGCGTTGATCTTTGCCGTCATTGGGATCTTCGTCGCCGCTGGCGTAGTCGTATTGTAGTCCCAGACGCGGCGACCAGGGCATATCGAAGGTGTAGCCGACATCGGCGTGTTGCTGCCAGGCTTGATGCTGTAAGTCTTTACCGTCTTTGGCGGCGGTGGTTGCCCGTACTGTGCCGAACTGGCCGATGGTTTCCAGTTCAAAGTCGAATTCCGCCGTGGCGGGTTTGAGGTAAAAACGTATGCCGGGCGTAAAATAACGACGATTGCGGGTCGGGTTGGAGGCGCTGTCGCCTTCGGTGAGATGATACAAATAAACCTCGCTGTTAATGTTCCAGCCCAGGTTGTATAGTTCCAAAAAGCCGCCGGAAAACAAGGTGTGGCTGTCCTCTTCGTCCCATTGGTGTGTTTCGTTGACTAGGTCGGCGGCGGCAGTCGGGTAGCGGATGACCGGTAGGGTGACAAAGCCGTTGAATTGCCAGTTATCGTAATCCAGCAGGCGTAGTTTTATCCCGGTAAAGCTGTTGATGGTGTTGCGCATTGCGTTTCTGGCAATCAATCGGCGGCTACCGAGATTCAGGGTTTGCCGTCCGGCAGTCAGTTCGGCGCCGATGCCGCTGTATAAGACATTCTGGTCGGCCCAGGCGGCATAACCCTGGATAAAATCGGCTTGGTCGGCATGGGTGTTGTTCAGCCCGGAACCGCTATCCGCCGCCAATGCGCGCGCATCCAGAAATTCCGCGCCGAGCCGGAATGCGCCTAGGTTAGCTTGTAACCAAAGGTCGGTTTGCAAGGGAATTTGCTGGTCGCCGCCTTTGCCGTTGGCTTTATAAGCGCCGTCCAGGGTCTCGTAACGGGTGCGCTGCTCCAACGACATCGACAGCCATTTCGGCAGTTTCAGTATATCGTGCAGGTTCCAGACCGGTTTTTCATATTTGTCCGATCCCAGCAAAGCATCCTGCATCTGGCTGGAAAACGGCGCGACAGGCGGTTTGCTGTATTTTTTCTTTTCAGCGGCCCAAAGAGTATCGCTGCCGATCATGCAAAAGCCGACCGCCATTAAACTGAGAGCCCGATTAACTGTAACGCCGACAAGAGGTTTTTTTCGCATCATCAATAACCTATGATTATTAGTATGGAATTCGCATCGACATTGCTTCGCCGATAGGTACGGAATTTATGTAATAAAGACTGAAGGCAGGGACAGCTTTAGTTTAATTCGTTATGTATCAAAGTAAACAGCGATGCAAGGGAATAGTCTGTTTCTTTATAGCAAACAATGCCAATCGCAACAATAGTCAAGGTAACTCACAATAAATAAAACACACGAAATCAACCAAAAATAGAACGCCGATTATTACAGCCGTAAGGACTATCGCATAGCACTTGAGCCAATTAATAAAAACACTTTTATTTATATAGGATTGTCTCGGTCAAGCTAAAAAAACTTGAACATCGAGTGTAAGGGTAGATCGCTCTGTTTTTTTTGGCTTCCAATTTAAAGCGGGACGATTTTACAGATAACATCCCTTGAAGGGATGTTATCTGTTCTGGCTTAAGTGGGTAGCCGTTTTTTAAAAAAGCTGTTTGAGCTGTTATCCTAATAGCCTTACGGAAATCTTTTTTTCAGGGTAGGTTGAGTGTGCATTGTTACTCTGAATTTGAGTGTTCTTATTTATTCAAAAACTATCCAAATTATTTTTTAAAAGAGGCTCTTGTATGAAATTTAGGCATAATGCACCAGCGGTGCTAATTATTACAGTAGTGATCGCTATTACGATAATTTCGGTTGTCAGTAATAGGATTTCATCCCAAATGACTGCTTCTTCCGAAGAAGGGCAATTTGCGATGATGTCTGAGATTATGAAATCTAAGCTGGTCGGTGCAGAAAATAATGCTCTTAGTAGCGCTGAGATGGTGGCCGCAATGCCTGATGTCAAAGCCGCTTTTGCCGCCAAGGATAGAGAGCGTCTTCTTGCTATTACACAAGATATTTTTCGTATTCAACATGACAAATACGGTTTTACTCAGGCGCAATTTCATGAGCTTCCCGCCGTGTCTTTTCTACGCGTTCATAACCCCAAAAAGTTTGGCGAGGATCTTTCCGGTTATCGTCAGATGGTTGTCGATGTAAACCGTAATATTGCAATACGCAAGGGTATTGAAGTAACGACTTCAGGTGTCGGAATTTTCGGTACTCTCCCAATGACCGATGCGGCCGGGGTGCATACCGGCAGCTTTGAGATGGCGCTTGAATTCGGCCCATTGCTCGATGCGCTCAAAGCGGCCTACGGTTTTGAATTGGCAGTCTTTATTGAGGAAAAGATCCTGCATGAGGTAGCAACTTCACTGAAGGGCGATATTCTTAACGAACAAAATCGTGTGGGTAAGTATATTAAGTTCTATACAACGCACTCTGAGCTTTTGCGGGCACTGGTCAGCGATGCCGATATTAATATCTCCGAGGATACGCATTATGTACGCGATGCAGTGGGGGTGCCTTATGGTGTATTGCTGCAACCTTTGTACAATTATGCCCACAAGCAGATTGGCGTGGTTGCCATTTCCGGCAATTTTGGTGCAACACGCTCTGCCGCCGGACAGGCTTTGGTCTGGCAAAGTTTACTGGCAATCGTCGTCATTATTGTACTGATTGGTGCAATCCTGATCGTGGTTCGCGGTTTATTGCTGCAACCTCTCTTGATGCTTAGCGAACGTCTTGCAGCGTTGGCAAAAGGCGACTGTAGTCAAACCATAGAAGATACCGATTCGCTTTGTGAAGAGATGCAGCAACTGGCCGATAATTATGAACAATTACGCGCGCAAATACAAAGGTCCAAGTCTGTAGGGAGCGAGTTATGAGAGCGAATGCTGCGAGGATTTATAGGGCCGTAGTGGCTGTTTTTGTGATGGCTATTTTTCTTGTTACGCCAAAATTCGCTTATGCAGAGGAAGCGGCAGCTGTCGCTGTGCCTACCGGCAAAGGTTTGCCCATTGTTGTTAGGACGGCGCTTTATTACACGCATATCGAATCTTTTGATGACAACAACGGCACCTTTGAGGCGACGACGGATCTGCGTTTAACTTGGGAAGACCCGCGTCTGCGTTATCCGGCGTCTGAAAGCTTAAACGGTTATAAAGAATTCCGCGCTACCGCCGCTGAAACCGAGATTGAGAAGATATGGACCCCGAAAATTCAATTTGTAAATCGTGACGGCGAACCCTCATCGTTTGAGCGGAGATTACGCTTATATCCTGATGGAAAGGTCGAAACGATGACGCGCACTACCGCAGTCTATAAAACGCCGGTTGATGTTACTCATTTTCCATTTGACCATCAGCCTTTAGAAGTTGAGATTGCAGTGCGCGAAGATACACTGGAAACGGTTGCTCTTGATTTTCTTTTGCAAGACATGGAATTTAGCCGTGTGGCTAAGAATGCCAGTATCAGCGGTTGGACATTGGGCTTGGTAAATTTGCGCCGAGCGATTGTGCATGGCTGGAATGGCGACCGCTATGCTCGCGTGATCGTGGCGCTTGATATAAAACGTCAAGCAAGCGGCACTATCGCAACAATTTTTACGCCGCTGTTCGCTTCGTTGTTAATTCCATTTCTCGCGACTTGGATGAACAAAATTGAGGACGGTAATTTTGTGGTGGAGGCTTTTGAGCTGGCTAATTTTATTATTGGCGGCTTGTTTGCGGTGATTGCGCTGAGTTTCACGGTTAATTCAGGCTATCCAATCATTGCTGCAACCGATAATACGGTTACTCGGTTGGTTGGTTTAAATTATGTTGCTCTTACCTTCGGCCTAATAATTATTATTGTGTTCTACCGCTATAATTTTCTTAAGCGCTGGTTTGGGGCCTATGTTCAGGAACAAGCGTTTCTGTTTTTGACCTGGGCGTTCCCAGCCTTGTCTATTATCACCGGCTTAGCATTTCTTTTGGCCGCAGCGGCATAAGGCGGCGCACGCTGTTCGTCATGGAAACTCTGCTTAGGTGATTGCCAAGAATAAATATACCCAAATGACGCAGGATTTTTGTTCGTATTCAAGGCGTAAAAATGGGCGCATAGCGAGCTATGCAACCATTTTTACAACGCAGGAGACGGACAAAAAGACCAGTCAGGTGGGTATATTTTTCGCAGGAAATCGCCTTAAAGCCTCTCTATTTGAAACAATAACCCCAGACCTCGCACATGAATACTGACAACATCACCCAAGTAAAAAACTACCTGCTTAATCTGCAAGATCAAATCTGCACGGCATTGGAAGGAATAGAAGCTGAAACCCGGTTTATTGAAGATCTTTGGGATAGGGTGGAAGGTGGCGGCGGCAGGACTCGGGTATTGGCCAATGGCCAGGTTATCGAGCAGGGCGGTGTCAACTTCTCGCATGTGTCCGGTTTTAAGCTGCCTCCTTCGGCGACAGCTAAACGCCCGGAACTTGCGGACCGTCAATTTCAGGCGATGGGCGTATCGTTGGTTATTCATCCCAACAATCCTTACGTGCCGACATCTCACGCCAATGTGCGGTTTTTAATCGCCGAGAAACCGGGTGAGCCGAGCATCTGGTGGTTCGGCGGCGGTTTTGATTTGACGCCGTTTTATCCGTTTAAAGAAGATGTGTTGCATTGGCACCAGACCGCCCGAGAGGCTTGCCGACCTTTCGGTGATGATATTTATCCGGCTTACAAAAAATGCTGCGATGAGTATTTCTTCCTCAAGCACCGGAATGAAACCCGTGGCGTTGGTGGATTGTTTTTCGATGATTTGAACGAATGGGGTTTTGAGCGATCTTTTGCTTTTATGCAAAGCGTCGGTAATCATTATATTGATGCTTATCTGCCTATCATACAAAAACGCAAGGATACGCCTTATGGCGATAGGGAGCGTGATTTCCAGCTTTACCGCCGAGGGCGTTATGTTGAATTTAACCTGGTTTATGATCGCGGCACCTTGTTTGGCCTGCAATCAGGAGGACGTACCGAATCGATTTTAATGTCCATGCCGCCGGTAGCTCACTGGAAGTACAACTGGCAGCCGGAGCCTGGCAGTGCCGAAGCCGTGCTTTACGAGGAATATTTAAAGCCGCAAAACTGGCTGGGTGATTGAATATCCAAAAGCTGACCGCCAGTTAAAAAAATACGACTTGCATGGATGCAGGAGGTAGAGCAACGCAGGAGCAGTTGCCGAGAACACAGATGACACGGATTAGACTGATAAACACGGATAAAACGCCGATTAAAATCTGTGTAAATCCTTCTAATCCGTGTCATCCGTGTTCCATTGTATGTAGTAGCGCTTGCCTGAGACTAAATTGAAACCTATAATCGAGCATTTTTGTAATGGGCGGCGGGTTGCCCGGTTCATTTATCCTTTAGATTATAAACACAAGCAATGACTAGCCACACTATGCCGACCTATGCACGCTTACCTGTCACCTTCGAACGGGGCGAGGGTGCATGGTTGTTTGATAAAAACAATAACCGTTACCTGGATGCCTTATCCGGTGTCGCCGTATGCAGCCTGGGCCACGCCCACCCCGCTGTGCATCAAGCCATCTGCAAACAGAGTGAAAAACTGCTGCATACGTCAAATTGGTATGGTATTGCCGTTCAGGAGCAATTGGCCGACCGGTTGACCGAAAAAAGCGGCATGGATAATGTGTTTTTTTGCAATTCCGGCGCAGAAGCGAATGAAGCTGCGATTAAGTTGGCGCGCAAATACGGTCACGAGCAGGGTATAGAAAATCCGGCGATTATCGTTATGGAAAAAAGCTTTCATGGCCGCACCTTGGCAACGCTGAGCGCTACCGGCAACGCTAAAATACAACAAGGCTTCGCTCCGCTGGTTGAAGGTTTTGTTCGCGTGCCTTACAACGACATCAATGCTATCGAACAAGCGCTTGATAAAAACAAAAATGTCGTTGCCGTTTTGGTTGAACCGATACAAGGGGAGGGCGGCGTCAATATTCCCGCTGCCGATTATCTTAACCAAATTCGCAGTCTGTGCGACAAGTATAAGCTGCTGATGATGCTCGACGAAATCCAGACCGGAATCGGTCGTACCGGCAAGTTTCTTGCCTTCCAGCACAATGGCATAGTTCCCGATGTGTGTACCTTGGCTAAAGCGTTGGGCAACGGCGTACCGATCGGCGCCTGTCTTGCCCGAGGCAAGGCAGCCCAAGTATTGACTGCCGGTAATCACGGCTCTACCTTTGGCGGCAATCCGTTGGCTTGTAGTGCGGCTTTAGCGGTATTGGCGACACTGGATGCTGAAAACCTGATCGAACAGGCCGCGCAAAAAGGCGATGCTATTTGCTCGGCATTTGTTGAACGGTTACGCGGCAATACGCATGTTGTCGATATTCGTCACAAAGGCATGATGATCGGCATCGAACTCGACCGCCCATGCACTGAGTTAGTGCAGGCAGCGTTACAAAATAATTTGTTGATTAATGTCGCTGGTGAAAAAACTATCCGTTTGCTGCCGCCGTTGATTATTAATGAACAACAAATCACTCAACTCGTAGAAACTTTATCGACACTCATTCATAAGCATACAGACACTTCCTATGAATCCTAGACACTTTATCAGCCTGCTTGACTTATCCGGCGACGAATTTCGTAGCTTGATCAACAGGGCAATTGTCCTGAAAATTAACCGCGATCCCGATTACCAACCCTTAAAAGGCCAGGTATTGGCGATGATTTTTGAAAAATCATCGACACGCACTCGTATTTCATTCGAATCCGGCATGAGCCATTTTGGCGGTAGCGCAATATTCTTATCGCCCAGGGATACTCAGTTGGGCCGCGGCGAACCCTTGCAAGACAGTGCCAGGGTTATTTCCAGTATGGTCGACTGCATCATGCTTAGAACCGATAAGCATGAAACGGTGACTACATTCGCCCAACATTCAACTGTCCCTGTGATCAACGGTTTGACCGATTTGCAGCATCCTTGCCAATTGCTGGCGGATATGCAGACCTATTTTGAACATCGCGGCGACATTAACGGGAAAACAGTGACCTGGATTGGCGACGGCAATAACATGTGTCATTCTTATATCCATGCGGCAATGGTGCTGGATTTTAATTTGAACATCGCCTGTCCGAAAGATTATCAGCCCTTACAAGACATAGTCGAAGCCGCAGGGGATCGTGTCCGCTTCTTTGACACGCCTTTGGCTGCCGCACAAAATTCAGACCTGGTTGTTACCGATGTTTGGGCCAGCATGGGCCAGGAAGAAGAACAAAAACAACGTGAAATCGCTTTCAAGGATTACCAGGTCGATGCCGAGGTCATGAAAGCCGCAAATAGCGATGCATTGTTTATGCACTGTTTGCCCGCTCACCGGGGTGAGGAAGTCAGCGCCGAAGTGATTGACGGCTCCCAAAGCGTTATTTTCGATGAGGCTGAAAATCGCTTACATGCACAAAAGGCATTGCTGGAATTTCTCCTGTGCAAAAAATCACGTTAGAATTCACCTCGGTCGCATCGTTTTTCTACCGATTGCGACATTTTAATCATTCATGGCAGTCGGTCGCATCGGTTTCTTACCGATTGCGACATTTTAATCATTCATGGCAGTCGGTCGCATCGGTTTCTTACCGATTGCGACATTTTAATCATTCATGGCAGTCGGTCGCATCGGTTCCCTACCAATTGCGACACTTCCGCCATCCCTGGCAGTCGTTAAACGACTAACAAGAGATTCAAGTGAAAAAAATACTCAACTCGTTTTTTATCTTACTGGTAACTTTGGGTTCAGCGCAGGCTGAAACCGTCTATGTTACCGATAACCTGAATTTATCGCTCAGGAGCGAAGAAAATAACAGCAGTAAGGTTGTAAAATTGCTTCCGACCGGCACTCCGCTTACGGTAGTAGAAGAAAACAAAATCACTGGGTTTTCTCACGTCCGCCTGAATGACGGCACGGAAGGCTACATGCCGATTCGTAATACCATGAAGGAGCCGCCCAGTCGTTCTCAGCTGGAGATCGCCAACAAAAACTTGGTATCGTTACAGTCTGAAAATGCCACGCTTAAGGCTGAATTAGCCACTATAAAAGAATCCATCACGCCGGGAACATCTCTGGAACAGTCCTTGGCGACAGAACGGGATCAGCTGAGCAGGGAACTCAATGAGCTGAAAAAAACCGCTGCCAGCACCGTCGAATTAAAAAATCAGCGCGATGAACTCCAAGAACGCGTAGTTAATGTTGAGCGGGAATTGCAACAATTCAAACTTGAAAATCGAGCCTTGCAGGATACCGCGAATCAAGACTGGTTTTTATACGGCGGCGTACTCGCTCTTATCGGCGTGATTTTAGGCTTTATTTTGCCCAAACTTAGCTGGCGCCGCAGCAGGAGCAGCTGGGATTCGTACTGAGATACGAGGTGCAAGGTTCAAAAAGTTACGATCCTTTCACCTTGAACCTTTCACCTTGAACTTTTTACCTTGAACCTAAATTATGAATGACAAAACCACCCGCACTTTCTCTTCCCTGGTTGTTGACGGCATGGAGCGCGCACCGAGTCGCGCTATGTTACACGCTGTCGGTTTCAGCAATGAAGACTTCAAAAAACCGCAAATAGGCATTGCTTCAACCTGGAGCATGGTCACGCCATGCAACATGCATATCAACAAGCTGGCCGATGCGGCTGCTGTTGGCGTTAACAATGCCGACGGTAAAGCTGTGATCTTTAATACCATCACCATTTCTGACGGCATATCGATGGGCACCGAGGGGATGAAATATTCGCTGGTATCCCGCGAAGTGATTGCCGACTCGATTGAAACCGTGGTCGGTTGCCAGGGTTTCGACGGCGTTGTCGCTATCGGCGGCTGCGACAAGAACATGCCGGGCTGCATGATGGCGATAGCGCGATTGAATCGCCCGGCCGTGTTTGTTTACGGCGGAACGATTATGCCCGGCTGCCACAAAGACAAAAAGCTGGATGTGGTTTCGGTATTCGAAGCGGTTGGCGCCAGGGCCAACAACCAAATCGACGATGCTGAGCTGGCCGAAATCGAAGCCAAAGCCATTCCCGGCGCGGGTTCTTGCGGCGGTATGTACACCGCCAACACCATGGCTTCAGCCATTGAAGCGCTGGGTATGAGTTTACCCAACAGCTCCGCCCAGGCCGCGATTTCTGACGACAAACGCCTGGATTGCGAACGCGCCGGCGCTGCTGTTTTAGGGTTGTTGAAAAAAGACATCAAGCCCCGCGACATCATGACCAAAGCCGCGTTTGAGAATGCGATTACCGTAGTCATCGCACTAGGCGGTTCGACTAATGCGGTATTACATCTTTTGGCGATGGCCAATGCAACCGGCGTGGATCTATCGTTGGACGATTTCACCCGCATCGGCAAACACGTACCGATGCTGGCCGACTTGAAGCCCAGCGGTCGTTACGCAATGGCCGAACTGATAGAAATCGGCGGCATTCAACCGCTGATGAAAACGTTGCTTGAAAAGGGGTTTTTGCACGGCGATTGCTTGACCGTGACCGGTCTTACGCTGGCGGAAAATCTGGCCGATGTCCTACCGTATCCTGAAGGCCAGGATATGATTCATTCGCTGGATAACCCGATTAAAAAAGACAGCCATTTGGTCGTGATGTACGGCAATCTGGCTACCGGCGGTGCGGTTGCCAAAATCACCGGCAAGGAAGGACTCACCTTTACCGGCAAAGCCAAAGTATTCGAGGCCGAGGAACAGGCGCTGCAAAGTATTTTGAATGGCGATATTGTCAAAGGCGATGTAATTGTTATCCGTTACGAAGGCCCCAAAGGCGGTCCAGGCATGAGAGAAATGCTTACGCCTACCTCGGCGGTCATGGGCAAAGGTTTGGGTAAAGACGTGGCGTTAATCACCGATGGCCGGTTTTCCGGCGGCACCCACGGTTTCGTGGTAGGGCATATCACGCCTGAAGCCTATGTCGGCGGCGCGCTGGCGATAGTCGAGAACGGTGACACCATCACCATCGACGCGGAAAACAATGAACTGAAACTGCATGTCAACGAACATGAAATCGCCCGTCGCCTTGAAAAATGGCAACAACCTGCGCCGCGTTATACCCGTGGCGTGTTGGCGAAATATGCCAAGTTGGTGAGTTCGGCTTCGTTAGGAGCAGTGACCGATAATTTGGATTGATGTAGATACGCTGTGCGTGCCTTTTGCGCTGGTTCCCAAGCAGGAGCTGGGGAACTAGCAAAAACTGTAAAGGAAAATCATGATCACCTCATTTAAAACTGAACAATTAGGTATTGGTTTTGACTTTGACATAGATCTGGAATTTGATAAAAAAATCTACTGCTTCATCGGTAAAAACGGTATCGGCAAAACCCAGCTTTTGGAGAGTATGGCAAAATCGCTGATTTTTACGCATTCCATATTTAGTCAATCTGATGGCAAACTTAAATATGCAGGATTGTTTCTCCGAAATACCATCTATAACAAGCTGAAAGCAAAAAGTTTAAAGCTACTTCCAGATATTGAACTCAATGGCAGCAAGATAAAGGATAAAAATATACAGAAATGGGGTTTTACTGATTTTGAACATATTGGCGCAAACCGTAACAATACGTTTGTATGTGATAAGCCGATTGTTTTTGTAGGTGCAAAAAACCGCGGTTTTGCTAAAAACATTGACAGCAATAACATCAAAATTCTCTCCGATAGCCAAAATCGCTTTGTTGACAGTTTTGAACGGACGATGCGTTATATCAATGGTGAAGGTTTAGATCACCAGGAAATTGCCGACTGGTTTGCTTCGCGTCTTATCATCAATCCCAGTTTTGTTGCAAAGAATCAAAACAGGGAGCAGGAAGCTGTCACAGTGCTTCAATTGATAGACCGGCTTGAACCGGGGCTTAATCTGGTTACTCAAAATGAAACCGGTGGAATATCTTTGAATCTTATTTTTTCTGAAGGACAGTTGCTGATCAACGGCACCCCGCTTGACAAACTCTCAACCGGCTATATTTCTATCATCAAAATTTTTCAGGAAATCGTCGCAGGCTATAGCGGTTGGACCAATGAAAGCAATCTCAATGAAGTGGACGGTATTGTTTTTATTGACGAAATAGAACCGCATTTGCATATCAGTTGGCAGACCAAAATTATTGCTGTGTTGCGCGAATTTTTCCCCAATACCACCTTTTTTATTTCAACTCATTCACCGTTGGTTTTGTCGGGACTCAAAAATGGTGAAGGTTATGAGTTAGTGCGTGACGGTGATTTTGTTAAAACAAAAACCATCGACAATATTGAAAACTATTTTTTAAATGACATTGTTAAGGAGTTTTTTGGCGTCGATTTGAATAAAGAGAAAATTGCTCATGTTGATAAAGCAAAGCAAAATAAAGCTAAAAAACTGCTGTTAGATCTTGCTAAAACTTTGCAAGAGGAAGGGCAGTGAAATATTTTCTCGATACCAATATAATCATTGATGCTTTCGATAAGAAAAAAACTGAAGCAATAAATAGGTTGACGCCGATTTTAGAAGATGAAGAAAGCGAAATTTTTGTTAATCGCTTGGTGTATTTGGAAACCTTGCGAACGGTAAAAATATCAAGTACAAAAAATTTTAAAGAACTAAAAGAAGTATTTGAAGGATTTACTGTTTTGGATATTAACCAAGCTATTTATGATCAAGCGGTTGAGCTTTCAAGGTATTGTCAATCCCAAGGTATAACGCTTAAAGGAAGGTGTGCTGCAATCGATTTCTTACATTTCGCTACCGCTAAATATTATGAACTTGAACTTTTAGCAAACGATGGTGACATGGAAAAATTAACCGGTGCTTATGTACAGTGGCTTCATAAATAAATAACCATGGAACCACAACAATCCTTCGTCAGCCAAGGGTACGCTTTGCGTACCTTTTTTGTACAAGTTCCCAAGCAGGATCTGGGAGCTTGCAAAATTGGAGGTGATTTATGAATATAGAAACAATTACTGAGCAGGCATTAAAACTTGCCCCGGCTTCAAGAGCCTATATTGCGGAAATATTGTTGGAAAGTTTGGATTACGAAGAAGACTTTATTGTTTCGGAAGAATGGCGGCAGGAAATACAAAAACGCTGTAAAGAAATAGATGCCGATCCTTCAGTATTGGTTGACGGCGAACAATTTATGGCCGAGCTGAAACAACGTTACTTATGAAATTTTTCCTGCATCCTCAAGCGCAAGAGGAACTGGAACAAGCGATTCTGTTTTACAAAAAACAACAAGCGGGTTTGGAAAAACGTTTTATTGAAGCTGTGGAAGACGCGATTAACAGGGCATGCCGAAACCCATTGTTGTATCGAACGATAGATGATGTCAGGAAATGTCGGCTATTGCATTTCCCTTATGCGATTATTTTTAGAACAAAATCGGCTCAGGTAGAAATAATCGCTATCATGCACTTAAGAAAACAGCCTAACTATTGGCAATCTCGGAAATAGCATTCTCGGTTGGGTTAGCTTATTGAGCGTAGCGAGATAACGTAACCCGACACATACGCTGGAGCTTGAAAACCAGCAAAATATTGCGCACATCTGACTGAATTGAGGGTGACATCATGAATACAGCGGAATTAATTTACCAAAAAGCAAAGGCGTTGCCCGAAGTTGAGGCGCGAGAAATTCTGGATTTCATGGAGTTTTTGGAAACCAAGCGCCGGGGCGAAAGCGAAACAGCCTATCTTTTGCAAGAACCGGCTAATGCCAGAAGACTGCTGGCGGCGGCAGAAAATATCCGGGCGGGACGATGCATTGAAGAACGGGAATTGCTGCCCGATGATTAGTTTCGAGCAGCAAGGATGGGAAGATTACCTGTTTTGGCAGCAGACTGACAAGACTAAGATTAAGCGTATCAATCAGTTAATTAGGGATATTCAACGCGACCCATTCGATGGCATTGGTAAGCCCGAAGCCTTGCGTCACGGGTTGACAGGGTTATGGTCACGCCGTATTGATGATGAACACCGGCTTATTTATTCAGTAAACGACAAAAAAATTATCATTGCCCAATGCCGTTATCACTATGGTGATTGAAGCTGGAGCTTGGGAACTAGCCAATAACATTCTGGCCTAACAAACCATGGAACCACAAAAATCCTTCGTCAGTTGGTTTAGGGACTCATCCCCTTACATCCACGCCCATCGCAACAAAACCTTTGTCATTTTCTTTGGCGGCGAAGCGGTGTTGGCCGATGATTTCGATCATCACGTCCATGACTTCGCATTACTCAACAGCCTTGGCATACGCCTGGTTTTGGTTCACGGCATTCGTCCGCAGATCGACCAGCGGCTCGTTAAGATGGATGTCCCCGCCCGTTTTCACAATAACTTGCGCATCACTGACGATGTAGCATTGCAATGCGTCAAGGAAGCCGCCGGATTGGTCCGCGTGGAAATCGAAGCTTTGTTATCGATGGGGCTTGCCAATTCGCCGATGGCGGGGGCGAAGATCAAGGTGGCCTCGGGCAATTTTGTGATCGCCAAACCCATAGGCGTGATTGACGGCATCGATTATTGCCATACCGGCGAAGTCCGGCGCATCGACAGCGCGGCCATTCATCAGCAACTCGACCAGGATAATGTAGTGTTAATCTCGCCGGTCGGTTATTCGCCGAGCGGCGAAGTTTTCAACCTGTCGGCAGAACAGGTCGCTACGGCGGTTTCGATTGCGTTAAAAGCCGAAAAGTTGGTTTTATTAACCGAACAAAGCTGCTGTAATCCCGATAACGGCGAACAAATCCAGCAAATGACCACTGCCGAAGCCGACGCTTTTTTGCAGCAACACCCGGACATATCAACCCGCATCAGCTTGCCGCTCAAAGCCGCGATGCAAAGTTGCCAATCCGGTATCGACCGTGTACATTTGATTGACAGAACCATCGACGGCGCGTTGTTGTTGGAATTATTCAGCCGTGACGGCATAGGCACGCTGATCAGCTCAACGGCGTTTGAAGAATTACGCCCGGCGACCCTGAACGACATCGGCGGAATCCTGGAGTTGATCAAGCCGTTGGAGCAACAAGGCAAATTAGCCAAACGCTCCAGGGAAAAAATTGAAATGGAAATCGCCGATTATATTGTTATCGAGCGCGACGGCCTGATTATCGGCTGCACGGCTTTGCACCCGGATCTGCAAGGCCGGTTTGGCGCGATTGCCTGCCTTGCCGTGCATCCCGATTATCAAGGTTCGTCCAGGGGTAATCGTATGCTTGAATATGTTTACCGCAGGGCGGGAGAGCTCCGGCTTAAAAAGTTATTTGTGTTATCTACGCAAACCATGCACTGGTTTATTGAACGGGGATTTTTATCGTCATCTATTGCCGATCTTCCCGATCAGCTCAAGGCCTTATATAACCCGCAAAGAAACTCTAAAGTCCTTTGTAAAGACACTGCATAGTCTATCCTTATGACCAATAATCTCGCCTGTCTATCAATCCTGCAACTATCCGACCTACATATCCTGCCGACAGCGGAAGATAAAATGCTGGGCATTAATACCGAGCATTATTTTCATGCCTGTATTGAGCAGGCCGTCCGGCTTCGCGCACAGAAAGTCGGCAAGCCTTTCGATTTGATTCTGCTGACCGGAGACTTGGCCCAGGATCCTTGTTCTGAAAGCTACAGGCGTATCTTAACCGCCCTTGACGCTTATGAAACGCCCTGTATCTGCCTGCCCGGCAATCATGACGATTATGAGCTGATGCAGCAGGTATTGAATACCGACAGGATTAACTGCCGAAAACAGGTTTTATTGGATAGTTGGCAGCTGATTAGCCTGAACAGCCAGATACCGGGACAAGCCGGCGGTCGCTTGGCAGATGAGGAATTGGTATTTCTTGAGAGCTGTTTGGTTGACAACCCGGATCGTCATGCGCTTGTCGCCGTCCATCATCATTGTCTGGAGACTAAAAGCCCTTGGATGGACACTATGATCATAGCAAACAGCCGGGAATTTTTGGCGCTAGTGGACAGATACCCGCAAGTAAAAGTCATAATCAACGGTCATATTCATCAAGTCATGGATATAAAGACAGCAACTCTCCGGGTCTTGGGTGTGCCTTCAACCTGCTTTCAATTTGTCCCGGAAAGCACTGAATTCAGCGTGAACGACATGGCTCCGGGTTATCGATTAATAGATCTGCATGCAGATGGCCGGGTTGAATCCGAGGTTGTCCGATTGCCGGAATCATTGGCCGATTTGCAAACGAACACGGATGGATATTAGTTAATTCAGGTAGGCCTAGAGCTTGGGAACCAGCGCAATTTAAAGCGGGACGATTTTACAGATAACATCCCTTGAAAGGATGTTATCTGTCCCGGCTTGGTAGCCTTTCGAGTTACCTTTTAGCTCTACCAATGCCCGCCAGTCCGCTATAGATGGCTGTATAGGGTCATATATTGTTTCGCGCTTTTGCTCCATGAATAGTCTTTTTGCATACCGTTGGTTTGCAACTGTTTCCAGGTTTTTGGGTGGCTGTATACAATCAGCGCGCGCTTGATGGCTTCCATTAAGGTTCCAGGGCTTGCTTCATTGAAAACAAAACCTGTTGCGGTGTTATTGAGCAGCGTTTCCGGTAGGGTATCGACGACGGTGTCGGCTAGGCCCCCGGTTTTTCTGACTATGGGTATGGTGCCGTAGCGTTGGCTGTATATCTGGTTTAAGCCGCAGGGCTCAAAGCGTGATGGCATCAGGAAAATATCCGCTCCCGCTTCAATCATATGCGCCAGTGTTTCGTCGTAACTAATGGTGATCGATATTTTATCGGGGTGGCTTTCGGCAAAATTATGCAAGCGTTGTTCAAAACCCTTGTTACCGCTGCCGAGTAATACAAATTGCAGCGGCTGTGCCAGCATTTCGGGGAGACAGTCCAGTATCAGGTCGATGCCTTTTTGTTCAACCAAGCGACTGATAAGTCCGAACATGGGAATGCTTTTGTCAACAGGCAGGGATAGTTTTTCCTGTAGGGCTGTTTTATTAAGCAGCTTTTTGTTTATCGATAAGCGATTAAACGTTTGGTTGATGTTGGTGTCGGTTTCAGGATTCCAGTGGTCGGTATCGATGCCGTTGATAATGCCGCTCAGGAAATCTTTTCGGTAACTTAACAGGCCTTCCAGGCCATAGCCGAAATCGGCGGTTTGAATTTCTTTGGCATAGGTTGGACTGACTGTAGTGATACGATCCGAATAGATCAATCCGCCTTTAAGAAAGGACAACATGCCGTGAAACTCTATGCCGTGCGGATTCCAGAGTTGGCCGGGCAAATTCAAGGATAGGTAAGTCGTGCTTGGGAATATTCCCTGATAAGCCATGTTATGTATGGTAAAAACGGTAGCGGGGCGGCTGTATTCCAAAGACAGCAGCGCCGGCACCAGTCCGCTTTGCCAATCATTGCTGTGGACGATGTCGGGTTTCCAATCCAACCAGCTCCGGTTCATCGCAACTTCTACCGTGACACGGCAAAAAAGGGCAAAACGTTCGGCGTTGTTTGCCCAGGGTTTGCCGTGCTCATCGACATAAGGATTGCCTGGATAGTTAAAAAATTCCGGTGAATCTACCAGCCACACGATGACGCCGGTACCCGGCAAGCGGGTTTCCAGGATATTTACTGCGTAATTGTTTACATAGACTGTACTTAGATAGCGAACCTCTTCGGTTGTTCTGATGGCCTGATAATTGGGCATGATAATGCGCACATCTTCACCCAATTCGGCCAACGCTTTGGGCAGGCTGCCGGAAACATCAGCTAAGCCCCCGGTTTTAATTAAAGGATGGGCTTCACTGGTGACAAAAAGTATTTTTTTCATTGTGTTAGTTTTTATTTTTTTCTGAATGAATAGATGTTTATTTGCAAGGCTTGCAACCCAGTCTCATACAGATCTCCGTGTGGATACGCCCGAATGCTTCTGGTTTGATACTGCCCAAGGTAACGATAACAGTGTCACGGTTTAGGGAGAATAGCTTTGTGGCTCGTATCCAGCTTATTTTCGGCAATCGGCCTTCAACAAGGTCATTGTCTTGTAGCAAAACGGCATCATCATGCCCTCTCTGAGAGGTAATAGCCGCAACAAGAAAATCACCAAAAGCATCGGGGGCGGTCAGCAGTAACACTGGGCGACGCTTTTGGTGAGTTAGGTCGGAAAATGGAAATGGAATTTGGACGATGTCAGAGCTTTTTAACATCGTTCCAAATCTCGTCATCCTGATTATCCCAGATGTGTTTCATCACAATTTCTTGTGCGCGTGTCAGGTCAGAGATCTCTGCTCGATCTGCATTTTCGCGACTCAGATATTCAATAAAATGCAACACTTCCAGCGCCAAAGATTCCGGTAACGGTTTGGCGACCTCATAAATTTGTTCGGCAATTGACATCGAAATTCTCTTTACTAAATCATGTTGGTGTAGCGCAACCCAGCTAACTCATATCTACAGCTTCAAAATTATGGCTCCCAAAGGCGGCAAAGTAAGGCTGATTGAATGAGGCTGATTCATCCATGCTATAGGTTCCGATAATGCTGCGCCATTACCGATATTGCTGCCGTCGTAATAACCGGAGTCGGAATTGAATATTTCGGTATAAGTGCCCTCCACGGGGACGCCTATCCGATAGGCCTCACGGGTTACCGGGGTAAAGTTGAGTATGATAATCAAGTCTTCATGTGTGGTCTTGCGTCGATAACTGATGATGGATTGTTGCACATCGTGGCAATCGATCCATTCAAAACCTTGGTGATCGAAATCATGCTGGTATAAGGCCGGGTGTTTTTTGTAAAGATGATTCAAGTCTCTTACCAGCGATTGCACGCCCTTGTGATGCGGATAGTCCAGAACGTACCAGTCTAATGCTTTGTTGAAATTCCATTCGGTGCCTTGCCCGAATTCACAGCCCATAAATAACAGTTTTTTGCCGGGATAGGTGTACATAAACGTGTATAGCAGCCGAAGATTGGCGAAGCGCTGCCATTCATCCCCCGGCATGCTGTTGACCAGCGAGCCTTTGCCATGTACTACTTCATCGTGGGAAAAGGGTAGGCAGAAGTTTTCGGTAAAGGCGTAGAGCATCCCGAAAGTCAGCTGGTCATGATGATATTTACGGTGTATCGGTTCTTGGCCCATATACCGAAGTATGTCATGCATCCAGCCCATATTCCATTTCATCGAAAAACCCAGGCCTCCGGTCCAGGTCGGGCGGGTTACCTGCGGCCAGGATGTGGATTCTTCGGCCATCATCACCGTGCCGGGGTGCTGGTCATGGGTGACGGTGTTCAGTTCCCTTAGAAAATCGATAGCTTCCAGATTCTCGTTGCCGCCATACATATTGGGAATCCAGTCATTGTCTTCGCGGGAATAATCCAAGTATAGCATCGAGGCCACTGCATCGACCCGCAAGCCGTCAAGATGAAACTCCTCCAGCCAGAACATGGCGCTGGACAGCAAAAAGTTTTTAACTTCATTACGTCCATAGTTATAAATTAACGTACCCCAATCGCGATGTTCGCCTTTGCGCGGGTCTTCATGTTCATAAAGCGCGCTGCCGTCAAAACGGGCTAGAGCAAAATTGTCTTTGGGGAAATGTGCGGGCACCCAATCCAATATCACGCCGATACCGTTTTGATGACAGGTGTCGATAAAATAACGAAAATCATCCGGTGTGCCGTGACGGCTGGTCGGGGCGAAATAGCCGGTAGTTTGGTAGCCCCAGGAGGCATCCAGCGGATGCTCGGTTACCGGCAGTAATTCAATATGGGTAAAGCCCATTTCTTTGACATAGCCGACCAGTTGCACAGCCAACTCACGATAATTAAGGAAATTGCCCAAATTGTCGCGTTGCCAGGAAGCCAGATGAACTTCATAAATAGACATAGGCTCATGCAGCCAATCGTGACGGGCGCGGTCATTCATCCATTGCTGATCCTGCCATATATAGCTATCTTCATGAACAACAACTGACGAGGTATTGGGGCGAAACTCAAACTGCTGTCCATAAGGGTCTGTTTTTAATAGGATTTCATGGCTATGGCGGTTTAATATCTCGAATTTATAGTAACAGCCGACTTGTAAATCCGGCATAAATATCTCCCAGATGCCGCTGCCGCCTAAGCTGCGCATTGGATTGCAACGCCCGTCCCAGCGATTGAAATCGCCGACCACGCTGACTCGTTCGGCATTGGGGGCCCAGACCGTAAACAAAACACCGTCTATGCCATCGACGCTGTGCAAATGGCCGCCCAGCTTTTGGTAAATATGCCAGTGTTTGCCTTCGCCGAATAGATGCTGGTCGAACTCCGGTAATTGAGTGCCGAAATCGTATGGGTCATGGTTTTCGTGGCTATTGCCGTCTTTATCAAGCCATGACAGTTGATAATGTTCTGGCAATTGTTCATGTTCGGCGTTATATTCAAAAAAGTCCGTATCGGGTAGCCTGTTCAAAACAGCGCCGTTATGACTAAAGTTCACTGTTTCTGCGTAAGGTAGATACACTTTAACCTGAGTATGACTGTTCTTAATATGGCGGCCCAAAATTGAAAAAGGATCATGATGTCTGGCTTCCATGATTTTTATAGAATCTGAATCAAGTACGGTTTTAGATTGCTTTTTCACTATGAATAGCCTCGGCGTAGTGGAATAATAGTTGGGTGAATGTTACCAAACACATTAAGAGTTGTCAGTCTATTCCACATGGAGATGAAAAATGTCAGCGTCAAGCAAGCAAAAACATGATCATAACATCAGTCATTTAACCCGTAATACCATCGCCTTAATATTGGCCGGTGGTCGCGGTTCGCGGTTAATGAATATGACCGATTGGCGCGCCAAGCCAGCAGTGCCCTTTGGTGGCAAGTTTCGGATTATCGACTTCCCGCTGTCCAACTGCATGAATTCCGGTATACGTAAGATAGGCGTTTTGACCCAATACAAGTCGGATTCATTGATCAGGCATATTCAGCAAGGCTGGGGGTTTTTGCGCGGTGAGTTTGGCGAATATGTCGACTTGATGCCCGCCCAGCAACGCCATGATGAGAATTCCTGGTATGAAGGAACGGCTGATGCGATCTTTCAGAATATTGACATCCTGCGCAGTCGGCATCCTCAGCATATTTTAGTGCTGGCTGGCGATCATATTTATAAAATGGATTACGGCGCGATGCTTGCCGATCATGTTGAAAAAAATGCCGATTTAACGATAGGCTGTATAGAAGTCTCGCTCCAAGATGCAACGGCTTTTGGTGTGATGGATGTCGATGACAATCGACGGGTCAGGGCTTTTGTCGAAAAACCTGAGCATCCTCCGCTTATGCCGGGCAGAACCGACACCGCGTTGGCATCCATGGGGATTTATATTTTTAATGCCGGATTTCTGTTCGAACAATTGATTAAAGATGCCGACACCAAAGGTTCAAGCCGGGATTTCGGCAAAGATATTATTCCCGCCGTTATCGACAAGTATATCGTCAATGCTTATCCCTTTTTGGATTTGCAAAGCGGGGAACAAAGCTATTGGCGCGATGTAGGTACTATCGATGCGTATTGGACTGCCAATATGGAATTGATTGGCGTAAAGCCGGATTTAAATTTATATGACAAAACCTGGCCTATATGGACTTATCAGGAACAAACGCCACCGGCCAAATTTGTTTTTGATAGCGACAAAAGACGCGGCCAAGCTGTTGACTCGATGGTTTCCGGCGGCAGTGTGATTTCCGGGGCAAAAGTCAGGCATTCCCTGTTATTTTCAAATGTCCGGGTTAATTCGTATACAACCTTGCAAGATACCATTGTGTTGCCGGAAGTTAATATCGGTCGCCATTGCCGCATTACCAAGGCGATTATAGAAAAAGGTTGTGAAATTCCGGAAGGCTCTATTATCGGTGAAAACAGGGCGGAGGACGAAAGCCGGTTTCATGTGAGTCCGGGCGGAGTCGTTTTGGTTACGCCGGATACCTTGGGGCAAAGAAGACACTATGTCAGATAGAATAAGCGTCAGATAAATCAAAGTGTGAAGTTCCAGAAGGGACGGCTATCGGTGGAAATGGAAAAATAAAATGCTATGTTAGATAAAAGCAAATTAAAATTAGTTTTATGCTGGCATATGCATCAGCCGGAATACAGGGATTTGCAAACCGGGGAGTTTAAGCTGCCGTGGACGTATTTACATGTTATTAAAGACTATGTCGATATGGCCGCGCACCTGGAAGCCGTGCCGGAGGCTAAGGCGGTGGTGAATTTTGCGCCTATTCTTCTGGAGCAAATTGAGGAATATGCCAGGCAAGTCAACGGCTATTTGCATGATCGTATTTCAATTACCGATCCTTTATTGGCGGCGCTGGTCGATCCCAGCATCCCGGCAGATCCTGAGCAACGCATGAAGCTGGTTAAAGACTGCATGAGAGCGAACCGGGAAAGGCAAATAAACCGTTATCCGGCTTTCAAAAGATTGATTGAAATGGCCGATTGGTTTGGGGATCATTATGATTCGTTCAACTATGTCAATTCTCAATTTATCGGCGACATTCTGGCTTGGTATCATCTGATTTGGATGGGAGAAACCATAAAACTAACGGATAGTCGAATAAAACGCCTAATAGAGAAAGGCTCCGGTTACACCTTGCACGACAGGGTCGAAATTGTAGAGGTCATTGCCGAGCAACTGACCACTATTATTTGTCGATATAAGGCATTGGCCAGAAAAGGGCAGGTCGAGCTTTCCGTGACGCCTTACGCTCATCCCATCATGCCGCTGTTGTTGGACTTGAATTCTTCCCATGAAGCGATGCCGTCCGCCCCTTTACCCGAATTGGATGCCTATCCTGGCGGAGAAGAGCGGGTAAAATGGCATCTTGAAAAAGGCGTGCAGACCTTTAAGCGGTTCTTCGGCTTTAAACCTAAAGGCTGCTGGCCTTCGGAAGGCAGTATTAGCGATCGGACCTTAAAAATGCTGGGTGATTTTGGCTTTGACTGGACCGCAAGTGGCGGTTCAGTGCTGCACAATAGTTTAAATCTCCCTGAAAACGGCAAACGATCAGGGATTCACCATCCTTTTACGCTTAAAGAGACCAATATAGCGTGTTTTTTCCGGGATGACGGTCTCTCTGACCTTATCGGTTTTGAGTATTCAAAATGGCATGCCGATGATGCTGTCAGCGATTTGATCCGTCATCTGAAAAATATTGCCGACCATGGGCCCGGTGATAAGGTAGTTTCGATTATCATGGATGGCGAGAACGCCTGGGAATATTTCCCTGCTAATGGTTATTACTTTCTCAGTGCCTTGTACCAACAGCTGGCCAGTCATCCGAATATTGAGCTAACTACTTTTTCGGAATGCCTGCAAAATAAGGTTGAAGTTAAACCGCTGGCGAAAATGGTTGCAGGCAGTTGGGTTTATGGTACTTTCTCGACCTGGATAGGCGATGCGGACAAGAATCGCGGTTGGGACATGCTGGGCGATGTTAAATTGACCTTCGACAAGGTAATTGCAGTCGGCAGGCTAACGGATAAACAAGTGCAGCAGGCTGAGCTTCAACTGGCCGTTTGTGAAGGTTCCGACTGGTTTTGGTGGTTTGGCGATTACAATCCGGGAGAAGCCGTCAGTAACTTTGAAAGACAGTTCAGGCTTAACTTGGCTAATTTATATAAACTGCTGGGTGAAGAGTCGCCCGCTTACTTGGCGATTTCATTTACCCAGGGTTCCGGCGCTCCTGCTATGGGAGGTGCAATGCGTCCAGGCGTCGAACTTACCTAGTGATAAAAGTTAGGGTACGCATCGTGTACCCTTTTAAAAAACATCATGTTGATGTACGCCCAAAAGGTACGTGAAACCTACCTTACTTGACTTGACTTAAATAAGAGATCACTAAGAGTGAATGACATCTTAAATAAACGCCGCGCCGGCATTTTATTGCATATCACCTCGTTACCGGGGGCGGGTAAGCAGGGCGATTTGGGGCAGGAAGCTTATCATTTTGTAAAATTTCTGCATGATTCGGGGGTTAGCGTGTGGCAAGTCTTGCCTTTAGGCATGACTCATGCGGATGGTTCGCCTTATCAGTGCCTATCCGCTCACGCCGGCAATCCGGCATTAATCAATATTGATTGGTTAGTGACGCAAGGTTGGCTGCGGCGTTCGGATAAATGTGAAGAATGCGCCGGTAACTGCGCTACAAGGTGCCTGGTGACAAAAGCCTATTATGGCTTTATGGATAGCGCCGAGCAACGGGATCGGCATGATTTTGAACACTTTTGCCAGGAAAAGGCATTCTGGCTCGATGATTTCGCCTTATTTCTGGCTCTTAGAGTCGAATTTAATCAACAATGTTGGAATCAGTGGCCTGAGCCTCTCAAAGAGAGAGAGACAAAAGCCATAAAAGAAGCGAGCCGCCGCTTAAAAACACAAATCGAATGTATCAAGTTTGAGCAATATGTGTTTTTCCGGCAATGGCTGGAGTTAAAAGCCTATGCCAACCAGCATGGCGTGTTTTTGTTTGGCGATATTCCTATTTTTGTGTCTTATGATAGCGCCGATGTCTGGGCTCATCGTGATGTATTCAAGCTTGATGAGTCGGGTGAAATGTCTGTCGTAGCGGGTGTGCCGCCTGATTATTTTTCTGAAACAGGACAGCGTTGGGGTAATCCGCACTATAACTGGAACCATCTAAAGAGAACCGGCTTTCATTGGTGGGTTGAAAGGATGAAAACCCAGCTTGAGCAGTTTGATATTATTCGAATCGACCATTTCAGGGGGCTTGAAGCCGCCTGGGAAATACCTGCAAATGAAGATACCGCAATTAATGGGCTATGGGTTAAGGCGCCCGGCAAGGCATTATTGAACGCAATAAAATCAGAGCATGGTTCTATTCCTCTGGTTGCTGAAGACTTGGGTATTATTACTCCCGAAGTCGAGGCCTTAAGAGATGAGTTTGATTTACCAGGCATGAAAATTTTGCAATTCGCGTTTGGCGGCGGTCCTAATAATCCTTATTTGCCTGATAATTATGAGAAAAACTGCGTTGTTTATACCGGCACCCATGATAATGACACAACTTTAGGTTGGTTGCAGGGTATTAGCAATAACGAGAGAAGCTACATTTATGATTATCTTGGCAATCCGGCATTGCCATTGCATTGCGCACTACTTCATGCGGCATTGGCATCGGTTGCAAATCTTGCTGTCATTCCGATGCAGGATATTCTGGAGTTGGGTTCCGATCATCGTATGAATACCCCGGGTACGACAGTAGGTAACTGGAAGTGGCGTTTTCAGTGGAACCAGCTGTCACAGGAACGGGCAGTCAGGTTTGCCTATCTGGTTGGCTTGTTTAATCGAAAATAAGGCTGCCAATTTAAGACGGGGCTGCCAGCCATTAAAGCATAGGCCGACCTCTGTTTGGGCAATTCCAAAGCTAGCGTTGGACTCCATTAGCGTTTAACGACGGAGTTCAAAGCTGGCTTTGAACAGACTGCTCACCAGAGGGTTGTGTGGTTAAATCAAGCGATCACCCCCTTGCCTGGATGATGCACGAACAAACGAAAGTAATTACCCAAGCGAATTTCAATATTGGTTAGTCTTATCGATGGAGTTTGTACCCTGTTTTTGTCAACTCATTTATAAGACTAGCTTGCCACCTATCAGTTTTAATGGGAATTCCCAATACGTCATTCCGGCAGGGATTGCCGGAATCCAGAAGCCAGGGATGGCAATGCCTAGATCACATCCATGTGTTCTCGGCAATTGCTCCATG
>SCPZ01000029.1 GCA_004299305.1 Methylobacter sp.
GCTGGAGAGGGTTGGGGTGAGGAGAATAAAAATAAGGCAAAAAACTTTATTTGATCCCCTCATCCTAACCTTCTCCCTGAGGGAGAAGGGACTGTCCATCCTTAACTTAATGGCAGTGACGCGTTGCGTGGGAACGAGGAGGAATGGTGATGTCTCCATGTTAAAAACTCCTTACATTGTGTAGCCGGGTTAGTTTACGTAACCCGATTTTCTGCGGCAAACACCGTTAAGCTACAATACATTGATCCGATCGACAAATCACTCTCCTCAAATTACCAACCGAAATCGATGATTTTTTTAATTTCCAGGGCAAAAGCGCTGGCGCTATTAGCCGGATTTATATTGCTTGCCGATGCGCTTTACTGGGCGATGCAAAGCTATAAACCCCAACAAGCCATACGCATCGGCGTGCTGCATTCGCTGACCGGCACGATGGCGGTTAGCGAGAGGCCATTGGTTGATGCGGTGCAACTGGCGGTGACTGAAATTAACTTAGCGGGCGGCGTGCTGGGCCGTCCGTTGGAAATGGTGGTGGCTGACGGACAGTCGAATGAGAAGATTTTTGCCCGTGAAGCGGAGCGCCTGATCACTCAGGAAAAGGTCAGTGTGCTGTTTGGTTGCTGGACATCCACCTCGCGCAAAGCGGTCAAGCCGATCATGGAGAAATACCGGCATCTGCTGTTTTATCCGGTGCAGTATGAAGGGCTGGAGCAATCGCCGAATATCATTTACACCGGATCGGCGCCTAATCAGCAAATTATTCCCGGCACCCATTGGGCGCTGGAAAATCTCGGCAAGCGGGTTTACTTGTTGGGTTCGGATTATGTGTTTCCGCGTACGGCCAACCATATTATTCGCGATATAGTGCGGGTTGCGGGCGGCCAAGTTCTTGCTGAACGCTATTTGCCTTTAGGCAGCAGCGACATGGCGGCCAGCGTGAAAGAAATTGTGCGTCTTAAACCGGATGTCATCCTCAACACTATTAACGGTGACAGTAATTTCAATTTCTTTCAGGCGCTGCAAGCGACGGAGGCGAAGAATACCCCGATTCTATCGTTCAGCGTTTCGGAAGCCGAATTGACCAGTCATCCTGAATTATCGCTGAATGCCCATTACGCCGTATGGAGTTACTTTCAATCGATAGCTAGCGCTAATAACCGCCGTTTTGTCGCCGATTATCAACGTCTTTTTGGCGCTCAACGCGTTACCGGCGATCCGATTGAAGCAGCCTATGTTGGCGTGAATCTTTGGGCGCAAGCGGCTAAGGATGCGGGTTCTGTTGAGCCTGAACGGGTTAATAATGCGGTGTTGCTGCAAAGTTTCGACGCCCCGTCCGGCATCATATCGGTGGATAAGGCGACGCGCCACGTTTGGAAAAGGGTGCGCATCGGCAAGACCGAGCCCGATGGACAGTTTAAGGAACTTCAAGCTTCGCCTTATCCGTTACGCCCGGAACCGTTTCCCAGTTACCGATCCAATGCCGAATGGCAGCAAGTTGTTGACCAGATCAGCGGGGAGTTGAAATGATCAAGCCGCTGTTAAGCCGACATTCGCTGGCTCGTCGTTTGGTGGCGGGGCTGTTGCTGATTTCGATTATCCCGTTAGCAGGGTTGGCGCTGCTTAATTTACGCAATTTTGAAGCCGCATTGACCCGTACGGTTATTGCCGATGTGGCGTCGATTGCCGATAAAAAAGCCGTTCAAATAGATACCTATATCAATGAGCGTCGGATAGACATGCATCAGCTGAGCCATTTTTCCGATATACGGGATATTTTTACGGCGCTGCAAGCGGGGTATTCCGCAGGTATTGATTCCGCCGCCTACCGACAGGCGACGGCACGCGCTGAGACCTTATTGGCTGAGCTTGCGACAGGCTATGATTATCACGATATGTTATTGATCAATCCAGCAGGCGAGGTGATATTTTCCTTGAAGAAAGAGTCTGACTTCAATACCAATATGCGTACCGGTCCCTATCGCGATACGGTGTTGGGACAAGGCTTTCAGCGATCGATGGCGCTTTTGAGCACCGAATTTTCCGCCTTTGACATTTATGAGCCTTCAGGTAATAAAATGGCTGCGTTCATAACCACGCCTTTGCTTAGCAACGGCATCCCGATAGGCGTACTGGCCGCCCGGATGAACCTGGAAATCCTGCAACCCGTCCTGGAGGATCGTACCGGCCTGGGTGAAACCGGTGAGGCCATTTTAGCGGAACAAATCCAGGACTTAGTAACGTATACCAGCCATTTACATCATGCCAATGGCGGTCTTTTAGGTCAAATACCGATTGAAAAAACCGCCCCGCCGATGCGACAAGCTTTACACGGCGAGCGGGGACAAGACTTGAGTGCGGACTATGCCGGGCATGATGTCGTTGCGGCCTGGCGGTATTTGCCCAGTTTGCATTGGGGTATGGTGGTTAAAATAGATAGCCGGGAGGTTTTGGCCCCGTTGATTCAATTGCAACTTCATACGGCCTTGGTGTTGGGCGCTTTAGTGTTGATGTCGGGTGCGGCGGCATTTTTCTTCGGGTTTTCGATCATCACCCCGCTGCATCATTTTATAAAGGTCATCAATGAAATTGCGCACGGCGATTTGACGCAACGCGTGGTGTCGGATCGCCAGGACGAATTGGGGCAATTGGCGGTGGCGTTCAACCAGATGGCGGATAGGGTGCAAAGCGGACGCGATACCCTGGAACAGACGGTTATAACCCGCACGGCGGAATTAACGATTGCTAAAAACGATGCCGAAACAGCCTTAAATACCTTGCAACAAGCTCAGGGAAGCTTGGTTCAAGCTGAAAAAATGGCGGCTCTGGGCGGATTGGTGGCCGGAATTTCGCATGAGATCAACACGCCGGTAGGTGTTATCCTGATGTCATCGACGCATCTGAAGACGGAAACGGATAAGGTTTCCGAACGCTACAACCAAGGCGAATTAAGCGGCGATGAATTGGAAGGCTATTTTGAGACTGCCCGGCAGGCGGTTCGGCTGATGATTATTAATAGTCAACGCGCCGCCGAGTTAATCAACAGTTTTAAACAGGTGGCTGTCGATCAAACCAGCGGTGAACGTCGTGAGTTTGAGCTTAAAAGTTACATTGAGGAAATTTTGTTAAGTTTGCGGCCTAAATTCAAAAGAACGGATATCGGCATCACGCTGGAATGTCCTGAAAATTTGATTGTCGATAATTATCCAGGCGCATTGTCACAAATCTTAACCAACTTCATCACCAACTCATTGCAACATGCTTATCAACCCGGTCAGGCAGGTAAGCTGAATATTCGTGTTACCTTATTACCGGATGACAATATCAGGCTGGTATACAGCGACGACGGGCAGGGCATCCCGGAGGAATTGCAGTCTAAAATATTCGATCCTTTTTTTACCACCCAGCGCGGTAGCGGCGGCAGTGGCTTAGGCCTGCATATCGTTTATAATATTATTCACCAGACTCTTAAAGGTCGCTTGCAAATGCACAGTGCATTAGCCCAAGGTACGACGTTTACGCTGCATTTTCCGCGTGTTTGCCCGAACACAATAAATTCTGAGTAACTCAGGGCTAATTTTATAATAGAACACAGATGGCACGGATTAGACTGATAAACACGGATAAAACCAATGAACCTAAAAACCGCAGTTTATCCACGAAAAGCACGAAAGACACTAAATAAAACAATATGTTGTATTGATTTAGTCACTCACCCTTTGGGTAACGACCTACGGTTTGATAACCTTTTGAAATTTTTCGTGCTTTTCGTGTCGCCTAAAGCGCCTACTGTTGGTTTTCGTGGACGAAATGATTTTTCTAGGATGAATGGGCTGTCCATCGACTCTTTAAAATCCGTTTAAATCCGTCCAATCCGTGTTCCATTTTCTATCTGCTGAGTAGTTACAATTCTGATCTCTAAAATACGTTAATTGAAAAATTATGCCTAACCAAAAGCCGCTTAACCTCAAAGCTTCCCTTGCATTATCTGAGCCGACAAGCTCCCGTTTGCCTCCTCCATGGCGGGTTTTGATTGTTGATGATGACTTGGAGGTTCATACGGTGACGCGCCTTATTCTGGCCAAAACCGTATTCAAACAACGAAAGGTTGAATTACTGAGCGCTTATTCAGCGATAGAAGCTCAGCAAATATTACAGACAGAATCCGATATTGCGGTGATATTGCTCGATGTGGTGATGGAAACCGAAAATGCCGGATTGCTGTTGGTTCACACTATTCGTCACGATCTTGGAAATACTGCGGTGCGGATTATTTTGCGCACCGGCCAGCCCGGCCAAGCGCCGGAAGAGCAAGTCATCATTGATTATGACATCAACGATTACAAGGCAAAAAGCGAGTTGACCTCGCAAAAACTATTTACCGCAGTGATTGCCTCATTGCGAGCTTACGAAACTATTATTGCCCTGGAAAAAACCCGTTTAGGCCTGGAAAAAATTATCGACAGTTCGGATTCCCTATTTCAGATTAACTCAATGCGTGAATTCGCTTCCGGCATGTTGACGCAATTAAGCTCATTTTTGGATTGCAAGCCGGAAGGCATACTTTGTATTGAAGGCTACTCGAATACAGAAGAGCCGCTGGATACGGAGCATTTATGCGAAGGACTGGAAGTCGTTGCGGCTACGGGCAGATACGGCGACTGTTTGAGCTGTTTGCATACATTGGATCAGGCGTCTTGCCAACATAAGAACATGGTGATGCATGTTCAGAATGCCTTACGCGAGCGTAAAAATCAATTCGACGATAATTATACGGTGCTCTATTTGGAAACCGGCGAATACAAAGCAATCACCGCCCTGGTGCATAGCGAGCACTTTATCGATGAGCATGATCAGCGCTTGTTGGCGGTATTCGCTTCCAAAATATCGATCGCTCTGGCTAACGTCATCCATTATCAAAAAATGATTTCAGCCGAAGAAGCCGCAACAACCGATTTTTTAACCGGCTTAAACAATCGTCGCCAATTGCTTAGGTTAGGCATTCCGTTGCTGGCGGGCGCTCATCGTAGCGGCGCTCCGATGGCGGTGGCTATGTTGGACATCGATCATTTCAAACAGGTTAACGATACTTACGGGCATGATGCCGGCGATGTGGTGCTTAAACACATCGGGGCTTTACTGAAAGAGCGTTTTCGCCGTAGTGACATTGTTGCACGTTACGGTGGTGAGGAGTTTTGCATACTTGCTCCTCAACTTGAACCTGAACTGGCGTTCGAATTGTTCGATGAGTTTCGCTACGCATTGGCAATGCAAACGATAGAGGCGCTTAAAATCCCTTTAACGGTTACGGTGAGTATCGGCGTCACCACTGTACTATGCGACAGCCTGGACGAGATGATCTCGCAAGCGGATGACTTGCTGTACAGTGCCAAGCAGGCGGGGCGGAACTGTGTGGTTATTTCGTAACTATTCAGCGTATGCTAAGAATGATTAATGGAACACGGATGACACTGATTAGACGGATAATAACCGATTAAAACCCCAGACTATTTTGAAAAAATCTGTGTAAATCTGTCCTATCCGTGTCATCCGTGTTCTATTTCTTTTTTCGCTGAATAGTTATGTTATTTCTTCGTAAATCAAACCGGTCAATTCAGCCCTAATATTAAATGGGTATTTAAAACCACTCTCTTAGTATAGAATTGCCGCTTTTTTTGAAAATCACACACTATGCAAAGCACCGCAATTTATCCGGGTACCTTTGATCCCATTACCAACGGACATTTGGACCTGATTGCCAGGGCATCCAGGCTGTATCATAAAGTGGTTGTCGCTGTGGCGGTTAACAGGAGTAAAACCCCGTTATTCTCCCTGGATGAGCGGGTCGCTTTGGTTAAAGCAGTCACCGAAGAATTTTCCAATGTGCTGGTGATAGGCTTTGATAATTTGCTGGTTGAGTGCGCCAAACAACAGGGAGCCAATGTGATTTTGCGGGGCTTGCGCGCAGTATCCGATTTTGAATATGAGTTTCAGCTGGCCGGGATGAACCGGCGTTTGGCGCCGGAACTGGAAACCGTATTTTTAACCCCGGCCGAGCAATATGAATTTATTTCTTCCAGCATGATCCGGGAAATTGCACAGCTGAATGGCGATGTGTCCTGTTTCGTTCCCGATCTTGTTCACCAATGTTTAATTAATAAATTCAGAGGGAGTAAATCATGACTCTGGTTATTGATGAAGATAAATGCGCCCGTTGCGGTGTCTGTGAACCCGAGTGTCCGAATGAAGCCATTACTCAAACTGAGGATGCTTATGTTATTGATCCTTTGTTGTGTACCGAATGCAAGGAGCATTATGGCGAACCTCTATGTGCGGCGGTTTGCACCAATAACGGCATCCGCAAAATCAAAGAGAGTTTGTTCAAGAGGTACAAGAATTTATTTGGCTGAACGATTTATTGTTCAGTAATGTCGTGTTGTAGTGAGTAGGAGTTTGTATGGCCCTGATTATTAATGAAGAATGCATCAATTGTGATGTTTGTGAACCTGAATGCCCGAATGGCGCTATTTCCCAAGGCGAAGATATTTATGTTATCAATCCTGACTTATGCACCGAGTGCGTAGGGCATCATGATATACCGCAATGCATGGATGTTTGTCCGGTCGATTGTATCGATAAAGATCCCAAGCATGTTGAGGACAAGGAAAGTTTGTACCAGAAGTATTTGAAGTTGATTGGCTAGGACTGGGTTGTACTCAGATAAAAAATAGAACACGGATGGCACGGATTTGGCTGATAAACGCGGATAAAACAAAAAAATCCGTTTAAATCCGTCTAATCAGTGTCATCTGTGTTCCATTAAATACCGTTCCTTAAGTTCCTCGTTCCCACGCGCCGCGCTCATCGTTATACACAAGTGTCTGGGAGACACCGTCATCCCGGCAGGGATTGCCGGGATCCAGAGCACAGGGATGTGAATGCTTGATTTCATTGAGCAATTCCTGTGGCGAGACTT
>SCPZ01000030.1 GCA_004299305.1 Methylobacter sp.
GTGCGTGGCTTTCGCCACTGACGCCAATAAGCCATTCTAACCCTGCGCCGTATCCAGTGATCCAGATCGACACAAAGTTGATAACAGTTGGCGATACCAAAGTAATTAATCCAGCCTCGTATAAACTGACTGGTTTTGAAGAGTTGATATTTCATCGATACTCCCCAGTTGCGGTTCGTTAAACGTCGAATTTGTTGCTTGAATTTCTGCACTGTTTTCGGGTGCCATTGAATGCGACCTCCTCGAAACGTAAAGCCGAGGAATTTGCTTTCATTGGTTTTAACGACGCGGCTTTTGGTCGTGTTAACGACCAGTTTCAAACGGTTTTCCAGGTATCGACCGATACTATGCAGCACTCGTTCGCCCGCACGCTGACTCTTTACCAATATCGTAAGTCGAGTCACCCGAGGGATCCTCCCCCTCAGGTGCTCACAGAACCGGACGTGAACGTCTCCGCTCATCCGGCTCCTGTCGTCCAGCGCGCTCAACCGGAGCGCGGTTATGCGACGGATTCATTTTTCAGCTTTCCGCGCCGCGCCCGGTTAGCTCTACTATCCGAAAAGTTGCCCCTTCTTCCAAACTAACATACTATTTATGGTATGTGGAAAATATACGAACATAAACAAGTTGAAAAGCAATTAAAATCATGCCCAATCGAGGTGCAGAAAAAATATGAAAAATGGAAAGACATTGTTGGTATATCCGGCCCACAAGGACTAACGTTAATCAAAGGCTTTTCTGATGAGGCGTTAAAAGGCGAATGGAACGGCTATAGGTCTTCTCGTTTAAATAAGCAGTATCGGGTTATTTACCAAACGAATATGGACGAAGTGTTTATTCAAGTTGAAAAAATACCCCCTTATGATTATCGGAGAAAATAATATGAACGAATACCAGATTGCTAAAAAAAGAATTGATGTCTCTGTCGGTGAGTCAGTAAAAATAATTCGTGAACTTCAAGAATTAAGTCAAAATGAATTAGCTGAACTTACGGGTATTCCTCAATCAACTATTTCGGCAATTGAGCATGACAAAGTAAATTTAGGTATAGAGCGTGCAAAAATTCTAGCAAAAGCACTTAAATGCCATCCTGCTGTATTGGTTTTTCCTGGATGGGATGTTGAAATTGCCGCCTAACAATATGCTCAACCGAAGCGCGGCCATTTGGCGCTTTGTGTGTTTTCAAGCTCCCGTCGGCCGCACCCGGTTAGCTCTACGTTAGGCCATTCCAACACAATCACTTTTTCGGAGACATACCGTGAATACAGATTCCTTTAACTATCCGCCGATGAGCCCTTACCTCACCGTGAAGGACGCAAATAAAGCCATTGAATTTTATAAAGCCGCGTTCGGTGCGACCGAAATTTTCCGCCTCACCGATGGGAAAAGCGGGGCTGTCAGTCATGCCGAACTCATGGTTAATGGCAGTCACATTATGCTTGCCGACGAAAGCCCCGCATGGGGCAATAAATCGCCGCTGAGTCTTGGCGGTACTGCTGTGAGTTTCAGCCTAATGGTGGAGAATGCCGACGCAGCCTCTGAACGCGCAAGTGCCGTCGGCGCAACTGTCGAAATGCCGCCTACTGATATGTTCTATGGCTTCCGTTGTGCTGGAATCATTGACCCCTTTGGGCACAAATGGATGCTTCAGCATCAGATCGAAAAAGTCGCTCCCGACGAAATGCAGAAACGTTGGGATGCGATGGTGAATACTGGAGACACGGGTTGCACAAACACCGACAAATAACGAGTCGACCTAACCCGACGGTCAAGCGGGACGCGCCAAAAGCGGCGCGCCCCTTGCCTCTACGTTAGCCTTTTTCAGGAGAGAAAATGTATCGTCTATTCATACTCAGTTTCATTTTATTGACACCTAGCCTCGCCCAAAGCTCTGAACCAATAGCGCTGCCCCCTCGTTATATATTGGATGGTCGCGACACTGCTTCACTGTCAGCGGAATGGTGGAAATGGGCAATGGCATCGCCAGAGGAAATCAATCCCGTCAGGGATGTCACTGGAAAGAACTGTGCCGTTAGTCAGACGGGAAATGTCTGGTTTCTTGCGGGTGGATTCGGTTCCTCAAAAATCAACCGCACGTGCACAATACCGGCTGACAAATATGTTTTTTTTCCTGTAGTGAACATGTCCTATTGGTCTAAGTCAGAAAACAACGGTTTCACATGTAAAACAGCGATAAATAACGCAGCCTTGAACAACGATACTGCGCTTGATCTATTCGTAGAGTTGGATGGAATCGCTATGAGTGATGTGAAAAACTACCGAGCAAAAACAAAAGAGTGTTTTAACATCTTCGAACGTGTCCCTAAAGAGTTTGATCCCTATAACGCTTTTCCCTCTGCATCGGATGGGTTCTGGGTTTTGCTCAAACCATTATCAAAAGGTACACATACAATAAAATTTGGTGGCAGATATAACCGAACTTCAGGTGCCTTTGGGCGTATGGTTCAAGATATTGAATATCAAATTACCATCAAGTAAATGGCTAACCCTACGCTCAAGCGGGACTGCGCAAAAGCTCGCAGCCCCTTAGCTCCACGTTATGCGAAAAACTTGCCCCAAGCTTTGGGGGTACGATTTTTCCAAGCACCTTGATGATAAGCGTAACTTATCATTAGTGGTAATACAGAAGTCGCTTCTGCAAAAACCATTTGTTCATAAGTGGTAGCAACCTTGCCCCAAGACGCCGCTTCTTTTAAAGTAGAGCTGGAACAAGCACCGTCGCGCACATCGGCTACGCTAATTTGTACAGCGTATTCGTGCATTTTCACGGAATGCCCCAGAATTTCCGCACATACAACGGTGTCTTGAGTAAAGTTTTTCGGTACGCCGCCACCTATCATGAATAAGCCTGTTTTTTCAGCTGCGATTTTGATTTTGGTTAGTTCATGAAAATCTTTAATTGCGTCCAGCACTAAATGCCGTTCCGGATTATCGACTTGATGCTTTACCAAGCCAAAGCCCGCACTGCTATCGACAAACGCCGGGCAAAAAATGGGTACTTGGTGTTCATAAGCGGTTTGTACCAGCGAGTTGTTTTTCACCGCGTGTTGCGTTAAATATTTGCCCATTTCCTGAATAAACTCGCGTGATGAATAAGCCTTGGGCTCTAAACTGTCGGCAATGGTTTTAATTGCGGCATCGCATTCTTGCAATTGCTGTTCATCGATATAAATATCGTAAATACGGTCTATGTATAGCTCACGAAGCTGGGCATCGTTGGCAAAAGGACTGCCTTTGTAATGTTTAAAACCTAGCGCTTCAAAAAAATCCATGTCCACAATAGACGCACCTGTAGCGACAATCACATCGATCATGCCGTATTTGACCATATCGATATAAACCTGCATACAGCCTGCGGCACTGGTGCTGCCTGCCAAGGTTAGGATATTGGTACAGTTTTTATCGGCAATCATGCGCAATAGAATATCCGTAGCAACAGCAGTATCGCGCGCGGAGAATGACATATTGCGCATGGCGTCAATAATAGGCGTTGCATCGAATGAGGTGATGTCGATGTGTTCTATGGCTTCCGCCAGGAAATCTTGTTTTTTCATAAAGGTCGGGCCGTTGGCTGTGCTGTTTTGACGGCTTACAATTTACATTCTCTGTACAACATCCGAATGTTGAACTGTCGCCAATGCAAAGGCTGTGTTGTTGATATTAAACAAAAATCGTGTTTTTCATATAAAGATTGGGCTAAATTTTCATTTGGATCATCCGAAGTGATAATGCGTAAAAATTGTTTTCCGGCCAGTCGCGCTTGCGTTAAGCTAAATTGTAATAATAATGTGCCTATGCCTTGCCCGCGTGCGCAGGGAGCTACGCAAAACCAATCTAACCAGTAACTTTCGTGAGCATCAACGGTTTTGCTGTAAAGCCCTATGATACCCAGCACTTGTTGCGATGTTGCAGAAACAGCCACCCAGAACCGGGTTTCTTCAACACCCAGACAGCGTGACAATCCCAATAGCGGATAGCGTTGCCTGAGTAAATAAAAATACAAACTTAATCGCCCTAACGGTAAATAACGCTGCCAAGGAAAGCCATGTTTCAATAACTGCGTTGCATCGTGTAAACGATGGCTGGTGAACGCCTCAATGATAATCGGCTCGGGCATCATGGCAATTCAAGTTTCTATGACAGGTTCCGGAATGGCGGGAGCGGGGTGTTCCTGATAATAAGCTTCCTGCATCGCTTCTCCTAAACTTATCCATTTTGGATCCGTTTTCGCTAGTTGCTCAGCCTGTTGTTCAATTTTAGCCTCCAATTTATCCAGATACTGTTGTAAACGTGCTGGAGCGGCCTTGCCGTAAAGACGGACTAACATTCGATAGCTGTTATACACATTGCGCTGAATGTCACTGTGATATTGACGCAAGTCATCTTCAATTTCGCCGCGTTCTTCAATTAAACTGCACAATGCGATTAATTGCTCGTTATAGGGTTGGCCAGTCAGTAAAAACAGTAAGCGATGTAAAAAGCGGTAATCACCGCATCTATAATGCATCGCCTTAGCAATATCGGCTTCGCTAAATGCACCGCCGGAACACATTTGCTGTTCCAGTTTCCATAAATTAAAACCGCACTGTAGTTCCTGCTCTAAGGCCGTATCATATAAGCCTCTAGCCCCTAAAACAGTGCGCAATGCCTCGGTATGTTTCGACACGAAATTGGGGTTATGAGTCTGCTCTTCAAATTCTTCGTCTAATTGATAAAGTATTGCTTCGGCAAATATAAGCTCGGTTAGATAGGTAAATGTATCGCTTTCAGTCAAGCCGTGTAACGGAAAATAATAAGTAATAATTTCCTCGACAATCACCAAGGCTTTAGTCAGTGCTTTGTAGGAAAAACTGGGCTTTAATTCTATGGGGGGCAATATATTGGCATTAACGCAACTATTGCTGGCTAGCGGACGATTTATAATGGGTTCGGGAATAGCTGGGCTGGGATTAGCCTCCGCGTACGCCTGTTGTACTTCCAGCCAACGCGTAACTAATTGTGGGCGGGTTATCGCTAATCGTGCTTCTTGCTGTTGCAATTCTTTATTTAATTTATCCAAGTAAGCTTGTAAACGTTGCGGGGCATTTTCAGCATACAGTCGCACAAATAAATCATAAGTATTGTAAACATTACGCTTAAGGTCGTCTTCATATTGCAGTAAATCGTCTTCAATTTCACCGATTTGCTCAACCAACCAACTTAACTCCAGTAACTCTTCATCATAAGGTTTATTCAATAAGCGAAACAATAAACGGTGTAAATAACGGTAGTCACAGCATTTCAAACGGGTGCTTTCAATAATATCGGCCTCAGTAAACGTGACATTTGATAACAGCGCGCGCTCCATTTGCCAATATTGAATGCCGCGTTGCAGTTCGGTTTCCAATTGTTCATCATAAACCGAGGCTTGGCTGAGAATACGTTTTAAAATGTCCAGTCTGGTTGATGTTAATAATGGTGAAGTTAGCTGAATTTCATACTCTTCATCAGTTTGATAAGCTGTTGCTTCAGCAAAAATTAACAGCGGCATGAGTCGAAAAAAATCCTCAATACCTAGTTCGTGCAGAGGAAAATAGTAAAGCAACATTTCTTGAATAATGCGCATGGCTTTTTTCAAGGAATGAAAAGACATAACGGGTATTAAAAAATCATCTTTATTTGCAATGTAGTGAGATGACGGCGTATTTTCAAGTTTATTATTCATGATCGAAAGTGTTAAAAAGATTTATCGGTTATACACAAGGATATATTTACCCATTAAATAAATTTGTTAACTCAGTCTGTAGCGCGTGGATTGAGTACGATGATCTTTATTAGGTTGTAAATAATACATAGGCGTTAAAGATTGTTTAAGTTTATTGGCTTTCCATTTAAGACGGGACAGTATCAAGGTTTTTGACGATCACGAAAACAATCATTTCCACGATAACCGACTTTCCCGGCTTAAGTGGGTAGCCGGTTTATTAAATTATTAATAAGTTACCGGCGGTGCTGTTTGGTATTTAATGATTATGTTCGCCAAGTCGTAAATCTATTTCTGTTTCTAAACGTTGTTTGATATCGGGTGCGGTTTCCAATAATTGTTGAAACTGTTCCCGAACCAAGGTTAAAAGTATGCAGGGCGTTCTGGTGATGACCGTGGCATTACGGGGCAAATTACGAACCAAGGCCATTTCACCAAAATAATCCCCGTCTTCCAGGACTGCCAAATCCAAACTGATAGATGTTGCGGTAATCGTGGTGATTTTTACCGAGCCGCGCACAATAATATAAAACTTGTCGGCCGGATCGCCTTGTTGAAAAACAACTCTATTGGCAGGATGGCGTTCGGTTACAAAGCGGGCGGCAAGGGTTTTTAACAAGGCCTCATCCAGATTGGCGAATAAGGGTATATCGCTCAATCTGCGTGTTTGTACTTCCGCCGCGCTACCGTCTTCGTTAATAGCAAAGCCGCTTTGTTTACTCCATAACTGGGCATAAAGACCATTGTGCGCCAATAACATATCGTGAGTTCCTTGTTCAGCGAGACAGCCTTTATCGAGCACAAAAATACAATCCGCTTGTTTTGCCGATTCCAGTCTATGGGTGACAGACACCACGGTTAGTCCTTTGGTTATACGCGCCAAGGTCGCATTAATGGCCGCTTCCGTTTGTACATCCAATGCCGAGGTCAATTCATCCAGCAATAATAGGCTGGGTTTACGTAGTAAAGCGCGCGCCAAGGCGACGCGTTGTTTTTGGCCCCCGGACAGATGACCGCCGCGCTCACCCACCAAGGTGTCGTAACCGTCCGGCAGCGTAGTGATAAAATCGTGTATTTCCGCCATTTGAGCCGCCGCTTCAATGTCGGCATCGCTTGCATCGGCTTTAGCTAAACGAATGTTTTCGCGCAGACTGATGTTGAATAAAAAATTATCTTGAAAAACAAAGCCGATACCTGCCCGCCAGGAGTCCTGCGTGACTTGGCGCAAGTTTTGACCGTCAATGCAAACCTGACCGCTTTGTGCGTCATAAAAACGCGCTAACAATTGCAGCAGCGTGCTTTTGCCTGAGCCGCTTGCGCCGACAATAGCGGCAAATTTACCTGCTTGAATGGCGCAATTGACGTTATTCAGGTTAGGTTGCCCGGTATTTTTAGGGTAAGTAAAGGTGATGTTTTGAAACTCAATCAGTTGCTTAAGTGGCGCAATGTCGGTCGCATTGACACTATTTTCCACTAAAGGGGTTTCGATGAATAATTCTTCAATGCGTTGCAAGCCGCCGCTCGCTTGAACAATGGTAGGCGTATATTGTACGGCCGCGGCTAACGACCAGCTTGCCGACAAGAATATCGCTTGAAACGACATAAAAGTGCCGATGCTCATATTGTTATCGAAGACTAAATAAGCGCCGTAACCTGTTACCAATACATAGGTGAGTAAAAAACCGCCGCCCGATGAACGTTTGATACCAGCACTTAAAAAACCCAGACGAATGCTGCTGGAAGCCAGCGACTGCAAACGCCGGGAAAATACAGCGTGCAAATAAGCTTCAAGACCGAATGCTTTCATCAGCATCGGCGAGCTGAACGTTTCCTGTACGGTATTTAACAGGGCGGACTCTTCTTGTTTACGCGCATAACTGGCTTCGGAGGCGCGCCGTTCGAGCAGGTCCGGTCCCAGCAAAGAGAAGGGGATAATGAGCAAGGAGACCAGCGCTAAATGCCATTCAAGAAAGAATAAAACGGCTAGATTACAAAGCATTTCCAAAAGCGGTAAAAACAAGCCGGATACGGTAATTGCCAAGGCATTTTCCACAGCCGACAAATCCGTTGCGAAACGCGCCGTTAAATCGCTTAAATTGGTGCGCGCATAATAATCCAGCGACAGTTTCTGTAAATGGCGGAACATCTGTTCGCGTTGCCGGTTTGAAATAGACGCACAAAGCCGCGCATAAAGATAATCGAGCGCCAGCCCAACACAAAACACAACGATAATACCCAATAAGAGCAAGCCCAATATCCACCATAAAACGGTTTTGTTGCGCGGAATTAAGGCATCGTCAATCAAGTACTTAAAGCTTAACGACACTCCGGTGTTATAAGCTATCTCTACCGATAAAGCTAAAAGGATCAGGAATCCTTTGCCCCAATGGATCCGTAATTGGCGAAAGTAAAAAGCTAGAAAAGACTTCATTGCACTTGTTTGTTAGGCTGTTGATAGTTTGATAATCGGTTTATTTATCGTATTCTACATAACATCATTTTTGAAATTATTTTATTAATTCAGGTATTTTTAATGGTTTCTTTAGCGCGGGCTTCGCTGATTTACGACTGGCGACGCTATGCAGCAGCGGTGTTTGCGATTACCTTTGCCGGTTTACTGGTCATTGTTCAGCTCGCCTTATTGCTGGGCTTATTCGGCACGGTATCGGTGGCGGTGGATCAATCGAATGCGGATATTTGGCTAGGCTATCCTAAAACGCAGAGTGTCGATTTAGGGCGCACCATAGCCAACAGCAGCTCGCTTCGTGCCTGGATGCAACCCAATGTACAAAAATTGGAACGTTTTGCTTTTGTTACGGGCGATTTGCGTCGCGCCGATGGCGTAGCGTTATCCGTTTTTGTGTACGGTATTGACACGCGCCCCGACGGCTCGGCTTTCGCGCATAAATTGACTGCTGTGCAACGGCAATTACTGGAACAACCTTACGCGATGATTATCGACGCGGCAGATCAGGAAAAACTGGCTGCCGAAGTCGGCGTAAACCTCGAAATTAACGGCAAACGCGCCCAAGTGGTGGATGTGGTCTCCGGTATTCGCGGTATCGGCGCCATTAGTCTAATTACTTCGCTGAGCAATCTCGGCCGTATCGCACCGGAAATGTCCGAGGCGACAACGTTTTATTTGTTGGCGGTCGATAAACAAGCGGATATGCAGCAAGTGGTTGCCGACATTCAGGATACTGCAACGCACAAACGTTACGACGTGTGGACGGCGGCAGACTTATCCGCACAATCGCAGATCTATTGGTTATTAGAATCGGGGGTAGGCATAGGTACGGGCTTTGCCTCGCTATTGGCCTTACTGGTGGGCATCGTCATTACCAGTCAAACGTTAAATGCTGCGATACTCGCGTCGTTAAAAGAATTCGCCGCCTTACGCGCGTTAGGCATTTCCAATGCCAGCTTGCGCAACGTGGTATTTGAGCAATCATTCTGGCTGGGCTTAATCGGTTTGAGTTTAACCTTTGTTTTTACTGCGGGTATTGCTTGGTTAGGCGATACTTATTACATAGAAATGCGCTTTCCCTGGTGGCTGCTGTTAAGCGTCGCAGTACTTATTTTAGCCATTGCGCTGGGTTCAGGCTTAATCGCCTTAAGACCGTTATTCAAAGCCGACCCTGCCAATTTACTCAGATAATGGCGGAATCACTGTCCATTGCCAGTCACGGCATCGCAAAAGCCTTTACCTCCGGGCAAATTACCCAGCAGGTCATTAGAGACTGTTCGCTCAATATTTATGCAGGCGAGTTAACCCTGGTGGTCGGGCCGTCAGGCTCGGGGAAAAGTACCTTGTTATCGGTTATGTCAGGTTTATTAAGACCTGACGCAGGGCAGGTGCTATGTTTAGGCATTGATTTATGGACCTTATCGGCCACTGAAATCGACCGCTTTCGCTTACACAATTGCGGTTTCATTTTTCAAGGTTTTAATTTATTTTCCGCGCTGACTGCATTGGAAAACGTCGCGTTACCGCTGCAATATCTGGGCATTAAAAAGTCCGCCATCGATCAGCGCGCTTTGCAAGCGTTATCCGAAGTCGGTTTGGCTGAACGTAGTCATTTACGTCCTGTGGCATTGTCAGGCGGTGAAAAACAGCGCGTTGCCATTGCCAGGGCCTTAGTTAAAGAGCCTAAATTGATTTTTGCCGATGAACCGACTTCGGCGCTGGATAAAGAAAACGGTTTAATTACCGTTGATTTGCTCAAGCGCATTGCTAACGACCATAAAGCAACCGTTTTAGGCGTTACCCACGATCCCCGCTTGTTGTCTCACGCCGACCGTGTCATCTCTATTGAAGATGGTTATATCAAAGGCGACGAGCGTCCTAACGTTTTAACCCGACAGAGCGTTACCCATGAATAACGATCGAGCGCTAAAGCGCGTATTACTGATAGCCCTTACCCCGTTGTTGATTAATTGCGATGCCGGTCCGCCCGATGCGGTTGCCGCGCCTCATGAAAACCTGTCTATGTTTACGGCCGTAGCCAGAGGCCGTATAGACATTGAAGGCGGACTGGTTAAGTTAGCCGCGAAACGCGATGGCGTGGTCAACAAGGTGTTGGTGGAAGAAGGCAGTTATGTGCAAGCGGGGCAAGTGCTGTTAGTTTTGGACGACGCGCAGGCAAAGCTATCCGCCGAGTTGGCGCGCGCCGAGTTTGAACAAGCGCGTACCGCTATTCCTGTGTTGGAAGTCAAACTGATAGCGGCAAAGCGCGAAGCAAAGCGGCTTAAACCGTTGGCGGCGGCTGAAATTGTTGAACAGCGGGAGTTGGACCTGATGCAGGATCAAGTCGAACAACTGAATAATGAAATTAAATCCGCACAAGCGGCAGTAATCACTGCACAGAAACGGTTAAAAGTCGCGGAATTTGAAATTGAACAACGTATAGTCCGCGCGCCGGCGGATGGGCAGATTGTCAAGCGCACCGCCAGAGAAGGCGATGGCGTTAGTACCTTAAACGTTACGCAGTTATTTTTATTTTCCCCCCATGCCGATAAAATTGTGCGGGCTGAACTGGAAGAACAGTTTTTACCCGCCATCAAAGCCAATCAAGCGGCGGAAGTGATTATCGAAGCCAATGATAAACAGCGTTTTCCGGCCGTATTAAAGCGAGTCGGTTTAGTGGTCGGACAGCGGACGCCAACTGAAGATACCGGTGAAAAGCAGGACAATAAAGTCGTTGAGTGCGTGCTGACGCTGGACGCGCCGGAATTATTAATCGGTCAGCGTGTGCTGGTACGATTCAAAAAGGGATAGCCATGTCGCGCCGATTCGCTCTATTGCTCGCCATTCCGTTAGTTGCCTGTACAACGAAGCAACCGCCTTATCAAACGGTAAAATTACCGCAAACGTGGCGCGGACAAAGCGTTAATTCAAGCGCAACGCCTTATACCGCAAAATGGTGGACAGCGCTTAACGATGCCAGCCTGAACCAGCTTATTGATAAGGCAATCCTAGCCAATTCGGATATTGCGCAGGCTGCCGCCAGAATGCTGCAAATACGGAGTCAATTAAACGCGGCTAAAGCTAATTTGCTGCCGTCGGTCACAGCGGGCGCCGGCGTCGATAGGGTCAAAATTCCTATGCAGTGGATACAGGATTCTTTGGGGCTAGGCCAAGATAACGGTATAAAACCCCAACAAACTTGGCCCTACATCGGATTTAGTCTCGATTATGAGCTTGACTTGCTAGGGCGGCTCAGTAAAGCGCGTGAGTCGGTAGAAAAACAAGTGCTGATCACTGAATTCGAACAGCAACATATTAAGCGATTGGTTATTTTTGAGACCGTTAAAGCGTATGCAAACTTACGTTCGGCACAGCAACAACTGATACTGGCCGAACAACGATTGGCATTGCACGAGAAGCAGGCGCAATTAGCCGAACACGCTATCAAAACAGGCGTTGCCGATTGGCGTATTTTGAATAGCGCAAAAATCGATGCCCAGCAGGCTAAACTGAGCAAAGCACAGTTAGAACAAGCCGTTAATCTGGCTATAGCGCAGATAGCACTGTTATGTTCAAGCTCTAGCGAACAGATCAATCTAGCGACTTTACCGGGCAACGACGACTATGGCGACTCGCTTAAAGTCGAAGCGGATGTGCCCGCCAGCGTTGTAGAGCGCAGAGCCGATGTGCAGGCGGCCTGGCAGCAGTTGTTAATCTCCGTTAACGACAGCGAGTTAGCCAGGCTGGAACGTTTTCCGCGGCTCACTTTAACGGGAATGTTGGGGCTGGCAAGTTCAGGCTTTAGTGGTTGGTTTGCCAAAGACGCCTTAGGTTGGATTTTCGGGGTCGCCAGTAGCTTTCCGGTATTTGACGGCGGTCGTAATCAAGCCCGTCAGGATCATGCCAAAGCTATTGAGCAGGAACAATTTATTGCCTACCGCAAAACGGTTTATACAGCCTTGGCGGACGTAGAAACAGCGTTAGCCGAATGGCGCACAATGCAGGCCGAATTAACGGCCAGACGCGAACAACTGACATTGCAACAGTTAAATGAGACAAAACAAGCGCTGGCAGCCGGCGCAGGAAAATCGACCCGCTTTAGCGAACTGAATGCGCAGCTTATGTTAGTTAATGCTAAAAACGATATGACTGACGCCAATTATCGAAAACTCATCGCTTACGCCGCCTTGCAAAAAGCACTGGCGTATTAACGATTTGCCGAAACCGAATTGCCGACAAAGCGTAATGGGATTTCGGCAGTTTCTGTTGCGGGACTGGAGTCGATAACGGGGAAATGGACGACGCCGGACAACTATTAGACCTTTCTGAATTTGCGTCAATGGGTTATTCAAGTGCAGAATACTAAATCTTGTTATACGTCGCGACCAGGCAGTATTGTTTAATGGATATCGACAGTTTCTCACTGCTAAATAAAAAAGGGATAGAGAACAGGCTTTGCAACAACCATCGATCATCCAGCAGCCGCAACGTTTCTGCATCATAAAATTTCTTATGGTCAGGATCCGACTCAAATCCGCGCACCCCTGGCACTGCAATGATCAGCCCGCCTTCTTTTCGCGTGATTCGGTAACATTCATCCAGCGTACTGCGTGGGTGCTTTAAATGTTCAAGCACATTATCAAGAATACACGCGTCAAATGCGCCATTCGCTACGGGGAAGATGCCGTCCTCCTTGATCAGATGCACGTTTAAACCGATAGACTTACAATATTCGACCGCGAGGGGATTAATATCCAACGCGATAAGGTGATAAGGTGCGCTAACCATAGGATGTGCTGAGGTACGAAGCGCATCGTTCGAGAATCTTGATGCGAATGATGCGCCTCCTATCGTCGGCACATCCTATGGCACTGGTTGCAGCGCGTTGCCCGGCAGCATCAGGAAAAGTGTTTGTCGAAGACTTTCGTAGCAAGCCACGAAAATATGCCGGATCGCATCTATGGCTATTATGCGTTAACGCTTGCCGAGCTCGAAAACCGCCATTTGCCCGAGGCCGGACGCAACAAGTTGCCGCGCAGAATTCCAGGTGTGCGTTTAGGGCGTTTGGCCGCCCATAAGCAATATCATGGCAAGGGCCTCGGCGAGTTGCTGTTAGTCGATGCCCTAACTCGTGCGCGGCGAAGCTATACTGAAGCAGGCGAAATCGGTTTGTTCGTCGATGCTATCGATGAGCAGGTGGCTGGCTACTACAAACGCTTCGGTTTCGAGGCCGCTACTGATAATCCGTTGTTGCTGTTTCTGTTAGTGAACTAAGAGTTGGCAATCTATCTGGGGTGGCGCAGTCTATACAAAATTCGGGGGAACACGCGCCTACGGGTTATATTAGCCAGAGACAGGCACACAAAGGAACGTAAGTTTAGTAGGGTATTGACGCACCATTTGCGGAGTTCAGTATATCAGCCATGTCGAAAAGGGGTACGATGCGCGCCCTACCTGACTCGACCATAATTTATGGTAGCGTCAAAACTGGAAGCGGTTTTACAACAAATGACCATTGCACGAATCAAGCGTGAATAATGAAATCTAAAGCAAAACTCTGTTTGATAGTCCTATTGATAATGTTCAGTGCATTACCCTGTAATGGGGGGGCTGACGAAATGCTACGCTTGGCAACTTTTCATAAAGCCGAAAAAACATTACCTAAACAAATTATTACGGAAGCCTATAAACGCTTAAATATTGACATAGAATTTGTTTATTTGCCCGCAGAACGACCTCTGTGGTCAGCTAATAACGGCATTGTTGATGGCACAGATGCGAGAGCAATGGGTATGGAAAAAAAGTATCGCGATTTATTGATGATTAATGTACCTCTCACTCTCGTAACGCTGTTTGTTTACACTAAGAATGAGAGCTTTACTGTCAATGGTTGGCAGAGCGTAAAACCGTATCGTATTGTCTATTTACGAGGTTCACAAATAATAAAACGCAACCTTCATAACCTACCAACGGAAGAAGTAACTACTATCGCACAAGCTTTCATGATGTTAGAGCATAACAGAGCGGATATTGTGATTGCCGAAGCCAATCAAGCCGCTAATAACTTACCAGATTTTCCCACTATTAAACGGCTAAGCCCTGCAATTTATTCGTTTCCCATTTATCACTACCTGAATAAAAAACATGCTGCCCTGGTACCAAAAGTGGAAGCGGTTTTACAACAGATGGTTGCAGATAAAACCATTGAGCGCATTCAGCGTGAATCTGCGGTTATTCATCACTAAATGCCACCACTGTATTACGCCCTTGTTTCTTCGCACTATACAACGCGACATCGGCTTTTTTGATTAACGCTTCCGGCGTATCGCCGACAACAAAAACTGCCACGCCAATACTGACCGTAATAATACCGAAGGGTGATAACTCATGTGGCAATTGTTGGTTTGCCAAGCCTGTGCAAATCTCTGTCGCCAAAGTAGATGCTCCTTTCTCATCGGTTGCAGGAGCAATGAAAGCAAATTCTTCGCCGCCATAACGCGCCGCCAGATCAGTAGCGCGATGCGCATGAGCTTTGAGAGTTTTAGCAACATTAAGTAAGCCATCATCCCCTGCTTGATGTCCATAATGATCGTTGTATTTTTTAAACAGATCAACATCAATCATCATCAAAGCTAAAGGTTGGTCAGTGCGTTCGGCACGACTACATTCTTTTGCCAATACCTCATTAAAATGACGGCGATTAGCCAAACCGGTCAAATCGTCAGAGATCGACAATTGGGTTAATTTGGTATTGAGTTGTTCGAGTTCCGCCGTGCGTAGCATGATTTTCTGCTCCAATGTGTCATTGAGTTCATGCAACGCTTTATTTTTCTCAATGAACCGCTTAAAAAGCTGATTATAGGCGTGTTCAATACGACAAAGTTCATCTATCTGATCGGTTTGTAGTTTTAAAAATGTAGTTTCAGGATTATCAATATCCGCGTTATCCATGGTCTGGCAAAACACTGCCAATTTCTGCCCTAAGAACCGATTGAATGCCCAAATAAACAACAACCACAGCACAATCGTCTTGATGATGGCGGCAACGATAATCGCAAAAAAATTGTATTTAACCGCATTAAAAATAAACGCATGACTTGAATAAAATGTAACATTTCCGAGTGCCATGCCATTTTTTTCTAATTGAAACTGATAAGGAATGAGTTGTAAATACGGCTTCGCTTTCCAATTGACTAGAAATTGGGCGATGCTAATAATAGGCTGATTGTCATCAGCAGTCGTCCCTAAACGAATCGGAAATGGCTTTTTCCAATCAGGCGGTTTGTCCATCTGGTCAATTTTCACGCCTACAATAGCGGGTACTTTTAATATACCGTCTAAATTGGCACTTAACACCGGACTGTCAAAGGTCCAGGCCGCAGCCGTTAAGCTTTCTGAAAAGATTGCTTGCGTAACGGCCAGGGCGGTTTTAACGTGCTCATGTTCACGCTGATATTCGCTCATCATCTGCACCAAAGTAATGAAGACGGTAATGCCCAAATAAATAGAAAAAACCACTCGTAATAAATATACGGCCAAGGGATTTGTTTTTGCCCGTTCTGTCGTATGACAAGGCAGGTGAGTTTTCATTAAGGATTCCAAGCCTTATCGGCTGTAAAATTCAGAAATTTCCTATGGGACTTTTCTGACGTTTATTTAATTACACCCTATTTTGGTACGAAGGATATATACCTCCAAGCGGGACAGGGTTTGTAGCACCGTTCCTAACGTTTCTGCGATGCTCTAGCTAAGTGCTTAAATTATAGGAAAAAAATATTTCCAACGTGGCAACATGCCCTGTCCGGCTGTCGGATCGTCAAATCTCGTTATCCATTCATTGGGCCGACTATGCCCGAAGTGGGTGACTGACTGCGTCAGTAATTTTCAACACCTTAGCCATGTAGGTACGCTGTGCGTACCTTTTTCAATCGCCAAGAATTATTCAAAACTAAAGGTACGCGTAGCCTACCCTACCTGGCTTCAAAGGTTTGGATGATCGTCGAGAGCAGCATCATTTGACCTTTCGCATCAGCACCCGGCCTACGGTTTGATAACCTTTTGAAATTTTTTCGTGCTTTTCGTGTCGCCTAAAGCGCCTACTGTTGGTTTTCGTGGACGAAATGATTTTTCTAGGGAGAGGGGGGACAAAAGCCGTAATCTGCGCCCGTGTCGAGTATAGTTGTTGAAGTGTTCCGTGCGCATTCCTTAGTCGGAACAAAACCGAATGGGTACATGCTGTTCGCACCCATGCGTAATGGCCTTAATCTTTTATAGCCTTAAAACCAATATCGGTACGGTAATAGACATTATCCCAGTGGATGCTGTTGGCCAGCGCATAAGCTTTGCTTTGGGCTTCCTTAATATCATGGCCTAAAGCGCAAGCGCATAATACCCGGCCGCCAGCCGTAACCAAGTCATTGCCGACTTGTTTGGTGGCTGCATGAAATACCTTACGGTCTTCGAGTTCCTCGTCAGGCAAACCGGAAATAACTGCGCCGCTTTGAGAGGCGTCAGGATAACCACCCGCTGCCAATACCACGCCTAATGCGGCACGCTCGTCCCAGTCGCTGCGGGTAAGGTTGAGGTTACCGGCCAGCGCAGCCTCGCAAAGTTCTACCAGATCACTTTTTAAACGCATCATGATCGGTTGCGTTTCAGGGTCGCCGAAGCGGCAATTGTATTCGAGCACTTTAACCGAGCCATCGGCGCTAATCATTAATCCTGCATACAAAAAGCCGGTATACGGCAAACCGTCTTCGGCCATGCCTTTTAAGGTCGGTTCGATGACTTCACGCATGACTTTGTCGTGTATTTCCTGGGTGACGACCGGCGCCGGGGAATAAGCGCCCATGCCGCCAGTGTTGGGGCCTTGGTCGCCATTATCGCGGGCTTTATGATCCTGTGAGGTCGCCATCGGCAAGGCGTGTTTGCCGTCGGCAATCACGATAAAGCTGGCTTCTTCGCCGCTTAGGAATTCTTCGATAACTACGCGATTACCGGCCTCGCCGAATACGTTGCCGGATAACATGTCCTCAACGGCGGCTATCGCTTCCTGTTCGGTCTGGGCTACGATCACGCCTTTGCCTGCCGCCAAGCCATCGGCTTTGACTACGATAGGCGCACCTTGTTGCCGGATATAGGCGATGGCTTGTTGCTGGTCGGTGAAGGACTGGAAAGCGGCGGTCGGGATGTGGTGGCGGATCATGAAGTCTTTGCAGAAAGTCTTCGAGCCTTCCAGTTGCGCGGCTTTGGCGCTTGGGCCGAAGCACTTGAGACCCGCTTGCTGAAAACGGTCAACGATGCCTAAAACCAGAGGCACTTCGGGGCCGATGATGGTCAGGCCGATCGCTTCTTTCCGGGCGAAGGCAAGCAACGCGTCAATATCGCTAACCGCAATGGCGACGTTTTCAACAGACGCTTCCAGCGCGGTACCGGCATTGCCGGGGGCGACGAAGACTTTTTCGACTTTGGCTGATTGCTTGGCTTTCCAGGCGAGGGCGTGTTCACGGCCGCCGCTGCCGACGATGAGGATTTTCATGGTGATTCTCGTGTGTTCTATAGGGGCAATTTGATTGTCCCGTGATTAGTTGTCCACGAAAAACACGAAAGATTGAGTGTAAAAATTTTTTCGTGTTTTTCGTGGACGCTGTTCTTTAATTAATGCCGGAAATGGCGCATGCCTGTAAAGACCATCGCGATGTTATGTTCGTCGGCGGCGGCAATCACTTCACCATCGCGCATTGAGCCGCCGGGGTGAATGACTGCGGTAATACCCGCTTCGGCGGCTGAGTCGATGCTGTCCCGGAATGGGAAAAACGCATCGGAAGCCATCGCTGAACCCGGAACATCCAAGCCCGCGTCGCTGGCTTTGATACCGGCGATTTTGGCTGAATAAACGCGGCTCATTTGGCCGGCGCCTACGCCGATAGTCTGGCCGTTTTTGCAGTAGACAATCGCATTGGATTTGACGAATTTGGCGACTTTCCAAGCAAACAACAAATCGGCCATTTCCTGTTCGGTCGGGGCGCGTTTGCTGACGACTTTAATGTCGGCGGCAGTGATTTCGCCGATGTCTTTATCCTGCACCAGCAAGCCTCCGGCAACGCGTTTGAAATCAAGCGCCGCTCGGTTGCTGCTGTGCCATTGACCGCATTCCAGCACGCGGACATTTTGTTTTGCAGCCAAAACGGTTTGTGCCGCCGCGCTGACCGACGGCGCAATAATCACTTCGACAAATTGACGCTTGACGATTTCAGCGGCTGTTTGCTCGTCCAGCTCGCGATTGAACGCGATGATGCCGCCATATGCCGAGGTCGGGTCGGTGGCATAGGCTTTGTCATAGGCGTCGAGCAGGTTGTCGGCTTGGGCCACGCCACAAGGGTTGGCATGCTTGACGATGACGCAGGTAGGCCGGTCGTCGAAAGTTTTGACGCATTCCAGTGCGGCATCGGCATCGGCAATATTGTTGTAGGACAATTCTTTGCCTTGCAGTTGCTTGGCGGCGGCAATGGAGCCGTTGGCTGGTGATTTTTCCCGGTAAAAAGCGGCGTTTTGATGCGGATTTTCGCCATAACGCATGGTTTGGTTACGGTAAAATTGCAAGTTCAGTGTTTCGGGAAACTGGACGCCGCTAATGTTGCCAAGATAGGCCGAAATCGCGGTGTCATAACGCGCAGTGTGTTCAAAACTTTTTAGCGCCAGACTGAAGCGGGTTTGATGTGAAAGCCCATGGTTGCTTTTCAGTTCGGCAATTATTGATGCGTAATCGCTTGGGTCGACGACGACTGCGACATCGGCATGATTTTTGGCTGCGGCGCGGATCATGGTTGGGCCGCCGATGTCGATATTTTCGATGGCTGTGTCCAAGTCGCAGTCAGGATTAGCGATGGTTTGCTCAAAGGGGTACAGGTTGACCACTACCATGTCGATAGCATTAATGCCGTTTTCAGCCATCACTGCATCATCTATGCCTCGGCGGGCCAAAATGCCGCCGTGGACTTTGGGGTGCAAAGTCTTAACCCGGCCGTCCATCATTTCCGGAAAACCGGTGTACTCGGAAACTTCAGTCGCCGGGATGGCATGTTCAGCCAAGGTTTTGGCGGTGCCGCCGGTGGACAGGATTTCAATACCCAATTGATTGAGTTCCCGGCAAAAATCTACGATACCGGATTTATCGGATACGCTGACCAGAGCGCGAGTGACTTTTTTGTTCATGCAGATCTCAGAATGAAAGAGGTGGTTTGGGAGGATGGTTAAAACCAACCTTGTTTGGACGCTAGGACAGGCCGTAGAGTTCCAGTTTTTTGCGCAAGGTGCTGCGGCTTAAGCCTAATGCTTTAGCTGCTTTGGTTTGGTTGTGGCCGGAATGTTCCAGCGTCGCTTGCAATAAAGGCTTTTCGACTTCGCCGATGACCATCGCATGTAGACCTACCGCATCGTGACCGTTCAGATGCAAAAAATATTGCTCCACGGTCTGTTTAACATGTGCGGATAAGGGAATGATTGCGGTTTTTTTGCTGTCTATGTTGATGATTTCAGCACTTTTTTGGGATGCGTTCATATTATGCAGCACTGTCGGAAGTTAGAAGATTAAATGCCGAATTAATCAGCGCTATTTGTTCGGATGGAGATTGCGCTTGGTTGATGTTGCGTTGGCTATCCTGAGCTATGGACTCAAGATGCTTGAAATACCAAGCTATATGTTTTCGGGCTATTTTAACACCGCTTGCATTGCCATAGAAGCTATATAGTTTATCCAAATGATTCATCAATGTGTCGTGTATTGCTGTAACTGTTGGTTTTTCAAGGTGTTCGCCATGGTTGATGAAGTGGCTTATTTGACTAAATAACCATGGATTTCCTTGAGCGCCCCTACCTATCATAATGGCATCCGCGCCGGTTGAATCAAGCACAAATTGAGCTTGTTCGGGGCTATCAATATCGCCGTTGGCGATAAGCGGGATACTGGTTGATTGTTTCACTTTTTTAACGGTTTCATGTTCGGCCTGACCTTCAAATTTGCAGGCACGGGTTCGACCGTGAATGGTCAACGCGGCTATACCCGCATTTTCGGCTATTTGGGCTATTTCAACCGCATTGCGACTACGTAAATCCCAGCCGGTACGGATTTTTAAGGTGACCGGAATATCGACGGCATTAACGACGGCATCGAGTATTCGTTTTACCAACGCTTCATCGCGCAATAGTGCGGAGCCTGCGGCAACCGAGCAGACTTTTTTTGCCGGACACCCCATATTAATATCGATGATCTGGGCGCCGCGTTGGGCATTGAGTTTTGCCGCCTCAGCCATAAGCTGAGGATCGGTACCTAGAATTTGTACAGAACGTATGCCGGTTTCACCGCTATGATCGGCTTTTAATAGCGTTCTTTTATGTTGGCGTAAGGCCGGATTAGACGCGACCATTTCGGATACTGCCAATCCTGCGCCGAATTGCTTGCACAATTCCCTGAACGGGCGGTCAGTGATACCGGCCATAGGCGCTAGAATCAGGTTGTTTTTAAGTTGATAAGGGCCAATATGCATGTCGGAGGAACAGGGTTCAAGGTGATTCTTTCGCCTTGAACCTTGTGTCTTTCACCTATTTACTTATCTGTGTCTTCGTTCCAGATTGGGTTGTCGCGGTCTTCCGCTTCCAGTTTGGCATTATCTTCAGGATAAATATGCCAGAAAGACTTATCGATCTTGGCGTTGTTATAGCCTTCTTTTTTGTCATGGCCGAACGGACACCACCAGTTTTCTACGATCTTGACCATATAAGCATGCCATTCAAACAGCGCGACGCTATAAGGGCAGTACCAAGTGCAGTTTAGGATCCAGAACAGTTTTGACTGGGAAGTGCTGGCTTTGAACGAGCCGTCCATGGTGATTTGGTTTTTTAAGGTATAGCGATGACTGGCCCGGTCGGGGAGAAAGTCAGAGTAAGTTTTAAGGCTTTTAGCGCCAATCAGCAGCAAGTGCCAGTAAGTCATATAGGCGCTGGCAAACACAAACGGAAGCGTAGCTATGGGTAGGTAAACCAAGACCATGCCAATGGCTCTTTGTACTACCGGGACTTTTTGATGGTTTTTGCCGATTTCAACGCGGCCGGAACAGGACTCACAGGCTTTCATTATTTTTATATCCTCATTTATTTTGGTTAGCAGGGGGTTATAGTCGGTTTGGTATTATCCTCGTTAAGTAACTGATAAATGCTCAGACACCCGGCGCAGCAAAACTTTTTTAGGCCATCACGCGTGGTCAAGGAAAATCCGCTGATTTCTACCGGTTGGCTGCAAAGTACGCAGGCTTCCTTATCTTTTACATCGCCCATAAAAATACCTCATATTTTACAAGCTTGATGAGACAGAACAAAAAAAAGTTTTTAAATATTCGGTCTCTGGAGCCGCCGGGTCGATAGGGTGGTCAGGACCCTGCCCTCCCCCAGAAAAAAACACCAGATGACGATCAATATGCCGTCCTGACGAGCGTAAAATTTCATGCAGATTTTCACGACTCAGGTGATGAGAGCAAGATGCCGAGACCAATATGCCGTTCTTGGACAATACTTGCAAAGCCAGTTGATTCAAGCGGCGATAAGCTTCGTAGCCTTGTTTGAAATCTTTTTTGCGTTTAATTAAAGCAGGAGGATCCAGCACGATAATGTCATAAAGCTGGTTTTCCAAGCGAGCTTGCTTTAGAAACTCAAACACATCGCTACGTACAAAGTGCATTTTATCCTGAACCTGATTTAGCGCCGCGTTTTCCCCGGCTAATGCCAATGCACTTTCCGAGGCATCCACACAAGTGACGTCTAAGGCTCCGGCTAATGCTGCAGGAATGCCCCATGCTCCGGTATAGGAAAATAAATCGAGCACCCGCTGATTTTTGGCAATGCCCGCCAGTTGGGCGCGGCTGCTGCGGTGATCGTAAAACCAGCCGGTTTTTTGTCCCTCCAGAATGTCGATTTTAAATTTCGCGCCGTTTTCTTCGATGATCAATGGCTCGGGGAGCTTACCGTAGGCTAATTCGGATTCCAGGCTTAAGCCTTCCTGTTGCCGCTGGCTGTTATCGTTTTTCAGGATAATGGCCTCAGGCTCCAGCAATTCATGCAGCGCGGCAAACAGTGATTCTTTGCGCTGCTCTATACCGGCGGTAGTGATTTGCACCGACAATACCGGACCGAAACGGTCGATAACTAAGCCGGGCAAGCCGTCGCTTTCGCCGAAAACCAGGCGGTAGTAAGGTTTGTCGAACAGTTTTTCGCGTAAATCCAGCGCGGTCGTTAATCGCTCTTTGAAGAAGTTCGCGCCGCACTTCAGATTGGGTTTCCTGGATAGAAGCCTCGCGCAAATCAATGCTTGAGGATTGATGTAGGCTGTACCCAGCACCTTGCCGTCGTCGCTTTTCACCTGTACCAGGTCGCCTGCGGCGAACTGCTCAAGCGGCGAGCGTTTGGTGTCGACTTCGTTGCTGAAAACCCATAGATGGCCTTTGCGCAGACGCTTGTCTTCGTTCTTTTTTAAATAAATTTCAGGATGGGCCATTGTTGTTAAATGAGTTCAAAAATATAAGCGCCGACGTTGGTTTTCAGTCCGGCGAGGTTCAGGCAAATATGCCTTAAAGCGATGCCCGGTAATTCAATATATCCTGCATAATAATGGAACACGGATGCCAAAAGTAGGCGCCTCTAGGCGACACGGATTAGGCGGATTTAACACGGATAACGTCTTAATAAATTTATATCCACAAGCAGGACGGGGCGTGCTGCCCTGTCCGAAATGTTTTGCATTGGCTAAGTATTCGGCATCATAGAAACATTATAAGCGGGACTGCCCATGTCTCGCCTGGAAGTTACAGCGCCTTCAAACTCAGTTAATGACTAAAAATAATAAAGCTATGGCGTGGCTGGAGTGCAAGCTTCGCCTAAAGCGCCTACTTTTGGTGCTTGCCAGCGCAGGCGAAGCCTGCACTCCAGCGGCAA
>SCPZ01000031.1 GCA_004299305.1 Methylobacter sp.
ATCCATGTAGGCATCCTGCTGGAGAGGGTTGGGGTGAGGAGAATAAAAATAAGGCAAAAAACTTTATTTGATCCCCTCATCCTAACCTTCTCCCTGAGGGAGAAGGGACTGTCCATCCTTCTTGAACACTTATGTATAACGATGAGAACTCCAGCTTGGGAACTCAGTAGTGTGGAGGCTCCAGCTTCCGGTTACGCGAAGCTGGAGCTTCGCCAACTGCATTCCCAAGCTGGAGCTTGGGAACGAGTAAGGCTTGGGAACGAGCAAATAGGTCATGATCATGGGTAATAAACAACATATAAATACAATAGATATTTTTCGCTTAAAACCATTGGCTGCCTGTGTGCGCATGGCGATAGCCGGAAGCGTATTTATGGGCTCTGTTTCACCTGTTCATGCCGAATTGCCGGTGCCCGCCCAGGTTTGGGCGACGATGGGTAATGCGACCAACCAGGTTGTCGGCGATACGTTGCATATCGATCAACAAACCGATCGAGCCATTCTTAATTGGGAGAGCTTTAATGTAGGTGCCAACAACCAGGTTCAATTCCACCAGCCCGGCAGTTCGTCTATTGCGCTTAATCGTATTTTCCAGAATGATCCCAGCCAGATTTTGGGGAAGGTAACGGCTAACGGCCAGATATATCTTTATAATAAAAACGGTTTTGTTTTCGGCAAGGATTCAACGGTTGATGTCAATACCTTGGTGGCCTCAACATTGAATGTTTCGGATCAGGTTCTTGAAAGCGGCATTGTCCGTGAATTTGACGATACCGGTAATGCCGCGTTCGAAGGCGCGGAGGGCGATCCTAAAACAGCGGCGATTCAGGTTGATGCGGGCGCCAATATTCATGTCGGTAAAAACGGCAGGCTGATTATGGCCGCTCCTAATGTGACTAATGCAGGCTCCATCAGCGCTGACGAGCAAGGTCAAATTATTCTTGTCGCCAGCAAGGACAAAGTTTATTTGCAACCGGCGGATAGCAAAGGACCTTTCGCGGGTTTGTTGGTCGAAGTCGGCAGCGGCGGTAAGGTATCCAATGTGGGTAATATCTTGGCTCGTCAAGGCAATGTGACGCTGGCCGGGTTCGCGGTCAATCAGGGCGGTCGTGTTACCGCGACGACCTCGGTCAACGTCAACGGTTCTATCCGCTTGTTAGCCAGGGAAGCGGCTGAAAAACAAAACCAGGTGTTGGTTGCCACTAAAACCAATCGCGATACGGATTTAAGCGATGGTCTTGGCACCGAATCCAATGTGACATTTGCGCCGGGCAGTTCGACGCAAATTGTTGCCGATAGCGACGGCGGGTCGGCTATTGATGAACAAAAACAGCCGCTATCCTACCTGGAAGCGTCGGCAAATACGGTGCATATGCAGTCCGGTTCGTCGATAGTTGCGCCCGGCGCCAAGGTCAATATCACGGCGACCGATAATTTACTCGATCCGCTACAGGGTGCTAAAGGCCGCATTATTCTCGATAAGGATGCGAGTATAGATGTTTCGGGAACAAAAAATGTAGCGGCGCCTATCGACCGGAATGTTGTCGATGTCGCGGTGCAGACTTATGAATTGCGTGATTCCCCGTTGCAGAAAGGCGGGGTATTGCAAGGGCAAACGGTACGGGTCGATCTTCGCGAGAATACCGAAATTATCGATACCAGCGGCGCTAAGGCCCGTTTTGAACGCAGCATTGATGAACGATTGGGAACCGGCGGCGAAATTAACCTGACCTCCAGCAGCGACGTGGTTGTTAATAATGGCGCTACGGTCAATATTTCAGGCGGTTCGATAGATTATCAGGACGGTTACATCAGCACCACAAAGCTGTTGACCGATTACGGCAAGATTGTTGACATCAGCGACGCCGACCCTAATGAGCATTATGCTTCGGTCTATGGCGTGGTCAATGAGGTGCATCAAAAATGGGGCGTTACCGAGGTTTGGGATGCCCGTGCGCAGTTCGGTCAAGGCCGTTTTGAACAAGGCTATACGCAAGGCTTGGCGGCCGGATCGCTTAACATTGTCGCGCCGAAGCTGTCATGGAATGGCGACTTAACGGCAGGATCAATAGGCAATACCTATCAGCGCAGTTCGGATGCCGTCGCGTTCGGCGGCGCTTTTTCGCTGGATAGCTCGGTATTCAATTCAAGCCAGAGCGTGTTGTTCCAAACCGAAAAAAACGCCGTGGATATTGGTGTCGGCGATAATTTTCCGAAGAATAAACAAAATAAACCTGCCGACTTGGTACTGTCTACCGCATTAACTAATGACTCAGGAATACAGAAACTGAGTGTCAAAACACTCAGCAATATCAAGGTGGCGGTCGATGCCGACATAAGCATGAAACCCGGCGGCCAGTTTAATCTGGACGCAGGCAAAATTAATGTGGAAGGGGATATTTATTCGGCAGGCGGATCGATTAACCTGATCAGCCGGAATACCGGCATTCCTGACAATTCCGGCAAAATTAATTTGAGCCCGACATCTGTGCTTGATGTATCGGGACGCTGGGTCAACGACTTTGCGCAAGGCCTGGATGCCGTACCTACCGAGCCCTTGGCATATAACGGCGGAAGCATCAAATTGACCGCGACCGGCGATTTGAATATGAACGCCGGTGCGGCGGTCAGGGCTGATGGCGGCGCTTGGTTGGCGGTGAATAATAAACTGACAGCGGGTAAGGGAGGGGCCATTAGTCTGGCAACTCTTGCCCGTGCGGACAGTCAATCTTCGTTATTGCATCTTAATGGCGAGTTATCGGCTTACGGCTTATCAGAGGGCGGCAGCCTGAGCTTGAGTAGCGGCGAAGTTATCGTCGGGGCCGCCAATAATGCCAAACAGGCGGCGTCGGCCTTGGTGCTCGGCGTTCATGACGGTCATTTCGATTTTGCCGAACAATCAGGCTTTGGCAAGATTAATTTAGCCAGTAATTCCGGTGATATGACGGTTAAGGCGGACACGTCATTAACATTGGTCCAGCAAAACCGGATTTTGCAAGGCAATTTCAGTCGGCAGGCCAGCGGTCGATCCTTAGCCGATTTTAGCCGCATTGAAACATTGCCCGAGCATTTACGCAGTCCTGTCGATTTAACGCTGAGCGCTTTAAAAGACGTCAAACTGGAAACCGGCAGCCGTATCTTGGGCGACAAGGAAGCGTCTATCAGCTTGGCATCGACGGTAGGCGGCATTTATGTCGATGGCTTGATAGATGCGCCGGCAGGTTCGGTCAGCCTGAATATTAATGCCGATCCGGGCGTCGAATACAATGCCGCACAGGCTATATGGCTGGGCGAACACGGCTCTGTGCTGGCAACCGGCGCAACGCGGATGAAGCCACAGGATGCCGCAGGCCGCCGTAGCGGCGAGGTGTTGGATGGCGGCGAGGTCACGTTTAAAGCGCAAAGAGGCTATGTTGTTCTCGAGCAAGGTTCGCAAATCGATGTGTCGGGCACCCGTGCAGTGCTGGATCTGCCGGTCAACGACGGTACGGCATCGGGTATTCATTACGTTCCGACTGACATCGGCTCTAATGCCGGGAAAATAGCGATAGCCGCTGCGGAAGGCGGAGTGCTGGACGGTAGCCTTAAAGGTGCTGCCGGTTCGGAGTCAAGCCGGGGCGGACGTCTCGATTTGGCGCTGAATCGCACTGAGCGTAATCCGCCGGACCCGGCGATTATTCCATTCCCGGACGGCGATTTAGTGGTAAATGTCGTGCAGGCCGCACAGGCGACACTGGATAAAGCAACGCAGTTTGGCGATGTGATTGCCGATGCGTTAAACGGCCGGATGACGGCCAGCGCCGATAAGATTACCGGCGGCGGTTTCAGCGATGTCCGCCTGTCGTCAAACGATGAGATCAGGTTTTCAGGCGATGTTAACCTGGCGACAAAGGCGCGTATCGATATGGATGCGCCAAGAATAGCGGGCGATACGGCCGGTTCCGTTAACCTGGATAGCGCTTATCTAAGGATAGGTTCGTCGTTAATTCGCGAAGCGGATAGTTTACCGGTGATCGGGGTGAGTAGTTTTAGCGCACATTCGCAATGGACGGAGTTAGGCGGCGCTTCATTGTGGACGGGTTTTGGCAAGATCAATCTTAACAGCGAACATGATTTGCGCACCGTGGGCTTGGTCGATATTAGCGCCGAGCACCGGGATTATGTCGGAACCTTGGTGACAGCGGCTGATTTGAACCTGAGCGCCAGCCAAATTTATCCCGCTACGCTGACGCATTTTACCTTTGCGGTCAAAAATAACCCCGAAGGCCGGATTACCGTGTCCGGCAATAACAATACCGATGCATCGCCATTATCGGCGGCAGGCGTATTGAATTTTGAAGCGCCGGTCATCAACCAGAACGGCGTGCTGAAAGCGCCGTTCGGCACTATTAATTTGAGCGCAACTTCCAGCTTGAGTTTGGGCGACAACAGCCTGACTTCAGTTTCCGGCAACGGTTACAAAATTCCGTTCGGCGTTATCCAGGGCGGTTTCGACTGGCTTTATCCGCTAGATAGTAACCACAACCTGGTGTTTAAAGCGCCGCCCGAGAAGAAACTGGTTTTATCGGCCCCAAGCGTGAATGTAGCGTCGGGTAGCGTAGTCGATTTGTCCGGCGGTGGCGATTTGTTAGCATACGAGTTTTTACCGGGTTCCGGCGGCTCTTACGATTACCTGAACCGAAGCGATGGCGGTTTTGCGATTGTGCCGACATTAGGTTCGGATATTGCGCCTTTCGATCCCTTACAAAGTAACGGTTTTGATTACGCAATCGGCAGCAAGGTTTATTTAAGCGGCACGGCGGACTTGCCAGCAGGTGAATATACGATTTTGCCCGCACATTATGCCTTGTTGCCGGGCGCTTATCTGGTGACGCCGCAGGCCAATACCAGGGACTTGACAGCAACAACCTACACCAAAGCGGGCTTGCCGATTGTTGCAGGCTATCAAACCATCGCAGGCACCGGTACCCGTGATGCGCGTTGGAGCGGTTTTTTACTGGAGAGCGGCGCTGATATTCGTAAACATTCCGAGTATGACGAACAGACCGCCAATAGTTTTTATGTCACGCAGGCATTGAAAAATGAAGCAGCTAATCCGGTTCTGCCTATGGATAGCGGCCAGATTTCGATAGCCGCACAAGATAATTTGGCTTTGCAAGGCGACTTTAAAGTGGCCGCTTCCGGCGGTCGAGGTGCGCGCATGGATATTGCGGCAAATCGTCTTAAGATTGTGAAAGATTTAACCGCAACGCCGACCGAAGGAACGCTGGAGGTGTTGGCCGACGACCTAAGCAACTTAGGCGTTGACAGTTTATTTCTGGGGGGAGGGCGCAGTAATAATAGCGTTACCGGAGCGACCGATTTAAATGTCTCGTCCGAACAAGTGATATTCGATAGCGGCGCTCAGGTATCGGTAAGCGATTTGGTTGCCGCTGCAACGGATAAAGTGGAAGTCAGGGACGGCGCCGCGCTGATGTCGAACGGCAGCGTCAACACCGGCGACAAGTTATTTAACATCAGCGGCGACGCTGCGTTGTTACGGATTTCCGGTGATGGGCAGGTTAGCTTGAATAGAACTGCGGCACCGGGCAATACCGGCGAATTGCTGGTTCAGGACGGCGCAACCTTAACTGCATCGAAATCGATGTTACTGGATGCGACTAAATCAACCACATTGGCCGGAAATATCCAGATGGATGGCGGCTCGTTAAAACTGAGCGCCAATGCGATCAATATCGGCGAAGTGAGCGGTTTGCCTTCCGGCGCGCTGAATTTGTCCAACGAAAAACTGCATAATCTTGCCGTTGACGAGCTGGTGTTAAGCAGCCGGGATACGGTTAATTTCTACGGCAATGTAGGGCAGGTTGACAGCAGCGGCAACCTGAATGCGATAAGCTTCGATAGCTTGGTGATTAATGCAGCCGGTTTTTCAGGTTTCGGTACGGCGGCTAACACGGTAAAACTGGCAGCGAACACCCTGCAATTGCAAAATACCTCTGGAGCGGTTGCGACACAGCCCGCAACAGGCCTGGGAGCGCTTGAGGTGTCGGCTAAAAACTATAGCCAGGGCAGCGGCAATTTCGGTATTAACGGTTTTCAAACGACAGCACTCAATGTTGCCGAAGGTTTTAATGCCGATGGCGACGGCGTGCTTAATGTGGGCGGCGGTCTGGCTATCAACGCCGGTTATATAACCGCGTCTGGCGGCAGTCATCTTACTATCGATGCAGGCGGGCACAGCATTCAAGTGAACCGCAATGACAGTGCTGCCGTTCCGGCATCAACCCAGTTTGGCGGCGCTGTTAACCTGGTTGCCGACACTATCGATTTTAATGCGCGGGTGCTGATGCCGTCCGGTTCTTTGGGCTTGCAAGCTTTGAGCGGTGACCTTAGCGTCGGCGGATTGGCCGATATTAATCTTGCTGGGCAAGCCGTCAATTTTGCCGATACGCTGGACTATACGCCCGGCGGCACTTTCAGCGCAGTTGCCGAGCACGGCAAAATCAGCCTTGCCGAAGGTTCGCTGGTTGACTTGAGTACCGGCGGCGGCTTAGCCAACGGCGGTAAACTGGTATTGAAAGCGCCTGAGCAGAGCGTTGAACTGTTAGGCCAACTTAAGGCGACAGCCGGCAGCGCGGAGCTTGATGTCTCCGGCTTTAGCGCCAATGCGGGCTTTGACGGCCTGATGAATATCTTGGGCGCTGCCGGACTATCCGATTCGATTTATTTCCGTAGCCGTGACGCGGATATTGTGCAGTCGTCAGACCAGGTCATTAATGCCAACACGATTACTTTAGCGGCGGATAAAGGGGCGATAGATTTATCCGGCAAACTCGACGCCAACGGCAGTAACGAAGGCGGCGCGATCAGTTTGTACGCGGCGGATAACATCACGCTGGAAAACGGCGCGGCATTGACGGCAACCGGAAACAAGGGCGGTAAGGTCATACTGTCATCAATCGATGTTGATGACGACAAAACCAGCGGTATCAACATCAAGGCCGGTGCGTTGATTGATGTCAGCGGTGCTACCCAGGAGTCCGGCGGCGAAGTGACGTTGCGCGCATTGCGTGTCGACAATGTAGATCGTCCGGTTAATATCCAGCCTATTGCAGGCACTGTGCAGGGCTACGCACAAAAAGACGCTGTTTTTGTCGATGGCGACTTGGTTTCCCAGGGTTACAGCAAGTTTTACGCTGAGGGCGTTAAAAAATACGGCAATGCCGATTTTACGACATCCGGCGCAATTGGCAGCGACGACATCAATAACATCAAAAACGATACGGACGCTTATATGACGGCTGCAAATATGCAGAAAGTCAGCAGCGATCTGGGTTCGGGCATCCGTTTGCGCGCCGGTATAGCCATTGATTATACGGGCGATTTGGCGTTGACCAGTAAATGGGATTTGGCCGATTGGCGCTATACATCGGGTTCCGAATTGTTGCCGCCCGGTACGCTGAGCATTAACGCCAGCGGCAATTTTGCATTGAACAGCTCATTGTCCGATGGCTTTAAAGACGGCATGTTGCTCGGTTTTGTCAACGTAAAAGACATGTTGCAAACCGGCGAGTCCTGGTCGTATCAAGTAACGGCGGGAGCCGATCTTGGCAGCGCCGATCCCCTTGCAACGTCTTCTGCAAAAGACTTGAATATTGGTTCAGGCGTAACGGTGCGCACCGGGACCGGGGATATTCAGCTGGCCGCAGGCGGGAACATCGTTTTCGCCGATCAAACCTCGACCGTCTACAATGCCGGAAGAGCTGAAGATACCGACAATATCAAATACGCGGAGAATGCCCGGTACGGAACATTAGGTCCTGATATTGCGGCTTTTCTGTTGTATAGCGAATATCCTATCGACGGCGGCGACCTGGCACTCAAGGCGGGAAATAATATTGAAGGCGCGGTCAGCAACCAGTTCATCGACAGTTGGTTGTTACGCTTCGGCAGCTGGACAAACAACACGACACATGCCAATGAGTTGCCTACCGCCTGGGGCGTGGCATTAGGTTATACCCCCGACGGTTACGGCAATGCGGCCGATGCGGCAGCGCCTTTATTTCAGCAAAATATAGGTTCGTTCGGCGGCGGTAAAGTTAATGTCAGTGCATCCGGCAATATCAACGATCTTTCCGTGATGATGCCAACCACCGGCAAGCAGGTGGGTTCGCCCGACGCCGATCCTGCTACGTTCTCCGATTATTTGACTAATGAGGTCAAAATTCAGGGCGGCGGCGAAATGCAGGTTAATGCCGGTTCCGACATCAGCGGCGGCGCTTATTTCCTGGGTAAGGGCGATGCGGTGATTTCGGCGGGCGGGGCGATAACCGGCAGTGAGCGTCAGTTCGTCAATGGTCCGCAGCTGGTTATGGGCGACACTAAGTTGAGTTTGAATGCAAACAACGGCATCAGCGTATCCGCAGTCTCCGATCCGATGATGCTGCATTCGGGCAATCATTATTCGGAAGACGGCAGCAACTTTTTCAGCTATACCGGTAACAGCGGTATAGCATTGAAATCATTGTCAGGCGACCTGCATTTAGGCGCGGATACCCGCATCATAGGCGCTCCCGAGATGTTGAACCTGAGCGGCAGTCAGGCAAGTTTAGCTAAAATTTACCCGGCTTCATTGCAAACGACTGCGTTTGGCGGCAGCGTATTGCTTGACGATCAGGTAACGCTGTTTCCGTCCGCGTCATCGACCTTAACCGTCCTGGCAAAAAACAATATCAGTTCGGCTGTCGATTCCCTAAGACTCAGCATGTCGGATGCGGATAGCAGCTTATTGCCCAGCGCAAAATATCCGCTGGCCAGGAACCTGTTGAATGATGCCGAGGCGATATTGAACCCGTTTGGTATTAACAATCTGGTACATGCGGCCGTGCCGGTGCATAGCCTTGACCAGGAGCCGGTAAGATTAGTCACCAACGAAGGCGATATTAAATCCATTCAGCTTAATGTCCCTAAAAAGGCGATCATCCAAAGCGGCAACGATTTGAATAACGTGTTAATCAATATTCAACATGTTAACGACGGCGATGTATCGATACTATCGGCGGGCCGCGATATTCGTTTTACCAGCGAGCGCAGCGTTGACGGTTTGTTGGTCGATAATTTCAACGAGATGAAAATTTCAGGCCCCGGCAATGTACTGGTCAAATCAGGACGCAATATCGATTTCGGCGCATCGGGTGGATTGTCAACCATAGGCAACTTATCCAATTCCAACCTTGCCAGTGATGTAGGCGCGAATATCGCGGTGCTGGCGGGCTTGAATGCAGGCTCGCCGGACTATGCGGCGTTTTTGGATGTTGTTCAATATGCTGAAAAATATTCCGACTATAAAGTATTGGTTACTGATTTCATGCGCGAACGCAACGGCGATCCGGCATTGACCGAAGTTGCCGCACTACAGGCGTTCAGGAATTTGAGCGCCGATGACCAGGCCGCTATCCAGCCGAAGCTGGACGGACTGTTGAGCGATAAATACAGCGATCAATATGCGCAAATCAAGGCCTTGGTGACGCCATTCATGCAGCTTACCCTGGGCGATTCAACCTTGACGGATAACGCGGCAATGGCGGCCTTTGCAAAATTGAGCCCCGATGCGTATTTACCTATCCAGCCCCAGTTAAATGCCGTGGTAAACAAGGTGTTTTTTAATGAGCTTAAAGAGTCCGGCTCGTCTTCCGCCGCATTAGCTTCGGCAGGTAACGAACGCGGTTTTGGCGCCATTGAGGCGTTATTTCCAGGCACCCAGTGGAAAGGGGATTTGAGTTTGTTTTTCAGCAAATTGCAAACCCTGCAAGGCGGCAATATCGATTTGCTGGTGCCGGGCGGCGAGATTAACGCCGGTCTTGCGGTTTCTTTTTCCGGGGCGAAACAGGCTTCTGAATTGGGTATCGTGGCTCAGGGGCAGGGCGATATTAACGCCTTCGTTCGCAATGATTTCATCGTCAACCAATCCCGCGTTTTTGCGCTCAGTGGCGGCGACATCCTGATTTGGTCGTCCGAAGGCGATATTGACGCGGGCCGGGGCGCCAAATCGGCGATTGCCGCGCCGCCTCCAGAGTACAGTTTTGACGATAACGGCAACCTGGTCGTTACCTTTCCGCCTATCGTCTCGGGCAGCGGTATCCGTACCGCCGCGACGGCCGGAAGTACCGCAGGCGACGTGTTCCTGTTCGCTCCCAAAGGCGTGGTTAATGCCGGTGAAGCGGGTATCGGCGGAACCAACGTGACTATTTCCGCAACCGCAGTATTAGGCGCGAATAATATCCAGGTCGGCGGCATCGGCTCCGGGGTGCCTGCTGCATCATCAGGCAGTCTTGCTGCGGGCCTGACCGGCGTCAGCAACCTGTCGGCCAGCGTCAGCCAGGTTGCCCAGGCTTCTGCGGATATGAGTAAAGGCAATGAGGACAATAACAGCAAGAATGCGAAGTTAGGTGTGCTGAGTGTTGATGTTATCGGCTATGGCGAAGGGTCTGGCGGTAATAATGCCAAAAAGGATAACGCTAAATCGGCTTCGTAAGTTTTGTTGTAACTTCTCATTACCCACAGGCGTTTAAAAAATCTTTATTCACACAAAGGCACGAAGGACACGAAGTCTTCTTTTCTTCGTGCTCTTCGTGCCTTTGTGTGAATATTTACCTGTTATTAATGAGAAGTTACGTTTTGTTGGGTTGCGTATGGACAGATATTTGGGCTACCAACTAAATAACCGGGAACGCCGAGCCCCTGCTCGGCAATGTTGATAAGTGCAGATATTCGCCAAGCGGGGGCTTGGCGTTCCCAGGCCTTAGCCGTGCCCACGCATTTGCGCAAAAAACGAGTCTCTATTGCTTGAGAGCCAGCGAAAGCTCATAAAGCGTTTCCGGCGCAATATCAATCTCGTTAGGCCATGTCACTGTGCCGTAATCAATCCGCGCCAGTTTAAAAAAACCAGGGTTTTTTAGCGGTTGAAAGACGGTAGCATTCAAATAAGGTTTCATATCGAAACATTTTTGTTCGTTGTTTTCAAAAGTCAGCAACAAACGATAATCGGGTAATGTTTCTACAGCAATCACATCGAGTAACATAGCTATTGCAACGGCTTGATTTGAAAGACAGGTTCGCCATTAACAGCCAGCGTCCAATCAGCCATCAACTCTTCTTCGTGCAAAATAATCCATGCTTTGACCAAGCTTATTTTTTTTGCAGGTAGCGAGCCTTCCAGCAATTCGCCGTCCGGAATAGTGAAAGTAGCTTTTTCACCTTGATATTCAACATGGATATGTGGCAAATGATGCTGTTTCGTATCAAAGAACATCATCCGAATGATGATGCCGTAAAACATACTGATCGTTGGCATAAGTTTCTCTTTATTCTGGGGATAAAAATACTAAAAGGCTTGAAATATTATCTCAATAAATCGTTCATAACCAGCTTTGCTAGTCACGCCTTCTGTACTAAGTTGCGGCTAAAAACTTGCTTATTGTGAAATCAGTCAATACAATAACGCAGCTCTTAAGTTGACAAGACTTAAAGGGTTGCCGTAACCAGCACAAGGATGAGAGGGCTAGCAATGGAGGGTGTACTTTCGGTGTTGCCCCGCACTTGAGTGATTAGGGTTACTTTAATGTCATTAAAAGCATAGATGAAGCAAAGCTCATCCTGTGAGGCTTTAATTTGTTTGTTTTAATGATAAAGCGACTTAGCTACGATTAAGCTACTTCTTTATTTAGTAATAGAATTAGATTGATTACAGGCTTAAAAATCCCTCGCAATAGGCCATTAACACCGGAAGGCTATTTATTTAAACAGCTTCTTGTAATGAATTGATCTTTACTCGTTTGTTTGAATTATTGGCATGCACTTATCAATTGCTGGCGGTTTAATTAAACAAGGTCATGGATGGCATTACATCAATTTTTTAATAAAACTTAGAAGAGAAAATTATGACAATTACTGTTACATATACATCCCCTGACAATGTTGTACAGGATTTTACTGCTGCGACAACAAATTATAATATTATTTCGAATGGCACTGGAAATGACACCCTCACCGGTTCCCAGTATGCTGACACGATTAGTGGCGGCAATGGAAAAGATCTGTTAAATGGCGGGGAGGGGGATGACCGTTTATATGGTGGTGATGGAAATGATACTTTGGAGGGGGGGCTAGGGAATGATACGCTGAACGGAGACATGGGTAATGATTTTTTAACTGATACCTTGGGAGGAAATAATATTCTGAATGGAGGTGAGGGTAGTGATACTTTATCGGCTGGGGCAGGGAATGATAGATTGTATGGAGGTACGGGAAATGATTCTTTATCGGGTGGGGATGGTACTGACACACTGAGTGGAAATGAGGATAACGATACGCTTAATGGCGGATTGGGTGATGATTCACTGAGTGGAGATTCGGGAAGTGATTCTTTATTAGGTGGGGATGGTAATGACACACTGAGTGGAGGTTCGGAACCTGATACGCTGAATGGCGGATTGGGTGATGATTCACTGACTGGAGGTTCTGGAAGTGATTCTTTATTCGGTGGGGGGGGTAATGATACACTGCATGGAGGTTCAGAATCTGATACGCTGAATGGTGGATTGGGTAATGATCTTCTTTATGGTGAGTATAATGATGATCTGTATATTCATACTGTAGGCAGTGGAGTTGACCTTATATACGAAATAGATGGTATAGATAAACTACAATTTACCGGCGTAGCCTATGCAGATATTGAATTTGCCTCCATTACAGGGAGTAAGGATATTTATATATCAAGTAGAGCAGATTTTGCTGATAACATCGTTGATGATGGTGTCAGGATTGTAAATTTTTATTTAACTACAAGTTCCGATTATAAAATCGAATACCTTGCAGGTAGTGACGGTTTATTTAACCCAATGAATGTTCAGATTACGCATTCTTTATAAATCAATTACGCAGCAGTGTTGGGTTGATGTTGTTTCAACCCAACGCTGCTGCATTCATGTGTTGGGCTGCGAAAAATAGCAACCTCCTGTAAAGACAAATATCAATAAAAATTTACTCGCTTGTTTGAGTTATCGACATGCACTTATCAATTGCTGTTAATTAAACAAGGTCATGGATGCTATCGCATCAATGTAGGTAACTACTCAGAAATAATATACTCCGCAGCGTATTACTGACTCTTAAGCCTAAGCCTTTTGAAGCTGACTGTTATTAAAACGTGGCTATATTTTTTCTTGTTACCCCCTATTAATAAAATTAAAAGAGAAAATTATGAAACTTACTAAAGTTAAAGCTTATAACAACACATCTGCTCCAGATATTTTACAGAAGGTTATTATCACATCCCCTGATAATTTCGTACACGATTTTAGTAATGGGATATCGGGTTATATTGTCAATATACATGGTAGCGGAAATGCTACCATCATCGGCTCACAGTATGGTGACAGCATTAATGCCGACAATGGACAAGACCTGTTAAAGGGTTGGTCGGGAAATGACACTTTAAAGGGGGGTGATGGGAATGATACGTTAAAGGGGGGGCTACAGGATGATATGTCGTATGGGGGGAATGGCAATGATTTTTTAAGTGATGATTTGGGAAATGATACCCTGACTGGGGGGGAGGGTAATGATACCGTATTAGGCGGGGCAGGGAAGGATAACTTGACAGGAGGTAAGGGCAGTGATTCTTTATCGGGTGGGGATGATGCTGACACACTGAATGGATATTCTGGTAACGATACGCTTAATGGTGGGTTGGGTGATGATACATTGTCTGGCGGTTCGGAAGATGATTCTTTATCGGCTGAGGGGGGGGCTGACATCCTGTATGGACATTTTGGTAAGGATACACTTAATGGCGGGTTGGGTAATGATTTTCTTTTTGGAGGTAGGGGAAGTGATTCTTTATCGGGTGGGGATGGTACTGACCAACTGGCTGGAGAGGGTGGTGACGATACGCTTAATGGTGGATTGGGAGATGATACATTGTTTGGGAGTGCGGGAAGTGATTCTTTATCAGGTGGGTATGGAAATGATACATTGTTTGGAGCTACGGGAAGTGATTTTTTATCAGGTGGATATGGAAATGATACGCTGAGTGGAGGTACAGAACATGATACGTTGGATGGCGGGTTGGGTGATGATCTTCTTTTGGGGGGTAACGGTGATGATACATATGTTCATGCTATAGGCAGTGGTCTTGACTATATATACGAGTATAAAACAATTGGTTATGACGGTATAGAATTCCTTGGCGTAGCCTATGCCGATCTTGAGTTCGCGACTATTACCGGAACTCATGATATTTATATATCGAGTAAGGCAGATTTTGCTGATAATGTCGTTGATGATGGTGTCAGAGTTGTAGATTTTTATTCAAGTACGAGTGATTATACAATTGAACTTCTTGCAGGTAGTGACGGTTTATTTAACAAAATTCCAACAAACGTGCCGATTTCGTATATTTTCTAAATCAATTACGCAGCAGGGTTTGGTTGATGTTTTTTCAACCCAACTTGTGCTGCATCTATGTATTTTTCTGCGGAAAATTGCAACCTCCTGTAAAGAAAGTTTCAATAGAAATGAATTGATATTTACTCGTTTGTTTTGAGTTATCGGGCGCAGACACGTATAAATTGCTGTTAATTAAACAAGATCATGAATGCTATCGCATCAATTTATTAACGAAATTAGACGAGAAAATTATGATACTTACTACGATTATTAGATATAGATCCGCTGCTAATGTTGTACTGGATCTTAGGGCAGCGACAACAGTTTATAATATTATTTTGAATGCCGGAAATGATACAGTTACCGGTTCCCAATATGGTGACACGATTAAGGGCGGCAATGGACAAGACCTGTTAAATGGTGGGCCTCAGGATGACCTTTTATATGGTGGTCATGGAAATGATACTTTGGAGGGGGGGGGCTAGGAAATGATGCGTTGAGCGGAGGTCTTGGTAATGATTATTTAACTGATACCTTAGGAGGAAATAATGCCCTGTATGGGGGTGAGGGTACTGATACCGTATTGAGCGGGGCAGGGAATGATAAATTGTATGGGGGTACGGGAAATGATTCTTTATCGGGTGGGGATGGTACTGATACATTGAGCGGATATGGTGGTAACGATACGCTGTCTGGAGGATCGGAAGATGATTTTTTATCGGGTGGGGATGGTAATGACAAACTGATTGGAGGTAATGGTAACGATACGCTTAATAGCGGGTTGGGCGATGACACACTGAGTGGAGAGGGTGGTAACGATATTTTTAATGGTGGATTGGGTAATGATTCACTGATTGGAGAGAGTGGTAACGATATTCTTAATGGTGGATTGGGTGATGATTCACTGATTGGAGGTTCTGGAAGTGATTTTTTATCAGGTGGAGATGGAAATGACACGCTGAGAGGAGGTTATGAATCTGATACGCTGGATGGCGGATTGGGTGATGATCTTCTTTATGGTGGTACTGAGGATGATCTGTATATCCATACTGTAGGCAGTGGACTCGACTATATATACGAAATAGATGGTATAGACAAATTACAATTTACTGGCGTACTCTCTAGCGATATTGAATTTGGTCGCATTTCAGGGAGTAATGATCTTTACATAGCACATAAAGATTATTTTGATGATGTCAACAAGGTTGTTGATGATGGTGTCAGGATTGTAGATTTTTATTTAATTACAAGTTCCGATTATAAAATCGAATTACTTGCAGGTAGTGAGGGTTCATTTAATCCAATGAACGTTCAGCTTACGCATAATTTTTAAATTAATTACGCAGCAGCGTTGGGTTGATGTTGTTTCAACCCAACTTAAAAATTTACTCGCTTGTTTGAATATCGACATGCTCTTAGGAATGAAAATTAAATAACATGGCTTTTTATCCCCCTCACCCTAGCGCCTTGCGAAGCCTACAGCTTTTCGTTCCTTAGCGCCCAGCCAACCCCTTGTGGTTAAATAATACAAACCGCTATGCTTTTGCTATGATGCAAACAGTCCGTGGAGACCTTGCAGTGTGAGGTCTCCATCTTGTGCGGCATTATCGATATTATTTGTAAGGAGTTGTTATGGCTAGTCTTACGCTCAACCCACCCGCTTACGGCAGTGCTATCACTATGCAAAACGGCAAGCTTGTGGTGCCGGATAATCCGATTATTCCTTTTATTGAAGGCGACGGCACCGGGCCGGACATTTGGCGCGCTACCGTTCGCGTTTTGGATGCCGCCGTTGCCAGCGCTTACTCAGGGCAAAAGAAAATTCACTGGATGGAAGTCTATGCCGGAGAGAAAGCTCATCGATTAGTTAATACCTGGCTTCCCGATGAAACCGTCGATGCGTGTAAAAGCTATTTGGTGTCCATTAAAGGCCCGTTGACTACGCCGGTAGGCGGCGGTATCAGTTCTCTGAACGTGGCTTTGCGCCAGTTGTTGGATATGTACGTATGTTTGAGGCCGGTAAGATGGTTTCAGGGTGTGCCTTCGCCGGTAAAAAATCCCGGAGCTGTTGATATGGTTATTTTCCGGGAAAACACCGAAGACATTTATGCCGGTATTGAGTTTGAACAAGGCAGCGATGATGTGCGGCTTTTTTTGCACCTGTTAAAAGAGAATTTTCCGAAGCAATACGCAAAAATTCGTTTCCCGGAATCTTCGGGCATAGGCATAAAACCGGTGTCGCAGGAAGGCACGGAACGCCTGATTCGTTCGGCCATCGATTATGCTATTGCCAATAAGCGCAAATCCCTGACGATTGTGCATAAAGGCAATATTATGAAATTCACCGAAGGGGCGTTTCGTAATTGGGCTTATAAGCTGGCTGAACGTGAATATCCCGAGCATGTCTATACTTGGGGGAATTGGGAAAAGACCCGTGCCGAGTTTGGCGAGGCGGCTGCAAACAAGGTGCAGGCCGAGGCCTTGGCAAAGGGACGCATTTTAATTAAAGATGCGATTGCGGATATTACCTTGCAGCAAGTCCTGACCCGGCCTGAGGACTTTGATGTTATCGCTACATTGAATTTGAATGGCGACTATTTATCCGACGCCTTGGCCGCGCAAGTCGGCGGCATCGGCATCGCGCCCGGCGGCAATATCAACTATCAAACCGGCGCCGCTGTTTTCGAGGCTACGCATGGCACTGCGCCTAAGTATGCCAACCTGGATAAAGTCAATCCCGGTTCGTTAATCCTGTCCGGCGAAATGATGCTGCGCTATATGGGTTGGACTGGGGCGGCCGACGCGATCATTCATGCTATGGATGCCGCTATCTCCAGTAAACGGGTGACCTATGATTTTGCCCGGTTGATGGAGGGGGCGACGGAAGTCAAATGCAGCGAATTTGCCGATGTGTTGATTGAAAGTTTGAGGTGAAAGGCAAGGTTCAAGGTGAAAGGTGAAAAAAGCAAACGCCTTGAACCTTGCCCCTTGGACCTTTTTACTTCTTGCTACCCAGTAACGACTTTAGGTCTGCAAATGGGTTGTGGGTGGCGACAGGGCCGCTAGATTTACCTGCGTTTGCGCTGTCAAAGCGGGTTTCTTCGTATCTCGAATGTTCATTATCATGGCAATAAATGCACAATAATTCCCAGTTACTGCCGTCGGATGGATTGTCGTCGTGGTTATGGTTTTTATGATGCACGGTCAATTCGGCCAGGTTTTTATGATCGAATTCACGGGTGCAACGACCGCATACCCAAGGGTATAACTTAAGGGCTTGGCCCCGGTAAGACTGCTCCCTGAGTTCCTGATTGCGCCGCGCATCGGTCACGATTTTGTCCAGCTTATTTCTATCGGGTTGGGTTTTTTTGATGGTCATTATGAATATCTTCTGTCATGCGGAAAAATTACACTCCGGGTTTGAGTATGGCTAAATTTTAACAGAAAAATAGTAAAAGACAGCGCTCAACCTTTGTTGGTGATATTGGCGTTGGAAAATAATTGATAACAGCCTAAGGGGGCGTATGGATAATCGAACATTTACAAATCGACTGATAGTTCTTGATACCGAAACGACCGGATTAAATCCGCAAGAAGGTCATAGAATTATTGAGATTGGCTGTGTGGAGCTGGTTAATCGCCGCTTAACCGGCAAGCGTTTCCACGCATATATCAATCCTGAACGGATAATTGATGACGGCGCTATTGAGGTTCATGGCATCACTAATGAGTTTTTAGAGGATAAACCTACTTTTGCGGGCGTGGTTAAGGATTTTATTGCATTTATCCAGGGTGCTGAGTTGGTCATTCATAATGCGCCGTTTGATGTCGGTTTTATTAATTATGAGTTTTCACGGCTGAATAATGGCACGGGAACCGTCACGGATTACAGTAAGGTGTTCGATACCCTGACTTACGCCAGGAAAAAACACCCAGGACAGCGCAATAGCTTGGACGCATTATGTAAGCGTTATAGTATCGATAACAGTCATCGGGAGCTGCATGGCGCGTTGCTGGATGCCGAGATTCTGGCCGATGTGTTTTTGTTGATGACCGGCGGACAGTCTTCGTTGTTGGATGCAGAGCCGGGAAGCGGGGAGGAGTCGGCTGTGAATAAGGGGGTTAAATTTTTATCGACGGATCGTCCCCCGTTAAAAATTATACGTTGCACGGAAGAGGAATTAGATGCCCATCAACAGCGTTTGGAAGCTATTGAAAAAGCCGGCGGCGTTTGTATTTGGAATCAGTAATGTTGTTTTGTTTTTAAACCATGAAGCGCATGAAGGATTTAACTCTTCATGCGCTTCATGGTGATTGCTTAAATTAACTTATGCTTGAACTTTTCTTCGAGGTTCATCAATTAATCATCAGATTTAGGCTTTGCCCGTCTGGATGTTGAACCGACTCTTTTTTTGCTTTTATCTACTTTTTTGGCGCCGCTATCGTCGGATTTGGCTGCTCTTTTTGCATTTTCATCCATTTTGGAGATGTTCAGTTGCTGGCCGGCGACCCGGACTTTTTTCAATTCTTCAAACAATTCTTTCGGGATGCCAGCCGGTAACTCAACGGTGCTGTAATCGTCCTGAATTCTAATGCGGGCGATATGGTCGCCGTCAATTCCGGTTTCATTGGCTATGGCGCCAACGATGTTGCCGGGTTTTACGCCGTGGTTATGGCCGACTTCAATACGGTAGGTTTCCATTTCAATATCTGCGCCGCCGCCGAACGCGCGTTTTGGTTTGCGGTCTTTTTGCGGTCGGTCGGATCTATCGGATCGTGATGGGCGGTCATCTCTGGATGGCCTGTCGTCGCGGCTGTCTTTGGCTCTTTTTGGCAGGTTTTGCATTAACAGCGGTGTGTCGCCCTGAACCAGTTTGGCCAATGCGGCGGCTATTTCCGATGCGCTGACATTGTGCTCTTGCTGGTATTGCTCTATCAATTGGCTGAAAAAGCTTAGCTCTTCGGCGGCCAAGGTATCGGTGATGTTTTGTTTAAAACGGGAGATGCGTTTATTGTTAATGACTTCGGTTGAAGGCAAGCCCATTTCTTCAACTTTTTGTTTGGTTGCTTTTTCAATATTATTCAGCAGGTTTCTTTCCCTGGGAGCAATAAACAAGATGGCGTCGCCGGTGCGTCCTGCGCGTCCTGTTCTGCCGATACGATGCACGTAGGATTCGGTATCGTAAGGAATGTCATAGTTGACGACGTGGGTGATGCGGTCTACATCCAATCCGCGCGCGGCAACGTCAGTCGCTATTAAAATATCCAGTTTGCCGTTTTTCAGGTTGGCAATGGCGCGTTCCCGTAATGCTTGAGACATATCGCCGTTGATTGCAGCGGCGGAATAGCCGCGTGCTTCGAGTTTTTCCGCCAGCTCGACGGTTGCGGTTTTGGTTCTGACGAAGATGATCATGCCGTCAAAGGTCTCAACTTCCAGAATGCGGGTTAGGGCATCCAGTTTGTGTACGCCGCTGACCAGCCAATAGCGTTGGCGTATGTTTTCTGCGGAGGTGGTGGTGACCTTGATGGTGATATGCTCGGGCTCATGCAGGTATTGCTGGGCGATTTTGCGAATCACGGTCGGCATGGTTGCAGAAAACAAGGCGATTTGTCTTTGTTCCGGAATTTGCTCAAGAATCCATTCCACGTCGTCAATAAAACCCATGCGCAGCATTTCATCGGCTTCATCAAGAACCAGGTAGCCGAGTCCGCTTAAGTTCAGCGTGCCTTTGCGCATGTGATCCATAACCCGGCCCGGTGTGCCGACAACGACATGAGCGCCGCGCTTTAATTGGCGTAATTGGGTGCTGTAATCTTGTCCGCCGTAGATAGGCAGAACATGGAAGCCTTTTAAATGTGCGGCATAACGTTGAAACGCTTCCGCCACCTGAATAGCCAGTTCACGGGTTGGCGCTAGAACCAGAACTTGCGGGTCTTTTTGCTTGAGATCAATGCGCGACAAAATGGGTAATGCGAAAGCGGCGGTTTTACCGGTTCCTGTTTGTGCTTGCCCCAGAACGTCTTTGCCTTTCAGTATGAGGGGGATGGTTTGTGCTTGTATGGGCGAAGGTGTTTCATAACCGACATCATTCAGTGCTCTTAGCACCGGTTCAATCAGAGCTAAATCACGGAAAGAGGGTAATGTAGAAACATCATTGGACATGGATTTACCTGTTGTAGATATAGAATGCGCGTAAGCGCGGGGAAATTTGTGTTTGTTTATCAGGACATTGTAACGCACTATATTACAAATTGCAGAAAAATTAACAGACTAAAGGACAGGGGTAATGAGAATTTGGGTTGATGCGGATGCATGTCCTAACGTGATTAAAGATATTTTATTTCGTTTGGCGGAACGAAAACAGTTGTCGCTGACGCTGGTCGCCAATCAGTCCCTGACCGTACCGCCATCCAAAGTAATTAGGGCGGTGCAAGTATCAGGCGGTTTTGATGTGGCCGATAATTACATCGTCGCGCACATACAGGAAGGTGACCTGGTGATTACCGCCGACATTCCGCTGGCTGCCGAGGTGATAGCAAAACACGCCCATGCCCTTAATCCCAGGGGCGAGCTTTACACTAAAGAAAATATCAGGGAGCGATTAGCGATGCGGGATTTTATGGAGGAAATGCGCAGTGCCGGTCAAACATCGGGAGGGCCGCCGCCTCTTGGGCAACGGGACAAGCAGGAATTCGCCAATGCGCTGGATCGTTTTTTGGCTAAATACCGGTAAAATTACGTATCAGGCTGAGTTTTAGTTATTTGCTTGTTATAATGGCGACAATTTTGTAACAGCATTAATTTTGATCGAGAGATTTCATGATTCAAGGTAGTATCGTAGCTTTAGTAACGCCGATGGATGAACGCGGTGCGGTGGATAAGGAAAGCTTAAAAAGGCTGGTGGAGTTTCATATAGCCGAGGGTACAGATGCCCTGGTCGCCGTCGGCACTACCGGTGAGTCGGCGACGCTGGATGAACATGAACACTGCGACGTTATCAAGTCTGTTGTCGATTATGTCGGCGGCAGAATACCGGTGATTGCCGGAACCGGCGCAAACTCGACTACCGAAGCGATCAACCTGACTCGTCTGGCTAAAGACGCCGGGGCGGACGCCTGCCTGATTGTCACCCCCTATTACAACAAGCCTACTCAGGAAGGCTTATACCTGCATTACAAGGCTATCGCCGAGGCTGTCGATATTCCCCAGATTTTATACAATGTGCCGGGGCGCACTGCCTGCGATATGTTGCCGGAAACCGTTGGCCGCTTGTCTCATATCAAGAACATCGTCGGCGTTAAAGAGGCGACCGGCGACCTGTCCAGAATTAAAACGATTCGCGATTTGACCGGGGACGATTTTGCAATCTATACCGGCGACGATGCGACCAGTCGTGAGTTTTGCCTGCTGGGCGGCAACGGCACCATTACCGTAACAGGTAATGTCGCGCCAAGACAGGTGCATGAAATGATCATGGCGGCGATGGCGGGCGACGCTGAAACCGCTTTGGCCATTGACAAAAAACTAGCTGCATTACACGCGAACCTGTTTATTCAGTCTAACCCGATTCCCGTTAAATGGGCGGTTGCCGAAATGGGCTTAATGGGCAAGGGTATACGATTACCTTTGACCTGGCTGACCGAAGATTGCTTTGATAAGGTTCGCGACGCTATGCGTCAGGCCGAAGTTATTTAATTCGTAAAGTGGGTAGCAAGAAATGGGTAGTGGAACAGCAATTGTCGGCACGCTACCCGGCAGCTTACACACGTCTCGCTCACTATTACTTTTCACTACCCGCTCATTTATGAAAGCTAAATTCAGGTCGCTTATTATCGTTGCTGCGTTGGTTAATGTATCAGCCTGCAGCACCATAAAAAATTTATTCCCGGATAAAGAAAAAGATTATCAGTTTACGACTGAAATACCGCCGCTGGTGTTGCCGCCTGACCTGGTTGGCGACTCAATTGCAAAAGTTCCCGCTGCCGCAGCAACTCCGGTTGCTGAAACTGCTGAAACTGCTGAAACGACTGAGGCTGTCGCGCCCACAGCTCCGGCTATAGACCGGAAATTAATTCAGGTTGAACTGCTTGATGCCGACCAGGGAAGTAAGCGATTGCATATTAGCGCGCCGTCAACAATAGCTTGGCGCATGGTGGGTAAGGCCTTAAGTCGCAAGTCTATTGAAGTGACCAATCGTAACCAGGACGAAGGCCTGTTTCATGTTCAGTATGACCCGAATAAACAGGATGTGGAAGATGGGTCTTTTTGGGATGAGATCACTTTTGTGATTAAGGGTTTTGAAGTCACCGAACAAGAGTATGTCCTCAAATTGGTGGAAAACAACCGGCAGACCGACGTTATTATTATGGACAAAGAACAAAAACCGGTGACTGACGAGGCAAGTTTAAGTTTGTTGACGCTTTTGCATAACACTATTAAAGCCGATTTGGCTAAATGATTTATGAGGTAAAAGGAGCAAGGTGCAAGGTTAAAGGTTAAACGCCAAAACTTGCATTGCGCGCCTTGAACCTTGCACCTTGAACCTTGTACCTTTTTCACCCATGCTAAAAATCTCTGGAACTTCCGCGCTTTCCGACTTTCGTATTAACAAACTACTGGCTGAACTCCAATCTGTAGAACCTGCTATTAAGGCCGTCTCCGCTCGATTTATTCATTTTGTGGATATTGAACATAAGTTGGATGACAGTCAATTCAAGATCTTAAAGCAGCTGTTGACTTACGGTTCCAGGCAAGCAAGCGAGAAAATATCAGGGCCGCGGTTGCTGGTTGTGCCACGCTCAGGCACGATTTCACCTTGGTCCAGCAAGGCGACCGAGATTGCCCAGCGTTGCGGATTATCTGAGGTTAAGCGTATTGAACGGGGCATAGAGTACACCTTGGATGTCGATGTTTCGCCGTCGGCAGCCGTAAAAGCCTTATTGCATGACCGGATGACCCAAACCGTTGTGGACGGCAGCGTTGAGCCGGATTTATTTGCCCTGCATCAGCCCAAACCCTTACTGCGTGTGGCGATTGCCGAGCAGGGCCGCGACGCGCTGGTTAGCGCCAATACCGAGCTGGGTCTGGCCTTGTCCGACGATGAAATCGATTACCTGACCGACAGCTTTCAAGCGCTGGGCAGAAATCCGACCGATGTCGAATTGATGATGTTCGCCCAAGCCAATTCCGAGCATTGCCGTCACAAGATTTTTAATGCCGACTGGACGATAGACGGCGTAGAGCAGGCGGAAACTCTATTTAAGATGATCCGCAATACGGCGGAAAAAAGCCCGGACGATATCTTGACCGCCTACAGCGACAACGCTTCGGTGGTGACCGGCCCAACCGAACAGGTTTTTATCCGCAATCCGCAAACCGGCGAATACGGCTATGTCGAGGAAGACGCGCATTTGCTGATGAAAGTCGAAACCCATAATCATCCTACCGCGATTTCGCCTTATCCGGGCGCGGCAACCGGTTCCGGCGGTGAAATCCGCGACGAAGGCGCGACCGGCCGGGGATCTTCGCCTAAAGCCGGTTTAACCGGCTTTTCCGTATCGCATTTGAAGATCCCTGGTTTCCCCCAACCCTGGGAAATGGATAACGGCAAGCCGGAACGCATCGCCTCAGCATTAACCATCATGCTCGAAGGGCCGCTCGGCGGCGCGGCGTTTAATAACGAATTCGGCAGGCCCAACCTGTGCGGTTATTTTCGCAGCTTCGAGCAAGCCGTGCCGGGCCGGGACAATGAATTTCGGGGCTATCACAAGCCGATCATGATCGCCGGGGGTCTTGGCAATATCCGGCCTATGCTGGTCAAAAAGCAAGCCATTCCCGCAGGGTCTTTGATTATCATCCTGGGTGGCCCTGCGATGTTGATTGGCCTTGGCGGCGGCGCCGCCTCATCGCAGGCTTCCGGCGAAGGCTCGGAAGACCTGGATTTTGCCTCGGTGCAACGCGAAAACCCGGAAATGGAACGCCGTTGCCAGGAAGTTATCAACCACTGCAATTCCATGGGCCGCGATACGCCGATTGTGTCCATCCATGATATTGGCGCAGGCGGTTTATCCAATGCAGTGCCGGAAATCATTCACGACTGCGGTCGCGGCGGTCGTTTTGAATTGCGCAAGGTCCACAATGCCGATATAGGCATGTCGCCGATGCAGATATGGTGCAATGAAGCGCAGGAACGCTATGTGGTTGCAATTAAACCTGAATCGCTGCCTTTATTTGCCGCCTTTTGCGAGCGCGAACATTGTCTGTTTGCAGTGATAGGCGAGGCGACCGAACAAGAACATTTAACACTGAACGACGAATTGCTCGGCGATAAGCCGGTCGATATTCCGATGTCGGTATTATTCGGCAAGTCGCCGAAAATGCACCGGAAGGTCGAACATGTCCCAGCCAATACCCAAGCGCTGGATTTTAGCGGCGTCACCTTAAACGAGGCGGTCAAGCGCGTCTTGGCATTTCCTGCCGTCGCCGATAAAAGCTTTTTGATTCATATTGGCGACCGTTCGGTAACCGGACTGGTTGCGCGGGATCAAATGGTCGGTCCCTGGCAGGTGCCGGTGGCCGATGTAGCGGTCACGGCTGTGGGTTTTCACTCCGTGACCGGCGAGGCAATGGCGATGGGCGAGCGTTCGCCGATTGCAGTTATTGACGCACCGGCATCGGGCCGTATGGCGATAGGCGAAGCTATCACTAATATCGCCGCAGCAAATATAGAGTCGTTGAAGAAAATCAAATTGTCCGCCAACTGGATGGCCGCAGCAGGTTGTCAGGGTGAAGATGCGGCATTATTCGATACCGTCAAAGCGGTGGGCATGGAGTTGTGTCCGGCATTAGGCATTGCGATACCGGTAGGCAAGGATTCCTTATCGATGCTTACCGTATGGAAAGACGGTGCTGTCGACGACTGCATGGATGCAGGAGGTACGACTCCAAGGATGGAGGAGGTAGAGCAATGCAGGGAGCAATTGCCGAGAGCAATTGCCGAAAAAACCCTAACCGCGCCGTTGTCGCTGGTGATTACCGCGTTTGCGCCGGTTACCGATATTAGCCTGACCCTGACCCCGCAATTGCGCCGTGTGCCGGATGAAGATAGCGCATTGATCCTGCTTGACCTGGGCGCCGGTAAAAACCGTTTGGGCGGTTCGGTGTTGGCGCAAGTTTACAACCAGCTCGGCAACGACTGTCCCGACCTGGATGACGCAGGTCTGTTGAAAGCCTTCTTCGATGCCGTGCAAACGCTCAATGCCCAAGGTAAACTGCTTAGCTACCATGATCGTTCCGATGGCGGTTTGTTGGCGACTGTGGTGGAAATGATGTTCGCGAGTAGACTGGGCGTGACCCTGACGCTCGATAGATTGGGTGAAGATGTGCTGGCCGCATTGTTTAATGAAGAACTGGGCGCGGTATTGCAAGTGCGCCAAAGCGATTGCAAGGATGTAGTGGAACTGTTAAAGCAATCGGGCCTGATCGATTGCACCTATGTCATCGGCAAGGTCGTTGATGCCGACGGCATGGATGCAGGAGGTAGAGCAATGCAGGGAGCGATTGCCGAACAGCGACTGAATATTCGTCATTTGGGCGAGATTATTTATTCCGAAGACCGGGCCAAATTGCAGAGCATCTGGTCCGAACTTAGCTATAAAATGCAGGCTTTGCGCGATAACCCGGAATGTGCGCGGCAACAGTTTGAGCGGATCGCCGATGATGAAGATCCCGGCCTGAATGTTGAGTTGACGTTTAATGTCAATGACGACGTAACGGCACGCTTTGCAAATGCTGAAAGACCTAAAGTCGCTATATTGCGTGAGCAGGGTGTTAACGGTCATGTGGAAATGGCGGCGGCATTCGATAGGGCCGGATTTACCAGCATCGATGTACACATGAGCGATATTATTCATGGCCGAGTCAGCTTGGCTGATTTCACCGGCTTGGTTGCCTGCGGCGGTTTTTCATACGGTGACGTATTGGGCGCAGGCGGTGGCTGGGCTAAATCCATCCTATTTAATCCGCGTTGCCGGGATGAATTCGCTGCATTTTTCCGGCGCCCCGATACTTTCGGTTTGGGCGTTTGTAACGGTTGCCAGATGATGTCGGGATTAAAAGAGATCATCCCCGGCGCCGAACATTGGCCGCGTTTCATGCGCAACACCTCGGAACAATTTGAAGCGCGGGTAGCCTTAGTTGAAGTACAAAAATCGCCATCGATACTGTTTGCCGGTATGGAAGGCTCCAGAATGCCGGTAGCCATTGCGCATGGCGAAGGACGCGCAGAATTTGCTGCCGACCCCGCCATTGCGCTTGAAGCGGGTGCGGTTGCCCTGTGTTATGTCGATAACTATGGCGAATTAACCACGGAATTTCCTGCCAACCCTAATGGGTCGCCGTTCGGTATTACCGGGCTGACCACCACGGATGGGCGATTTACCATTATGATGCCGCATCCCGAGCGCTGCTTTAGAACCTTGCAAAACTCATGGCACCCTGATGATTGGAATGAATATGGCGCGTGGATGCGCATGTTCAGGAACGCCAGAGTGTGGGTGGGCTGAGTGTTTGATTAACTATTCGATAAGTATAATCAAATCCTGGCAATAGAAAGTTTAGAGGTTGTGGATTATGGATAAGGTCAACATGATGAAAAATAAAAATCGAAGAAGTTTTTTTCGAATTTATGATGAAGTTAATCTTTTTTATCAAAAAATAGATGAAAAGATGATGACCGAATCGCATTCTATTCTTGATGATCGGTCGTTTTCTACGGATATTGCACGGAGAGCGCAAGATCCTGCCATGTTATTGCCCAAGCCGGAGGAAAACCTGCCGGACTTGCAGTTTACTGAAAATGAAACCCGCAACGTCAACATTAGCGCGAGCGGCATTGCTTTTAATTGCGACGACGCGCTTAAAGAAGGCGACTATCTGCTAATCAAGATATTGCTGTTATCCAGCATGACGGTTATCTTGACTTACTGTCAGGTTGTTTATTGCAAAAACAGTCAAGCCAATAGTCAGTATCCTTATTTTGTTGGCGCTCATTTTGTCAATATGAGCGATGAAAGCCGGGCATCATTGCTTCAGTATGTGTCCAAAAAACAAGTGCAACAAAGTTGGGTTGGAGGAATTATCCTGGCGGCTGTCATTACAGTTATCGTCGCGCCGGCTACGGTATTCGGTTTATTATTCGAACTGCTGCATTTTTTGTTAGAGCTATCCCTTCATCTCCTCCATCTCGCGTTTGAGTTTATCGAATCCAATCTTGATCATCTCATCGAACATCTTTTTCATACCGATCTTCATAAAACCCAGGTTATTGTTTTTTATATCATAGCGCCTGTTTTCGTTTATGGGCTCTACCGTCTGTGGAGAGTGCTGCCGTCTTTTTGTCGGCGCTGTAAAGATAAGCTGTTTGAAGCCTGTGCATATAAGAAAGCAAGCTTAGTGTTTTTTTGGCAGGAGCTGACCTTGTTCGATAAATGTAAGCTGGTTGCAATCGGCATTGCGGTCATTGTCGGCTACATTTTTTTTGGAATGTAAGTATTAGCAAAAATCACCACAGCCTACAATCCGCCTTTAGGGGATACTGACTGGACGGATTTTTAACCGTTCTAATGACTGGTTTTATCGGTGATCACCTGTCTAATCCGTGTTCCATATTCTCTCTTCCCCCATCTTTAATGTCGTCCCACCTACAGTTGTTTGTAATTTCGTAAGTATTCAGGCTCCTTAGCACCATACGGATTAAACCTAGAAAAATCATTTCGTCCACGAAAACCAACAGTAGGCGCTTTAGGCGACACGAAAAGCACGAAAAACTTCAAAAGGTTATCAAACCGTAGGCCGTTACCCAAAGGGTGAGTGACTAA
>SCPZ01000032.1 GCA_004299305.1 Methylobacter sp.
TCCTGCGAAAAATATACCCACCTGACTGGTCTTTTTGTCCGTCTGCTGCGTTGTAAAAATGGTTGCATAGCTCGCTATGCGCCCATTTTTACGCCTCGGCAACTGCTCCTGCGTTGCTCTGCATCCATGCAGTCGTTGCAGACGAACAAAAATCCTGCGCCATTTGGATATATTTATTCTTGGTAATCGCCTAAAGACTTGAAAAAGTTGTCCAAACTAGAAGCTGCGAAGATAGTCGAAAAAATAATAGGTCTTGAGCAAGGACTTGGTGGTGACATTAAAAAACTAGCAAGCTTCAATCTTGAATATAGGTTGAGAGTGGAAATTACCGGGTGCTTTTTGAGATAGAAGATCAAAAAATTCTAATCTATCGAGTTAAGCACAGAACAGAAGCATATATACAGAGGTGATGTGATGAAACTTCATCCTCAATTAATAGAGAAAGAAGGAGGGAAGGAATTTGTTGTTCTCCCTTTTGAAGAGTATCAGGCATTAGCCGAATTAATGAATGATTACGAAGACCTTAGAGATTTAAGAGCAGCCAAAGAAGAGTCGAAAGGCGAAAAACCAGTTTCTTTAGCAGCGGCAATCAGTGAATTAGGATTGTAATTCAGCGCTGAAAGTAGGCGCTTTTTCGACGTATTTAAATACTTTATCCAAGAGAAATATAATGTCCAGAGTTTATAATTTTAGCGCAGGTCCGTCTGCATTCCCTGAATCGGTATTGCAACAAGCGCAGCAGGAAATGCTGGAATGGCGCGATAGCGGCATGTCGGTCATGGAAATGAGCCATCGCGGCAAGCATTTCTCTCTTATTGCCGAAGAGCTGGAAAGCGATTTGAGAGCACTGTTGGCGGTTCCTGAAAACTATAAGGTCTTGTTCCTGCAAGGCGGCGCATCGGGACAGTTTTCGCTGATACCGCAGAATATCCTGAACGGCAAAACCAAGGCCTGTTACCTGAATACCGGTGCTTGGTCGGAAAAGGCCATCAAGGATGCGGGGGCTTATTGCGATGTGGTAGTCAGCGCCAGTTCCGAGAATACCAAGTTCACCACGATTCCCGATGCTTCAAGCTGGGCTATCGATAGTGAAGCCGCTTATCTGCACTATACCTCTAATGAAACCATTCACGGCGTGGAATTCCAGTCTTGCCCCGATAGCAAGGGCTTGCCGCTGGTGTCGGATATGTCGTCGAATATTCTTTCGCGCAAGATCGATGTCAGTCAATACGGCTTGATTTATGCCGGAACGCAGAAAAACATGGGGCCAGCTGGTGTCACCGTGGTGATAGTTAGGGATGATCTGGTCGGTCATGCGCCTAAAACGGTGCCTCCGGTTTTCAATTATGCCGAGCAGGCAAAAAATCAGTCCATGCTGAACACGCCGGCAACTTATTGCTGGTACCTATGCGGGTTGGTGCTGAAATGGTTAAAAGAGCAGGGCGGTGTTGAAGGTATTGAGCAGCGCAATATCGCTAAAGCGGCGAAATTGTATCAGGCCATCGATCAGTCGGCTTTGTATTCCAATCCTGTAGAAGTTGCGTCCCGTTCACGCATGAATGTACCGTTTATTTTGTCCGACGAAAGCCTGGATAAGCCGTTTTTGGCGGCTGCGGAAGCTAATGGCTTGTTTGAGTTGAAAGGTCATCGTTCAGTAGGCGGCATGAGGGCAAGTATTTATAATGCGATGCCTGAAGCCGGTGTGCAGGCCTTGATTGACTTTATGGTTGAGTTTGAGCGCACCCATTAGTAGAAAAATACGACTGCATGGATGCAGGAGGTAGAGCAACGCAGGAGCAGTTGCCGAGAACACGGATGACACGGATTAAGCAGATAAGCACGGATTTATTATTTTTACTAAAAATCCGTTTACATCCGTGTTATCCGTGTTCCATTGAATAGTTACCGAAAATTTAATAATTGAACCAGGCCGCCATGTCATCCGTCACCCCCCTTTCAGAATTACGAGACAAAATTGATGTAATCGATAAGCAAATTCTGCAATTGATGAATCAACGTGCGTCTTGCGCAATGGAAGTTGCCAAAACCAAGATTGCACAGGGTGAGCAGGGCTCGTTTTACCGACCGGATCGCGAGTCATTGGTATTACGGCGCATCAAGGACTTAAATCAGGGGCCTTTATCTGACGATACTGCGGCGCATTTTTTCAGGGAATTGATGTCGGCGTGCTTGGCGCTGGAAAAGCCGCTGGATGTGGCTTATTTAGGTCCCGAGGGTACATTTACCCAGCAAGCCGCAATTAAACATTTCGGCTCTGCGGTGAAAACCGTACCTGCTGCAACCATTAACGATATTTTTAATGTGGTGGAAAACGGCAACTGCCAGTTCGGCGTCGTCCCGGTCGAAAACTCTACCGAGGGTGTGATCAGCCATACGCTGGACAGATTTTTGAATTCGCCGCTGAAAATTTGCGGCGAAGTTGAGATCAGGGTGCATCAAAACCTGTTGGGATTAGTGGATAGACTGGATGAAGTGACCGAGGTATTTTCTCATCAGCAATCCCTGGCGCAGTGTCGGCAATGGTTGGATAATCATTTGCCAAACGCCAAGCGAACTGCGGTCAATAGCAATACTGAGGCCGCAAGATTGGCATCGAACAATAAACAAGCTGTTGCGATAGCGGGCATTGTCGCCGCTGAAATTTACCAGTTGAATGTCATCGAAAAGAACATTGAGGATGAACCCAACAATACCACTCGTTTTATTATTATCGGTCAACAAATATCGTCTTCTACCGGTAACGATAAAACCTCGCTGGTTGTTTCTACGGGCAATCAGCCCGGTGCGCTGTACCGAATATTGGAGCCCTTCGCAAGATTTAATATCGGTATGGTGCATATCGAATCCAGGCCGTCACGCCAAGGATTATGGGACTATGTGTTTTTTATCGATATTGAAGGCCATAGTGAAGATGACGATGTTGTTCGGGCTTTGGCGCTATTGAATGACAATGTCAATATGCTCAAGCTTTTGGGGTCTTATCCAAAAGCTGTGCTTTGATTTCTTTGAAAACCGCAATTTTTCCACGAAAAACACAAAAAACACAAAAATTTACCCATAGAAACCGAATTGAATACTGATTTATTTCGTGCCTTTTGTGTTTTTCGTGGACGAAATGATTTTTTATACTATCGCCCAATACAACCAATGAACAACACTGATAAAATCTATAATCTTGCCGTATCCGGCGTGCAAAAGCTGATTCCGTATACGCCCGGCAAACCAATCGAAGAGCTTGAGCGTGAGCTTGGGCTTTCTCACATCATAAAGCTTGCATCTAATGAAAATCCTTTAGGGCCTGGAAAAAAAGCTTTGGCCGCGATACAGGAAGCTTTAAAAGACTTGGCCTTGTACCCGGACGGCAACGGTTTTAATTTAAAGCAGGCATTAGCGAAAAAATATGCTGTCGATATGAGCCAGATTACCTTGGGCAATGGTTCCAATGAAATTCTGGAGCTGGTGGCCAGGGCGTTTTTAACGCCGGGACTGGAGGTGGTTTTTTCGCAACATGCCTTTGCTGTATACCCTATAGTAACCCAGGCAGTCGGTGCTACGGCTGTTGTGGCTTCTGCGTTGAATTACGGTCATGACCTGGATGCCATGTTGGAACGGGTTACCGATAAAACGCGACTGATTTTTATAGCGAACCCCAATAACCCAACCGGTACCTTGCTGGATCATGCTAGCTTGGAGCGATTTATTCAGGCCTTGCCGGATACTTGCATTTGTGTGCTTGATGAAGCTTATTGTGAGTTTGTTGGAGAGGGCGACGCAGGCAATTCAATCGCCTGGCTGAACTTATACCCCAATTTGTTAATTACCCGCACTTTTTCCAAAGCTTACGGCCTGGCCGGATTGCGTGTCGGCTATGGCTTGTCCAGTCCGCAATTAGCCGACATCTTGAATAGGGTGCGTCAGCCTTTCAATAATAATATGCTGGCCTTGACTGCCGCCGAAGCGGCGTTGACGGATACTGAACACTTGCAAAACACCATTAATGTTAATGCCCAAGGTATGCAGTTTATAACCGAAGGTTTTAAAAAACTGGGGCTTGAATGGATTCCATCGGCAGGTAATTTTGTATTGGTCGACATGAAACGGCCTGCGATGCCGATTTATGAAGCTTTGTTGCGCAAAGGCGTCATCGTCAGGCCGGTTGGCGTCTATGAATTGCCCAATCATCTGCGCATTACCATAGGTACAGAGGCGGAAAATCAGCTGTTTTTACAGGCGCTAGCTGAAGTCCTATCAGGCAATGTTTAACCGGCTTTGTATCATTGGCGTCGGCTTGATCGGCGGCTCAATCGCTCGCGCGGCGCGGCAGAACGGTTTATGCAATAGCATCGTCGGTTACGGTCGAGAGCAGGATGAACAAAATCTGCAAACCGCAAAACGCTTGGGCGTGATTGATGATTATACGCTGGAGCTTTCGGAAGCCGTTCAAGGCGCTGATTGTGTGGTGATCGCGACGCCGGTTGCCAGTATCGAAAATATTTTTACGCTGCTTAAACCGTTGTGGTCGGGTGACGCGATTTATACCGATGTAGGCAGCACCAAAGGCAGTGTTGTTGCTGCGGCGGAACGGGTTTTCGGCATTGCGCCGGATAACCTGGTTCCGGCTCATCCGATTGCCGGCGCGGAACAAAGCGGCGTAACGGCCTCAGTCGGTGATTTGTTCCTGAATAAACGCTTGATCATCACGCCGGTCGGCAATACCCGTCCTGACGCTGTGCAAAAAATCCAATGTTTTTGGGAGAAGTTGGGGTCGTTGGTGTCGGTGATGGATGTGCAGCATCATGACAGTGTGTTGGCGGCAACCAGCCATTTGCCGCATATTCTGGCCTTTGCCTTGGTCGATATGCTCGGACATAAAGATGAGCAGAGCGAAATTTTTCAATATGCGGCCGGCGGATTCAAGGATTTTACCCGGATTGCGTCCAGTGATCCGACTATGTGGAAAGATATTTGCTCCGCCAATAAAGATGAAATCATCCCTTTAATTGAGCAGCTAAAGGGAGAATTGGATAAAATACAACGTTTGCTGGAAACGAATGATAGCCGGCAACTTTTTGAAACCTTTACGTATGCCAGAAACGCACGGCAACGCTTTCTTGACCAGTTCGATAATAATTAATATGTCAAAATCAATCACATTTTACGTACAACCCGGCGGCAAACTACAAGGCGAGGCACGCGTGCCCGGCGATAAATCGATGTCGCACCGATCAATCATGCTGGGTTCGCTGGCGGAAGGCGTGACTCATGTCAAAGGCTTTCTCGAAGCGGAAGACGCGCTGGCAACCTTGCAGGCTTTTCGTGATATGGGCGTTGAAATTGAAGGCCCGGTCAATGGTGAGTTAACCATTCATGGCGTCGGCAAGCATGGGCTAAAAGCGCCAAAAAATGATTTGTATCTGGGTAACTCAGGCACATCAATGCGTTTGCTGAGCGGTTTATTGGCCGGTCAGTCATTCAACTCAGTATTAACCGGCGATAAATCATTGTCCGGCAGACCGATGAAAAGAGTCACCGAGCCGTTGGCAACCATGGGCGCCGATATAAAAACCACTGAAAAAGGCACGGCGCCATTGCATATTACCGGCAGGGCAGGGCAGTTGACCGGGATTGATTACGCGATGCCGATCGCCAGCGCTCAAGTCAAGTCCTGTCTGTTGCTGGCAGGTATGTACGCACAAGGCGTAACTACTGTTACTGAACCTGCGCCTACCCGCGACCATACCGAACGTATGCTGACCGGGTTTAATTATCCGGTGAAGCAAGAAGGCAGTAAAGTCAGTATTACCGCCGAGGGCGATTTAACGGCAGCCGATATTGACGTACCCAGCGATATTTCATCGGCGGCATTTTTCCTGGTCGGGGCGTCCATTGCGCCGGGTTCCGATCTGCTGTTGAAACATGTCGGCGTTAATCCTACGCGCACAGGCGTTATCGATATTCTGAGGTTGATGGGGGCAAATATTGAAGTCCTTAACGAGCGCACTGTTGGCGGTGAGCCGGTAGCTGACCTGCACGTTGTTTACAGTCCGCTTAAAGGCATAGATATTCCCGAACATTTGGTGCCGCTGGCCATTGATGAGTTCCCGGTATTGTTTGTTGCCGCTGCTTGTGCGGAAGGCCAAACACGGTTGACCGGTGCAGAAGAACTTAGGGTTAAAGAATCTGATCGCATTCAAGTTATGGCTGATGGACTGCAAATCTTGGGCGTAGATGCTCAATCGACCGAGGACGGCATGATTATTCAAGGCGGTTCGATTGGCGGCGGCGAAGTTATATCGCATGGTGATCACAGAATCGCGATGTCGTTTTCAATTGCCGGTTTACGCGCTAATGCGCCGATTATTATTCATGATTGTGAAAACGTGAATACTTCGTTCCCTGAATTTAGAGACTTGGCCTTACGCTTGGGTCTTGATCTGGTTTGCAAGGAAGCATAATGACTGTTCCGGTATTAACTATCGATGGCCCTAGCGGCGCCGGGAAAGGCTCGGTTAGTCGGGCGGTAGCGAAAAAACTGGGTTGGCATTATCTGGATAGCGGTTCTATCTACCGGTCACTGGCAGTTGCAGCGTTAAAGCATCATGTTGATTTGGAAAATGAAGCCGCCATTATCGATATAGCTCAGGCGATGGTGCTGGAATTCGATTGCGGTGATGAATTGCTCGTCAGGCTGGATGGTGAAGATATAACGGCCCATACGGCTCTGGAAGGTACGGGAAATATCGCTTCTATTGTTGCCGCCCTCCCTGAAGTCAGGCGGGTTTTATTGCAAAAACAGAAAGATTTTAAGCGGTTGCCGGGACTAGTTGCAGATGGGCGAGACATGGGGACGGTGGTTTTTCCTGACGCTGAATATAAGGTGTTTTTAACCGCCAGCGCCGCTGAAAGAGCCAAAAGACGATATAAACAGTTGATAGAAAAAGGGAATGATGCTAACCTAGCGCGGATAACAAATGAGATAGAAGAGCGTGATCGCCGGGATATGGAGCGTAAGACCGCCCCATTAGCTATGGCGAGCGACGCCCTTTATATCGATTCTTCGGATATGGCGTTAAATGCTGTTATTGAAGAAGTCTTGAATTTAATCCGTTAAGGATTTTTTACGTGGTCACAGCAAATTGTTTGCGTGATCTTTTTTTTAACTTTGATAAAGAAAAGGCTTGTTGTTGTTTCGACAGGCTTGGGAATAGAAAATGAGCGAAAGCTTTGCTGAATTATTTGAAGAAAGTTTAATCAAGACGGAAATGCGTCCTGGTGCCATGTTGATGGGTACAGTTGTTGATATCGAAAACGATATGATCATTGTCAGCACCCATTCAAAATCAGAAGGTGTCATTCCAAAATGGCAGTTTCTAAATAACGATGGCGAATTAGAAGTTGCCATTGGCGACGAAGTCGAGGTTGCCCTTGATTTATTTGAAGACGGCCTTGGTGCTACACTTCTTTCTCGTGATAAAGCGAAGAAAAACAAAGCTTGGTCTGAACTTGAAACTGCTTTTGAAAAAGAGTTAACCATTGTCGGCCGTATTAACGGCAAAGTTCGTGGCGGTTTCACTGTAGCTGTCGGCGCACTGCGTGCGTTCTTGCCTGGTTCATTGGTTGATGTTCGCCCAATCAGAGACACGACTTTCCTGGAAAATCGTGACCTGGAATTCAAAGTTATAAAAATCGACCAAAAACGTAATAACGTAGTTCTGTCTCGTCGTGCCGTTGTAGAAAAAGAATACAGCGCAGAAAGAGAAGAATTGCTGAAAACGCTGGAAGAAGGCGCAGTTGTTACCGGTGTGGTTAAAAACCTGACCGATTACGGCGCGTTTATCGATCTTGGCGGTATTGACGGTCTGTTACACATCACCGATATGGCATGGAGACGCGTACGTCATCCGTCCGAGTGTGTAGAAATCGGCCAAGAAATTAAAGTTAAAGTCCTGAAATACGACAAAGATAAAAACCGCGTTTCATTAGGCATGAAGCAAATGGGTGAAGATCCATGGCAAAACATCGCCCGTCGTTACCCAGCCGGTACACGCGTATTCGGTAAAGTTAATAACCTGACCGATTACGGTTGCTTCGTTGAAATTGAAGAAGGCGTAGAAGGTTTGGTTCACGTCTCCGAAATGGACTGGACTAACAAAAATGTTAATCCTTCTAAACTCGTTCAATTGGGTGATGAAGTCGAAGTCATGGTTCTGGAAATCGATGAAGAACGTCGTCGTATTTCTTTAGGTATGAAACAGTGCAAAACCAATCCTTGGGATGAATTTGCTGCAACTCATAACAAAGGCGATAAAATCTCTGGAAAAATCAAGTCAATTACCGATTTTGGTATTTTCATCGGTTTGGATGGCGGTATCGACGGTTTGGTTCATATGTCTGATATTTCCTGGGCGGATGAAAGCGAAGCCTCGGTTCGTGACTTCAAAAAAGGTGATGAGCTGGAAACCGTTATTCTCGCGGTTGATTCAGAGCGTGAGCGTATCTCTTTAGGTATCAAGCAACTTGAACAAGACCCATTCCAAAACTTCCTGGCTACTCACGAAAAAGGCAGCTTGGTAAAAGGAACGGTTAAAGAAGTCGATGCTAAAGGTGCGGTTATTACTTTAGCTGACCATGTTGAAGGTTACTTGCGTGCTTCTGAGATTCAACGCGATCGCGTTGAAGACGCCAGAACCTTGTTAAAAGAAGGTGATGCACTTGAAGCCAAGTTCATTGGTGTAGATAAGAAAAGCAAATCGATTTCTTTATCTATCAAAGCTAAAGATAGCGATGAAGAATCTCATTCTATTAAAGATCATTCTCAGCAATCCATTGGCGCACCGACTTTCGCCGATATCTTTAAACAAATGGAAAAATAAAAATCACGAGGGGGGTATGTATCAGTACATGCCCCTTGTTTTTATTTGTTTTCACAGGATAGAATGTGACAAAATCAGAATTAATTGAAGCACTTGCCAAACATCAACCACATCTGGCACAGAAAGATGTAGAGATAGCGGTAAAATGTATCATTGAACAAATGAATCAGGCGTTATCTTCCGGTGAAAGAATTGAGATTAGGGGCTTTGGTAGTTTTTCGCTACACTTGCGTCCTCCCCGTATGGGGCGTAACCCTAAAACAGGTGAATCTGTAGCCTTATCAAAAAAATATGTGCCGCATTTTAAGCCTGGTAAAGAGCTTCGTGACCGCGTTGATGCCTCGCGGGAAAAATGTAAGATAGTCGATTAATCGTTAGTCAGTTAAAGCTCTGCAAAATTCATGCAGAGCTTTAATGTTTAAGATCTTGTTTTACAAAACTACTAAAAAATACCTTCCTGGATTTTGACGGTTTCATGTTTTATACGGCCTTCCTAATCAAAGTCAATTCAGGCTTTCTGCTTTCACATAGCAACTCAACACACTCACACTCTATCAACCGGCTATTTCAACCCTGGAATAATGCGTTGTTATCGCCCGGCATAATGCCCAAGTAAACCTGCCTATCCTCAAAACTCACTTTGAGCGTGAATAGGTCAATGCACTGTATCGTTTTGTCGCCGCGTTGCAAGGTTTTTTCTATAGCTTGTTCTTTGAATTCCTGACTATATCGAATGGCCATTTTGGTTGCCTCTTGTTTTGGTTGAGGCGACAACTATCCTGACACGGGGGGTAATTCGGTTACTTGGCTTTGGCTTACGGATTTGCCTGTTTTAGTTATCTGTTGTGTCGTCATTGTGGTTGCTCTTTTAACCCATATTTAACACTTGACACGCATAACATGTCGATAAAAAACAATAAAAAAATATTTTGGTACTATTCGCCGCGAGGTCGAAGCCAATGTGAAAGAGCGTAATCTGAAGGCAACTCCTGTCAATTGGCACTTCACCACACAAGATGCCAGACGAAAACTGGCTCGACTTTATCCTTGCGTTTCAAGTTGACTGACTACTAGTACTCAGTCAATATTAATATGTCGTGTAAAAATCGTTTAGCTCAGTGTAAACCCGCTCATCCTTCGACAGGACGAACGGATTTACTTTTACCCGTCAAAATAGGATTGACTGAGTAATAGCCTACAACAAAAAATCCGCTGCTACTAAGTTACTCACACCTATCACCATAATGGAGAAATCCGCCGTGCTGTCCGCATCGTTATTGCCGTAAAGAATGTGCGCGGTTTGGTCAAAATACAGCTCGCCCGGATGGGCAAACGTGCCTGAAAAAGCGCCGCCGACTGTGGGCGCGGCAAAAGCATTGTTGCCCTTAAGCGCGGTATTTGCATCAATAGCCGCTAAATTAATTTTATCCCCTTGGGCGTGGCTAAAATCAACGATGGTGTCGCGGGTGGTTTCAGTGGCATAGTTATATATAAAAATGTCTGCGCCTAAGCCACCACTAAGAGTGTCTGCGCCTAATCCGCCAATAAGACTGTCAGCGCCAGCGCCGCTAGACAGGCTATTATCATAAGCGTTACCAATCAGCGTGTTTGCCAAGTCGTTGCCTTCACCATTGCTGAAAAGCTTCCTGCCGTAAAGAGTGAGATTTTCTACATTGGCGGGCAAGATATAGCTTCTTCTGCTGAATAGGGTATCTGTGCCTTCATTCTGGTTTTCGGTCACCACATCCCCCCCATAAACTTTATAATACGTATCATAATATGTATCATCGCCCAAGCCGCCCAGCATACTATCCTTACCCGGCCCGCCATCAAGTGTATCATTGCCTTCGCCGCTGTCCAGTGTGTCATTGTGGGGCCCACCATAGAGCTTGTCATTCCCGGCAAAACCGTACATTTTAAAAGCTTGGCTCCAATCCCCACCCCACGATAAAAAGTCGTTTCCGGTTGTCCCAATAACCTCATCGGGATTTCCAAGAATATTGACATTGATTGCCCCGGTCGTCGTCAGCTTATCGCCTGTTCCTTGTGCGCCGGTGTTGCCATCATTAAATAGCCAATCAATTTGAACAGCGGCTGTAATTGGGGTGGGTGGGTTGTCGGTAGTGTTTCTGTAGGCTATCAATGATAAAACATCATCGACTCGCGTTTGGGTGGCATTGCTATTAAAATTAATGTTCAGTGTACCGTTACTATTGCTCACGGTGCCAATGTTGACCCCCGATAAAACGGCACGACTGCCGTTAAACTTTAATTGACCGCCGCCCGAAAATACGTCTTCAGCATTTGAGCCGCCGTGACGCGCTAAGGTAACGGACGCGCCATTGTAATTGCCTTGGGCGGCTAATTCGGCATCGTAGATTTGTACGGTGCTGTCTAAAACGACTGGTGCACCGTTTTCGTGGTAACCGGATTTGCTATTGAGTGTACTGACCGGGTTCGGGTTAAAACTGTTGTCCAGCGAGCCGTCTGTGTTGTAGCGTGCCAGGACGAAGTCGTAGCTCTTGCCGTTGCCGTTGCCGTTATGCATGTACGCCGGGTTGTCGTCGTTGTTGTCCCCGCCAAGCAGGATCTTGCCATCGGCTTGTACGAAGACTGAGCGGGCACTGCCCAAGTCGGTGCTGACTTTACCGTCGTCGGAAAAGCTTGAGTCCAGCGAACCGTCTGTATTGTAACGTACCAGGGTGAAGGAGCGATTGCTAAAGCCGGTCGTCCCGCCCAGCAGAATCTTACCATCGGCTTGCACGGTGACTGAGTTGTCAGAGGGATTGGCACCTATGCTGGTGGTAACTATGCCATCGCCGTCAAAGCTTACGTCCAGCGAACCATCTGTATTGTAACGTACCAGAGTGAAGTCGCCATTGCTAGACCCGCCCAACAGAATCTTGCCATCGGCTTGCACGGAGACAGACCAACCAGCGTCATAGCCATGAACACCCACGCCAGTGGTGACTATGCCGTCACCGTCAAAACTTAAGTCCAGCGATCCGTCGGAGTTATAGCGTGCCAGAGCGAAGTAGAATGTACCGCTGTTCCAGCTAGACCCGCCCAGCAGAATCTTGCCATCTGCTTGCATGGCAACTGAGCTGCCGGTGGAGTTGCCCAAATCGGTGTTGACTTTGCCGTCGCCGTCAAAGCTTAAGTCCAGCGAACCATCGGGGTTGTAGCGCACCAAAGTAAAGTTGTAGCTCGTAGTCCCGCCCAGCAGAATCTTGCCATCGGTTTGTACGGCGACTGAAATGTTGGTAGCGTAGCTCTCGTTGGTGTTGGTGGTAACTATACCATCGTTATCAAAGTTTAAGTCCAACGAACCATCGGGGTTGTAGCGTACTAGAGTAAAGGAGTTGTGCCGGTCTATGCTGAGGCTATTCCCGCCCAGCAGAATCTTGCCATCGGTTTGCACGGCGACTGAGGTACCAGTGGAGTAGCTCAAGTTGGTGGTGACCTTTCCGTCGCTGTCAAAGCTTAAGTCCAACGAACCATCTGTGTTGTAGCGTACCAGAGCAAAGTCTTGGTTGGAGTTGGGGTAGCTACGGCTACTCCCACCCAACAAAATCTTGCCATCGGCTTGCACAGTGACTGATTTGCCTGTGTCATAACTACCCAAGTCGGTGGTGACTACTCCGCCCACAATAAAACTAGGCGCAGTATTGGTAACAAGACCATTCGTAATAGAACTCAATTTTGTTGTTGGTACATTTATTTGATTCATGTGGGATTCCTCTTTTGTTAGGTTATAGACGGGGACATTTTTTAAAATTATTAAGTTACTGAAGTTTCCTAATTCTTAAAAGGCCGAATCCCGAGACATGTAGACAGCTCTCTTAACCGATTGGTAAAAAAAATCTTTCATTTTTTTACCAGTTTAAAGCCTCAATAAAAAGCCAAGTTTTTTTCAAAACATCTATATAATCATTACCCGCACCTACTAGAACGGTTTTATTACTTTCAATAATAGTGCTTGGAGTTCCGACCCCATTGATGATTACAGCACCTCCTCCAGTTTGCCCATCATTATAAAAACCATGCGGGCGATCAACATAATCTACTAAAGTAACATTAGGTGCCTTAGTTATGGAAGCCATGTTATTTTGACAAACCAATGCATCCCCAGTAAGGTTTATTACAGTTTGTGTAGCACATTTCATGAAATTATTGGCCACTGTATAACTTGCAACATTATCGTTATCACCTTGAAAAATTATGGTATTCGGCAATGTTTCGTTTAATTGAATTAATGGATTGATAGAATCCTTGGCTGTCCATGCGGTATCCCATGGCGTATAAGTATTCAAATTCAACACAGGATTAAATAAAATCAAAGCATTAGGTCTAATATCAGCTGAACTAGACACGCCATTAACCCAAGTAGTAGTTGGAGTAGAAGTCGCTAAAGCCGCCGCTAAATGCCCACCTGCCGAGCCCCCAGAAACGGCAAGATGGCTAGGATTAATTCCATATTTAGCTGCATGAGCCCTAATATATCTGATAGCTTTTTCCGCATCCGTCCAAGCTCTATAAGGTGTTTGAGTACCATCAAATAACGATGGCGGGTCAGTAATTTTGCTCACAAGGGCCAATTGATAATTTATAGAAAATGTCACCATACCTTTTGAAGCCAAATATTCGGCTTGATTATGAAACGAGCTTTTATCGCCAGATGTCCATGCGCCGGGATGAAAAAATATAACGCCTGGTTTATTGGGATTCGGCGAGGGGTTTAATCCGGAACCAGAGGGCATCCAAACATCCATCACAGTAACATTAGCCACATCGCTATAATTAAAATCGGTTTCCACTTTTGTCCAACCAGAATCCGCATAAGGAGAAATATTTGGCGCGTCCGTAGCAAAAACACCAAAACTGATTAGTAAAGCTAATGCCATCAAAATTAATTTCTTCATTTTTTGTTTCTAATGTTTAAAAATTTAAACTGGTTATTGATTTTTAGCTGGTTCCCAAGCTCAGCTTCGCGAGACAGGACGCTGGAGCATCCAAGACTGGGAACCAGCGCAAAGATCAAAATAATGCAAGAAAAGTTAAATGACAACAAAGTCGGCAGCTGTCAATGCCAGATTTACGCCTATTGTGGCAATCGGAATCCCTGCGCCGGAACCATTACCATCGGCATCATAAAACAATGCGCCTGTGGTTTCATTGTAGATTAGATAGTCATTAGCATCCTGTGCCGCAGTAGCCATGACAAAATTATCAGCATTTAACTCACCCAGGATTGTAAGTTGGGTAAACTTAGAACCGGTTAATTGAAGGGTGTCATCAGCCGTATTGAAGTCGGTGATTTTATCGGCATTGGCCGCTAATGGTTTGCCTGCGAAAATAAATAGGTCCGATCCTGTACCTCCCGTCAGCGTATCATGGCCTATGCCGCCGATCAGACTATCGTTACCGCTACCGCCATTCAGTCTGTCGTTGTTCCAGCCGCCGGATAGCCAATCATCGTCAAAGCCGCCCAACAATCTATCGTTTCCTTTTCCTCCCCGCAGTTCATCATTGCCGATACCGCCTGATAGCGTGTCTGCCATGTCCTTACCCCATAGCGTATCCGCACCGTTGTTACCGGTTAACACATCGTTTTTTGCACCGCCATCATCACCGCGTAGGTTTAGGGGTATGTATAAGCCGTCATCGGTAATGGTTAGCTGGGCGCTGGCGGTGTTGCCGGTATTTAGCAATACCGAGACGGTGTTATCCTGCCAGTTCGCAATGGCTAAATCCGCGTTGCCATCGCCGTTGAAGTCGGCGGTGGTGAACGAATGGGGATGCTTGCCCACTGCAACGCTGGTTTTACCGGTAAACCCTCCACTACCGTCGCCTAAGCGTACCGAGACAGTGTCATCAAACAAATTCGCAGTGGCTAAATCCGCGTTGCCATCGCCGTTGAAGTCGGCGCTGATGACCGAAGCGGGGATACTGCCTACCGCAACGCTGGCGTCACCGGTAAACCCTCCGCTACCGTTGCCTAGGCGTACCGAGACGGTGTCAGAGCCAGCATTTGCTGTGGCTAAATCCGCGTTACCATCGCCGTTAAAGTCGGCGCTGATGATCGACACAGGGCCACCGTCCACCGCAACGCGGGTGTCACCGGTAAACCCTCCACTACCGTTGCCTAAGCGCACCGAGACGGTGTTCTCCCAATAATTCGCTGTGGCTAAATCCACGTTGCCATCGCCGTTGAAGTCGGCGGTGGTGAGCGAATAGGGGCCACCGTCCACCGCAACACGGGTGTCACCGGTAAACCCTCCACTACCGTTGCCTAAGCTTACCGAGACAAAGTTATTACCACGCCCATGTGCTATAGCTAAATCCGCATTGCCATCGCCGTTGAAGTCGGCGCTGATGAACGAAGAGGAAGGATTGCCCACCGCAAAGCTGGTGTCACCGGTAAACCCTCCGCTACCGTTGCCTAAGCGTACAGAGATGCTTTCACTACCAAAAGAATCCCGTATAGCTAAATCCGCGTTGCCATCGCCGTTGAAATCGGCGGTGATGACAGAAGTTGGCCCTCTACCCACCGCAACGCGGGTGTTACCGGTAAAACCTCCGCTACCGTTGCCTAAGCGTACCGAGACGGCGTGACCGCCCGAATTCGCTATGGCTAAATCCGCGTTGCCATCGCCGTTGAAATCGGCGCTGATGATCGACAGGGAATGATGGCCCACCGCAACGGTTGTGGATGAGGTAAACGGGATATTGTTGCCGACCAAATCATAGCCCGTCCCCCTCGTTACATTAATCACCACGGTTTCATGAGGGTCGATAACAGTGTCGGCAGTCGCCACGAGGTTTAATATAGCCGTGGTTGCACCAGCGGTAATGGTGAAACTGTCAGCAGTAACTGCGTCAAGATTTTCCCCTGCCGTAAAATTGTAATCACTGTTCAGTGTCGCGGTGCTACCCGTGGTGTTGTAGTTCACCATCAAACCACCCGCCGGTGCTGGCGTGTCTAAGGTGATTAGGTAAGTGCCGGTTGCCCCTTCGGTAGGTGATGCGCCAGCGGATGAAGTGATTTTAAGGTTTGTCATGAGTGTCTCTCCAAAAGTTTAAGGGAATATAGCCCGTTGTTGTTGATCGGAACTGGTATCCACACGCACCAACGATTTGATCGCATCCGCATCCGCCAGCTCCCATTCAACTGGCATATATGGGACATTGGTGCGGGGTTTTTATTGGATCAATTTGTAAGTTTAAGCACTGTTATGGATTCTTTATCGACATCAACTCCAGCGATAGTCGTAGGTGTGTACGTGCAGGACACGCCGGGATTATCTATGCTTTTTGCGGTTAAGACCCCTGTATCCCCAGTAGCAAATGTAAGTGGGACTCTCATCATATCCGGCCCCGCATTGGCAATAACCACAAATCGAGTGGCATATTTTTGGGTTTGCCATATAACTGAATTTTTTCCCGTTGTCGCACTGTTTGCGAATCTCTTGAATTTTCCATTTAGTGCATCGCTGACCAGATCCATGCCATTAGTTAGGGCGGTGATCACCGGAGTGGGAGTGAACGTAAACAATGACCTATAATCCGCGTCAGTGGAATACGTGCCCGGCCATAATAAGGCCCCTAGTAGTTTCCCAGGTGTTACCCCTAACCATTCTCCTATCGTACCTACATTATTTACGGCCACCTGCATGGGGGTCAAAGGGGGAGTGTCATATCCACCAGGAGGATCCCTTGAATCCAACCACCACGTATTTTTAACGGGAAGTGGAATTGTGGTCGTAGATATATCCGCCGCATTCCACTCAGTGATAGCTACCTGCCTGTTCCCAGTAGCTGTGATATGGTCATTAATGTCACTGGTCTTATTTTGCTCTGTCCAAGCGGTATTTCTACAAGGGTATTTATTATTGACTGAATCAAACGGCCCTCGTTTACCTGTCTTCGTGCCTCTGTCCCCTGGGTCATCCGTGATTTCACAGTTACTATTTGATAAAGTTGGATTCATGAAAAGCGCTTGCCCGTATCTGTGCAATACGGTGAAATCCCACTTGTCTGCAACCCCAGAAATCTCTAACTGAGCCCACCACGCGGGAGTCCCAATTTTTCCGGATGCCCCTATTTTATAAGTCGTGTTGTTATTCAAGGCAAGGGCACGTATTTTCGCACCGTATTTTTGCACCGCTCCTGAATATTGGAACTTATCTAATGGATACGGCGACGAAGCGTAATTAACCTCGTTTCCTATTTCTACGTGAATGGCTGGCACAATCCACGATGGATTGCTACTGCTTTGAGCATTTATTTCTGTTTGTATTCTATTGACCAGACTCTGGCCCTCTGTCGCATACTTATCTAACGCAGAACCAATATTGCCAAACTGTACGTGCGGGCTGTCTTTAGGGTCATAATTACCCATAGTTATATCCCTCAGACACGCTTGACCCATTGCGGTGGGTATATCAGTAGCGCTTCCTGCTGGGACACATCTTCCAAATGCTTCTTGTACATTCAGAGTGATATACAAAGAGGTGACCTGGGTCAACCGTGCGTGGGTGACGAACTCCTTGTAATTCATTGATCCCGTATCCGTATATGGAGTAAGCACGCCGGAGCCAACGTCTTGGTAAATGTCTTTATAATTTACTGCCGAAGTCATTCGAGAATCTGCATTCAGATATGTAATGTACCTTTCTGCAATCGCACCCCCTGGGAAACGCATAGACTTCATTTGTGACCACGCTGGCCCCATACGAGTCTCTATATTCCCGTTAATCCACATCGTGTCAGTGATTTTACTTTCCTCAAAATTGACTCCCAATGGACTGATTACCGCAGGAGGGTTTGTGGTATCGTAAGCCATCGGTATATAAATATTTGCAGGTGGAGATACGTAGGTGTAGGCACCTGAGTTCTTGGCCTGAATATAGCCACCTGACGTAGTACACGCAGCTGCAAAAACTTGAAAATTGGCCAACATGGCCAACATAAAACAATATATTCGTTACGCGATGCTCAACTTTAAATAAATTGAAGACAAGGCCGCGACTCCCGTAGAGTTGTTCTACCAAAAGCAACTTTATGAGGGAGAAGGGCCATGTCAGTAGAAGACTTTATCATTTATGT
>SCPZ01000033.1 GCA_004299305.1 Methylobacter sp.
CTTAGAGTTTTATCAGTGATTATCTGTCTAATCCGTGTCATCCGTGTTCCATTATAAATTAGCCATACTGAGTAGTTAAGATTGTAGAATGAGGGGGTTTATTTTTGCGAGTTACCTAAGTTCAGTCCTCCAAAACTATTTCCTCCCTTGCGTTTGTCATCCTACAGCGGATCTTCAAGAAAAATCTTATCTAAGCATAGTTATCTGCGTAAATCCGCATCTAACATCTGTTTCAAAACCAACGCAAACACTGCCGACGATCATAATTTTATGCCGATGCAGTCATTTTCTAGGATAATCCACCGGTCTTACCTTGAAACGTCAATAACAAATAAAGAAGATGACTAATGAATAATCTACTGAAAAACTCGATCTGGATACTGATCGCCGCATTCGGTGCAGCAGCCGTCGGCGGTATCGCTTTAACTCGCGGCGAGCACATCAACACGCTGTGGTTTATTACCGCCGCGTTGTGTATCTATGCCATTGCTTATCGCTTTTATGCCGCATGGATTGCCGCCACGGTATTGGCTATTGACCCAACGCGGGCAACACCGGCCGAACGTTTGGATAATGGCCGCGATTTTGTGCCGACCAATAAATGGATTGTATTCGGCCATCATTTTGCTGCTATTGCAGGGCCAGGACCCTTGGTCGGGCCGACGCTGGCTGCGCAGTTCGGTTATTTGCCGGGGACGCTGTGGATATTATTCGGTGCGGTGTTGGGCGGTTGCGTACAGGATATGGTGACGCTATTTTTGTCCACCCGGCGCGATGCTAAAAGCCTGGGGCAAATGGCGCGCGACGAGCTGGGCGCATTGGGCGGTACTGCGGCGTTGATCGGCACCTTTGCGATTATGATTATCCTGATTGCGGTGCTGGGGCTGATCGTGGTTAACGCGATGAAGCATAGTCCGTGGGCGACGGCTACCGTCTCGGCGACCATTCCGATTGCGATGATAGTCGGTCTATACATGCGCAGTTTTCGCCCCGGCCAAGTGCTGGAAGCCTCTGCTTTAGGCGTGACTTTGTTATTGCTGGCCGTAATGGGCGGCGGCTGGATCGATCACCATCCCACCTTGCGCCTTTGGTTCGATCACGAAGGCTTGATGCTGGCCTGGTGCGTGATGGCTTACGGTTTTGCGGCCGCTATTTTGCCGGTTTGGCTGTTGCTTGCGCCGCGCGATTATCTGTCGACTTATGTGAAGTTGGGTACCATCACCTTGCTGGCGGTGGCGATTATTATGCTGCAACCGACCGTAAAAATGCCCGCGCTGACCCAGTTCATCGACGGCACCGGGCCTATTTTCGGCGGCAAGCTGTTCCCGTTCGTATTTATTACCATCGCTTGCGGAGCGATTTCCGGTTTTCACTCGCTGATCGCTTCCGGCACCACGCCTAAATTGCTCAGCAACGAACGCGATATACGCATGATCGGCTACGGCGGCATGTTGCTGGAATCGTTCGTTGCGATTATGGCGATGATGGCGGCGACCGTACTTGAGCCCGGTGTGTTTTTTGCGATTAACAGCCCGGCGGGCGTGGTCGGCAAAGAAGCGGTCGATGCCGTTGCCAAGATTTCATCATGGGGTTTTCCGGTTACGGTAGACCAGATGCAGCTTTTAGCCAGTCAAATGGGCGAGGCCACGCTATTTGCGCGCACCGGTGGCGCGCCATCTTTAGCCGTAGGCATGGCGAGTATTTTCGGCAGTGCGTTTGGCGAGAGCATGTTGGCCTTGTGGTATCACTTTGCGATCATGTTCGAGGCTATTTTTATCCTTACCACGCTGGATGCCGGAACCCGCGTGGGCCGCTTCATGTTGCAGGATATGCTTGGCAATATCTGGCCGAAAATGGCGGAAACCTCGTGGATGCCGTCGGTCGTTTTGACTAGCGGCTTGGTGGTGGCAGGCTGGGGCTATTTCCTTTATATAGGTGTGATAGATCCTAACGGCGGGGTCAATATTTTGTGGCCGTTGTTCGGCATCGCCAATCAAATGCTGGCCGCGATTGCGCTGTGCGTGGCGACCGGTATTTTGGTTAAATCCGGCAAGCTCAAATATGCCTGGGTGACCGGCTTGCCGCTAACATGGCTGGTGATAATCACCAGTTCGGCGGCATGGGAGAAAATCACCAGCGACAATATCCGCATCGGTTTCTTTTCTGCGGCCAATGACCTGGCCGACAAACTGGCGGCAGGCGCGTTGCCGTCGGATAAAGCGGCGGTTGCGCCGCAGTTGATCTTCAATCTGCATTTGGACGGCTGGGTGACCTTATTTTTCGTGACCTTGTTGTGGCTGATTGTGTTCGATATGTTACGTGTTTGCAGTCGTTACCTGAGCGGGAAATCGGTGCTGCCGTTGGCGGAATCGCCGCATCTTCCGAGCCGCTTGGTCGAAGAGTGGGTAAGGGATTGATGTTAAATAAACTCAAAACATTTTGGCGGATGGTGCGTCGTCTTTCCGGGGACGACGCTTACGAGCGTTATTTGCAGCACCATGCAGAACATCATCAAGACGAAATGCCGTTAAGCAAAGCCGCTTTTTTCAAGCAGTGGCAGGATGAGAAGTGGAATGGGGTTAAGCGGTGTTGTTAAAAGCAGACCTTCCAGGTTTTAAAAACTTGGAAGGTCTAAATCGATACCATTAACCAAACCTTCCAGGTCTTCAAGACCTGGAAGGTTTAATGCTCAAGGTTAATATATGTCAAAAGAAACGCCCTTAATCAACGGCCACTACTACCATATCTACAATCGCGGTAATAACGGAGAAGACTTATTTCCTGAACAACGAAATTATCACCATTTCCTCAAGCTTTACACCCGTTATATTTATCCGATTGCCGATACCTATGCATATTGTTTGATGAAAAACCACTTCCATTTGATGGTCCGAATTAACCCGAAGCCAGACCTTCCAGGTTTTAAAAACCTGGAAGGTCTAAATCCGAGCCGGGAACCAAACCTTCCAGGTCTTCAAGACCTGGAAGGTTTAACACCGCGCAACTATTCGCAATCTTTTTCAAATTTGTTTAACGCTTATACCAAAGCAATCAACAAGGCTTACGACCGTTCAGGCAGTTTATTCGAAAAAAATTTCAACCGTATCTTGATCGACACAGACCGCTATTTCGTTCACCTGATCAGCTATATTCACCGTAACCCGCAAAAACACGGGTTTACCGACAACTTCCGCACTTACCCCTATTCCTCCTATCAAACGATTCGACAACAGAAACAAAGCCGCATTGAACATCAACAGATTTTACAATGGTTCGGTAATATACAGTCCTTTGAAAGTTATCATCGGCAATTCGATGATGGACAAATTCAGCATTTGATTGAAGACGATAATTTTAGCTAATCCTTTAAAATTTATGACATCCCACACCCCACAACCCAACCGCCAACCCCTCTATGTCGCCATTGCACTGGTGCTGGGCATTATTGTTGGCGAACTGCTTAACTTGACCTTGGGCGGAACCGAGGTCATCAAGCAAATCACCGATATTTTTGCCGCACTGACCGATATTTTCCTACGTTTAGTCAAGATGATTATCGCGCCGCTGGTGTTTTCCACGCTGGTGGTGGGCATGGCTAAAATGGGCGACATTCACACCGTCGGACGGGTCGGTATCAAGGCGATGCTGTGGTTTTTCTCGGCCTCAATTTTCAGTTTGCTGCTGGGCATGTTGCTGGTGAACGGTTTTGAACCGGGCAGTTCTTTACATATCGCGCTGCCTGAGGTCGGAGCTAAGACCGGCTTGCCCCAGGCGGCACCGACACTCAGCAATTTTGTCTCGCACATGTTCCCGAAAAGCATCATCGAAGCTATGGCGGCCAATGAGATTTTGCAGATTGTAGTGTTCTCAATGTTCTTCGGCGTAGCCTGCGCCTCGCTGGGCGAATTGGCCCAGCCTACCGTCAAGTTGCTCGATTCATTGACGCACATCATGCTGAAAGTCACCGGCTATGTCATGCATAGCGCACCGGTCGCCGTGTTTTCGGCGGTAGCTTCGGTCATTGCGCAAAACGGCATCGGCGTATTGCTGTCTTACGGCCAATTCATCGGGGAATTTTATTTAGGATTGCTGCTGCTGTGCGGCTCGCTGGGTTGCGTCGGTTTCTTGTTTTTGGGACACAGAATCCTGTCCCTGATCCGTCATATCCGCGAACCGATGCTGTTGGCTTTCGGCACAGCCAGCAGCGAGAGCGCCTATCCGAAACTGTTGCAACAACTGGAGCGCTTCGGTTGCGATGAAAAGATCTGCGGTTTGGTGTTGCCGCTGGGTTATTCGTTCAACCTGGATGGCAGCATGATGTATATGACCTTTGCGGTGTTATTCATCGCCCAGGCTTACGGCATCGACATGGCGTTGGGCGATCAACTGATCATGCTGCTGGTGCTGTTGTTCACCAGCAAAGGCGTGGCCGGCGTGCCTAGAGCCTCGCTGATCGTCATTGCGGCGACATTATCGATGTTTCATATCCCCGAGGCCGGCTTGCTGTTGCTGCTGGCCGTCGACCAGGTTTTGGACATGGGCCGTAGCGCGACCAACGTGTTCGGCAACAGCATCGCCGCCGCACTGGTCAGTCGTTGGGAAAAAGCGTTGCGCTAGGGATTAAACGCCTGTGCATCTTTAGTTGCTTAAGGCGATTTCTCGCGCCATTTGGGTATGCAATCGCCTAAGTTTCAAAAATTTCCGTTAATTCAATGGCTAATTCAGGAAATAAATACGGCACAGCAATATCATCGGCAGCGTACATGTGCTTGAGTTCATAACGATCACTTTCGTTTATTACAAATTGATGGATGATTTGTTCGTAGGGATAAACAAGCCAATATTCTGTTACGCCGCTTTCTTGATAAAGTTCAAATTTTAGTTGTATTTCTTTTTTAGAATTGCCTTTAGAAAGGATTTCGATAACCCATTCCGGGGCGCCGTTACAGCCCTGTTCATCTAATTTTTGCAGATCGCAAATGATAGATAAGTCGGGCTGTACCACGGTGTGAATTTCTTGATTAGCTAAAATCGATTTTTTACGGTCATATAAACGCACATCGAACGGCGCGGCGAAAACTTGACATTTTTTATGTTTAAAAAAGTTGGATAACGAACGACTCATATTCATCGAAACTCGCTGATGATTGACATTCGGTGCGGGCGTCATCAACATGATTTTTCCTTTGATAAGCTCCACGCTCTCCTCAAATTGCCAAGTTAAATAGTCGGCATAACTGTAAGTCGTATTTAAGTCTAATTGGGAAAGTTGGCTGATTTTAGGCATGGGCTGATAAGCTTAAGATAAATTTAAACAGTGCCTAAGATAATAACACAGTCGATTAAGCGGTATCTTGTCTCTACAAGCCTATAAATTCTCGAACTTAATGATGCAGTTTATTGAGTATTAAGGAATGCGCAGGAAATCATCCAAGCCACTTGCAAACAGGGGCATAGCCACAACCCATTTGCAATGAAAAATCCCCCTTCGTCTGAATTGCACGGTATTAAGCTTCCGGGCAGCGGCTAGGCGACCAATAACGGGACAAAGAAGTTTTGGCTAAATAACAAAAAGTAGTTAACATCAACCCAATATCAACTTCGTAGTGATTAAGAATATGCCGCATAGAAGCTTTAAAACCAGTAGACCAACAGCCACAATTACCGTACTTCCAGATTTGGGTCTGGATGATAAATCCATTGTTGCCGATTTTAAACGTTATTACAGCCACCGTCTGGGCAGGGATGAAAATTGTACATCGCCGCATTATGCGTATGAGGCGCTGTCGATGGCGATTAGCGACCGGCTCATAGAACGGTGGAAAAGAACTTACAACACCTACAAAGAGACGGATTGCAAGAGAGCCTACTATCTGTCGATGGAATTCTTAATGGGCCGCACATTGAGCAACGCCATGCTGAACCTGGGCATCACCGAGGCGGTTGAGCAGGCCATGTATGATTTGGGCCTTGAGCTCGAAGAGCTGGTTGAAAGCGAGCCTGATGCAGGTTTGGGCAATGGCGGCTTGGGTCGTTTGGCGGCCTGTTTTATCGATAGTTGTGCAACCTTAAAGTTACCGGTGACCGGCTACGGTTTGCGTTATGAATACGGCATGTTTTCTCAGGATATTGCCAACGGCGAACAGGTAGAAAAACCGGATCATTGGCTGCGTAACGGTAATGTGTGGGAAATAGAACGCCCCGAATACACGCATCGCATTAAATTCGGCGGGCGCACCGAGTCACATATTGATGAGATAGGCAATAAGAGGACGCGTTGGATAGAGACGCAGGATATACTCGCGGTTCCTTACGATACGCCGATTCCAGGATACCAAAACGGTACAGTCAACACCTTGCGTTTATGGAAGGCCACGGCGACTGAAGAATTCAACTTGCAAGAGTTTAATGCCGGTGATTACGCGGAATCGGTAGCGGCAAAAAATACCGCCGAAAATATTACCATGGTGCTGTACCCGAATGACGCCAATGAAAACGGCAAGGCCTTGCGTCTGCGCCAACAATACCTGCTTGCCTCCGCCAGTTTGCAGGATGTGATCGGCACTTGGGTCGGCCGTCACGGTAGTAATTTTTCCGAGTTTGCAGCTAAGAATACCTTCCAGTTAAACGACACCCATCCGAGTATAGCGGTTGCAGAATTAATGCGTTTGTTGATGGATGTCCATGGCTTAGTCTGGGACGATGCCTGGGCTATTACCCGTAAAACCATGGCCTATACCAACCATACCTTGTTGCCGGAGGCTTTGGAGCGGTGGTCGGTTAGCCTGTTCAAACAGCTGTTGCCCAGGTTGATGGAGATCATCTTCGATATTAACGCCCATTTTATGGCCGAAGTCTCTGCGCATTGGCCGGGCGATATAGGCCGGTTAAGCCGCATGTCTATTATTGAAGAAGGCAACGAGCAATACGTCAGAATGGCCTATCTGGCGATAGTCGGCAGCTATTCTATTAATGGCGTTGCTGAGCTGCATTCCAAGCTATTACAGCAAGGCCTGTTCCGTGACTTTTATGAATTTTGGCCGGACAAATTCAATAACAAAACCAACGGCGTAACCCCTCGTCGTTGGCTGGCGGCGTGCAATCCTGAACTGGCTGAATTGATCACCGCAACCATAGGTAATGGCTGGTTGACGGACTTGTCGTTACTGAAGAAGCTTGAGCCCTATGCAGAGGACAAGAAGTTCTGCAAACGTTGGCGTGAAATTAAGCAAGGCGCAAAGCAAAAATTGATTGATTTTAAAAAGCTGGAATATGATGTTGATTTTAATGTTGACGCCATTTTCGATGTACAGGTAAAGCGGGTTCATGAATACAAACGTCAACTGTTGAATGTCTTACATGTGATTCATCTGTATGACCGTATCAAGCGCGGCGATGCCGCAAATTGGACGGATCGTTGCGTATTGATCGGGGGGAAGGCGGCTCCAGGCTATTACATGGCGAAAAAAATCATCAAACTAATCAATAACGTCTCAAGCGTGATTAATTCCGATCCCGAAGTGGGCCGTAAATTAAAACTGGTTTTCCTGTCTAATTACCGGGTTTCCGCGATGGAGAAAATCTGTCCGGGCGCCGATCTTTCCGAGCAAATTTCAACCGCCGGCAAGGAAGCCTCGGGTACCGGCAATATGAAATTCATGATGAACGGCGCGTTGACTATCGGCACGCTGGATGGCGCGAATATTGAAATTCGCGAAGAAGTCGGGGATGAGAATTTTTTCCTGTTCGGTTTAACCGAAGAGCAAGTTGGAGAAATGAGTCGGCATTACGATCCTAATGCGATCATTGATCAGGATGAAGATTTGCACAGGGTCATGAACTTGCTTGAGTGCGCACATTTTAATCAATTCGAACCGGGGCTATTTGACGATATTATCGCCTCAATAAGAAGTCCGCACGATCCCTGGATGACGGCAGCCGATTTTCGCAGCTTTATCAATGCGCAAAAGCGTGTTGAAGAGGCTTATCAGGATCAGGAATACTGGACCAGAATGAGCATTTTAAACTGCGCCGCCAGCGGTAAGTTTTCCACCGACAGAACCATCACCGATTACAACGACGAGATCTGGAAATTAACGCCGGTCAGTATCGATAACAATTTTTAAGAATGTTTCATATCGTTTTGTTTGAGCCGGAAATTCCGGCTAACACCGGGAATATCATCCGGCTCTGCGCCAATACCGGCATGTCATTGCATCTGATCAAGCCCTTGGGTTTTGAATTAGACGACAAGAAATTGCGCAGGGCGGGGCTGGATTACCATGAATGGGTGGTGGTAAAAGAGCACGATTCCTTGGCGGATTTTGTAGACAGCGTGAAACCGGGGCGTATTTTCGCCCTGACGACCAAAGGTTCGAAAATTTACAGTGACGTGAGTTTTCAGCCGGATGACGCCTTTTTGTTCGGCCCTGAGACGCGCGGCTTGCCTGCTGATGTATTGACGGAATTAGGTTCCGAGCGTTGCCTGTATTTACCGATGCAGGCGGAAAGCCGGAGTTTGAATTTGTCCAATACCGTATCTATTGTCTTGTACGAGGCTTGGCGGCAGCTGGGTTTTGCGGGAGCGGCGATAAAGTAATTTAAGTTGGGCATGGTTTTTATGCCCAACATCCTCATTTCAATATGGGACAGCTTTCATGGTTGATTTCCATCATCGAACACTAAAATGTCAAACAACAAAAACGGTTACCTGGCCGACAAGACTGCATTATGCCAAGGCGGAGGGGCTGCGTGAGCATCTAAATTTACTTGCAATTCGGGGTAAGGTGGTGGAATTGAGTTTTTCCAGCGAAAACAAAATATTATGACCTTTCAAGACCATCAAGAGATAAGTAATGATAAGCTATTGATAAGTTTGAAAAAGTGACTGAGCAATAGCAAGAACAAATCTGAACAATGATTGCACAGCTTCCCAAGCTCCAGCTCTCATCTTTATACACGAGTTCCAAGTAATTCGTCATACCCGCCAGTTCCAATACCATGGATGGCAAGCTGTATACATCCATGTAGCTTGGTTCCCGGCACAAATCTGTCTGGAATAACCCGAAGAGCGTCAGGTAGGATAGCCTGGCCTGACAGAGCGTGTAGCGAATCCGGGATGACTTGTCTCGCAGACATTTGTGTATAACGATGAGCGTAGCGCGTGGGAATGAGAACAGCGTAGGGTACGCTGTGCGTACCTTCTTAATCGCCACGAAATGTAAATAAAGGTACGCGCAGCGTACCCTACCTGGCTGGTGAATTATCAATCATTATTGAAAACGCTGTATTTGATTCTTTATGCATTATGTTTTAAGCATTTAACTCTTTTTAGTCTAAGTTGAGGTGATTTTATGAATAACCTGTTTGAGTTTTTTAAATCAAGTTTCTTGCCGGGCGGACAACGCCGTGTTTTGAATCTAATTACCGTACTAGTGCTGTTATTTTGTTTTCAACCTGCCTTTGCCAAGCCCACCACACCAACCAGCGATTTTATTGACAATAATGATGGCACGGTGACGCATAAAACTACGGGGCTTACTTGGATGCGCTGTGCGTTGGGGCAGACTTGGACGGGGTCGACTTGTTCAGGGGAAGCTAGCACTTACAGCTATGCTGATGCCGTGGCTTTAACCAGCACCTTTGCCGGTTATAGCGATTGGCGGTTACCGAATATCGTCGAATTGCAGACGATTGTAGAGCGTAGAAACTTCAATCCTGCGATTAATAGGACAGTGTTTCCTAGCACACCAATTAACGAGTTTTGGTCGTCTTCGCATCGCTCCAAGCTCGCTTGGAAGGTTAGTTGTTACTCCGGCAGCAGCGGCCTCAGCTTAGTTCACGACGACTACGAATATTCGTCGGTTCGGTTAGTTCGTGCCAGTCAGTCATTGGCTATTGGCCTTGCTACCCCTAACACGGAGTTTACCGATAACCAAGACGGTACGGTCACCCATAAACGTACCGGCCTAATGTGGCAACGCTGTGCGGTCGGGCAAACCTGGACGGGTTCGACGTGTTCAGGCACCGCCAGAAGCTACACTTACGCTGTCGCCCGGAAGGTAGTCAGCAATTTGGCAGGCTACAGCGATTGGCGCATACCTAATGCCAATGAATTGGTCAGCATTGTCAGTTATGACAAGGTTGCGCCATCAATTAACCTGGATCAATTTCCTAATACGCATCAATTGGTTTTTTGGTCGTCTTCGCCTTACGTTGGCGGGTCCAATAGAGCTTGGTATGTCCATTTCGACTACGGCAGCGTCGACTACTACGGTGGCTACCACAGTTTTCCCGTTCGCTTAGTTCGCACCAGTCAGTCACCAGTTATTGGCCCTACGCCCACCGTAGACTTATCAACAACCATCAGCGCCTCAACCAGCACCATAAAACGTAACGAAAACATTACCTACACCGCCACCCTAACCAATAGCGGCACTGCTGCGGCAAGCAATGCGACCTTGATTTTTTACTTCCCGTCGCGTTGGATCACTTACGTTAGCGTGCCGTCGGATTGTGTTTCAAAGGGCAGAAGTTACCGTTGCACTGTGCCGAGTTTAGCGGCGGGTGAAAGTTTGACCAAAGCAATTACCGTGAATTATTCAAAGCGGGGCGCGGTAAATATCGTGAGTTTAAGCACTACCGATAGCGACGATGCGGATGCGACGAATAATAAAGCGCAGGTGATGACCTCGATTACGCCGTAGGGCTGCCCCTACGAACCTTGTTCCCACGCGGCGCACTCATCGTTATACACAAATGTCTGAGATATACCGTCATTCCGGAATGGATGCTGGAATGACGGGCCATGTGATTCATGCAGTTACTTACAGCGTTTTCAAATTTAATTAATTACTGACCATAACGACAATGGCTAAAGGGAGTCTAGTTACCAAGCTGGAGAGGCTTGGGAAACAGCATTACCGCAATCACCCGCGACAGCATCGTTGATTTTAGCCACGCCCAAGGGGATAGATCAACTTAGCGGCTATCGATGCCAATACCGCGCTTAAAGCATAACTATCTACACACTACACAACTTTTTTACATCATAAATACAATGAGTTGCAAGTTGACCAGGCTCCCTCTCCTGCTGGAGAGGGTTGGGGTGAGGAGAATAAAAACAAGCATTTATATCCCCCTCGGCAATTGCTCCTGCATCCATGTCGTCATCAACCTTCTCCCTCAAGGGAGAAGAAGCCGGTACTTGTGTAGATACTTATGGCTTAAAGGCAACAATGCTTTTGCAGCGCCTACGATAGGCGACGCTTTTTCAGGTACGTTTGCCAATCAAGGTGAACTGTATTTCGACCAAAGTACGAATATTCTTTACGGTAACAACGATGCGGACAGCACGGCGGATTTCTCCATCATGGTGATGGGCGTGACTAGCTTGGCGGCTGCGGATTTTGTGTTGTAGACCGGGTAGCTAAACTGACGTAATCGGAGGGCAGGCAAAAAGTTGTGTAGGGTGGGCAAACAGCTTTATCGTTTGCCCACCCTTTGCCGATAAAAGCGGTGGGCAAAAAAGCGTCATCCTACGCTACTGCTCAGGCCTCCACATCGTTTCAAGCCAGGTGTTGTAAGCGAGCTCAAGATTTGCTGTTTTTTTACTTAAATCACGCCAATCTATTTTTTTGTCGCCGTTTAAATCGCCACAGCTCATATCCGCAGTTAGCCAACATTGCTCTACATAATCGCGCGTGGTATTTTGCATCTCGACGTATTTTGCTTCTTTGTCCTTGCTGTCAACGATACCGTCCTGGTTTATATCCGCTTTGGCAAGGTAATCAATATGGATTTGTTTGTCGATAAAATCCACAAAATTTGCCACGCGGGTATACACCCCATAGGCCAAGGGCAAGGCGCAACCATTACCGGAACTAACAATGCCTGCAAGATAAAACTGGTCATTCTTTTTAATCAGTAAAGGTCCGCCGCTATCGCCCTGACACGAATCTTTGCCGCCGCTTATATAGCCCGCACACATTTTATTATCGGTTATGACTTGTCGTAACGACGCTTGCGTTTGTGCATTAACCAGTTTGCAGTCCTGGTTAGAGACGATGGGTAGTTGCACTTCCTGTAAGCGATGCGGAAAAAAATCAAAATCAGCACTCATGTTGCCCCAGCCAACAACGGTGGACATAACCCCCGTCAAACTATCGGCGCGATTGTCATTTAACGCAACAGGGGTAATATTGGTGATCGGCTTTTTAAGTTGCACCAACGCAATATCAAAGTCGAGGGTATTAATATTATAGCTGGGATGCGCAATGACACGTTTTACCGCAATTCGCTGCCCTGCATCACGCTTCAAGTCATAAACGCCTGCGACGACATCAAAGGAATCGGGTGTTTCACTAATAATACAATGCGAGGCGGTAAGCACCCAATCAGGCGCAATTAACGAACCGCCGCAAAACTGCCCTTTGTAATTAGATTTACTATCTTTAGATATAAGTGCCACTATCGTAGGATATGCAGTGGGTGAGGCATCCACACCGCCGACAATGCGCTCATCGGCTTGAGAATTAGCGACGGTCAGTGATAATAAGCTAAGCAATACATATTTTTTCATCTGTTAAACTCCAAATGTTAAAAACAACAATTGTGCCACGCTTAACGAAAAATCAAGCAGGCGGCGCGAATAGGACTAGATGCCAAATCCATCCTAATGATAGTTACCAAAATCAAATTCCGAAGGTTATTGGGAACCGGTTTTACTCATTTGAACTCGGGCGCGAATCAGCGCGGTAATAACTATAATCAGCAAAGCCGCCAACGAAAGCTCCAGCAGCACGAAGGCCGCAATCTTAAAATATGCAAAAAGCGGATCGACAAACCTGACCAGCCAGCCGCCTGCTTCATCGGCCAGGGCGGCTCCGTAAGTCAAGCTGCTCAGCCATATTTTCAGCCGTACCGGAAACTCAGTCATCAGCATTAAATGGGTTAAGGTCAGCACCAGCATTCCCATAGAAAACAGGTGAAAATGCGATACTTCCAACATGCCTTGATAACTGCGCGGCTGGGTAAACTGCTGCTCAGAGCCCAAATAATAAGCAACCACGGAGTCAGGCCTTAAGTCCATGTGGTGAAAATACATCATGCCGTTGCTGATCCATAACAGTGCGATATACACCAGAAACATCAACACCAGCGTGTTGATCAAGGACTTGCGATACTGTTCGCCGGTAACAAAATAACGCATTAATTTTTACCCTGCTCTTTTACCATAATCTGGTAAATCGCCATCACTTTACGGACGCTGCCGACTGCCGCCCTTGTGCTTAATGTCGCGCCGCTGATGCCGTCAACGCCTTTATTAAAATCCATTTCGGCTAACGGACGCTTATATAATTGTTCGAACCAGCGTTCCGGCGGCTGATATTCCGGCGGCTCATGAAACGCGAGGGTCGTGACGTTGCGTAATTCGCCATTCGTTGTCAGCACTATCATCAGGGTTTCCGGTTTAGTCCTGACCGTAGCGGTTTCAATCGCGGCATAACCGAGTATATTGCCCTGAGCTTTGCCGACATAAAAGGTAAACAGGCCTGAATCCAGTTTAGCCTTGGCCAACTCCTGAATTTTGGCGACTTGCTGTGCATCGGGAAATAACGATAACTGCTCGACTTGTGCGTCTTTGCCAAACGCTAGTTCCAGTGCTTCATTTTTACTGTAAAAGATTTTGGCGTAGCTGGGGGATACCGGGCTCAGCAGCAATAAAAAGAGCATAAAAAAGCCCCCTTTCCTGATTATTTTCATAGTGCATCTCGTGTGTAGAATTTATTAAGACTAAGTGGATAAACGCAAATAGTTTAACACCACCAACAAACAATAGTTATCGCAAAGACGCTACTATAGTGAACCCCGAAATCCGAACAATTTCTGCTGGCCGATGGGTATCGAAGCGATGGGTGCTGATTCCAGAAAATGTCATTTATTTTTACCATGAAGAGCATGAAGATTTATTGTATTGAGTTCATGTGTGATATTGAAACCGTTCATAAAGCACTCAATTCTCTTCCCTTCATTATCTTCATGTCCAAAGCCAGCTTTGGACTCCAGAAAAGTGTGCTATAGGAGTTCAAAGCTGGCTTTGCCTACATGGATGTAGGTAAGGAGCGTGAGCAGGAGCGGAAGCTTTGAACATGACAGAAGCCAGCATTAGCATAGAGTGAGTAGTTACAAAATAAATTATAAACATTGTACTGCATCAGCACCCCGTAGGCCGTTACCCAATTTGCAAGTTGCCCTACAAACCTGCTCCTTCCGAAACACTGGATTTATCCTCGTAAATTCCGGTTAATTTTCGCTTGAATTCATCGGAAATTAACCTGGAATCCTGCTTGCTTTTTACTACACGCGGCGTAATCAAAACAACCAGCTCGGTTTTATCCTTATTGTTGGTGGTATTGCCGAATAATGGCCCTATCCAGGGCAGTTCGTGAAGAAATGGGACGCCGGATTTAATAAAGCTATTGTTTTCCTTAATCAAACCACCCAACACGATAGTCTCGCCATCCTGTACGGCAACAGAACTTTCAACTTCTTTCTTTGAAATTGCTGCCGAAGACGTTACCCCTATAGTCGATTCAACAGGATCGCTGACCGTCTGCTTGATTTCCATGATAACCATGCCGTTGGCATTGACGCGAGGCGTTACTTCCAGCTTAACGCCGGTGTCACGGTATTGTATCTGGCTGTTAGTGACCAGTCCGGTGCTGCCGGTGCCTGTTCCGCTGCCAATGCCCGCGCCTGATAAGGTGCTCGACAAGGTAGGGATTTGCGTACCGACTTCTATGGTGGCTTCCTGGTTATTCAGCACCATTAAAGAGGGCGATGAAATAACGTTGATATTATCCTTGTTAGCCTGGGAACTTAGCACCGCATTTACCGCGCCGGAGTTGTAGACTGCGCTCAGTCCGCCCGTAGCAAAAGCGGAGCCGGCCGCAGTTGCTATGCTGCCTAGCTCGGCTCCAGACGAACCACTGCTGATGCTGCTGCCGCCATGATCTAAAAACCACTGGATGCCGTATTTTAAATCATCCTTTAAATCGACCGAGACTATCGTCGCATCGATTAATACCTGCAACGGCAATATATCCAGTTGCTTAATAACCGGCAGTATGACTTCATATTCATGAGGGGTAGCAACAACAATCAAGGAGTTATTGGCTTTATCGGAAATAATCCTGACGTCTTTGACATTAGCGACTGCCGCCGTACCTGTTCCGGTAGAACCGCCGATGCGGCTGCGCTTAGCGGATGCGGTTTTAGTTTCAGATTTGTTACTATCGCCCGGTTGTTTATTGGTGATTTCGGCGGCTTTTTTCCCGGGCGAGACTTTGGCCGATTTGTCGGTAGGTTGGGCGCCGGTGAAAATTTCATTTAAGGTGCCAGCCAGCTCTTCGGCATCGGAATGCTGGACTTTATAGACGTTAACCCCGCCGCCGGAAGCTGTATTGGTGCGATCCAGCCTGAGTATCCAGCTTTCAATGTCATGTAAATACCGGGCTTGATGGGTAATCGCCAACACGGCATTCATGCGTTCGATAGGGATAAAGCGAAAAAAATCGGACTCACCCTCTTTTTCTTTTTTATTAAACACCTCATCCAGTTCTTTGATGATGGTTTCCGGTTCAGAATGAGCCAATGAAAACAGGCCAAAAGACCGGCCTTTCAATACGTCAATATCAAAGGTGCTGACCATGTCCATAACCCGCCCCAGTTCGTCAGGCGTCCCGGAAGCGACCAGAATATTGCGTGTGCCGTCAATAGTAAGAATGGTCTTTTCCTGCACCAGCGGTTTGAGCACTTCGACCAGGTCTTGTACGGCGACATTCCTGATCGGGATAACCCTGACTTGAAAGCCGGTTCTGCCTGCAATTCCGGGGGCTGCAAAATTGGAGCTGTACAGGGCTTCGCTGGCCGGTTCGATGTGGAAAATGCTGGCATCTTTAATCAGCACGGCATTGTTCATGCGCAGTAGCATTTCCAGGGTGGGAATCAACTCGTCTTTGCTTAAGGGATCGGTCGTTTGCAAGGTGACCTTGCCGACCACTTTTGGGCTGAGCACATAGTTTTGTCCGAGTATGTCGCTTAAGATGACCTTGGCTACTTCGCCAAGATCCGCTTCATCAAAATTCAGGCTGTATGAGCCTTTAGCACTGCTCTCGGTTTTTCTATGCTGAGTCGGCGTATCCGCTACAAACTGGTTGTTACCGGGAAATAATTCACTCTTGGCCTGGGTTGTTTCAGCCGTCGGCGCTTTGTTTTGCAGTTCTGTAAAAACGACCCCGGCTTGCTCATTCTTTACCGGCGTTAACGGCAATTTGGCGGCTTGCTGGGGACCGAGTAACTCGCAACTTGACAGCGTTAAACCGACGACCACAAAACAGGAGGCTGTGGTTATTTTTTTTACATTAGTCATTGTTGCTCATCCTCAGGTGCGCCTTCAGTAGTTTCGTCGGTAGTGTCTTCGGTAGTGTCTGTAGCAGGTTCAGGCATGGCGACCGGAGCGGGAGCCGGAGGTGGAACCATAGCTGGAGCTGGGCTTGAACCGGGAAAAGGCGGGGGTATAGTCGGTATTGCATTGTTTGACCGTGGTTGTAGTAAGGTTTTTAATTTTGGTTTTCGGAGCAGTAGTTCCTTTTCAGCACTGCCTTGTTTGAGCATGACTCTATCCGTATTTATTTCAGTCAGTTTCCAGCCGTCAAGATCGTCGCCTACGGCTATTTTTCGATGATTGTCTTTGGCAACCTTTGATTTGGAACGGCCAAATAATGCCGATACGGTTTTTCCTGTACTGTAAATGCCGGTCAACTGCCAATCAAAGCTATCCGGTTTTGCAGCCGCTTGCGCTATCTCTGGACTCGGCTCCTCTACAGGTCTTCTGCCTTTAACAAATAAGGGCCTGGCAACCAGGTCGGCATAGTTTTCTTCGGGCTGCTTGCTCAGCTCTATTTCGGGCAATTCATCGGTTTTATAGTCTTGCGGTTTTGCCGAACTGATCGAGGTCAGCAGCTGGCGTTGACTATAGCTTGCGTACAGCCACTCACCGGCGATAAGCAAACTCAGGATAATGCAGACGGATACCAGCAATTTTATGAGTTTACTGTTCATTCCGCTTGCTTCCTCATAAAACTAACCGCCTGGAAATTAATATTTAATTCGTTACTCGGTTCGATTTGCCGCGTTACCCTGCTTCTTATGCCGCGCATCGGCCTTATGTCGATCTGATTGACGATAATCAGCGGGCTCGATGTTTCTATCTTGTACAGTACCGCCCGCAGCACTTCGCTATTACCGGTCATTCTTACGCTGACGGTTATACGGCTAAATTCATTTTTGGTAGTGACCGGCAGCGCCTGGGTACTGCTCAATTGCCCGCCGGCCTCTACAATCGCTTTTTTAATAAACTCCTGAACTTCGGCAGATGCTAAAGCGCCGGTGCCCTGCATATTCAAAAGCCCTCGCTCTTGGTATTGTTCTTTTATCGCGTCCATGCTTTCAGTGACTGCGTCTTTTCTTGCCAGAATCCGCTCATATTGCTCCAGTCTGAAAACAAGATTGTTTTTAGCATCGTGCAGCTCCAGGCCTTTGTTAACCACCGGCATGATAACGACCAAACCGACCATCAGTATTACAGCAACCAGCAGGCCTACTGCCAGCCATCGTTGCATTTGCTTAGTTTTCGCCTTGGTCACTTGCGTCCTCCTGTTCCGGCTGTGTGGATGGAAGCCCCGCTGCCTGGGTAACATCGACGGTAATCTGGAAGCGTTCCTGCTTGCTGACTTTATCCTGGGTGACCGGCGACACGAACCGGGCGTTGGCAAACATCTCGGATTCTTCCAAAACGCCGATCAAGGCTGAAGCGGCAGGAGATTCGCCTTGTATTTGCAGATGCCCGTCCGAATACTGCGCATAGGCCAGCCAGGTATCGTCTTTTATTAATGTGCTTAAGCTGTTCAACATATCAACGACGGCCGGAGCCGCATTTTTTTCCGCTATCAATAGTTGCGTTTCGTTGACCATCGCATCAATATCCAGTTGCAAGGCCTTAACGTCCTTGGCATCTTTTTCTATCGCATCGATTTTTTCCTGTAAGGCGTTGACGGCCTGGTATTCAAACCAAACCGGCAAGGCTAACGCCGCACCCAGCAGTAAGACTATCCCTGCAAGCAGCGCCGTATAAATCAGGCGCGGTGCATTTGCGGTCTTCTCTCTTAGGCCTTCCGGTAATAAATTGTAGCCGTCATAGCGCTGTTCGAGGTCGTTTGGCGCAGCTTCATAATCGACGAATAGCGGCGACATGCCCATGGCCTTGATGTCTTCATACAGCGCATCAAGCGTTTCCTTGGGCGTTAACACCAGCATGACCCTGATTTGTCCGGGTTCATGCTCGCCTTCCAGCGGTTTAACCGCAAAATAAACCTGTTCCGCTTTAAACGGCGTGTAGCGGTCAAGTTCGTATGCAACAACCTGGGCCAGGTTTTCTTTTACAGCGGCCGGTAGGGCGAGCTCCTTTTGAATAGCCTGCCCTGCTGTTAAGCGGAGTATTAAGCTCGCTTTAGCCAGTCTTTCATCTTTGGCCCGCAAGGCTTTATATTGGGCTATACCTGAGGCGTTACGCTCGAGCACCGCCAGCGGCTCGGCTTGACCGTTCGCCGTCGCGCCGGTTTCAGGCCGACTTGCGGCATACACACCGTCCCTGGCGATATAAGTCAGGACTAAGCTATCGGCTTCGGGACGAACGATAATAAAGCCTTGTTTCTCGGAAACCCACTGCCTGATTTTTTCAGGCGCAAGAAACTCAAGTTCGCGCAGCCACCAGCGGAAGAACTTTTTAAGGTCCAGGTCAATTGTTGAATTCAGGTTCGGCATACTGTCTCACTAGTAACTCATCTTTTTCATCGGTAAATAACGAACCATCGCCGACGCTGTTGCGCTGCCATTTTAAAACCTGGAACGGCGACAATTCAGGGCTGTCGGATTTTGTTATCAGCGCCCTGATGATGGCCGTGGCGCCGTCTTCCAACAGCGCTTCGGCAATGACCGTAGTCACACCTTGTGGCGCCCCGTCATTGACGGCTGTTTCGGGGGTATTTTCAATTGCCGAGCTCATTCCCGACTGGCTTGCAGCAGAAGCGCCAAATGGCGGTGCGGGCAAGCCGTTTATCGCGTTTTCCCGTCTGGCTGCAATATATTGGTCTATTGATTTGGGATCCATCCCCTTGGCATCCATTCCCGGTAACACCAGCAAAACCTCTTTGGCCGCCTGAGTCAAATCAACCGTGGACTGTCCTGAATACACCGTAACCCGATTTTCAAGCCACTTGAAGAGCTGCTCATCAATGCCCAAGACCAGCTGCAATTCCTCAATCGACTGAAACGGCTTGTTGCGCGGCTGGTAACTTAATCCCGCGTCTTTATATTCGTTTTTTTCCGCGCCCTCTATGTGTATCAAATCGTCCTCATCGCGCCAATCGAGAATCGCACCGACCAGCTTGGCTTGCAACTTGTCATCCACCGGCGCATAAGCCATGAGCCCTTGCAACAGCGTTTGATCCGCGCTGTTTAAATCGATCTTACCTGTTTCGGATAGCAGCCGAACTCGGACTTTATCAGTCGCATAGTCTATTTGGTAAATGCTGCCGTCGGTACGCCAACGTTGCCGCTGATCGGGATACATTAACATCAGCTCGGCAACGGCAAGTCCCGATTCTGCCACAGCCATGGCTTGGGCGTTGCTGCGGCTGCCGGTCACAATAGCCGCTTCCCGCCGCATACTGAGGGCAAAACTGCCGGCCATGATAGTCAGCAGACTCAACACCCATAACACCAGGACCAGAGCAAAGCCCTTTTGCTCAATCAATTGTTATCCTCTGCCGGGTCGGCGTCATTGTTTGTTTCAATATCTGTGCTGCTAACTGCGCCGGCAACTTTAAGATCTATAATCATTTCAGGCCAGAACACACCGTTTGTCGTGCCGATGTTGATTTTGACCAATTGAGGTTGTACCTCTTTTTCCAGCCATTCATCCTGCCAGCTGCTTTCGCCGGTATCATCAGGGCCAAAATAAGCCAAGGTGAAATCGCTGACATGTTTTAACAAAACCGCCTCTTCCGTTCGCCATGCTTCGCCCTCGGTCACCGGAAAAAACGGCGTTAGCGTCACCTTGATAACCTGCTCGTTATCTTGTTGTTGCAGTTGTATAGTAAACAACTGCATTCCTGATCTGGCGGCGCTGGCAGGAAACGTTGAGACGAACTGCAAAAATTGTTTTTTGCCCTGAAAAGAGAATGCGCGATTATCTGGTTCGGTCGCCATGCCGATTTCCGACCGGCTTGCGGCAGAGACACCATCTTTGTCGGTAAAATCATTCCATAAGGGCGTGGCTGAGGATAAATGCCGTTGAAAAAAGTTATAAACTACTGCGACCTCATTCACTTCGGCTATTTTGTCTTCTCCTTGTTCCCAGCTTTTAGCGCAAATGGTTAAACTGCTGAACAATAACACCACCATGATGCTTAACAGGGTCATGGCTATCAGGACTTCAATCAGCGTGAAACCCATCCCGTATGAACGTGGCGCAGCGCCGGGAAAAGGGGGCGCGATGCATCCTCTATCGCCTTGAACCTTGAACCTTGAACCTTGAAGCTGATTTCCCCTCATAGCTCTTTGTTCGCCAGTTTTAATGTTATTAACTCAACCAGCCTATCATCGGCATCGCCATCCCCCCAATTTACCGTAACCTTCACCTTAAACAGCGTTGCCGTCAGGGCCGTGGTATCCAAGTTCCCAGCCGTAAACTGAAACGGGGAGACAGACAGCCGCCAATGGTATTTATCATTTTCCAGTCCGGTAGTTTCGTAAGGCTGCAAGGGCGCTTCCACGCCTGTTCTTGCCAGTAACGATTCGGCAATCTGGACGGCGGCAGTATATTCCTCGGCGACACCGGCGCTATTAACGCCGGCAGAAAATATCTTCAGCAAAATGCCTATGGAAAGCGCCAGAATTGAAAATGCAATCAGGATTTCCAGTAAAGAAAAACCGCGTTGTTTATTCACTTTCAAGTTCAATTTGACCGGTTAACCAATTTATATCGATTTTCCACGCGGCATGAGCTCTTTCCAGCGTGATTCTTCCGCCGGTAGAGGAGCCGTCGGCAAAAAAACGGATGTTTGCCGAGCCGTTCCCGGTCAGTTCGGTCTGCGCAGTCACCACGGTGACCTCAATATCCTCGGGTATTTGATAAAGCTTGTCCTTGCCGCTGACTGTGTAGCTGTTGTCTTCCAGGTCCATGGTAAGCGTGGTTTCCTGGCGTAACATCAACGCTTGGCCTCTGGCGTAACGTAGCGCCGAGACAATATCCCTTGCCGCCGCCTTGATTTCTGTAGAATCGCTCCCGGAAGATAAATTAAGGCCGATTACCGAAAAACCCAGTACCACGACAAAAAGCACCACGGTCAGTTCCAGCAGGGTAAAGCCGCGCTGGCGCGCAAGGTTCAAGGTACAAGGTACAAGGTACAAGGGGGAATGCGAAAAAGACCGACTCTTTACATCTTGGGCTTTTACTGGTTTCCACGCGTTGCATGGGAACCTGGTGCCTTGAACCTTGAACCTTGAACCTTTCACCTCAAAAATCACTCCCAACTAACAATATCCTGGTCTTCGCCTTCACCGCCTTCCTTGCCATCGGCGCCGAAAGTAAACAAATCAAATTTGCCATGCTCTCCGGGAGAAACATAATGATATTCCTGCTGCCATGGGTCCAACGGCATTTTAGCTTTACGCAAATAAGGGCCGTTCCAACGGTTAGCGCTGTCGGGCGATTCAATCAATGCCTTTAAGCCTTGTTCGCTGGTCGGATACCTGCCCAAATCCAGTTTGTACATATCCAGGGCGGCCGCCAAATCTTCAATTTGCACTTTTGCCGCCTTGGTTTTGGATTCGCCCATGTGTTTCATGACCTGCGGCCCGACTATCCCGGCTAGCATCGCGATAATACCCAACACCACCAATAACTCTAGCAAGGTGAAACCGCGCTCCTTGCCTGTTGAACCTTGAACCTTAAACCTCGTTATCTGTTTCATAATGTTTCCTCTATTTAAAAAGCCAAATCGTTAACACTCAGGATAGCCAGCAAAATCGACACGATGATACCGGCAATCATCACGCCTAAGGTAATGATCAAAGCCGGTTCCAGCAATGCCAGCATACGCGCAATCGCCACTCTAAGTTGCTTATCGTAGATGGTCGCCACGCGCAGCAGCATTTCTTCGAGACGTCCGGTTTCTTCGCCCATTTTTATCATTTGCATCGCCATTTTGGGAAATATGCCTTTTTCCAGCAATGCGTCCGACATATTTTTACCTTGTTTTAACTGATCTTCGGTATCTTGAATAGCCGCAGCCAAAACCAGGTTGTCTACCGTTTCACGAACGATAACCAGGGCAGACAGTATCGAAACGCCGTTACCCAATAAAGTGCCCAATGTGCGGCTGATGTTGGCGGTTTCCTTGTTCAGGATAATCGTTCCTGCGAGCGGCAGTTTCAAAAAACGCCCGTCCCAAACCTTTTTTCTTACCGGATCGGCCAACTGAACATTCATATAAGCGGTGATAAAGACAACACTCAAAATCAATATCCACCAATAACTTTGCAGCCATTCGGCTAGTCCAACCACAATCTGGGTCGATACCGGCAGCGCCTTGCCCGCGCTTTCAAACATTTCTGAAAATTGCGGCACGACGAAGGTCAGCATCACAAACAGGGAGGCTAATGACATAACCAACAAGATGGCCGGGTAGATCAATGCGGTGCTGACCGTTTCTTTTAATTCCCGGGAGCGCTCCAGGTATTCGGACAAGCGCGTCAATACTTCGCCCAAACTGCCGCCGGCTTCACCGGCACGTATCATATTCAGGTAAAACTTGCTGAAAATACCGGACTGTTTTTCCAGCGCATCGGCCAAGGTCGAGCCGCCTTTTACTTTCTCCAAAACCCTGCCGATCAGCTTGGTCACCCGTTCGTTGTCTTCAGTCAGGTCGATCAATACCAGCAGGGATTTATCCAAAGGCAGCCCGGATTCCAGCAAGGTTGCCAATTCGCCGGTAAACAAGGCAATGTCTTTTTGGGATAATTTGGACTGTTTTACGCCCAGCCTTAAGCCCAGGAACGATTTGGCGCTAGCCGATACGACACGAATAGGGATATAGCCTTCCGACTGCAAAGTTGCAATCAGCTGCTGCTCGTCAACCGCATCCCTGACGCCCTCTTCGGTTTCGCCAAGACTATTAACCGCTTTATAGGCAAATAACATGTTACTTAGCTGTTAGTGAAATGGAACACGGATAATACGGATCGAACGGATTATCGCGGATAAAGCTAAATCGTTGCTCCGTCCGTGCTAGTTTACCCCTCGTTCCCACGCGGCGTGTCACTGCCATTAAGTTAAGGATGGACAGTCCCTTCTCCCTCAGGGAGAAGGTTAGGATGAGGGGATCAAATAAAGTTTTTTGCCTTATTTTTATTCTCCTCACCCCAACCCTCTCCAGC
>SCPZ01000034.1 GCA_004299305.1 Methylobacter sp.
AGCTATGCCATCTTAAAATCAGGTGAGCCTTTCGATCCTAATTTTTCCTTGCAAAAATGCATTTAAGACGGTATCTGCCGGGATGACGGTGTCTCCCAGACACTTGTGTATAACGATGAGCGCGGCGCGTGGGAACAAGGAAATAGTGACTATATTTTTCGTGCCTTTCGTGGACAATGCTTTGTCATTTGCTTAACTCATTTAAAAAACCATCAATCACGCCCCAAGCGCCGTCTATGTTTTCCATTAAAATCCCGTGGCGCGGGGATTTAATGGCTTGGAGTCGCTTATGTTTAGAGCCTAATTTATCCATAATGACCGGCGCTCCTTTGGCGGAGACGATAGGATCCTCATCACCGTACATAATCAATGCAGGCATACTAACCTGCGGCAGCAACTCATCAAGCTGTGCAATTAACAGCCTCAATTCATAAAGCGCCCTGACTGGCGCATTGCGATAGTTAATGGAGGGATGCTCAGGTTTACTGTCAATAAAAGGCTTTACGCCTTCAAAGGCCGAAACCCAGCCGACCAGTTTATTGGTGCCATGCAGTAGCGGTACCAGCATAAAAGCAGGATTGACGAATTTTAGCGGTACCGAAACGGCGATAACGCCGATCATTTCAGGGGGCTGTTCAGCGGCCAGTTTTAACGCCAATGCGCCGCCGGTGGAAAAACCGGCAACAAAAATACGCGGACAATGCACCTTGAGTATATTGAAACCCCGTTGCACACAGCCATACCAATCTTCCCAACTTTGGTCTCGCAACGCATAGGGCGATGTGCCGTGGCCTTTTAGCCGCACAGCCAATACCGTGTAACCCTGTTTAACTAGATATTCAGCATAAGCTCTTAATTCGGCTGGGCTGGCAAGCAGGCCGTGAATAAGCAAAACGCCGCAGCAGTTGGCAGCTCCCCCTTCGGCATGGCTCAGGGCAGGCTCTTCGACATGGTTCAGGGCAGGCGGCTGGATGAAAAAAGGTGAAGGATCTGCAATGGCTGTTTCTTCGTGACTGATGTCGTTAAACAAAGGTTTAGAGTAAGCTTGTTTTTCCCATGCCAGAGTGCGGCATTCATCTTCGAAATGCCAGGAGGCCAATTTGTTTTTATCGGCATTGGAACATTCGGCTATCGCATCAATCAGGGTATCGCGAACGGTACGTAGCGGCGCTGCTTCGTTGTTGTAAACTGCAATCGGATTTTCCAGGCGAATGGTATCAAAGTCTGACTCGACACAAAGCTTGGGCAAAAAATGGTAATTGTTTTCATCTTCTTTGATCAGCCCGGCTTCTTTTGCCGCACAGATGAAATAATCGAAACGCTTGTTGCCAGCCTTAAACAGATCGCTGTAATCATCGGGATTGAGTAGGCTTCGGTGCAGATGAATTACCGTGTTGTTTTGCAAATGCTTGATAGCGATATACAGGATGCTATAAAACTTGTTTTTTTCGATATGCGCCTGTCCCTGGCCGATGTAATACATGATCAGCGTTGCCGCCAGATGGCTTAAATTGATGGTGACATTGGCATAAATACCTTCCATGTATCGATCACGGGAACAGTGGGCATTTTTTATAAAATACCTTCCCAGTAAACGTTGCTGCCAATTTTTAGGGCTGGAATTCAGCGTAAAAACATCGTCTATCGTATTGATTTCAGGGACGACCTTGTCCATCAGGTAACGGGTGCGCCAATCCCAGGTCCAGCAAGGATTAACGGGAGCACCCATGCGTATATCCATGTCGGTATTTTTCAGCATAATATTGCCTTCAATCAGTAATTCCTCTGATTGGCGTAAACTCAGTCCGTCCGAAAACAGCTCAACGCTTTTGAACAACAAGTTTTCAGAGGAACGAATCGGATAAAAAGTAATATTGGCAGGAACCAGCAGCGTCGGCTTATTCGCTACCGCTATCAACTGATCGACGCTATCGATTTGTAACGCATCTTTCCATTGTCTAAGCAGGGCAATATCGTTTTGATTATGGGCGTACCTGATAGCCGCTTTAAAGGTTTCCACGCCCTGTCCCAATACGGCAGGACCCGTGTGCAGCTTGCGCCGGTTGCCGGTAATCCGTGAGTAAATGCTGTAATGACCGCGTTTATCGATAACCCGCCGGTCTTTTACCATGCCGCCTTCAGGAAAAATAATGACTTTACGACCGCGCAAAATCTGTCCTGCCAGCAGTGGAAACAATCGCTCATGGTTGTGAGGGAAAACGCCGACATGTTTTAAATACCGCGACAACACATTGTCTTCAGTAAAGAATTCGCCGGAAGCAATTGCACAACTATAAGCCCCGGTCTGCTCGTAAATAAGAAACTGCGGTATAAACGTTTCAAACCGGGAAAAATGATTGAATAAGAAAATGTCACCCCCCAAAACCTGTGGGTCGGCGTGCAGGTCAAGTTTGACGCTCAGCATGTTCTTGACAGTATTAAACAACTTGACCGACCTATTGTAGAGCTTGGTATCTATATCAGGCCAGACATCGGGGTAAGGTGTTTTATTCATGTCAGTCATACAAGATAAAAACAAAACTTACATCCAATATAGCCCTTAGCGGTGTTATTGCTACCATCTTGCTGGTAAAGATTCCAGGCTTTTAAATACCCAAGTTGGTTCCCACGTTAGCTGTTCTACATTATCGATAGTCAAATTGGGTAAGCGACGGAATAAGGTTTCTAGTGCAACTTCTAACATAAGAACTCCCAGTTTAGCTCCCAAGCAATAATGGCTACCCTGACCAAAAGACAGTAATTTTTTAACGGTAGGAGGCCTGTCTATCCAGAAACGATCAGGCTCAACAAATATTTCAGGATCATGATTTGCAGAATCAAGCGCAAGATAAATCGTATCCCCTGACGCAATTTGCACGCCCTGTAATTCGAACGACTCGACAGCAACGAAAAAGGTGATTGGTGCTGAAGTACTAAAACGTAAACCTTCCTCTACAGCACAGGTTAGAAGTTCTGGTTTAGCAAGCAGCAGTTCCCGTTGGTCAGGATAAAGAAACAATAGGCGTAAGATGTTGCACAGCGCATTGGCGGTAGTCCCATATCCAGCCATGAACAGTATAATAAGGTTGGAGATAATTTCGTCTTCGCTTAAACATTCACCATCCTCTTCGGCGGTTAATAACTGTGAAATTAAATCATCACCGGGTTGTTTTCGTCTTTCGCGACAGATTTTCCGAAAAAAACTATCCAACCGCAATGCCGCCGCATTGGAGGTCTCTAGTTCCGTAGCATCAAGCAGTTTGGGTTCACCTGATCTCGCTATGAGTTTAATTTCTGCTAAAAAATCGAGGCTCTGTTCTAGCTCGATGTTCAGCAAATTGCAAATGACCTGTACAGGAAATGGACAGGCAAAAACTTGCATTAAATCGGCTTGTTTGCGAGTTATCCATTTATCTACCAATTGTTTTGCGCTTTCTTGGGCCAATACACGCAAATCGCTCATTTTACCGGCATTCAGCGCTTTGACGACCAACTTGCGTCGACTCGGTGAATTCATTGAAGCCCAAAAATCATTGTGCATACGGTAAACAGGCTCATCGTTCATGTTTCTGCCGTAACGTTGATTGAAAGCGGAAGGAATATCTTTGTCTAATAATGGGCTTTTCAGTAAATACTCGGCATCGTGATAACGGGTGACCAACCAAACTTTCGGTTCTAAAAGATAAACTGGCGATTGTTCACGCAATTGGGCATAAACAGGGTAAGGGTTGGCTATAAATTCTGGAGCTTGAAAATCTATTTTCATAAGTATTTATTTATTAATAGTTATTTTTTTTTGGAAAAACTTTATGTAAGCCTTTACCTCTATCGTTGTCGTTATAGCTTACAATATCGCCTTAATCCTGTTAAGGTATTTCTCAATGAGCAGGCGCTGTTCGTTTAATTTCAGAAAAATCATAATGCTTGAGTATAATTCAGTAAAACCATCATCTAATGACGCCAGAGTAAAAGATTTCGGCCCTGGCAATTATCGATTAACAAAAACAGACATCCGCTATATCGCCTATGGTGCGTGTTTTTTAGGTTCCGGCGGCGGCGGGTCTATTGGTTTGGCGCTTCTTTTTATCGATAAAATGCTCAAAGAAGCCGATACAATGACTTATGTCAATCCTAACGATCTTATAGTCGATAAAAATATCGCTTTTATAGCGCTGCTAGGTTCACCTGGAAAAATGTTTGAAGGTTACGGACAAACAGCGGCATTAAATGCTTTTTTAGAAATGAATGTCTATCTGAATCAATCCGGCGACGCCCCATTAAGTTATTTGATACCGGTGGAAATGGGCGCCATTAATACGCTAATCCCTTTTATCATTTCAGCGCATCAAGGAGTTGCCGTTATTAACGGCGACCCTTGCGGTAGAGCGGCGCCGGAAATGAGTATGAATCTGTTCAATATTCATAACTTACAGTTAAATCCTGTTATCTTGACATCCGATACCGCCCCATCGGGGCGTTATCAAAAAACAATAGTCAGGGTCTACGATGCGGAGGATACAGAAAATCAAGCGCGAAAATTTGCCAAAGAAAATAACAGTTTAGCAGCTAAAGCCTGTTATCCGATGCGAGGTTCCGATTTAAATTGCTTGTCCGAGCAAAACCGGGCAAGATTCTTCCAGTGGACGGTCGGCTTGGCCTGGAATCTGGGACGCCATCTGAGCGTAAGTAAAAATTATCGTGATTTTTTAGGATTTCTAAACAGCTTTGCCTTAAGCAGTCATGTCTTATTTGAAGGGAGAATTACTGATAAGGAAGAAAGAAACATTAGCGGTTTTGACGCAGGTAGGATCACCGTTAGCAATGAACAGGAAACTGTTTTTATCTACTATAAAAACGAAAGCCTATTGGCCTGGAATGCCACGAGGAAATGCCTTGTTGCGATGGGGCCGGATTCAATAAATTTTCTTGCTCTAAAAGACGCTCAACCCTTATCAAATGCCGACATCAACAGTAATCCAGAACAAAACCCTAAAAATATAGCGTTAGGAACAGAAATCGGCGTTATCGGACTATGCGCCTTTGAAAAACTGCAACATGCTAAATTGGTAAGTTTGTTCTTAGCCAATATCCAAGAAACCTTGGCTGCATTCCCCGAAGATCAGGTAGTCATTCCAGATAGCTATATTTCGTTGTCAAGTTTAATGGTAACTACTCCCCCCCTTTTTTAACAGCAACGTCGATTCTTACTGTCCAAAGCCAGCTTTGGACTCCAGAAAAATGTGCTATAGGAGTTCAAAGCTGGCTTTGAACATGGCAGGAGCCAGTATTAGCATAGGGTGAGTAGGGGTGCTGATTTTATATGATGTATAAACTACAACCGTTTGTTTTAACTATGTTTATTTTTTGCTCTTCGTTTTATTTTTTGGGCTAAAACAGAGTGCTATTTTGCGAAAAAAGTAATATTTTGTGAAAAACAAGTTATTTTTAGCCTAAAAATGGTGAAAAAATCTTGTTTTTAGGAAAATTCTGAAAACACCTCAAAACTGGACAATAACTCGTGGTTTGTACAAAAAACTGAAATAAAACCAAATAAAGCAGATAATTATATCTCCATGATTACTAACAGTTTATTAAATTATGGTAACAAAATCTGGGTCCTATTGATAAATATTGAGCCTAGTTTTGAGATGGCATACATTATATTAAATCATCACCCGTGCGTAGTTACGTTTAATGATTGATTACAAAAAATAATCAGGATTGCCTCGCCTGATTATGATTTATGGGGCTGCGGCCCTCATGGCTTATGGGTTTTAACAACCTTTTTTAGAATGGAGAAACTTGATGTATTTGTAACATCTTGATCTATTAGGTGGGTCGCAGTGAAGCGGCCCACCGTCCTTGAATATCTAGCATTCTCTGCGACTACTACAAACTAATTTAACTTATTCTCAATTGACTATAAGCCCGTTTCAGGAAAAGCCTCCAAGCCGGTTTCTTTGGCTGCTTAATAAAAATAGCATCGCCCCTCACCATTCAGCATCATCTAGCGTCACCCTTGCAGGCAAAGCCTGTAGTCCATCTTTGCCTTGATGTTTGTGCATAAACAGGGTTTAGTCCACGCGGCAGATATTAAAACCTCAGGCTAACATGCCCGAAAAACGTTATTCCAGGCATTTGATAATCCCCAACAAAACTCAATCGGGCGAGTGACGGATCGTAATAACGTTTGTCAAATAAGTTATAGACATTAAAGCTGACATCGACTTTTTTAGCGAACAGGTTTTTCCCCAACAAACCCAGATCAACTAACGCGTACCCAGGTACACTGCCTCGTATATCGCCCGCAGTGCGCAAGGTCTCGCCTTTAATAAGAACATGGGCGAAGCTGCTCCAGGTATTATCAAAAGCCCAGTTGGCTGTCAGGTTGGTACGATACCGAGGTACATCGGCTAACTGCTGATCGAGCTGGATGCTACGTTGTAAGACATGATTGGCGCTGATATAGGAACCTTGCAACTTGCCGTCAAAGTCATAACGCGTCTCCAGCTCCACACCCTCGGCGACTAGGCTACCGCTATTGCCGATGCATGATGCAGCTGGACAGGGGGTAACTCGTGAGATAATTTGATTGATTGCAGAGTGGTAATAGGTGGCTTGGGCTGTTAAATTTTTAATGGGGTGAGCGATAATGCCCGTTTCAAAGGTTTTAACTTCCTCCGGTTTAAGCGTTGGATTGCCGAGTAATGTATTATTGTTGGCAAGACCCAGTTCACCGAAGGCAGGCGCTCGATAAGCGGTGCCGTAAGAAAACTTCAATGAATAATTCTTAACTACCTCCCAATTGAAGCCCATTCTCGGATTGAAGGTGCCTCCAAAGTCGTTGTACCGATCATAGCGAGCGCCAACGGTTAAGCGTAAATTGGCCAACGGATCCCAGACATCTTCAAGATAAACACCCCAATGCTTACGGGTTCTTTCTGCGGTAATAGGCGGCGCCAACATCAAATGTTGCGGATCAATACCCAATTCACTAATAAGATCACCCTGCTGTTCTTTGGCATAAGAAAATCCGCCGATCAGGGTTTGAGCAGCGCTAAGCTGATAATCCGCTTGAATCTCACCACCGGTGCGGGTATTTTGAAAACCCTGGCGAGCAAATTGGCTAGGGGTAAGTTGCCATATATTATCAGAGCTAAAAAAATCGTGGAACAATTGGGTATTTATCGTGAGCTTATCTTGAATCTTCCAATCCCTGCTCAAACGCAGGAAATAATCATTATAATTTTGTTCAGTACGGCTATCGTTAAGTATCGATGCTTGCCCAAAGAATGTCCCGGTTTTTTTATTGATAAAACGCCCGTCCAATTTAAAGTCTTTATAACCTAGGTCCCATTCCAGGTCGTAACGGCCTTCGGTCAGCTGGCTGTTACCGGGTGCATTAGATGGCAGGCCTTTTAGGCTCTGGCTATCAGCCCCAATCGGCGAATTAATGCCGTTAGTATCGGTAAAGTTAAAATGTAATGCGGCTTCCGCGCTATTATCAAATTGCTTGCCCCAGGATGCCCTGTATTGCTGGGTATCGAAACTGCCCCAACCGGCTGAGGTATGCAGTCCATTCAAATCCTTGGCGTTTTGAGTGATGATGTTAATAACGGCA
>SCPZ01000035.1 GCA_004299305.1 Methylobacter sp.
CACCGTCATCCCGGCAGGGATTGCCGGGATCCAGAGCACAGGGATGTGAATGCTTGATTTCATTGAGCAATTCCTGTGGCGAGACTTGTTGCCTACTTCAGTATGCCATCCATGGCTTCTAGATCCCGGCAATCCCTGCCGGGATGACGTGCTTTGAAATACTTGTGTATAACGATGAGCGCGCCGCGTGGGAATGCAGTCAAATCCGTTTAAATCCGTCTAATCAGTGTCATCCGTGTTCCATTAGTTCCATTAAATACTGTTCCTTAAGTTAATGCTTATGGCCTTAACCAACCCAAACTTTCAGCCGTAGTCCCAAGCGGTTTATATTCCGCTCCGACCCATCCCGAATAAGCCGATTTCTCAATAGCTGAAAATACCCGTTCAAAATCAATCCGACCGGTGCCCGGCTGTCCTCGGCCGGGGCAATCGGCAAATTGGATATGGCCGATTTTATCGGCATGTTCGGTAATAAACTGTTCGGGCTTTTCGCCCATCGTTTGCATGTGATAAATGTCGTACTGCATATACAGTCCAGAGTGCTTAAGCTGAGCCAATACACCGAGCATTTGCGCTTCGCTATGGATGATAAATCCCGGCATGTCGTGACTGTTAATCGCTTCAAACACGGTTTTAATACCCAGCGGCGCAAAGGCCAGGGCGGCGAGACACAAATTTTCCTTAAAGGTCTCCAGGTATTGCGCCAGGCGGCTGTTATCCAGGCAGCGCCCCGGCAGCACATTAATCGCTTCCGGCTTTAACAGTTCGGCGTATTCGACGCTTTGAGCTATGGCCTGCTTGAATTGATCGCGTTTTTCCGGTACGCAGGCAAGCCCCTCGCCGCCTTGTAATAAATCGTCAGCGTCTACATTAAACAAAACCAGTTTTAAACCGTATTCGTCCAGTTTGTCTTTTATCGCTGCTGCGTTTAACTCGTAAGGGAACTGAATTTCAACGGCGTTAAAGCCTGCCTGTTTGGCGGCCTTGAAACGATCAATCAGGGTAACTTCGGTAAATAACAGGCTCAGGTTGGCGCTAAAGTTAAGCATCGGTTTTTGTGTAGAGTTTGATTAAAGTGGCCGGATCTTGTTCCAGGTAACCGCGACTGCCGTGCAGTTGCATCAGTTGCGAGGCCAGGGCGGACATGGGAACGGCAGCGCCTTGCTTGGTGGACAAGTCAATCGCCATGTTCAAATCCTTTAACAGGGTTTTAACCCGCCACTTGACCGGCTCAAAGGTTTCGGTCGCCATTTCGCTGCCGGTGATTTGCAAAGGTTTCGAGTCGGCAAAGCCGCCTGCCAGCGCTACGGGGATTTGCTCCGCATCAACGCCTGCCTGTTTGGCCAGCGCCATCATTTCGGCGATAACCAGCACATTGCAACTGACAATCATCTGGTTGCAGATTTTGGTTATCTGGCCGCTGCCTACTTCGCCCATGTGGGTTAGTTGTTTATACAGCGGCGCAAGAACCATTCGGGCAATTTCGATATTCTCCAAGTTGCCGCCCGCCATAATCGCCAAACTGCCTTGTTCTGCACCGGCAACGCCGCCGGAAACCGGGGCATCGACCCAGCCCATGGCGCATTTTTCATGCAGCAGCGCGGCTAATTGCCGGGTGTTTTCGGGGTGGATGCTGGACAAGTCGATCAGCAATTTCCCTTCTGCACCGCTGGTTAAAATATCATTGCGGACTATCGATTCGACGACTGCGGTATCGGCGAGGCACAAGATAATCACCTCGGAGGCCCGGACTAATTCGGCAACGGATGAGCAGGCTCTAGCGCCTGCATGGACGACCGGTTGGAGCTTTTCAGGATTGCGGTTCCAGACATTGACGCTAAAGCCGGCATTTAGCAAACGCAAGGTCATCGGTTTGCCCATCAGGCCGATACCAATGAAACCGAGGGTGGGTTTTTTATCTGACATGGTTTTTATCGCTTGGGTAATATTTAAGATATGAAAGGCCTTTTTTCAATTCACCGTATGCTACGCGTACCTTCTTCGTTGATTTTGGTTTCCAAAGACGGGACACACTACAAATAACCGGGAACGCCGAGCCCCAGCTCGGCAATGTTGATAATCCTAAAAACCGCAGTTTATCCACGAAAGGCGCGAAATACACTAAATAAAACAATATGTTGTATTGATTTAGTAACTCACCCTTTGGGTAATGGCCTACGGTTTGATAACCTTTTGAAGTTTTTCGTGCTTTTCGTGCTTTTCGTGCTTTTCGTGGACGAAATGATTTCTCTAGGATAATTGCAGACATTCGCCAAGCAGGGGCTTGGCGTTCCCAGGAACTCTTCACGACTGCATCCGCTTGCGCTCGGAGATGTCGCGGGCCAGCGATAGGGTTAGCGCCACGCCTTCATACTCGAAACTCGTGATGTGGATTTCTACTGAAAAAACTGCGCCTTCCTTGGTCTTGTGACGACGTTCAATGACAACCAGGCCGTCTTGGTCTCGTGTAGCTGTCATTTCTTCATGAGTGGCATCAGGATCGATGTCATACATGGTCATTTTCAACAGTTCTTCCCGGCTGTAACCCAATGCTCGGCAGGCTTCGTCATTGACATAGATAAACTGCAATTGCCGGTCGATAAGATAGGCGGCCTCACGCATCCGGTTCAAGGCGAAATCCATCATCAACAGCTGCTGTCCGGTCCGCTTGTGTTCGCTAATTTCCATGCGTAGCTGTTGGTTGCTGGCCTTGAGTTCGGCGGTACATGCGGCAACTCGCCGTTCCAGTTGTTCCCGGCAGTTTTGTAATTGCGCGTTCTGTTCTTCCAGGCGTTTTTGCGCGGCGCGCAGCTTGAGATGGGTGCCGACTCTAGCGATGATTTCGTCGATTTGCAAGGGCTTGGTGATGTAGTCGACGCCTCCTACGTCAAAACCATTGACCTTGCGTTCAGTCGCGACCAGTGCAGTCATGAATATCACCGGGATGTCTCGTGTCTCTTCCGCCGCTTTCAGGCGTCGGCAGATTTCGAAACCGTCCGCCCCCGGCAACATCACATCAAGCAGGATCAGGTCGGGTTGCAGTAATTGCGCACGCTGCAAGCCCTCTTCGCCGTCCTGGGCGATGGCGACGTTATAGCCGCTCTCCTCAAGCAGGTCGACCACCACGCTTAGGTTGCTGGGAGTGTCGTCGACGATCAGGATAGTGAATGTATTAGTTTGGAAATTCATAGGTGTTATTTAAGTGTTGTTCAACAAAAGCAAGGATAGCTTTCGACTGGTAGCCTTCGGCAAGCCTTCGTAACTGCGCGGCGAACAATCCATAGCGAGGATCAATCGCTGCGATACGTTCAGCGTAGCGCAGGATGTCGCGCATGTTGCCCAGCTGTGCCAGTCGATACAGCGTTTGCATTTCTTCGGTCGGAGGAAAGACCAGTGGCTCTACGACTTCATCCGTCACCGCCGAATCTTCCTGCGGCTGGGTGAAGATCCATTCGAGATTCAAAAGTACGGCAATTCGGGCAGGCAAGCTATGTTGCTCGATGGGTTTCGCTATGAAGGTATTGGCGTCGGCTTTTAGGTATTCCTCTGCGTCGCCCGAGGCGTTGGCGTACATGACGACGATGGGAACTTGTATTGTCAATTGCCGTAAGCGCAGGATGGTCTCCCGTCCGTCCATGCCGGATAAGACCTTGTCCATGAGGATCAGGTCGGGCAAAGTTGATTGGGCTAGTTCCAGGGCTTCGCGACCGTTGCAGGCCTCAACCGTATCAAAACCCAGGGGGACGAGCTGATTGACCGTTGCGGCGCGATTCTCTGCGACGCTGTCGACAATCAGCACTTTGCGGCGCGGTCCTGCGTAGCCCGAGGCAACTTGTACCGAAAGCAGGGCTGTCGATACGACCTCCACGGTCGGCAGTTCCAGTTCGAAGCGGAAAGTGCTGCCTTCCCCGATACGGCTCTCGACTTCGATGTCGCTGCCCATCAAACGTACCAGCTGCCGACTGATCGCAAGGCCGAGGCCGGTGCCGCCGCCCCGGTGCTGCACATCCCCCGACTGCTCGAAGTGCCGGAAGATCGTTTCCAGTTCGGCTGCTTCGATGCCGATGCCGGTGTCTTGAATGACGAAGCACAGTCGCGATGAGGTCACGCGGCTGACGCGCAACACGACATGGCCTCGGTTGGTGAATTTGACAGCGTTGGCCAGCAGGTTGAGCAGTACCTGGCGCAGGCGTTTTTCATCGCCGTGTATGCCTTCCGGTAGGTCGTCTGTCAGCTCGCAAGTAAATTCCAGGCCCTTTTGCGATGCTTTGATGCTGATAATCTCGGTAACGATGCTCAGGAACTTGTTTAGCGGAATGTTGGACATGATGAGTTCAAGCCTGCCGGTTTCGATACGGGCCAGGTCAAGGATGTCCTCAACGAGCGCCAGCAAGTGCTCGCCGCTTTGACGAATGACATCGAGCGCGGCGGTATTACGCTCGCTCAGGGTAAGGTCGCGTTGCATTATCTGCGCATAACCGAGAATGCCGTTCAGCGGTGTGCGCAGTTCGTGGCTCATATAGGCGATGAATTCGCTGCGTAATTTCGCCAAGCGCACTGCCTCGGTCAGCGCGGCCTCGCGCGCCGCTTCGGCAGCCTTGCGCTCGCTGATGTCGCGACCGACGCCAACCAACACAATTTGTCCGGTATTATCCATAAAACAGGATTTCCGGGTAATGAGCGTCCGCTTGACCCCCTCGCCGTCGGTAATGCTCTCTTCATAGATGTTTTCCAGGCCGCTCTCGAAGGCCTCTTCATCCGTAGCCCAGAATGCGCGCGCCTCGTGTTCGCCAAAGTAGTCGAAATCGGATTTGCCCAGCAGTTCCTCCCTTGAGCCGCCGATAAGTTTGCAACAAGCCTGGTTGAGCAGTATCCAGCGATGTAGCCGGTCCTTGACGAATATCGGGTCGGCGATGGTATCGATAACATCGTTGAGAAAATTCCGCGAACGGGCCAGTTCGGTCTCCATGCGCTTACGTTCGGTAATGTCATGGTAAAAGCCGTCCCATCGCGTACCGCCGTCCGCTGTGCGTTGAGGCAAAGCGCGCACCTCAATCCAGCGCAGCCCTTTTTGCGGGTGTATGATGCGATACTCGACATGATAGGGGCTTAGGTTGTGTGCCGATTCTGCGGTTTTTTGACGTGTCATTTCAATGTCTTCAGGATGGCCTACGGCGGCAAGCGGCCCTATGTCTGTCGCTACGTCTTCGGGTTCTAGCCCGAATAAATCGCGAATGCCGGAGCTGGCAAAAGGCATCGCGTAGCCGCCATCCGGTCGCTGTATCATAGTGGCGAATAGCCCTGGAGCCGTTCCGAAGTATTGCGACTGACGCTGTTCCAGTTCGGCGCGTTCCAGCAGCGCCTGCTCGTAGCGTTTGCGCTCACTGATGTCGCGGCTGACGCCGACGATTCCGAGTACGGTTCCGTCTTCGTCGATGACCGGCGCCTTATCAATCTCCCGCCAAAAGACCGTACCGTCCGGGCCGGGAATGGCCACTTCGAAGGTCTTGTTTTGTCGCGTCACCATAACCTCGAAGTCGGTAGCGCGAAAGGCCTGGCCGATTTCTCCGGGCCACAGTTCCAAGTCAGTCTTGCCGATTATTTGTTCTATGGTGTGGCCATTGCTGACCGCGTTGTTGATGTTGCTGGTGTTGATAGCTAGGTAGCGGCTCTGTGTGTCTTTGAGCCAGACGGAAACCGGGAGGGTATCGACCAGGGTGCGCAGGTAGCGCGTCTGTTGGCGTAATTCATCGGTATTCACCTGGATTCGCTGTTCGAGGCCGACGTTGAGGACACGAATTTCATCCTTCGATTGCCGCAGTTGCGTGTTGGAGGCTTCAAGCAAGCGGTGGGAGCGCCGCAGTCGCATCAGGAAGTAGGTCGTGACGGCAAGCAGTGCGACGCTGCCTACTAACACCGTCCAAAGCCAGCGCTGCTGAAATGCGCGATGTTGCTCTTGGAGGGTTAATCTATCGATCTGCTGCTGCTTGTGTTCCGACTTGTAGCGTTGCGCTAATTCGAGCATACGGGAGCTGCTTTTTTCTCGTACCGATTTGGCCTCCAAATCGGCGGCCTCTGTGGAGAGCTGGTAAGCGCGCTTGTAATCGCCCGTGATTGCGGTGAGCGCCGCCATGCGTTGCGCGCTTACGCTTTGGTAGAGCAGCATGCCAAGATCTTGCGCCAGCGCGTAAGCCCGTTCGGCGTCGCTCTGCGCATCGCTAAGACGCCCCATGGCCAGGAGGTTTTCACTGCGGGCGTCCAGCGACCACCAGAGACCGATCTTGTTCGGATAACGTTCGTAGAGTGCAATGGCCTCATCAAGAATTGGCAGGGTATCCTCCAGTCGGCCTTGTTTGTGCAAGTTATCGGCCAGCACAAACAGGCCATGTGCGTAGTTGAAGAGAGAACCGGCCGCATGATAGAGCGTGACCGCTTCACGAGTGATGGATTCGGCCGCACGCAGGTCGCTAGGGTTGTTAGTGCTGTTGAATGAGGCCGCCAGGCCTGATGTTGCCTCTGCCTCCAGTTGTTTAGCAGGGATTAACCGGGCCAGATCGCGCATTTTAGAGTAATAGGTGCGCGACTCAATATAATGGCCGCTCTGGTCGTAGGAGACGCCCAGCCCCTGATAGGCATAGATCAGCGCCAAAGGGTTGTTGCTGTCTTTGGCGATTTCCATTGCCTGCATGCACAGGGTAACGGACTCGTCGACTTGGCCCATGCGACGGTACATCATAGCCAGACGCAACATCGCTTCACCAAGCAGGTCGGGGCGATCTACGCCTTCGATTACTTCCAGTGCGCGAGGAGCTGCATCGATCAATGCATCGATTTGCCCCTGGTAGACGGAACTCAGTGTGATAGAAAGATAAGCTTCGGCTTGACCGACACGGTCATTGTTTTGTTTAGCCAGTTCCAGCGCTTGCTGCGTATGGTTAGCCGATGCCTCAATCTGTGCGGTATAAATCTCAATGCGGGCCAAGAGGTTCAGGACACGAGCGCGGTCGGCGGGCGTTGCAGTAGCGGGCAGTGTGATTTGTAAGCGCAAAGCTTCCTCGTAGGCCGCCGGGGCGTCGTTCTCTGCCAGTATTCGCGTAGCGGTCGCCTCGCTACGCCAGGTGTCGATTGAGCTGTTCGCCCTGGCGTCGGTGCATAAACTGGAAGTGAGTAACAAACAGAGCACTGCCGATATTTCATGAAAAAAACGCGTCATGATGGTGTATTTATTATTCAATAACGGATGGTGGAGCAAGGTTGTAATTTGGCATGAAATATCGGGATCAAATTCTATCTTATTAAGAGCTTGGGCGGTGACGGCATGGTGCATTATAACCGGCGCGGAAAAACGGAGGTTGATCCAAGTTACCGCTTTAAGTATGAATTCTACGATATAATGGGCCTCGATGGTGGCTTAGGTCATCTAAATATGAATTCTTGCTGCGCTTTTGCCTGCAAGTTTAACAAAGAGGAGATTTGCGTGGCAAAGGCTAGTGATTTAAAAAGGGGCATGGTGGTTGAAATAAATGGCGTACCCCATGCGGTTAAGCAGGTCGATGCTAAAAGTCCATCGTCCCGTGGCGCGTCAACCTTATACAAAATTCGTTTTACCAATCTTAAAACCGGCCAAAAACTGGACGAGTCGTTAAAAGGGGATGATTTCTTTAAGGATGCCGATTTGGTGCGGGCCAAGGTGCAGTTTTCGTATGTAGACGGGGATAATTATATCTTCATGAATATGGAGGATTACACCCAATACAGTTTGAGCCGTGAGGATTTGGAAGACCAGGTCGATTATTTGACCGAAGGGCTTGAAGGCATAGTGGCCTTGTTGGTGGACGATGCGGTACTCGGTATTGAGTTGCCAAGTTCCGTGGTGTTGCCTATTGTGGAGACGGCTCCGGCCATTAAGGGGGCGACGGCGTCAGGGCGCACTAAAACAGCCAGAGTGACCACCGGGCTGGAGGTTCAGGTACCCGAGTACCTGGAGCCTGAGGAGTTGATTAAGATCAATACCGAGACAGGAAAATTCATGTCTCGCGCTTGAGTCATGACGAATCGTTTAACCGTTGCCCAAGGCGAATTTGAACTCAACCGGCTGCCGAAAAGAGCGCGAGAGTTGCTGCGCGCTTGGGATGCGGCGGATGAATATTTGCTCGACACGCTTGCAGAACAGCCGCCTAATAGCGGGCGGGTTTTGATAGTGAATGACAGTTTTGGCGCGTTGGCCGTGGCGCTGAATGCTTTGCGGCCTTATGCCATATCTGATTCCTATTTGTCGCAGCAGGCGACACGGCTCAATCTCGCCGCAAATGGCTTGCCTGAACACAGCGTCAGCTTGCTGAACAGTCTCGACGTGTTGGAGGGCGTATTCGATGTGGTATTGATTAAGGTGCCGAAGACGCTGGCCTTATTGGAAGATGAATTAATACGCTTGCGTCCGCATTTGACGCTTTCAACCCAGGTCATTGTAGCGGGCATGATCAAAACCCTGCCGCCCTCGGTTTGGAAATTATTGGAACGCTTGGTAGGACCGACTACAACCTCGCTGGCTAAAAAAAAGGCGAGGCTGATTTTTGCATCTCTTGATGCGGGATTGCTTATTCCGCCTAGTCCTTATCCGGTTTGTTACCGGCTTGAAAATACCGAGCACTTGATTAGTAATCACGCTAATGTATTTTCGCGCGACAGTCTTGATATAGGTACGCGGTTTTTTCTCCAGCATCTTCCGTCTCGCCAGGACGCCTGCGACATTATCGATTTAGGTTGCGGTAACGGCTTGGTCGGTTTAATCGCCGCTGAACGCTGCCCGGCAGCAACCGTGCATTTTGTCGATGAGTCTTTTATGGCGGTAGCATCGGCCAAGGATAATTTTCATCGTGCTTTTGGCAATCAGCGCGAGGCGATTTTTCGCGTCGCTGACGGGTTGGTGGAGGCTGAGCCTGCGTCTGCCGACCTGATTTTATGCAATCCTCCGTTTCACCAGCAAAATACGATAGGCGACCAGATTGCGCTGAGTTTATTTAAGCAATCGCGAAGAGTATTGCGTAAAGGCGGCGAATTATGGGTGATAGGTAATCGGCATCTGGATTATCACAATTACCTTGAGCGTCTTTTTGGTAAGCATTCGGTCGTTGCAGCCAACTCGAAATTTGTTATCGTCAAGGCAGTGTCGGCGGGTTAATTTGCAGAACAGTCATAAAACACAGGTCAAAAAAAACTCCCGGTGCTAATAAAAGTGCCGGGAGTGAAGAGTCAAACAGGAGAGAGTCTGTTTGAGGTAGGATAATAACGGAGGTGAAAAAACCTGCTTAATATGCAGCGTAGCGGCTTACTTTTGGTAGGTGTGTAGTTTGCGACTTAAAACTATATTGCTGAATACGGCAGCCGTTGCAAACATAAGGGTCGAAACAATGAATTCACCGGAAATAAAGCCCAGAATACCAACGATAAACATCATTCCTATTAGAATATCTCTTTGAAAATCAGTCATTTTAAAGCTCCTTTGCTATGTTGCGGGGGGAAATACGTAACGTTGGCTATACTATACGTATGCGCTTATTAATTGACAATATGGGAAATTATTGATTAATAGTTTCTTTTATGGAGATAATGGTTTTTTAGACGTTGGCTGCTTATATGATACAGCCTCTAATTTAAGGCGGGACGATTTTACAGATAACATCCCTCGAAGGGATGTTATCTGTCCCGGCTTAAGGTAACTCGCAATAATAAACCCCCACAGCTATATAAAGTTGGTAGCTGTTAATTATTGCCCGTCATCGAACTCTATTTCTGTTTGTGTTTTCTGCGATGCACTGTCTTCTGTGTCTGTTGTATCCAGTTTATCCATATCGGCAACCCAGTCGCGCCAGATCGAGATCAGTACCGCCATTAGCGTAGGCCCCAAAAATAAGCCCAGTAAACCGAAGTTTTCCAGGCCGCCGAAAATGCCGAGCAGGGTCCAGATAAACGGCAATTTAACCGCGCCGCCGATTAATCTTGGGCGCACATAATTATCAGCCAGCAGGATAACCACCACGCCGAACACAAACAGCGAACTTCCCGCCGCCATGTGTCCTTCGGCGACCAATACCAGCGCGCAGGCGCCGAAGATCAGTTTGGCCGCGAACGGGATCATCGCAAAAACGCCGGTCAATGCGCCCAGCATGGCCGGATGGCTTAATCCGGCAAACGCATAGCCCACGCCCAGCAACAAACCCTCTCCCAGTCCAACCAGCACCAGTCCGTTGACTGTGGCGCGCACTGCCGCTGTGGCATGAATCGCGTAACGGACGCCGGTTTCGCCGAACAATTTCCGGTTAGTCGCCAACACATATTGACTTAAGCCGCTACCGTGTTGATAAACAAAAAACAGCACCACCAGAGTCAGTAAAAAGCCGAAGAAACGGTGCAATAGTTGGCTGGCGAAGTCCTTGGTATAGGTGATAGCGCCGCCGGTTCCCAGCCAGTGCAAGGATTCATTGGCTACGACCGGATTGCCCAAGGCATTCATCCAGGTGTTTTTTGCCCAATGACCTATCATGGGTATGGTTTCCAACCAGACTGGCGGCGGGATACCGACTTGTTGCGCCTCGGTCAGGATTTTTCCGAGCGATTGGGCTTCATCAAGCAAGCGGCTCAAACCATAACCTAAGGGTACAAGAATAAGCGCACCGATCAGCAAAGTCAGCAGCAAAGCGCCCCAAGTGACTTTGCCGTGCAGTTCATTGGAGTCCAGCAAGCGCTGGTAAATCGGCCATGTGGTGATGGCAAGCACTACGGCCCAAACCAGTAATGCCAGAAAACTGTGTAAAACCCAACTCCCCAGCAGCAGTAAAATAAAACCGCCGATCAGACGCGCTTTGACTTCCATATTATTTGCCATAATTTATAGTTTGGTTGACTGCATGGATGCAGAAAGTGGCAATGCAGACGCACGCCGATACTTAAAAAAGAATTCGGCCTGAGACGAAATGTGACATCTACTTTACAGTTATCCGGCGACCTTCGCATAACGCGGTAAGCAGCAGATAAATCAGCATTAATGCACCAGCCGATTGCCATGGCTGCCAGGTTAAAGTTATCAGTAATTGTCCGTGAGCAAAATACAAGCCGATGCCCAGTCCGATATACGCAAGCACGCGTTTGACATCGTAATCCACCGGGTAATATTTTTGCCCCAGCAGGTACGAGACGATAGCCATGCTGCCGTAACAGGCCAGCGTCGCCCAGGCCGAACCTATGTAACCGAACAGCGGTATCCACCACACATTGAGCGCGATAGTCAGCGCCGCTCCGGCTAAAGATACCGACGCGCCCATTAAGGTGCGATCGGTTAATTTATACCAGATGGACAGGTTAACATAAATACCCAGGCATAGATTTGCCAGCAACAAAATAGGCACGACTTCAAGACCTGCACGGAATTCGTCTCCGACAAAATATTTAAAGAAATCGATAAATAAGGTCACCAGCAGGAAGATGAATACGCAGAAAATGACAAAAAACTTAAGTACCACTGCATAAACCTGGCGGGCATCGCTTTTGTCCGCGTAAGCAAAGAAAAACGGCTCGGCGGCAAAACGGAAGGCCTGAATGAACAGCGACATCAAAATCGACAGTTTGTAACAGGCGCTGTAAATGCCCAGCATTTTTAGGTTGGTCAGGGTATCGTAAGGCAGCAGGTGCTTTAGCAGGACGCGGTCGAGCATTTCGTTGATAATCCCGGCGAAACCTATCGCCACCATCGGCAACGAATAGCGCATCATACGGCCGAATAATGCCCGGTCGAAACCCCAAGAAAGGCCTGATAACTGGGGCGCAAGCAACAAAAACTTGAAGCCGCTGGCCATTAAATTGGCGATAAAAATATAGCCGATGCCTATAGCCGGATTGTAGATCGGCGTTATCCATGAATGGGGGTTTTCGGCGTAGATCTTGGGGCAGTAAACGATGAAAAACAGGCTGATCAGTACGGTGATTAATATTTCGATGATCTTGATGCCGGCGAAGCGAAATGCCTTGTTTTCCGCTCGTAGCCTGGCAAACGGGATTGCGGCAATCGCATCCATGATTAAAATAAGGCTAAAGCACAACACATATTCCGGGTGATTGGCATAGTTTAATGCCGCCGAAAGCCGGGTGTTGATCAGCAGTATTACGGCAAAAAAGCCCAGGTTGACCAGCGCCACAAACAGCAGCGCTGTGGAATAGACGACATCGCGCTCCGGCTGTTCCTTGTCGCGAAACCGGAAATAGCCGGTTTCAAAGCCGAACAGCAGCAGCACGGAAAAGAATCCGGCGTAAGCATAAAATTCCGATACCACCCCATATTCCGCTGCTGTGAAGTAATAGGTATACAGCGGCACCAACAAGTAGTTGAGAAATCGCCCGAAAATACTGCTGAGGCCGTAAACAGCAGTTTGGGATGCAAGTTTTTTTATAATGTTCATGGCGCGAAATTATACATGAACGGGGTAGGGGAGCGGTGTTTGTACCCGGAAATCCTATTAATGGCCTTGGTGTTTTTGACAGCCTGACAGGTGTTGATGGCGCTATTCCCGGCGATACTGTTGATGAAAAAATGTTAGAATCAACCTTTTATGGTAACTACTCACCTTATGCTAATGCTGGTTCCTGTCATGTTCAAAGCCAGCTTTGAACTCCTATAGCACATTTTTCTGGAGTCCAAAGCTGGCTTTGGACAGTAAGAATCGACGTTGCTGTTAAAAAAGGGGGGTAGTTATCTTTTACATTCACTTTCTTCAAAATAAAAAGCAAATGAAAGATATTAACTGGAACGACTATTCTCTGGAAACTCAGGCGATAAGAGCCGGACATCAGCGTACTCATGAAGATGAGCACAGCATCCCGATTTTTGCCACATCCAGTTATGTGTTTAAGAGCGCCGAAGAGGCCGCGTTGCGCTTTACCGGCAAGAAACCGGGCAATATCTACTCTCGCTTTACCAATCCAACTGTTAATGCCTTTCAGGAAAGACTGGCGTTAATGGAAAAAGGCGAGCGCTGTCTGGCGTTTTCATCCGGCATGGCTGCGATTATGGCGGTTGGTATGGGCTTGCTTAAAGCCGGTGACCATGTGGTGTGTTCACGCGGCGTATTCGGCAATACCGTATTGATGTTCCAGAATTATTTCGGCAAATTTGGGGTTGAAACCGATTTTGTAGATTTAATCGATGCTGCGGCCTGGGAAGCGGCGATTAAGCCGAACACCCGGTTTTTGTTCCTGGAAACGCCGTCCAATCCATTGATTGAAATTGCCGACATCTCGGTGCTTGCCGACATAGCGCATAAACATAACTGCTTGCTGATCGTTGATAATTGTTTTTGTACGCCTGTGTTGCAAAAACCTTTGGAATTAGGTGCGGACATTGTTGTTCATTCGGCAACCAAATATATAGACGGGCAGGGGCGTTGTGTCGGCGGAGCCGTTGTCGCCAGCGATGAGATCATAGAAAAACACATTTATCCTTATCTGCGCACCGGCGGCGCGACTATGAGTCCTTTTAACGCCTGGGTGTTCTTGTCCGGCTTGGAAACGCTGGCAGTCAGGATGAAAGCGCATTGCGACAGCGCCTTTGAACTGGCTCGTTGGTTGGAGCAACAGTCAGGTATTGCTAAGGTGCATTATCCCGGATTGCCATCACATGCCCAGCATGAATTAGCCAAACGGCAGCAAAGCCATTTCGGCGGCGTAGTCAGTTTTGAACTGAGCGGCGGCAAGGAACACGCCTGGAAGCTGATTGATGCGACTGCTTTGCTGTCAATTACCGCAAATCTGGGCGATGTTAAAACCACTATCACTCACCCGGCAACCACCACGCACGGTCGATTAGCGCCGGAAGCCAGGGCGGCAGCCGGTATTAAGGACGGCTTGGTCAGGATTTCAGTCGGATTGGAAAATCTTGAAGACATTAAAAAAGATATTTTAAGGGGCTTGTAAGTCTATTCGCCTTTTTAAAGGCCTGAAAGCGGCCAAATGAGCATGAAATAACTTAGGTTTTTATTCTCCTCATCCCGACCCTCTCCAACAGGAGCATAAGTATCTACACAAGTACCGGCTCCTTCTCCCTTGAGGGAGAAGGTTGGGATGAGGGGGATATAAATGCTTGTTTTTATTCTCCTCACCCCAACCCTCTCC